>JBJKQU010000095.1:0-24143 GCA_046705025.1 Candidatus Kryptoniota bacterium | reverse complement strand
TTTAACGCAAAGTTCGCAAAGACAAATAATCGCAGAGACCGCGAAAGAATATAGTTGTTCTGCGTGCTTTGCGCCTCCTTTGCGTCCTCTGCGTTGAATGTTTTTAAATTGAGCCACTACCCAATTTTACATAATTAAGGAAACAACACAAGATAGCGGGTGCACTTTCATGCATCAAATGGCCAAAAGTGCAGCCCGCCACGTTTCTCGCAGACAGAAACTACTTCTCCGCCATGAACTGGTACCGGTAATTTTTCGGAGGCACCAGGTTTTCCTTCGTGCTTCTCGGCGACATCCAGCGAACCATGTTCAGGAAGCTGCCGGCCTTGTCGTTCGTCCCGCTGGCGCGCGCACCGCCGAAGGGCTGCTGCCCGACGACTGCTCCTGTCGGTTTGTCGTTGATGTAGAAGTTCCCGGATGAGTTCACGAGTATCCTGTTTGCCTCGGCAACGGCGTACCTGTCGTGAGCGAAAATCCCCCCCGTCAATGCATAAGGAGAGGTCTCGTCGCAGAGATGAAGGGTCTCTTCATATTTGTCGTCATCATAAACGTAAACCGTCATGACCGGACCGAAGATCTCTTCTTCCATCGTACGGAAGTGCGGGTTCTTCGCGAGGATGACCGTCGGCTCGATGAAGTATCCCTTCGAGTCGTCGTAGTTCCCTCCATAGACAATCTCGGCGTCGCTCGACTTCTTGGCGTACTCGACGTACCCGGTAATCGTCGAGAACGCGCCTTTGTCGATGACCGCATTCATGAAGTTGCTGAAGTCGCGCGGGTCGCCCATTTTCACGGTCTTCAGCTCCTTCACGAGATAGTCTTTCAGGTCACCCCACAGCGACTTCGGAATGTAAGAACGGGATGCTGCGGAACATTTCTGTCCCTGGTATTCGTACGCGCCGCGGATGATCGCGACTCCCAGTTCCTCGATGTCCGCGCTGTTATGGGCAAATATGAAGTCCTTTCCGCCCGTCTCTCCGACGATGCGGGGGTAAGACTTGTAGTTCGCGATGTTGGTTCCGACAGTCTTCCACATATCCTGGAATACGGCGGTGCTGCCTGTAAAGTGAATCCCGGCGAGATTCGGCGACAGCATTGCCGGCCGGCCGACGGCCCCTCCCGGTCCGGGGACGAAGTTGATCACCCCCGGCGGTACGCCCGCCTCCTGGAGGAGCTTCATTATATAGTATGCCGAATACACCGCGCTCGAGGCTGGCTTGTCGAGGACGACATTCCCAACCATCGCGGGGGCTGTCGGCAGATTGCCCGCAATCGATGTGAAATTGAACGGCGACACCGCGAACACAAATCCTTCCAGGGGACGGTATTCCATCTTGTTCCGTACGTCCGCCGGCGAATGAGGCGGCTGCTGTTCGAAGAGCTGCATTGCGTAGTAGGCATTGAACCGGAAGAAGTCGGTCAGTTCCGCCGCCGAGTCTATCTCCGCCTGGAAAGCGTTCTTGCTCTGCCCGAGCATGGTCGCCGCGTTCAGCGTATCGCGCCACGGGCCGGAGAGAAGAGCCGCCGCTTTCATGAATATCGACAGGCGTTCCTCCCAATCCAGGGCTGCCCACTTCGTTCGCGCGGCGAGCGCGGCCTTGATCGCCATATCCACTTCCTTTTCGCCGGCCTGCTGATAGGTAGCGATGACCGTCTTGTGGTCGTGCGGAAGGACACACTTGCCGATTCTTCCTGTCTTGATCTCTTCACCGCCGATGATCAGGGGGATCTCGATCTGCTTACTCCGCATCTCTTCAAGTTTTGCCTTCAGAGATGCCCGCTCCGGGGAACCGGGAAGGTAATTCTTTACCGGCTCGTTCGGCGGCATCGGGATTTCATATTTTGCGTTGGACACGTTACGTATGCTCCTTGTTTGATTGTAATTAAAATTCAAAAGTCAAAGGGCAAAAGTCAAACGCGCTCTCATTTTGACCTTTGACTTTTTACTTTTGACTTACTTCCGGATCGCATCTTTCAGTGCTTCAATGCACATATTAACGTTCTTCTCGTTCGAGGTATAGCCCATCAGACCGATCCTCCAGACTCTACCGGCCAGCTGTCCGAGCCCGGCTCCGATTTCGATATTGAACTTGTTCAATAGATGATCCCTCACGGCGGCTTCGTCAACACCGTCCGGGACCGTCACTACCGCCAGCTCCGGCAGGCTGAACTCCTCTTTGACAAACGTCTTCAGACCGATCTTCTCGAGCCCGGTAAGGAATTTCTCCGAGTTCCTTTTGTGACGGGCCCACGCGTTCTCCAGTCCTTCTTCCTGAACAAGCAAGAGCGCTTCGTGAAGTCCGTAAAGTGCGTTAATCGGTGCAGTGTGGTGGTAGGTCCGCTTGGTACCGCTCCAGTAGCTCAGGACGAGGCTGACATCCATGAACCAGCTCTGAACTTTTGTTTTCCGGTTCTTCACCGCGTTCAGCGCGCGCTCGTTGAACGTAATCGGAGACAATCCCGGCGGACAAGAGAGGCACTTTTGGCTCCCCGAGTAAACGATATCCAGCTCCCACTCGTCGACCCTGACCGGTATGCCGCCGAGCGAAGTGACGGTATCGGCTATCGTCAGACAGCCGTACTTATGGGCAATCTTCGCGAGCGTCGCGATGTCCGAACGCGCGCCCGTGGACGTTTCGGCATGAACGAACGCTACGACCTTGACGTCTTTATTCGCAGCTAGTGCTTCTTCTAGCTTCGCCGGATCCATCGGCTGGCCCCATGGGGCGTCGACGACGATTGGCACACCGCCGTATCTCTCTACCATCTCTCTTATCCGTCCGCCGAACGCGCCGTTAACGCACACGACCACTTTCATTCCGGGTGCGACGAGATTTACAACGGCAGTTTCCATCCCGAGAGAGCCGGGACCAGAGACCGGGAACGTAACCTCGTTCTTGGTCAGGAAAGTATCTCTCAAAAGTACTTTGAGTTCGTCCATCATCCGAATGAATTCCGGATCGAGATGGCCGACGGTGGGCCGCGCCATCGCTTCGAGAACGCGCGGATGGACATTCGACGGCCCCGGGCCCATCAGGATCCTGTTGGGTGGACGAAAAGAATTAATCTTCATCTGCGTCTCCTATTCCTTAAGAAGCTCCAAACACCTAGCTCCAGGTTCCAAACAAACACAAAACTAAGACCTAACTTATAAATGGAAAGCGAACGCTTGCCGGCTCTTCTTTTTTTCTCTCCTTGGAACTTGTGCCGTCAAAGAATTTATATGTCGGGATGCCGCAAATCGAAGATCCCGCTCCGCGGGGGCGGAATTTGGAGCTTGGAGCTTTCATTTTGTGGTCATTTCGTTAATCCAGCATTCTTAAGAATCGACTTCATGTCTTCGCGCTCCCGTTCGCCGAGCGGCGCCAGCGGACTCCGCGGCTCGCCGCCGAAGTAACCGAGCATGTCGAGCGCTGCTTTCAGACCCGGCACGCCATACTTGGATGTCACAGCTTTATTGACTGGAATTAGCTTCTTCTGTAACACCGACGCCTCTTCGTGTTTGCCCGCGATGAAAAGCTTCTGAAGCTCGACGCACTCGTCCGGAGCTATATTTGCAAGCGCAAGTATGCCGCCGGTCGCGCCGGCCGCCAGGCCCGGATAGAGAACGGAAGCCGTCCCTACGAGAACCGAGAAGTCCTTCGGCACCAGGCTGATTATCTCGGCAGTATGCGAAGTATTCTCGGTGCTGTTCTTCAATCCTACAATGTTCGGATGCTGAGCCAATTTTGCCACCGCGCCTGCCTCTATGTTGACGCCGGTAAACTTCGGAACATTATACATGATAAGCGGAATCCTTATGTTGTCCGCCACCTCGGTGAAATATCTCAGGAGCGCCGCGCTGTTCATCTGTTCCTTGTAAAACGACGGCGTGAGCACGAGAGCGTAATCTGCCCCGCGCCCGGCGGCATCGTTCGACAACGAAACCGTCTCCTTTATTGAGTCCGAGCCTGTGCCGGCGATGAGCAGTCTTCCAGACGAGAGGCCGTTCCTGACCGTCTCGATTATTTTCAATTTCTCGTCCCGCGTCAGAAAAGCGCTCTCGCCGTTGGAACCCATTGCCACATAGCCGCTGAGCCCAGTCTTGTTCCAGCGTCTGATGTTCTCCGCCAGTCTGTCGTACGCGACCTCACCCTTCACAAACGGGGTTGTGACTGGCGGCATAATTCCCTTAATCATGAATAGATTAACCTCACTCTCAAATTCCCTTTGTAGACAGGCCCTCACTCTCTCTTTGATTCTCCCCCATCAAGGGGGAGAGGGCTCGGGCTCGTAATCATAGACTGTGTTGGCTTCCATCAGCTTCAAGAATCAGTTTTCGTTCGAAGCAGACAAAGTCCACTATATAAATGCCGATGGGCTGTTGTCTCCTGAATTTACACCCTTCAAGTTGCTTTCTTCGAAGAGCTCTCCACAGCACAATTTCGGCCTCGGTCATTCTCTTGCGAAGCCCTCTCGCAGCTGGCGTCAGCTTGTTCCTCATCTCACTTGCCTCGATCGCTCATGGACTTTCGATTCCCCTCCCTTGATGGGAGGAGACAAAGGGGAGGGTAATTAGGGTCGCACCATCGAGACATTATCAAGATGTAAACATGTTCTTTAAGACAAATCCTACATTTGCCGGGCGCTCCGCCAGACGGCGCACGTACCACTTGTACCAGGCCTTGCCGTAGCTTATCAGCACGCGGATGTTGTAGCCCTCCCAGGCGAGACGCCTCTGTTCGGCCGGCTTGATACCGTACAACATCTGTACCTCGACTTTTTCCCTGGGGATTCCGAAGCCGCCGGCGGCATCAATGACTTTTCGGTGTAATCCCGTGTCGTGCGTCCCGAATGCCGCTCTGGCCGAACCGTCGCGGATTCCTTTTAGAAGCATCATCGAAAGTTCGAAATAATTCCTATCGACATCACCCTTGTCGGGGAAAGCGATATCCCCCGGCTCGTTGTATGCACCCTTTACCAACCGCACCATCGGCGAAACATCGGAAAGGGCCTCAAGATCTTTCTTCGTCCGGCGCAAGTAAGACTGCAGGCATATACCGGTGTTGGAATAATCCCTTTTCACCTTCCTGTACAGATCAAGCGTCGCGTCCACATAGTTGCTTCGCTCCATGTCGATCCAGACAACGTTGTCCAACTCCTTCGCTTTCGCCGCAATGACTCTGAAGTTATCATACGCCTGGTCGGGAGAGAGATCGAGACCGAGTTGAGTGAGCTTCACCGAGACTTCTATGTCGAGCCTCTCAGACGCTATCTTGTCAAGAAGAGCGAGATAGTGGTCCCTTACAGCGACGGCCTCAGAAAGATCCGCGATACTCTCCCCGAGATATGTGAACACGGTGGGAATCCTGTCCTCCCTGAAAATCCTCGCTGCGCCGATCGCCTCATCCAGTTCTTCGCCGGGCATGAACCTCTTCAGTGCTTTCCGAACGAACCTGTAATTAGGAACGTGATTGAGCAAGTATTGATTTTCCGAAGCCCACAGAAGAATGTTTCGCGAGAGTCCCATTCGTGCTGCTCCTGTTTTCTTGAACTAATTCCTTAATAGACGGGGAGCGCTGTCCCGGCCCTCCAACCTTTGCTCTGTTGCGAACGCATGACAACAGCTGACTTCAACGATAGCGGAACCTGAATTACCTGATCAACTATGCTAATCTAATAATTCGGGTCGAAACTTTCGATAGCCTCCCGAGAACCCATATTGGCAAGAATCGGGTTTACCTTCGATAATGCGCAAGCTAATATTAAACATGAATAAGGAGGAGGAATGTCGGACTACGATCGAATAGCGAGAGCGATAGTCTACATTAGTGAACATTTCCGGGAGCAGCCGAATCTGAAGCGGCTTGCCGAGGAAGTTCATCTGAGCGAGTTTCACTTCCAGAGGCTGTTCAAGAAATGGGCTGGAGTAAGTCCCAAGAAATTTCTCGAATACATAAGTGTGGAACATGCGAAAGGATTGTTGAGACAAAATGCATCGGTTGCCGAGGCGACCTATGAAACCGGCCTCTCCGGCACAAGCAGGCTTCACGATCTATTCGTAAACATAGAACAGATGACCCCCGGCGAATTCAAGAATAGGGGTGAAAACCTGACGATACATTATGCCTTTTACGAATCTCCGTTCGGAAAGATTATGATTGCCTCAACCCCGAAGGGAGTATGCCACATCAGTTTTGGGGGCAATGAGCGCCCGGCCTATAGAGCGCTGCGCGACAAATACAGGAACGCAGCGCTGAATGAAAAGCGAGATCCATCTCATCGGGAAGTTCTGAAGGTATTCCAGAATGACTGGACCGGCATGCCGCAAATCAAACTGCACATCAAAGCCACCCCCTTCCAGCTGAAGGTCTGGGAGGCACTGCTCAAAATTCCGTTTGGTCATCTCAGCACGTACGCCAGAATCGCCGAAAGCATCGGACATCCTACCGCCTCGAGGGCGGTCGGCACGGCCATCGGCGACAACCCCGTTGCGTACCTGATACCATGCCACCGGGTAATCAGATCGACCGGAGTGCTGGGCGACTATCACTGGGGGAACTCGCGGAAAGCTGCTATCGTCGGCTGGGAAGCGGCAAGGCTCGAATCGAGCTTACTTCTCCGCGAGTGAACTTTATTCCGGCAATCGCAAAGAGAAATCTGCTTTAGATCACACCGAGTCATTCAAGAAAAATTGGAGAAAAGAACATGGATATAGATTTTCGTTTGGAAGCCATACCGAGAGAACGGTTCGAGAACCTCTTGGAATTGGGCGAGGAAGAATTGCGCGCGCATCACGCAAAGTGGGTTGAAGTGGATGCCGAGCCGGGCTATCCATGCCGCGTGTCCCTGGAGGACGCTAAAATCGGAGAGAGAGTACTCCTTGTCACGTACACTCACCACGATGTCGATTCCCCTTACAGGGCGTCCGGACCGATCTTCGTCCGGGAACTTTGCAGGACAAGAATGCCCGACATAGATGAAATTCCCCAAATGCTTCACCACCGCCTGCTCTCACTGAGGGCATACGATTCCAGGGCAATGCTCGCCGCCGCGGAGGTTATCGAAGGGAACGATCTCAGAAACGCAATCCATGACATGTTTGAAACAGTTACTGTCGAATATATCCATATTCATAATGCGAGGCCGGGCTGCTTCAACTGCACGGTCCGCCGCGTATGAAGATCTGAAAAACGAAGCAGAAGATTTCGAATGCCGGCTTGCACGATCTTTACGAGCTGAAGGCGGCGGACGCAAACACGCCCGGCTCCCTCAAGTCCAAATCAAATTTCGTTTCCCCTATAAAAGAAATTGAAACCGAAGCGGGTCGTCGGCTAACTTGTTGTAAAGACAACGAGAAAACGATAAAACGAAAGGGTTCAGCGGCATGTATGTTCCGAAACCATTTGAAATAGAAGACTGGCCTGAGATTTCGAAATTCATCAGAGCCAACCCGCTGGCGACGCTCGTGAGCAGAGGAGCCGACTTCCCGATGGCGACGCATATTCCCCTGGAATTGGAAGAGGAAGAAAATGGCAGGTCGATCCTGTCGGGACATGTGGCAAAGGCAAACCCTCACTGGCGTCTGTTCAAATCTGATCCTGGAGTCCTGGCAATTTTCCTTTAGCCGGTACAGCATTACGTTTCATCCTCGTGGTACAACCATCCTAACGTGCCGACCTGGAATTACATGAGTGTGCACGTTCATGGCAGAATCGGCATAGTTAAAGACGACGAGCTCCGGGGATCGCTGAAGCGAATGACAAACCACCACGAACGCATATCAGCACACCCATTCTCCCCGGAGGTTCTCGAAAGCGAAATCGAGAAGCAGATAATCGGGATAGTGGGATTCGAGATACAGATAGAAAGGATAGAGGCTTCGTACAAAATGAGTCAGAACAGGAGCACCCAGGACTACGAGAACATAATAAGGGAACTTCAGCGGCTTGAGGACTATAACGCGCGGATGGTCGCAAAGAAGATGCGGGAAATCAGAAGGATCGAATGAGAAATGGCGCAAACTGCTTTGACTGAGATAATCGGCTTCACGGCCGCTGGCTTGACGACCACCGCGTTCGTTCCGCAGTTCCTCAAGGTGTGGAAGACCCGGTTGACGAGAGACATCAGTACGCGGATGTATCTGATGCTCTGTGGCGGAGTATTCCTCTGGCTTGTGTACGGTATTCAGCGACGCTCTCTTCCAATCATTCTTGCCAACGCCGTGACGCTGATTTTAACGCTTGCCATCCTGGGACTGAAAATAAAACATAAATAGAATATGGCGCGAAACAGCGGCACAAGAACGCCCTGACTATACAGGAATCCCTCTTAGCAGCGCGTTGAAGGCCTCTGTCATGGCGGCTCCGTACTCTGTTCCGCCCCGCCTCCCGAACAGAAGTGCGTTCCCGCGATTCTCAGACTGCTTCCAGTTGACTTTTCCTTCATCATCCACTCCTGCCGTAATCCTGTCGAGCCGCCACGGCCAGAGCTCGTAGCTGGCCGCGTCAGCCTTCGGGACAAAGCGCCAGCCATCGGGAGTGTGGGCAAGCACCCGGCCTGCGGCCATGACCAGAGATGCGGTCGACCACATGTTTCGCCGGGCGGCAAGGAGGTCCTGCCATACCGACCCCTTCCCCAGTTCTGAAAGTGCTCGTATGATATCTCCGCGCCAATTCCCCGTGAATGTAAATGTGATCCACGCGCGAAGCGGGTCGGGGATATCCTTGAACAGCTCTGCATGGCTTGCCTTCCAATAGGTTCCACGATCGCTGGCGGGATCGAAAGATCCGGTCTCAGTCGAGGGCGGATACCACCTTATCGGGAGGCCGGACCTCCAGAGTCCGACGAAGGCTGCGGGGTCCAGGTCGACGTTCCACTCGCTCTTCGGTCCACCCGTCGATCCGGCATTGAGAACAACGTACGCAACCTTGTCCCGGAGCAGAACCGGCTCGCGGTTAAAGGCCGCGGTCAGTATACGCGCAGAGCCGACGGAAGTGATTACGACCGGCTGACTGCTCTCGCTGAGAACATCCAGCACCATTTTTATCGCCGCCTCCTGTGACGGTGGGAGACCTTCCGCGGTGTCCTTAGGATTCTTGAGCGGTTTGTTCGGCCCCATTGCTATCGGGACCACCTTTCCTGTCAGATAGGACAGCTGTGTGACGGGCACGAACCCCGGGTCGCGGGGAATGTCGAATCCCGCCGGCGCAGCGACCAGAAACCTGTGAGTTATGTCGAGAGCAACTCCCTTCAGATCGAACTCCTTCAACGCCATGACAGTTGCAAGGTCGAGGAGGTCGTCGGGATCCTGTGGCGGATGATAAAGGTCGGTAATGTGTATGAGAGGAATTTTGGCTCGGTCAGCTTCTTTCGATTGTGAATAGTAGATCGTCTTCGGAAGGACGTTCGGAGTAGCAGCCAGCGCTGCAAGTGTTGTTCCACCAAGTTTGATGAGCTGTCTTCTCGTCAGGTTCTCCATGCGGTCTTCTCCAGCGTTCGTTTCATTCTAAAGTGGCATCATCGCCGACCAGCCTCCGGAATTTCTCACGAAGAGACGTCCAACGGTTTGATGCAGCAAACGGGGTCAAAATACCGGACCACGTCTCAAAACAGCCTCTCGCCGTTCGATTCCCGCGATCAAAGCCGTGAACAACTCAATCTGAGAAATGGAGTTATGAGATGCAACCTACAGACAGCGCCTGCGGCTCCGCCACGATACCGGCGGCATCGTTCGGTTTTCGTTCGGAGGGCTCTTGTCGCGCCACCCTTCGGCATCCGCTGCAATGCTGCCGTCGGCTTCACCCGCCGACCGACAGCGGTCCCGAACGGCTCAAGCATGTGGCTGAAGACTCAGACGAATGCTCCGGCGGCCGGGACGATCTGACCGCACAATTGATCGATGGAAACCCGCAGACCGGCGAATGGTATACTGAACTGCCATCTCCATCCGCAAGCTGAGCCCGCTGATTCATCCCGGCTCACCGGGGAGATCTCTTAGGGAGATCACGGAAACCTGTCCTACTTCAGAAGTCCCGACAAGGCCGAGCCGATGTAATAAGGCCATACCACTATCGCCAGTACGCCTCTCCAGAAAGTGAGCTGGAGAAAACCGAGCGTGAACAGCCACCCGATGACCCAGACAATTCCGAAACAGGAATTTTCGATCTTTACCTTTTCCACTGATTGCCCTCCCGACGATTCTTGACTTCCAAAATTAAAGCGACTCGGTTCTTGCGCGCACGCCTAACGCAAGCAAATACAACCGATTAACTCGGCTAAATTATCCGCATCGCCGGCAAAATGCAACAGGCAAAAGTATCTCTGTCAAAACATCGTTACGAGGGGAAAGGAAGGTGGGAATTCAAGCTAGGTGTATACTTCTTCTGTGAGAATGCCCTTCGGCTGCCATATCCGCGTTCCCTCAGAGCATGCAGCATCTAATCTAGCAGATCAAGAAACTGCGGAAGAGCTGTGATGACAGCATCCGGCTCTATACGGGAGTCTTCGGGCAGCCCTTTCCTTCTTACATCGAACCATATCCCGCGCATTCCGACCGACTGGGGCCCGGCGACGTCCCACTTCAGGTTGTCTCCCACCATCAGCATCCGCCCGGGCAATGTATCGAATTTCGAAATTGCAAGCTCGAAGATTCGGCTGTCGGGCTTTCCGTACCCAATCTCACCCTCAATGAGGATCTCCTTGAAATAACCGCCAAGTGCAAAACGATTGATCTTGTACCTCTGAATATCAGAATCGCCGTTGGTGATAAGGCCAAGCGCAATTCCCTGCTTAAGCAGGGTTGAGAGCGTCCTGAGTGCCCCCGGAATTATATACATGTTTTCCAGCCTCAGGTTGGAGTACCTGTCAGCGACTTCCACAGCGTCGTCCACCGGAAACCGATGTTTCTCAAACGCTCTCATCACAATTTTTCTTCTTGTCGAGGCTATATCGTTTCTGCCGATCTTGTGCCTCTCTTCATCGCTCCAATACCAGTGGCTCTCATTGGTGATTGCCTCGTAAACCTCTTCAGCGCCGCACTCGGGATTCCTTGCCGCATACTCAGCGCAAACCTGGCGCCAGGAGAGTTCCGTTACAAGGTCGAACGCCACCAGGGTATCATCAAGGTCAAAAAGGACTACTTCAATTCCGGATAACATGTTCTCTTGAGGTTAACCAACTTTTTAAGATGATAAATGCGGCGACATCGCGCCCGCGTGCAGGTCGACATTGCCCGTCGAATCCCTGCTACGAAAACGAACGCCCGGCCGGCGGGCTAAGTTCACTTCGTTTAGAAATTGCCAACCGGCAAACTGAAAGACATGCAGGATGAAACGGCAGGCAGTGAGTAGTAGAGAAGCACCCAAGTTTTCAAGACACCGATTTACTGCGGCCCTGGTCTGCGGAATCGGGTTCGGGTCGCCTCTAATTGCCTCTTCAACGGTAAAGTTCACGTATTGTTCAGCCGATATGAGACCGTGGGGGTCTGTGCTGCAGCTGCAAGCGTGCTTCGTGTTTCGTACCTCAGTTTGCTTCCCGACACTCCACGCAGATAACAGAAGGCCGAGAATCATCGGGAATGATGTGACTAATCGGACATTTCGGGCATAAGAATATGATAGAAAATATCGACCCGGATCAGCCGCTTCGGCAAAGGGCTTTAGGGGCCCACTTTTCCGGTCAATTGAGCTCACGCATGGCGGGGAATCAGATACCTGCGAACGAGGGGATGCGCTGCGGCAGACTCGTCTCACAGCACTTCCGATGTTCCAAGAACGATCGGAAGGATGCCGATTGGAGGATTACTCGGTGACGAGAAGAATTCTTCAAAAAGGGACTGAAAAGATCCTGTCCGCTATGATGCCTTTTCTAACTCCGCCTGAGTTCAAAGATCAGGAGCTGAGTGCTATAGCTCGCCTTCAGCTACAATTCATAGTACCCCTGATGTTCTTGACTCCGCTATTTGCAGCGGTCGCAATGGTCACTGCGCCCGCATTCACCAGGCGGTGGCTGTTCCTCGTGGTTTACATCTGGCTGGTGGGCATCAGCACATTCGCCTTGATTCGACGTCGTAAGCCTCGATTGGCAGGCTATCTGCTGTTAACCGAGTTCTGGTTGATCATTACAGCTTTTACCGTCACGGGAGGAGGGATCAAAGCTGCTATCGTTGTCGGCTATCTAGTGCTGGTCGTTGGGGCAGGATTACTGCTAGGAGCAAGAGCGGGATACATAATGGCATCCGTGAGCATCATAACGGAATTGGGACTGGTCCTGCTGGCAAGGGTCGTCACTATACCCGAGGTTCCCTTGCCGAGAAGCGGTCTCGAAATATGGATTATCGGCAGTTTTCAAATAGCGCTGATGGCCATTCTCCAGCATGTGGTATCTCACAATTTCGTGAGCACCTTACATAGATTAGACCAGGAGCTGACCGAAAAGAAGAGCACCGAGTTGTCCCTCCGGCAGAGCGAAGAACGATATTCCAGGCTGTCTCAAGCCACATTCGAAGGCATTATCGTAAGCGAGCACGGGAAAATCGTGGACGTAAATAACCAGGCACTCAAACTGTTCGGTTGCAGCCTGGCTGATATGATAGGCAAAGACATTCTTGAATTCGTTGGCCCGGGCGGGACAAGGACCGAATTGCACCGGATAACTTCCGAGAATGGAGAGCCGTCCGATCAATCAGCGACCAGGTTGGACGGGACGACATTTCCGGCAGAAACGAGATCCCGTTCGCTCGTGCTAGATGGACACGACATGAAGCTGACCACCATCCGCGATATTACCGAGCGGAGGAGCGCGGAATTTCTTCAAAATGCCGTCTACAGGATCTCACAGGCGCAAAACAAATCCGCGAACCTGGAAGACCTGTACAGGGCGGTTCACCAGATCATCAGCACCGTGATGCCTGCCAACAACTTCTACATCGCGCTATATGACCGCAAAGAGGACATGGTCAGCTTCCCTTATTTCATCGATGAAAAAGACGATTCGTTTGAGCCCCATAAGGCAGGGAAGGGCCTGACTGAGTATGTGATTCGCACGGGCAAATCCCTGATGTGTGACGAAGCAACCGACAGAGAGTTGAGCGAGCGCGGGGAAATCGAGCTTGTGGGCACACAATCCACCATATGGATCGGCGTGCCGCTGAAAGTGGAAGGCAGGACGTTCGGGGTCATGGCAATTCAGCACTACACCGACCGGAATGCTTACGGCGAGCGGGACCTCAAGATGCTGGAGTATGTATCAGAGCAGGTCGCGCGCGCCATCGACCGCAAGAGAGCCGAGGACGCGTCTCAGCGGGAACGCATCCTCCTGAGAACCCTCGTCGACAACCTCCCTACACCGATCTGCGTCATTAATAAAGAATCTCAAAGAACGCTGGTCAACCCGGCGCATCTGCGACAAGTCCGCCTTGCTACCGGCCGAACCGACCTCACTTCTGAGGAAAGCATACTGGGCAAGACCGACTTCGATCTGTATCCGAAGGAGCAGGCCGAAGAGTATTTTACCGACATTCAGACAGTCATTCGGTACGGCAAACAAATCCTGGAGAAAGAAGAATATCAAATCGACCCCGACGGGCGTCCTCACTGGGAGTTGATGTCGAAGATCCCGATGAGGGATAAGAACGGGCAGGTTATCGGGCTGGTCGGAATTGGAACAGACATCACCGAACGCAAACTCGCGGAAGAGAACCTTCGGCAGCTGAACGCGTTCAACGAAATGCTGATACAGACTTTTCCGTTCGGGATAGAAATAGTGGACCAAGAGGGGCGAATCCTTTTCATGAGTGAGAGGATGAAGCGGCTTCTGGGCCGCGACGCTGTCGGCCGGGTGTGCTGGGAAGTATACTCCGACAACATGTCGCAGTGTGAGAGATGCCCCCTGCTGCGGAATATCACAATCGGCGAATCGGACAGCTTCGAAACGGCCGGCCTGTTGAACGGCAGAGCGTTCCAGATCAACCACACCGGCTTGTTGTACAGCGGCAGAGAAGCGATGCTCGAAGTCTTCCAGGATGTCACCGAGAACAAAAAGCTTCAAGGTCAGTTCCTTCAGGCTCAGAAGCTGGAAGGCCTCGGAAATATAGCGGCCGGAATAGCGCATGACTTCAATAACATCCTCGGGGTGATTCTGGGATACGCCGAACTCCTTAATGACTCCGGCTCACAAAAGCCCGATTCGGGGCTGAATGCAATCGTCAGCTCAGCTCAACGCGGCAAGTCTCTTGTCAGCCAGCTGTTGATGTTTGCCCGTAAGACCGAGACGACCTTTAAAACAGTCCGGATCAACGATATCGTGGAAGAGATCGAAAAACTGGTGAGCGCGACATTCCCGAAAACAATTCAGATTGCGACAACTCTTAGCGAAGATCTTACGTCTGTCGTCGCAGATCCCAACCAGTTACATCAGGTTCTGCTGAACATATGCGTGAACGCCCGCGACGCGATGCCGAAAGGCGGTACCATCTCCGTATCCACAGAAATCGTCACCGGGCAAGCCGTTAAGAAGAAACATCATGATGCCGCAGCCGACAAGTACGTGCGGCTGATAGTGAGCGACACAGGCGTCGGGATGGATGAAGAGACCAAGGCGAGAATTTTTGAGCCCTTTTTCTCGACGAAGGACATCGGAAAAGGAACCGGCCTGGGACTCTCGGTGGTATACGGCATCGTCGAGAGCCATCGCGGATTCATCGAAGTCGACAGTAAGGTGGGGGAGGGGACTGCCGTCAGCATCTACATTCCGGTGGAGGAACGACCCGAGCAGCCGGAATCCCTGCAGAAGCCGATGAGGAAAGCATCAGGCGGAACAGAGACCATTCTCGTCATCGAGGATGAGGAGATGTTGAGGCAACTTGTTGAATCTATACTCACATCGAACGGTTATACGGTTATCACAGCCGACGACGGGGAGAGCGGCGTTGAGACATTCAGGACCAACAGGGACCGGATAGCTGCCGTCATATCCGACCTTGGCCTTCCCAAGCTGGGCGGACAGGAGGTTGTCGGAACGATCAAGGAGCTTGACCCTAAGGCGAATATCGTCATTGCAAGCGGTTATATAGCACCGCACTCACGCACCGAGCTGGAAAACCTCGGTGTGAAAGCGTTCATCCAAAAGCCCTATATGAAGCAGGAGATTCTGAAAGCTGCCCGGTACGCGATCGACCATTAAAATACGCGCAGGCACCGTCGAAGATCTGAGCCAGACAGGCGTCGGGGTCGGGCCATACCCCCGGGAGAAAGTGCGGCCGGCAGCGGTGAAGCGCCACCGGCTTGCAGTGCGAAGTCTTTGCATCCTGCTTCTATCCTGTCTCTCGTGCAAGCCCGTGCCTCTTGCTCGGAAAGTGGGCCGCGGCTGAACACAGCATCATCACCGGTTCTCAAGCCCTCCGATATTCACAGGCTTCTCAATTGTATGCTGCCGTTCACCGCTGAAAGAGAGATCTTCCCTTCTCCTTTCCCCAGCGTGCCGCTTAAATACGTGCGGGAACTCGAACTCACTACCACGGACAGGTTCGCAATCGAAACGCTTCCATTTGCGTCGGTTACCGACACTGCCCACTCGCTTGGAACTCTGATTTCGTAATCGACCTGGTATGTTCTACCGCCGCCGCCCGGCTGTGTTGTTCTGACATTGAGCGCGGATGCGGTCGTCAGGATGTCGATTGAAATATCGCCGATGTGATCCTTCGGAAAGGGATGACATTATCATTTCACCCTATCAGGGCCGCTATAATTTCAGGGCGCTTTTGCGTCCTTTCTTACCTTTTGCTTCGGACCTGACTCAGTATCCAGTCGAAGACCGGGTCGATGCCGTTTTCAAATTGGTCGAATGAGAGCCAGATCTCCTTGTCGGGAATGACGGCTCTCTCATTAACATGCGACCTGTCGGGGCGCAAGAATTTCTTGCAAGACATAGTGCAGTAGATCCCGGTTTCCGGCAGACGCAGAATCAGGACTTCACCATAATGCGACGCCTGACCGGTTGGCTGTCCCACAACTGTGAAGAGGTGGTTATCCTTCACCGTCGCGGCAAGCACACTCGCTGAACTGAATGTTCCCTCTCCGGTGATGAAATAGACCCTCCCTTCGAAAGGAAACCTGGCAGGTTTAGTGTAGTAGTCTGAATGCCTGTCTTTCAATTCGGCAAAATAATCCGAAGCGGTCGAGTCCGCGGCGTACAAGCTGTCTGTGCTGATCAGTGTGTCGGGAAGATGGTTCCTTCCGGTTCGTTCTCTGAAGAGCCGCTCGTATTCCTTAGCCCTCTCCGGATGCACCGCCCGCAGGAGTGGAGAGATCTTCACGAGGGTAGAAAAGCCACGGATCGAATCAGACACTCCAAGTTTGTACAATAACTGGTCCCCAAGTATGCTGTTTCCTCCGCCGTTTCCGCGCAGATCGACTACCAGGGTCTTCACTCCCTTCTCGTGCATTTCGTTCATCATCTTGTCGAGATAGTCATCGAAATATCCTATTCCTTTTGTGACAAACATGAAGTAAAGTGGGATCCGCTGGAAAAACCCGAACGCGTTTAACAAATGCCTGTCGTACATCGTGTTGAACTGCATGTAACAGATACTGTCGGAGGCAATTATCTTGTACCAGTACAAGTCTCTTCGCCTTCCCGTGATTTCACCGGATTTGTAGGTGTACCTCAGCCTCGGAGATGAAACCGGCAGGAATGTTACCACTCTCTTCCCGGATTGCGGAATATTAAGTGTCAGCCTGAGTGTATCCGAAGCGGTCACCCCTTCCCTCTTGAGATACCATGGACTCAACAGCGGCCCGATTAACTTCCATCTTACCCATCCGAAATTATCGTACGAAAAGTCGCTTGCAAGACGGTCACACACGTCCTGAATCGGGATGCCGTTATAAGCTTCGACCGTCGATCCCACAAGAGTCGAGTCCCCGCCTTCGTTTACCGCGGCGACGTACAGTGAATCCTCAAGCCAGAGGATGCCGATAGGATAAACGCGGTTGTCGGATGGGCTCCCTGCTCTAACCTGCGTGTGCGAGTCACGAAGATGCGAGGCGAGCTTCTCCAGCCCCATCTCGAAATCGACCTCGCTCGTTTCATTTGCAAAGACCTTCAGAAGGCTGTCGGTTTCACAGTCAAACCATTCCTTGCTTACGTAACGGTATGGTTCAGGATGGGTCTGTTGCAACTCGCTGGAGAAGTAGAGGAGATCCCGCTGATACTTGTTGAGCGATCGGTAATCCTGTCGTTGCTGGACAGTATCCGGCGGAGATTTTGCAAGACTCAACAGGCTCCGGGATGCAGAACAGCCGAATATGGCAGTGCAGAGGAAGGCGACTACCGCCACACGCCACAAGTTGCCGCAAAATCCGCTGTTCTTGGGGGGTATTGAATGATGGGTACCCGCAGAAAAACCGTTGTGGATTAACGGAAAAGTGAGATTCATATCGCTGCCTCCTTGTTTGGCCGGGAGTGCCCCGTCAAGGTGCGACGCAACCTCACAATCTATGGCTCGTGCGACCTACTGCGAGCGAGTCGCACAACCAACAACCTACGTGTTCACAGTGAAATGTTACCTCTTTTTTCGTCCCCCTCTGCGCCGGCACAGCCCCCTCGCCAACCATGTGACAGAGAACGAGTGACGCGAATGTCCGCTATGTCAGGCCTGTCCGGACTCCCGACTTCGACCCTCAAAACAGTCAATCCCATTGCATTTTTCTCCCTGCTTCCTTCGAATAATAAAAACTCACTCAGTAAGATTCAATCTCGGCACCTACCGTATTGCCGCAACGGTAATATTCTACATCGAACGGCTTATACCTTCATCAAATCGATCATTCTTTCGAGACGCACCAGTTTCTCACCGTCCGTGTGAGGAAGCTGGGAAGTGAACGCAACCTCCACCCGCGCCTGGGCGCTTTCCTGCGTGATCCGGTGCTTCACGTCCTCGATCCTGTCGAGGGCGTTCATCATCAGCGGGAAGGTTTCCTTGTAGAATTCCTGGTCGTCTGAGGGTAAGTAAATCTTTACCGAGGCGCCGTGCATTTCGATCTTCGGTATCCTTAGCGGCTCCAGCTTAATCTTCAACTTGATTACCCTCAGCAGGTTGTCGGCCGGCTCGGGTATCTTCCCGAATCTGTCGATTATTTCGGCCCGCATATCATCGATGTCGGCGACTTCGGCCGCTCTCGATAGCCGTTTGTAGAAGTCGAATCTCTCCGCATCGAGCGAGACGTAGTCGTCGGGAATGAATGCGTCCACATCGACCGTTACCTGCGGCTCGACTTTTCTCCGGGTAAGGGTGTCCAGCTGGTCGGTCAGCTGTTCCTCGAACTTTGCCTCCGCGACCGCCTCTTCGAGGACGCGGTTGTACATCTCGAACCCGAGGTTGTTGATGAAGCCGCTCTGCTCGCGCCCGAGCACGTTGCCGGCGCCTCGTATCTCCAGGTCGCGCATTGCCAGGTTGAACCCGGAGCCTAATTCGGTAAACTCTTCTATCGCAGCTAGCCTACGCGCTGCCTCCCGCGTGAGGTTCGAAAACGGTTTGGCTATCAGGTAGGCGTATGCCTGCGTGTTTGACCGGCCGATTCTTCCGCGGATCTGATACAGTTCCGCCAGGCCGAACCTGTCGGCGTTGTTGACGATCAGCGTGTTGACGGAGGGTATGTCTATTCCGGACTCGATGATCTTGGTGGCAATCAGGACGTTGAGCTTCTTTTCAAGGAAGTGAACCATTGTCCGCTCTATCTGCAGCGGCTTCATCTTGCCGTGCACGATGCCCGCCTTCGCGTTCGGCACCCTGCGGTGCACGAAGTCGGCCAATTTGTCTAGATCTTTGACAGTATCGCTGACGACGTACACCTGCCCGCCGCGGTTGAGCTCCCGCTCGATGACCGACTGCAGCAGCTTCCCGTCGAAGTTGACGATGTACGTGTCAATGGGGAGCCTGTTTGCGGGGGGTGTCTGAAGTATCGAGATGTCCATTGCTGAAGAGAGCGACATGTAAAGGGTTCGTGGTATCGGCGTAGCCGTCATATATAAAGTGTCGACGTTTGTCCTGAGCTGACGAATCTTTTCTTTCGCTTCGACGCCGAACCGGTGTTCTTCATCGACAACCAGGAGGCCCAGGTCACGGAACTTGATGTCGCCCGAGAGAAGCCTGTGTGTTCCTATGATAATATCGACGGAGCCCCCCTCGATCTTCTTCAATACCTGGGTCTGCTCCGCTTTCGTCCTGAACCTCGACAGGACGTCAACCTTAACGGCGTAGTCGGCGAGTCGATCACGAAAAGTGTTGAAGTGCTGAACCGCAAGAATAGTTGTCGGAACGAGGACGGCCACCTGCTTGCCGCTCATCACTGCCTTGAAGGCAGCCCGCACGGCCACCTCGGTCTTGCCGAACCCGACGTCGCCGCAAAGCAGCCGGTCCATCGGGATGTCGGTCTCCATGTCGCGCTTTATCTCGGAAGTCGCGCGCGACTGGTCGGGAGTATCTTCATATACAAACGAAGCTTCGAGCTCGTGCTGCCAGATGCTGTCCTTCTGGAATTTGAAGCCTGCCGACTTCTTCCGCTCGGCGTAGAGCTTGATGAGGTCCTTCGCGATGTCCTTCAGCTTCCCTTTAGCCCGCGTCTTCATCAGCTGCCAGTCGGCGCCGCCCAGTTTCGAGAGCTTCGGATTGAAGCCGTCTTCGGAGGCGTACCGCTGGAGCTTCCCGACGTAATCGACGTTCACATAGAGCATGTCCCCCTCGGCGTACTCGACCTTGACGCATTCCTGCGTGCTGTCGATTATCTTCAGCTTTTCCATCCCGAGGAACCTGCCGATGCCGTACTCTTCGTGGACGACATAGTCGCCTTTTCGAAGGGAGTTGAGGTCGCGCCGCAAGAGACCGACGAACTTCTTGGCCTTCTCCTTCCGGGATACGAGGGGCGACCGCCTTCCGAATATCTCATGCTCGGTGAGAAGAGCGAACTTATCTCCCGGCAGGATGAAGCCTCCCGAGAGCGAGGCTTGGATAAGCTTGACCTCCTTTTTCAGCATCGTCCCGTTCAAGTCATCATATTCGTTCAGGAGGCTTGCGAAATTGTCTTGGAGGTGCTTTGTGCTCGACGCGACTACGATCTCGTACCCCTCTGAAAACATTTCGGCTATCTTGTTCGCAGCCAGCTGGAGCTTCCCGCCGAATGTCGGTTGTGGAAGTACGTCTACCTTGAAGTCGTCTTCCTTCCGCTCGACAACCTTCCAGTAGACGAGCTTCGTCCTGCCCGCAAGCCATTCTCGCAGGTGGGCAAAACTTGCCTTCAGTTCCTCCGGAACTGCAGACGGCTCGTGAAAGATGACTCTCGTTCCGTCGGGTATCTGCTCGGCAAAGGGAACGGTCTGCTCGCTGGAATTCGAAAACGGGAGAAGTGTGAAGGAGGCAACGCTGGAGATCGAGCGCTGGGTTATTGAATCGAAAATCCGAATCGAATCTACATTGTCACCGAAGAAGTCGACGCGGACGGGGTTCTCTCCCGATTCCGGAAAGACATCGACGATGCTCCCGCGGACGGCGTAGTCGCCTACCTCCTCGACGTAGTCCTTCTTCTGGTACCCGTATTTGAGCAGTTTGGACACGAATTTGTCGTGATCGACCTCTTTATTTGCCTCAATTATAACGGCACTATCGGCCAGAGCAGCGTGGGCGGGCATTTTTCGGAACATCGTCGCGTAATCGACGATGTAAAGGCTCTTCCTGCCGGAATAGAACTCGAACAAGCCCGCCAGATTTGGGCCCGCTGATCCCGACGGCTCATCCTCCGTGACAAGGTCCGTGGGGACGAGCCCGGAGAACACCGTGAAGTCGGACTGAACCCTCTCGCTCGTGTCCGGGTCGTCGACTACCAGGAGCATGCTGGTACCGCCCTTCTGGAGTTCGGCCAGAACAAACGCGACGAAGGTCGTGCTCAACGAGTGCAGACTGGTGGAGTCAGAGGCCGCGATCCTCTCGACCGTCTTTCCAATCGTCTTGACGGAAGCCAGCTTATGCCCGAAGGTTCCGATAGATGAGAGCTGATCGGATTTCATGATTTTCAGAAACGTCCTTCGATTGCTCGTCTCACAAATCCGTCCGCTTTCACGAGACGCGATCGTGCTTCGGCTGCGCCAACAGCCGCCCGGATCATGACGACCGCTGTTTTCACATGGCCGCCCGCTTCCAACAGAACTCGCTCCGCCTCTTCGTAACCGACGCCGGTAATCGTCATCACGATCCGCTTCGACCTCTCCTCGAGTTTCTTGTTGGTCATCTGCAGGTCTACCATCATGTTCTCGTACACCTTTCCCAGCTTGATCATCGCTGAGGTAGTTATCATGTTCAGGACGAGCTTCTGCGCCGTCCCGGATTTCATTCTCGTTGATCCCATGATCACTTCGGGTCCGACCTCCGGACAGATCGCGACATCGACATCTATGTTGAACTGCGATCGCGGGTTGGTGGTCACGAAAATTGTCTTTGCGCCAAGCTCATGCGCCTTCTTGACGGCACCTATCACGTAAGGCGTCCTGCGACTGGCGGCGACACCACAGACAACATCTTTCTCGTTAATGAGGTGTGCCACGATATCGTTTGCTCCGTTTTCCTCAAAATCCTCGGCTCCCTCTTGTGCCTTGAACACCGCCGGTCTTCCTCCCGCAATCAGTCCCTGTATCATTTCCGGATTGCTGCCATACGTCGGCGGACATTCGGCTGCGTCCTGGACACCGATTCGCCCGCTCGTTCCCGCGCCCGCGTAGAATAGCCTTCCCCCCTTCCTGAAGGCGTCGACGACTATGTCTACCGCCTGCGCGACATAAGGGAGCTCATGCTCAACGGCGAACGCTACTTTCTTGTCCTCGCTGTTGATGAGCGTTACAATTTCAAGTGAGCTTCTGGCATCAATGTCGATCGAAGCCGCGTTGCGCTTCTCGGTCGTTAAGGTTTTCAGTTCTTCGAAAAGTGCCTTTCGGTCAGTCATTTAAACGTTCCTCGCTTCCAACATTTCCATGAATTATTGTGATTTTGCCCCGTTTTTCCCGTTTCTTCCCCGTTTTCGGTCCGGCATCGAGCTCGCACCGTCGTTCGTATTGTTTCACTTGAAACTCGTTCAGTGCAGATATACCATGAGTACAGAGATGTCTGCCGGAGAAACGCCGGATATCCGGCTCGCCTGCCCGATTGAGTTCGGCTTGACTTTGTTCAGCTTCTCTCTAGCTTCTGTCGAGAGAGAGCTCACTTTCCGGAAATCGAATCCTTCAGGTATCTGCATCGATTCAAATCTCTTGAACCTATCTATCTCTTCGTATTGTCTCGCTATATATCCGGCATACTTGCTTTCAATCTCAACTTGTCTGACTACGTCGCTTCGACTTGCGGCCTCCTGAGGGAGTGAATCGCTGCGGAAGAATCCCAGCTGTAACAGATCAGACAAGCTGACGTCCTGGCGTTTCACCAGCTGCGACAATCTTTCGTTCTCCGTAATCGGAGCGGATCCAATCTTCTCAAGATATGGATTGACGGCCGACGGTGGAACACTCTTCGTCTCGACATACCGGGACAATGTCTCTATGTGACGCTCCTTCTCAACCAGCGAGTCATACACATCGCTCGGTATCAGTCCGAACCTCCTCCCATATTTCATGAGCCTTCTGTCGGCATTGTCTTGTCGCAGCATCAGCCGGTATTCCGCACGCGACGTGAACATACGGTATGGTTCGTCCGTCCCTTTGTTGACGAGATCATCTATCAAAACACCAATGTATGCTTCTGCCCGGCTCAACACAAACGGCTGCTCTCCCTTGATCCGCAGCGCCGCGTTAATACCTGCCATGATTCCTTGTCCCGCCGCCTCCTCGTACCCGGAAGTACCGTTGATCTGCCCGGCAAAGAAAAGCCCGCGGACCAGGTGGGTCTCGAGCGAGAGCTTCACCTGATGCGGCGGGAAGAAGTCGTATTCCACCGCGTATCCGGGCCGGAGCATCTCAACGCTCTCGAGGCCGGGAATCGTCTTCATTGCCTCGTACTGGGTCTCTGCGGGTAGACTCGTCGAGAACCCGTTTACGTAGACAACATTGGTGTCACGGCCTTCGGGCTCGAGAAATATCTGGTGTCGCCCCTTGTCGGCAAACCGAACAATTTTATCTTCGATCGATGGGCAGTAGCGGGGACCGATACCCTTTATAAGACCGGTGAACATCGGCGACTTGTCAAATCCAGTCCTTAGCACATCATGAGTCCGCTGGTTTGTATATGTCAGATAGCAGCTGACCTGGTCCCCTGTCACTTCGTTGGTTTGAAAAGAAAACGGCTCAGGATCCGGATCGCCCGGCTGCTCTTCGAGCTGACGGAAATCTATGCTTCTTCTATCCACCCGCGGCGGTGTCCCGGTCTTAAGTCTCCCGCTCACGAATCCCAACTTCTCAAGAGAGGCGGTCAGCCCGACGGCCGGAGGCTCGTTGAACCTTCCTCCGATCCTGCTATTCAGACCCGTATGCATGACACCATTCAGAAAGGTACCGGATGAGATGACAACCGCTTTGCATGGTATCCTGACGCCCGTTGCGGTTTCGACACCCTCGATTTCTCCATCCACCGCAAAAAGCTCGGTAACCATGTTCTGCATGATATGCAGGTTTTTCTGCGCCTCAATATGCCGCCGTGCCTCGACAGAATAGGCTTCGCGGTCGTTCTGCGACCTCGGAGACCAGACAGCGGGCCCCTTTGACCTGTTCAACATCCTGAACTGTATCCCGGTGGCGTCCGCAATTTTGGCCATTTCGCCGCCGAGCGCGTCTATCTCCCGAACCAGGTTACCCTTGGCGGTACCCCCGATTGCCGGATTACACGACATCCTCCCCGTGGCAGCAATATCCATCGTCATAAGCAAGACTCTACAGTCCATGCGGGCAGCGGCAAGTGCCGCCTCTATGCCGGCATGTCCGGCTCCAATCACTACTATGTCGTACTTTATCTCGTTCATCTCATCAAATCCTATCTCCAGCTAGAAACCCGAAAAGGACAAGGCATTGGGTACTGGCTCAGTTTGATTTAACGCAAAGTTCGCAAAGACAAATAATCGCAGAGACCGCGAAAGAATATAGTTGTTCTGCGTGCTTTGCGCCTCCTTTGCGTCCTCTGCGTTGAATGTTTTTAA
>JBJKQU010000094.1:0-9839 GCA_046705025.1 Candidatus Kryptoniota bacterium | reverse complement strand
CGATTCCACTGTCTACCAGGTGCCTGGCACTGCTTACGATCCGGCGACGAGGCTGCTGAGGTTTCAAACGCCGGATCAACTTGAGGACGGGACGAGAAAGTTGAAGCTGACGGTGAGGAACCTGGCGGGGAACGAAGTGTCGGACTCGACCTCGTTCACGGTCCAGGGAGGCTCGATCCGTATTTTGAACCTGGGCGGCTACGTTACGAGGAAGACAGGAATAACACTTGCCGGCGCGCTAGAGGACACGTCGATTCACCTGGTCAGGATTATCCGGAACGGTACCGACACCTCTGCTGTCCAGGCCGACAGCGGCAGCTTCTCATTTGATACCAAATATGTTGAAGGTGCGAACACGTTCGTGGCAGCAGCGATTGACAGCGCCGGCGATACGCTCCGCTCGACCCCGTTCACGATGACCTACTTTGTAAACCATTCGCCGTACGCGGTCATAAGCTTTTCTACGAGCGGGAATTCAATAATTATGTCCGCTCAGAACAGCACCGATCCCGATTCAGGTCAGGCGAAGGAGCTGACATATTCCTGGAGCGTCGATACGACAAATCCCTCGCCCGTGACGGGAGTCGATGGCGCTACGTCTGCAACCATTACCATTTCAACGCCCCCGGTGCCGGGGGAGTACTACCTCTCTCTAATGGTTTCCGACCCGGACGGGAACAGGGATACCACCCGGTTCTACTTCACGGTTGGGGCAAACGACAGCCTCTATTTTCCCACCTACGCTTCAAATCCTGAATGGGCGAAGATGGGCCGCATCTATGAGCTGTTTTTCAATTCATTCACGCCCGAGAAGACGATCAACGCAGCCGCGCTGAAGCTGGAGTACATAAAAGAGCTTGGATTCAATATTATCTGGGTAATGCCGGTTATGACGAATAACCAGCCTATCGACAACGGGCCGGGTCCAGGCTACAATATCGTCGATTTTTACACCGTCGCGCCACAATACGGGACGAACGAGGATTTCAGGGATTTTGTTAAAAAGGCTCACGAGCTCGGGCTGAAAGTCATACTCGATGTTACGCCGAACCACACGAGCTTCAATCATCCGTTTGTCAAAGACGCGAGGCTGTACGGGACGAACTCGTTTTACTGGGATTTCTACCAGCATAAGATGATAACGAATCCCGCCTATAAACCGATGCTGTCGGAATCGAAGACTACCGACGACTTCGTCTACTACGGCGGATTCAGCGAGCAGCTCCTGAACTATAACTGGAGCGATGTAGACGCCCGGACTTATATGGACGATGTGTACAAGTGGTGGGTCGAGCAGATGGGCGTCGATGGGTACCGGTTCGATGTCTACTGGGGACCACACAACCGCACGAACAACGGCAACGGCGGCGAGACCGATATGGGCATACCGACCCGGACGCTTTTGAAACACATCAAGCCGGATATCTTCCTGCTTGGGGAAACCTCCGGCACAGGCCCGGGAACTGAGGTGAGCTATGCTGACGATGCAAAAGACAATGAGGGTATTGGAGGCGGACTGGACGCGGCCTACGACTGGAACCTCCTTCACAACTCCGTCCAGGTTTTCGACTTCAGCAACTCGGGGAGCCTCAATACGCTGAATAACCTTGTGACAAACACAAACTCAGGCAGCGGCACAATGGGATTCGTGCCAGGTCCTAACGCGCTCTTCATGCGCTGCATGGAGAATCATGACGAGGACCGAATAGCATATACCTACAACTCCTACGGCAGAACCATGCCGATGGCAACCGTCATCTTCACTGTCCCCGGCATTCCGATGATATATTCCGGCCAGGAGGTCGGGTTCGGAAAGGGAATCAGTGACCTTGATCAGAGGCGGCGCGGCGTGATCGACTGGAACGCCGGCGGGAAGGCGCTGCTGACATCGCACTACCAGCGGCTGGCATGGATCCGCTGCACATTTCCCACGTTCTCGACGCAGACTTTTTTCAGGCTCAATACCGGCAATACATGGATGTACGGTTACACGCGGCCGTATCCGGACCAGAGCGGCATCGTGCTGGCGAACTTCGGCGGGGCTTCCGTTACCGCAAACATCACGCTTGTCGGAAACGGATCCTCGCCGAATGTCTACTTCCCAGGCGGAGCAGTGGACGGCAAGGTTTACTACCTGAACGACGTCTATAACGACACTTCGTACACGGTGACTTTCTCGAATGATTCACTTAACTTTTCGACAAGATTGCCGGCGTACGCGTCGGCGGTATACGTGCTTAGCGATTCGATCATTCACCTCCAACTCCCCGAGATTACTGCGGTGGAAGAGGCGGACCGGGCCGGCAGCGCACCGACACACTATTCGCTTTCGCAGAACTACCCGAACCCGTTCAATCCGACGACGGCGATCAGTTATCGGCTGCCGGCTTACAGCCGTGTGGTCCTGAAGGTTTATGACATACTCGGAAGGGAAGTGGCAGCATTGGTGAACTCGAACCAGACGGCAGGTACTCATACCCTGTTCTTCGACGGGTCTCATCTGGCGAGCGGTGTCTACCTCTACCGGCTCGAGGCAGGCGGTCATGCTTTCACGAAGAAAATGCTGCTGCTGAAATGACGACAGCCGGATTTGATTATCCTAATCCAAAGGAAAGTACGATTTGAAACATGAGAAGCATTAAGCTCAACACGTTTGCTTTTGCTTCTGCCGCCTTTCTTATTGCGGCCTTGTCTCCGGCCTCTACGGCAAACTGTCAGTCGAAGCCGGCAGCATCGGCGGAAAGGGCGAAGATCGACACTCTCGCGCTGGTCAACGGGCAGCCTGTAACGTCTGAGGATTTCCGGAACCGGTTCGAGCTGTCGATCTATCCGGGCGAGGACCATCGCGACACCACCAAGATGAAGTTCCTCTATTCGATGATAGCCGAGAAGCTCCTTTCGGCGGCGGCAGCCGATTCTCGTGAACCGCTGACCGCTCAGGAGAAGACACTGGCGGGCGAGACGGAGGAGATGTTTCTGCGGGACGCCCTTTACAGACTGAAGGTCCTCCCCAAAACAAAGCCGACCGGAGCGGAGGTGTCTCGCGGTCTCAGGATTTCAACCTACTCGTATTTTGTCGACGCTTTCTACTTTCCCGACAGCGCCTACGCGTCGAAGTTTTACGAAAGAGTTGCCGGCAGGAAGGCGTTTATCTATGAGCTTGCGGACAGCCTTTCGATCGGCCACGACACCCTGGAGATCGGGTACGGCGAGTCCACGCCCGAAATCGAGAACGCGTTCTTCGGCCGCAGGGATGGATTCATCTCCAGGCCGACTTTCACTGTTGACGGGTGGGTGATATTCAGAGTGTTGGCGAGAAAGACGAACCCGAAATTCGCGGGCATCGCGCCGGCCGACCGGATGGGCAAAGTCAGCAGGATCATTCAGGAAAGGAATGAAACGGTCCTTGGCAGAGAGTATCTCATGAACCTGATGAAGCACGTTCGGGTGAGCGTCAACTATGACCTGTTTCGGCCGCTCGTGTATTCTATCCAGGGGCTGATGCTGCACAAGCATCCCACCTCATTCGATCCTTATTACTACCTGAACGCATCTGACCTCCTCAGCCTGAGGGAGGCCTTCTCCCGCCAGCTCGCGCTCCCCATGCTGAGCTTCAAGGGCGGTTCGATAGCACTTGGAGAGGTATTCAATGAGCTTCCCCTTGCGGGCTTCCATTCCGCGGACACGACAATTCCGGAGATTACCGTCGGGCTTCATTCCGCCTTGAAATTCATATCCCAGAACTATTCTCTGTCGAAGAAAGCGCAGGAGCTTGGCCTGGAGAATTCCGGGGAAGTCAGATACAACGTCCGGATGTTCCTGGACGCGTTCAGGTCGTCGCGGGCGGCGCAGGAGGTTACTGACACTGTCGCGGTCACCAGGGCGGAGGTCGATAACTTCTTCGAATCTCATCAGGATGATGTCTTGAGAGGAGTCGAACTGAAGCTGAAGACGTTCGAGGCGACGAGCATCAACGACGCCGTGGAGATCTACGACAGACTGCTGAAGGAAGAGAGAAGGGGCTTGGTTGATACGTCGGGGACCTGGATGCGCGCTTCCCGGCTCGCCGAAATTGGAGCGGTCCTTGCCAATCAACCGGATGGGACTATCTACGGCCCTATTTTCAACAGAGGGAAGTTTTACACTTATGTGGTTATCGACAAGAAGTCCGGCATCACGAAAGAAGCCATTGATCACAGCATAGAAGTCGCCGAGCAGATGCTTATGCAGATGAAGAAGCAGAAGGTGCTCGACGAGTACATCGCGGGGCTTGCTGAAAAGGCCGGCGTGAAAATATTCTACCCAGATGTGCGTTCCCTTTATGTGACTCCCGTCGAGATGCTGACGTTCAGGTATATCGGCTTCGGCGGGAAGATACTCGCCGTGCCGCTCCTTTACCCGCGGGAAGGATGGATAGAATACTACCACCCGGAAAAGCCGCTGGTACCGTGACGGGCAAACAAACCGTGGAATGTTGGAATAGTTCTCTGAAGTTGCTGCGCGCTGGAAGAGTGGAAGGCCGGATTCTATCTTTCCATTTTTCCCCCATTCCCCCATTCTACTTTTCCATTATTCCATTTTTCCATATTCCCGTGATTCGATTGTTCCGCATTTCCATAATTCCTTTGTTGCTATTTCTGAGCCTGTTTTTGGCGGGCTGCGCGAAGAGCACGCTTGAAGACCCGCATCAGATCGTCATCTGGCACCAGATGCGTCCGGACGAGCGGGTAGTGCTCAAAGCCGAGCTGGACAGGTACATGAAGGCAAATCCGGGCATCAAAATCACAGCGTTGTACAAGGAGACGGAAGAGCTCCGCTCGGGCTTTCAGATTGCCGCCATAGGCGGCGCGGGGCCGGACATCGTCTATGGGCCCTCGGATCAAATCGGGCCGTTCCAGGTAATGCAGATCATTCTTCCTCTCGATACGCTCTTCAGCAGGGAATATCTGTCCAGGTTCAATTCAAAGGCCCTCGTCTACAGCCACGGGCATCTCTACCAGATCGCCGACAAGATCGGAAACCACCTGATGCTGGTCTACAACAAGGCTTTGATCAGTCAGCCGCCGAAAACGATGGACGAGCTGATTTCAGTCGGTAAGAAGTTCACTTGCCCGCCGAACAACTACGGCCTCGTCTGGAACTACACCGAGCCGTATTTCTTCATACCGTTCCTGACAGGCTACGGCGGCTGGGTGATGGACTCGCTGGGAAACCCGACGCTCGACACCCCAGCGATGGTGTCGGCTCTGAAGTTCATGAAGTCGCTTCGGGACGAGTACAAGATTATCCCCAAGTCGTGCGATTACGAGACCGCCGACGCTCTGTTCAAGGAGGGGAAGGCCGCGATGATCATAAATGGTCCGTGGTCTTTCGGCGATTACATAAAAGCGGGTTTGGATTTTGGCGTGACGAGAATCCCGCTCGTCACAGAGACAGGGCTGTGGCCTGCGCCGATGGTTTCTCCTATCGGTTATTCTATAAACGTCTCGGTCCCAAAATGGAAGATCCCCGAGATTGTCAGGCTGATGAGGTACCTCCTCAGTCCGCAGGTCGAACTTGATTTCACGAAACACTTCAACACTATCCCGACGAGAGTCGAAGCGTACGACGATCCGGCGGTGCGCGACAATTCGATCGTCAGGGACTCGGAATACCAGATGGAAGTCGGGAGTCCGATGCCGATAGTCGCGGGGCTGAGGGCGATCTGGGACGCAATGAGGCCGAGTTACCAGGCAGTGCTTGGCGGAACAGAGTCGCCGGAGCAGGCGGCGAGGGAGATGCAGAAAAATGCCGTCCAGAAGATCAGGGAGATGAATGAATAGAAGAAAGGTAAAAGGCGAAAGGCTAAAGGAGAAGGTTCAAAGGTGAAAGGTCAAAAGGCAGAAGGGGTGAGCGAAGGGAAGAGGGGAGAAGAGGGTAACCTCAGGCTATGGCTCTTTGATTCCGAGAAGCTTTCGCCGAACGCTTTCGCATACATCCTGATGCTGCCGGCGGCGATTGTGATGTTCGGAGTGGTGATCTATCCCTTTCTGTACAACGTCGTGCTTTCCTTTTCCAACATGAGCCTGAGACATTTTCGGGATTGGCATATCATCGGCTTCAGGCAGTATGCGGCAGTCTTCAGCGGCAAGATATTCTACAGCGTCTTCTTCAAGACCATAATCTGGACCGGGGTGAACATCTTCTTCCACGTGACCATCGGAGTGCTCCTCGCCCTCATCCTCAACCGAAAGCTGTTCGGCAAGGCGGCGATCCGGACACTGCTCATCCTCCCGTGGGCGATACCGCAGGTAATCGTCGCGCTGACCTGGCGGAGCATGTTCAACTACCAGTACGGTGCCATTAACCTCTTCATAGCTCAATACCTCCGCATGGCTCCGGTCGAGTGGCTCGGCAAGCCGCTCGAGGCGTTCAGCGCGTGCATAATGACGAATATCTGGCTGGGTTTCCCGTTTATGATGACGATAGCGCTGGGAGGCCTGCAGAGCATCCCGCAGGAGCTGTACGAGGCGGCGAACATCGACGGCGCGTCCGCTTGGCAGAAGTTCTGGACGGTAACGGCTCCTCTGCTCAAGCCTGTGATGATCCCGGCGATCACGCTCGGAATCATCTGGACCTTCAACAATGTGAACATCATCTGGCTGGTCTCCAACGGGGGTGAGCCCTCCGATCAGACCCACATACTCGTCTCTTACGTGTACAAGGCGGCGTTCAATCTATACCGGTACGGCTACGCGGCAGCACTGTCGATGGTCATCTTCCTCATCCTCCTGACGTTCAGCCTTGTATTCCTGAGGCGGACAAGAGCGTCGGAGGCGGCGTATTGAACAACCGGCAAAAGGCAAAAGGTGTAGTGTGAAGGGGAAAAGGTCAAAAGTCAAAAGTAAAAAGTCAAAAGGAACAAACCCGAGGGCGAAGGTGGTGAGCCTTGCGCTCTACCTGTTGCTGATCGGGTTTACACTCGCAGTCTTTTACCCGATAGTGAACGTCTTCAGCATCTCGCTGCGGCCGGCTGACCGGCTACTTTCCACTTCGCTCAGGATAATTCCCCGTGACGCCTCATTCCACGCGTACACTGAGCTCTTCACCCAGATGCCGTTTCTCCTCTGGTTCTGGAATTCCGTTCTCATTTCGGCGACGGTCACGACAACCGGTGTCGTCCTCGCCTCGACCGCCGGGTATGCGTTCAGCAGGTTCAGTTTCTATGGCAAGAAGAGCGCGATGGTCGGCCTCCTCGTGACGCAGATGTTTCCTCCGACGATGCTCCTCCTGCCGATGTACATCATGCTTCTGAAGCTTCATCTGATAAACAGCTACCTGGGAATTATCGTGATATACACATCGACGGCGGTGCCGTTCTGTGTCTGGCAGATGAAAGGGTATTACGACACGATTCCGTTCAGCCTGGAGGAGGCGGCGAGGATCGACGGCTCGACGAGGTGGGGAGCGTTCAGGCGTGTGGTCCTGCCGCTCGCAGCTCCGGCTCTGGTCATCACCGCTCTCTTCTCGTTCATGACGGCATGGGCCGAGTACGTCGTCGCCGCCCAGGTCCTTCAGGATACGAGCCTGTTCACGCTGCCGCTCGGCCTGAAGCAGTTCGAGTCGAGCATGTCGACACAGTGGGGGCTGTACGCCGCCGCGTCTTTGATTATCAGCGTTCCGGCCGTCGCCCTGTTTCTCTTCCTGAGCAAGTGGCTGATATCCGGTCTGACCCTGGGAAGCGTGAAAGGCTAACGATGGTAAGTCAAAGGTCAAAATTAAAAAGTCAAAAGGATGAAGAGCCTTTGCCAGGCACGAAACGTCACTTTCAAAATGAGGACCTTCTTTTTGAATTTTGACTTTTGCCTTTTGACTTGAGAAAGGGATCTTCATTGAAAAAACCCCGTTTGAGTTTCTGGCAGATCTGGAACATGAGTTTCGGATTCCTGGGCATTCAGTTCGGCTTCGCGCTGCAAAACGCGAACGTCAGCAGGATCTTCGAAACTCTCGGCGCCAAGATAGACGCGATCCCGATTCTCTGGATTGCGGCTCCCGTGACCGGCTTGATCGTGCAGCCGATAATCGGCCACATGAGCGACAAGACCTGGGGAAGGCTCGGAAGAAGGCGGCCGTATTTTCTCACAGGTGCCGTGCTGGCTTCGCTGGCGCTCTTCATCATGCCGAACTCGCCCATCCTGTGGGTCGCGGCAGGAATGCTCTGGATTATGGACACGTCGATCAATATCTCAATGGAGCCGTTCAGGGCTTTCGTCGGCGACATGCTTCCGTCGGAACAGCGGACGATCGGGTTCTCAATGCAGAGTTTCTTCATTGGCGCAGGAGCTGTGGTTGCATCGGCACTGCCGTACGTCATGACAAACTGGTTCGGGATAAGCAACACCGCTCCTGAAGGGATGATACCGCTTTCCGTGAAGCTCTCTTTCTACGTCGGTGGGGTCGTCTTCTTTCTCGCGGTCCTGTGGACAGTCGTCAGCTCGAAAGAATACCCGCCGGACGAGCTGAAGAAATTCAGTGAAGAAGCCGGAGATAATACAGGCTCGTTGCCGCATTATGACCCACGCCCCCTGCCGGGCTCGAAATTCATCAGGAACGGATTAATCTGGACTGTGATCGGGGTGTTGCTGTTCGCGATTTTCTACTTCTTCATCTACATGGACTACGGGCTCGGAGTGTTCTTCGCGGGAATTGCGGCATTCGGCATACTCCAGATAATATCAGGCGTGCTGTCAAACCGGGACAGGACCTCCGGCGGACTTGTGGTTGTAATGAACGACCTGTTCAAGATGCCAAAAACAATGGTTCAGCTTGCCTATGTCCAGTTCTTCTCCTGGTTCGCTCTCTTCGCGATGTGGATATACACGACTCCGGCCGTCGCCCACCACATATACGGAGCAACAAGCCCGCAGTCGGAGTTATTCAACCGGGGTGCCGATTGGGTCGGCGTGCTCATGGCAGTCTACAACGGCTTCGCGGCGATAATGGCGTTCTTCCTCGTCTGGCTCGCCGGGAAGACGAGCAGAAAGGGTGTCCACGCCATCAGCCTGATCTGCGGCGCGCTTGGCCTCGGGTCGTTCTATATCATCAGGGACCCGAATCTTCTTTTGATCTCGGAGCTTGGGATCGGGCTGGCGTGGGCGTCGATACTGGCGATGCCGTACGCTATCCTGACGGGGTCGCTTCCGGCAGAGAAGATGGGAGTGTACATGGGAATATTCAATTTCTTCATCGTCATCCCGCAGATTACGGCCGCCGCGATCCTCGGATTCTTCGTGAAGAATCTGTTCGGTGATGAGGCAATCTACGCGCTGCTCTTGGGAGGCTTGTCGTTGCTTGTCGCGGCGCTGCTGGTGATGAAAGTAGATGACGTGGATCAAGTGAAATCCCATAGTAAGTAGATCGCAGGTCGGGTCCGCCGTCTCGGTGACCTGACACGGGGAAGTCGCAGTATCGGTTGAAACCTCCCGAATGCTCAAGGAACCCCTTCGGAGGATCGCTTCCACTATGTGGTCCTGCGGACGCGAGAGCTCCCTCAGAACTTGGGTCGTGGGCTATTTTCAAATCATCGAACACGGAACAAACGGACAGGAGCACGGATTAACACGGTCAAAGTAATTAATAATAATTTCCGTGAATATCTGTAGCTTTCCGTGTCATCAGTGTGCTATTCCATTTTCCTAAAGTAGCCCACTACCAGAACTTGGATACTGGCTCAGTTTGATTTAACGCAAAGTTCGCAAAGACAAATAATCGCAGAGACCGCGAAAGAATATAGTTGTTCTGCGTGCTTTGCGACTCCTTTGCGTCCTCTGCGTTGAATGTTTTTAAATTGAGCCACTACC
>JBJKQU010000093.1:0-11212 GCA_046705025.1 Candidatus Kryptoniota bacterium | reverse complement strand
TCTTCGGAGTGGAACGGAGTTCCACGACGATTCCATCGGTTGGCGAGGTGATCACGCGTTTATTCTGGCTAGCAGCCACGTCGGTGCGTAAGCGGTCGATGGTTATCTGAATATTTCGGAGATCCTGTTCGTATTTGTCCTCGGTGGATTCGAAGATCTTGTTGGGCTTCTCAAGACTAGATTGGGCCGAAGATTTGTCATTCTCGGCAATGTCAAGTTCGGTCCTGGAAGCAAGGGACTTGTTGAAGAGATCGAGTTTCAGCTGGTAAACCTGAATCGACTTGGCCAGCTTCTCTTCGGCGGAGTGAACCGAGGAGCGCAACGTGGCAGGAGCGATTTCTTTTCGAGACGCTAAGGCTCACTTCTGCCTCGCATCTCGCCATGAGCGGAGTCAACCTGTATTTCACCCAGAAGATCCTGGGCCGTGCGTCGATCGAGACCACGACGCGAACTTACGCACACCTGCAGCCGGACCCGCTGGCACACGCGGTGAAAGAGTTAGATTACTAATTATCAGGGCAAGAGTCATGAGACTATGTGGCATACTTGTGGCATTTGTATTTGGGAAGTAGTAGGGAATGAAGTTCAGAAAAAAAATCCCGCAATCCGAAATGTTTTGTCACGAAGTGACGCCTTCGGCGCGGGAATTTGTGGCGGGGTTGACGAGGCTCGAACTCGCGACCTCCTGCGTGACAGGCAGGGTCGTCCCTTCGTTTTTGAACCATTTTCCGCCTTTTTTTCGACTTTTACTGTACACTGTACAGTAAAATCCCAGGTGATTGCTCCAAAAAACAAGGAGCAACATCATGTTCTTAGTCAAGCGAGGCAGCATGTACTACATCGAGTACGTCGATAATTACAGCAACAAACCGAAGAGAGTCTCTACCGGAAAGAAAAACAAGTCACAAGCTGCAAAGATCATGGAACAGTTCTCAAAGAGTCTGGTCATCTCAAATGATCAAGTCGTGGAGGACAAAGCGAACAAGAGGCGAAAGACGATTAGGAATTTTGAAGAAAGGTACGATGAGTACGTCGCAGCAATGTTCTCGAAAGCGTATCTGGAGATTGTCAGGCAATCTCTAAAGATGATGAAGCGAGATATAGAAGCAACCTACATGGACGAGATTTTATATGAAGAGGCTGAGAGATTCATCGTGAAGACATTTTCACGAAGTCCATATTCAGCGAGCCAATATCTGAGAACTCTGAAAGCTGCATTCACAAGAGCGGCTGCATGGGGGTATATTTCAGAAAATCCGTTCACGAAGGTGAAGATTCCGCATCTCCCGAGGCTCCTGCCTGTATTTATCTGCCAGGCAGAGCTCCAGTCGATTTTGGACAAAACCGATACTCAAGATCTACGTGACATTTTCAGTATGGCGTTTTATACCGGGATGCGACGTGGTGAGCTTATGAATTTGCAGTGGGAATCTATCGATATGTCTACGTGCGCCATAAAGGTTGAAAGCACTCCGACCTTCGTGACGAAGTGGAAAAAGGAGAGGATCATCCCGCTGAACAAGACGATGGTGCTGTTGCTGAAGAGACGCCTGACTGCTTGCGGGTCGAAGGCTTCCGGCCTGGTCTTTCGAACAAGTAAGGGTCTTCCTTACAATGGGGAGTTCGTTGGTAAAAAGTTCAAACAGGCCGTCGTGGCAGCCGGCGTAGATCCGAAGGTGCACCTGCACACCTTACGCCACTCCTTCGCGTCGAATCTCGTCCAGCGTGACGTCCCTATACTGGTCGTGAAGGAACTTCTCGGTCATGAGAAGCTAAGCACGACTCAGATCTATGCCCATGTGAAACAGGAGAATCTGGCGGAGGCGGTGAGAAGGTTGGATTGAGGACTTGAGCAAGGATTTACAATTGATCTGACCCGCAATGTTACCAATACGTTTTGAATTGAAGAGGGAAAAGAAGACTGATCGGCGCCCGATTGTTGTGCCAACAGTAAGTCAGTGTTCCGGTCAAACATTGGCACATACATGCATCGGCCGATAAACATTAGACTGGCAAAACGGCATCCGGATCCACGTGCCCAGCCGGGTTTAGTTCGAAGGACCCATCACGGGGAGGACTCTCCATATGAGTGTTGTGGATGGAGCCCATTCATTTCGCCATAAGTAGAACCAACTCCAGCCATCTGGTTGGATCGTGGGGATGGGGTCCGCTGTCGTAATGATTTGGTGACTTCTCTCGCCAACGGCGGACTACCTGGGTAAGATCAGAGGTCGCCTTCGGGAGGCTCGAACTCGTAACCTCTGCCTGCTTGGATCCTGAAGCGGCCACAGGGAATCTCAAGTGTCTCATTAGAAGTCCACGGCACAGAGGTGTGTGATGAGTGAAAAAGAAACTCAAGTCCTGACAATTCTGCCAGCTCCACTGAATCGTAGATTTCATGGTATCGAAGTCGAGGATGAAGCCGCTCTGCGGCCTACGAAGACTGCAATAGCTGGCTTCCTTCGTCGGGCATTCTCACACTTCCCGGCCGCCAATATTTCAATGAGCTGTGCCGAGATCTCCAGCAATCATTCATCCAGCACTCGTCTGACCTTCTTCAGCAAATCCGTTGGTTTGAAGGGCTTGAGTATGATTTCCTTTGCACCATCCTCTATTATAGATGCCCGCTCTTCCGGGTCTAAATAGCCCGTGGAAAGAATAAATTTCACATCGGGATTGATTTCCTTGAGCCATGTAAGGACTTCGCCCCCAGTCAGATTGGGCAGACCAAAGTCCGAGATGACTAGAGATATTTCATCCTTGTTGTCCCTGTAAGTTTCCACTGCCTGTCGGCCGTGGTTTGTCCTCAAGACGTTATAGCCTTTGGACGAGAGAATCGATGTCAGCATTTCATTGAGCATGTCCTCATCTTCAACGATCATTACCGTCTCGCTGCCGCCTAGAGTGTCATCGTCTAGCTCCCGGCTAGCTGTTGGAAAGGTACTCGCGACTTGTTGAGTTGGGAAGTAGAGTGAGAAATCAGTTCCTCTGCGCGGTTCACTCTGAACACTGATGAAACCGTGTAGTTCTTCCATTATTCCGGAAACGACGCTGAGGCCGAGGCCAGTACCGTTCGACTTACCTTTGGTTGTGAAGAATGGCTCGAAGATATGTTCTAGGACTTCTTTTGACATACCTTCGCCATTGTCACTAACTCCGACAAGTACGTACTCGGCGGCAGTAGCTGTGGGGAACAGCCTATGAACGACCTCTGTAGTTACGACCTCAGTAGAGATGATGATTTGTCCAGCTCCTTTCATCGCGTCTTTGGCATTCACGATAAGGTTCAGCATAACCTGATGTATCTGTGATGGGTCGCCGATTACCATAGGAAGATCTTCAGACAAGTTGCATAGCAACCTCATTGACCTGGGAAAAGTCTCCTCAAAGAGTTTTGAAATATCATTGACAATTCTGTTGATCGATACGGAACTGTAACTCGGTTCAGATTTGCGAGCAAACGTTAGTAGTTGTTTAACAAGGGAAGTCCCTCTCTCTGCAGCCCGGTTGATGATATCCGCACGCTTAAGCACTTTCTCATGGTTTTCCACTGCCCTTTCGATAAGAGACGCGTTGCCGATAATGATCCCAAGGAGGTTATTGAAGTCGTGTGCTATTCCGCTGGCAAGCGTTCCGATGCTCTCAAGCTTCTGGGCCTGGGCAATACCCACCTGCGCTCTTCTCGTTTCCGTGATATCCTCTATTATCTGCAGGAATGCATCCTTGCCGCCGTATGACATCACGGAATGAGTGATCCGAAGAGTCCTTCCATCGATGGTCCCCGATACTTCAGCAACCTCCTGGTCGGCAGGTTCACTCGCCGCCAAAAGGGGACATCCGTTGCATCGTTCGTGTTCCTTCCCCCACACCTCCCAACAGAGTTCACCAGTTACATCCCTGCCGGCGAATGCCTTCATCGGCTCGTTGCAGTAGAGGATTATACCCTCTTTGTCGACAATGCTGACCGGGAAACGGACTGCCTTGCCCGGAAAATCCTTAGACGAGGGACCGGCAGAGACATCAAGGCGCTGCCCTTCCGCCTCCTTGATATTCCTAACGGTTCCAGCTTCAATTCTTGATTCGATATTCATGCTCATCTCCGGTTTTGTATGTAATTACCTCACGCTATGCATTTTCAGAAAAGGGTAACGTTGTTTGCCTCGCGGGTCCTGAGGTCATCTGCGGCCTTCTTATAGAACCGGGCCTCTTCTTCCGCCTGCAGTGTGTAGCGGTCGGTAGAGATCGGTTTGACGAAGACTTCGAACCTGTGAGCGAAGTAGTGAACAACGAGCCCTTCATTCCCTCCCAAACGTTCGCTCAGAATCGGTATATCCTCCGTCATGAGGAATCCCCGAATGAACCTGATGTTTCTTTCCCCGACCATCATCAGCCTGTGATTGGTCTGAAATATGTTAGCCCCACCGAACACTTTCGCACGTAAGCGCAACCGATTAGCGCCTGTCTTCATCATTTCATTGATCAGTATCTCCATGGCATTTATGCCATACCTGGTCGAAAGATCCGGACTGTTCAGATCCCCTGGCAGGAGGAAGTGATTCATTCCACCGATTTGTGTCGAAGGGTCGAAAAGACAGACTGAGATGCAGGAGCCGAGGACGGTAGTAATCTTGACAGGGGTCTGGCTCACATGAATCCCGCCGACATGTATTCTGACCTCGGGGATCCTATCGCCAAAGATTTGGGCAGGTTTCGATGTATTGCTTATTTGCGACATATGAATCCTCTATGCATGACGCAGTGCTTCCGGAAGTAAGGCCTGCAGCGGGAGAACCTTATCCACTCCGCCTCGTTTGATGGCTTCGGCAGGCATGCCGAAGACAACGCTCGTTCTTTCATCTTGAGCGAGAGTATATGCTCCGGCATCTTTCATCTCTCTCATGCCGCGCGCACCGTCATCTCCCATACCTGTCATGATGATGCCTATGGAATTTTTCCCCGCATAACGCGCCGTCGATCGGAACAAGACATCGACGCTCGGCCGATGCCTTGAAACGAGCGGACCATCCCTGACTTCCACATAGTACCGAGCACCGCTTCGCTTGAGCAGCGTATGCCTGTTACCAGGGGCGATGAGCGCTCTCCCCCGTATTACAGTGTCATTCGTTTCGGCCTCTTTGACGTTGACCGCGCAGAGGGTGTTGAGTCGGTTGGCAAAAGATCTCGTGAATTTCTCAGGCATGTGTTGGACGATAAGGATTCCGGGACAGTCGGTCGGGGCCATTTCGAGAAACACCCGTAGCGCTTCGGTGCCGCCTGTCGATGCTCCTACGACGATTACCTTTTCCGTGGTTTCAGCCATCGCCTTTGATGACGGTTTGGAGAGAATGACATCCGCGGTCAGCTTGGGGTCGACCTTTTCGACTAAGCGCATTTTTCTAAGGTTTGCGTGCGCCGCCGCTTTCACTGCGTCGCATATCCTGATTCGGGATTCTTCGATGAATTGCTTCGTTCCCATCTTTGGCTTGGCGATTACATCTACAGCCCCGGCTTCCACTGCCTTCCAGGCCGTTTCTGTCCCCTCCCCCGCGAGGCTCGATATGATGACGACAGGAATCGGGTGTTGGGCCATTATCTTCTGCAGAAAAGTAATGCCATCCATACGCGGCATCTCCACGTCGAGAGTAATCACATCCGGGACTTGCCTTGCGATTCTCTCTACAGCCACGTAGGGATCGGTGGCCGTTGCCATCACTTCAATATCAGAATCGGACGATAGTATCTCGCTGAGCGTTTGCCGAACCACAGACGAGTCGTCGACAATTAGCACCTTTATCTTAGTGTCCATTACTCTTTCATTGTTTTCTGATACACTGTCGGGCCTACGACATCGAACGGGAGAGGGAATCCATTCAACGACTCAGAATGTCCGAGGAACAGAAATCCTCCTGGGACGAGATGTCGCGAGATGCGTTTCAGGATCTCGAATTCGGTTTTTCGGTCAAAGTAGATGAGAACGTTCCTGCAAAAGATTATCTCAAATTGCTCGGAGATGTCGTAGCTTTCATCTACAAAATTGAGCCAGCCGAATTTGACCCTGGACCGCAGTTCCGGCACTATCTTCACTAGACGTTTCGTCCGATCGGAGCTTCGGAGAAGATATTTCTTCCGTAACTCCATCGGCACAGGTTCTATCTCTTCCTCCCTGTAGACAGCGGCAGAAGCCTTTTCAAGGACTTTCGTGGAGATGTCGGTTCCAAGGATTGACCAGGCAAAATTCGGATTGGTCTTTTCGAATTCCGCAAGAGTCATGGCAAGCGTGTACGCCTCCATCCCGGATGAGCAGGCGGCACTCCAGACGTTCAGGTAGTGGTGCCGGATCAATCCCCGCCACCGGAGAAAAGGGACTGCAGTCTCCACCAGAAAATCGAAATGATGAGGTTCACGGAAAAAGTCGGTTTTGTTTGTAGTCACGACGTTTACGAACTCCTCGACCTCACGTTTTGCTCCCTCTGGGCTTAACAGGTATTCGCAATAATCGGAATAGCTACTCAGACGAAGTTCACGCAACCGCTTCTGAAGCCGAGCCTGAAGCATCGTTTTCTTCACTTCTGGCAGCTTGATACCCGTCATTTCTCCGACAAACTTGCTCAATCTTCGAAAATCCTGGTCCGTTAGCCCCTGATTTCCTCCATAGAAGCCTGACTCGTGAGAAAGAGCTTGGCTTCCCACATCATCACTTCGATCGTCCTTTGGGACGCCACTATGAACAGAATTGATCGTCTGCGTAACCTTCATATAGTCTGCCTGCTAGTAACTCAAGTAAAGTGTTGCTCTTGCTGTGATGTCCGGTCTGCAGCCCGGCAGGTCATATTCGGTATCCACCAAGTTGGGGATAATGTGAACGTTCTTGGAATAACTAAAATCCAGCGCTGCCATTAATAGAGTACTTGGCGTGTGAAGCGGGTTCGTCCCTGTATCTCCATAAGCATTTCCTGGATTCCAGTAGTCACATCTCCCTACGAACCGCAGGTTTCTAATGACAGCAACCCATCCTTCTATTCCCAAGCCATAAGTCTGTGATGTACCACCGTAGGAAGTTGTCCCCTCATAGGCATTATGATCTATGTCCTGTACGTAGGCCTGACTGCCGATGCTAAAACGTATCGTGGAATAGCTGATAATTACGTCACCAGTCCGGAGATACTTTGCCGCGGGAGCTCCCGCATAGTCTCCGGAGAAGACCATTTCCAACCCGCCGACAGGCTTGAAGGAGAATTGGAGGTAAGCTCGTTTGTACCTGTTAGAGGCCGGGGAATTGCCGCTGTTGTTTCCGATCATAAACTCTGCCGAGACAATCTTTGTAATGTGGGACACCACGGAGACCCCGAAATCCCTGGGACTCGAAATGTCATGGAGATCTTCAATGCTTTTTTCAAGTGACCTATACCCAAAGAGCCCATCGGCAGCGTCGATAGCGGGAGTTGGCTGAATGCCGAGCCGGATGTCGCTACTCCAAGGGAGCGTGCTCCAGGTCAGGTAAGCATCTTTCACGTCCAAGGTAAGGGCACTTCTGCCGGGAGCGGTCCCGATCAATTGTGATTCCACCTTGAATTCTCCCGAAAGCCTGGGGGCAAGGCTGTCGTAGGCTCCGACGTTTATCCGCCGGTAGTCGAATGCCTGCATGTCTCTGCTCGAAGGAAGATGATTTTCAACGTTGTAGTAGTAATCGCCAAAGATAGACGCAGAAAGCCGCGGAAGAGACTGCGAATGCGCCGTACAACTCGCTAGAAATACGATAAAGATGGAGCCGATGATCTTGTTCAATGTTCTTGATATTCTCTTCCGAAACCACCTGGTCCGTTTGTTGATGGACCCGGCGAGCTGCGGCTCCGTCACGATATCCTTAGGCTGTTCTCTTTCCTGCTCATAAACCTCGAGAATCCTAATCACGGCGTTGATGTCGTTCTTAATGTCATCAAAATTTCCGCCGTAACTATCAGTCAAGATGGGAGGGATCTTACCTTTGACTATGTCCTTTAGATATTTAGATACAACACCAAATGGCACGGTAATAGCATCCAGCATATCGTTAACGCGCCAGAGGAGAACCCGTGTGTCTCCATCGAGATTAGAGATATCCGCCCGCTCGGAAGTCTGTCCTTTTTTCATTGCATCCCTGAGCCTGGTAATCTCCGACATTACCCGATCCGCCCCTCCTCCTGTCGTGCTTTTGGTTGATAAGTCCGAATTCATTAAGCGAGTTCCTTCATCCTTCGATCTTTGATTCTCATCTAAGAAGCCGCACGCTGAGAAGATCTTCCTCACCTAAATATTCACTTCGCGACTTCTAGAGCATTACGCCCCTTTCGCCGGCTACGATCTGAAAAGCTTCCGGCCCCGACCACACCTCAGGTGTCACCTGAGGCCGGAAGCTTGATTCGTCTGTTGTCCTGATGACTATCCGGCAGCCTTGTCCGGTTCACTCATGGAAGCTCGTACAGCTCCCAGGTTTTCAGACGAGAATACCTTGTCAATATCGAGAATGATGATGAACTGCTCATCACGTTTGCCCATACCACGAATGAACTCCGTGTTCAGTTTTGTGCCTATCTTCGGTGGTGGCTCAATTACCGACGTATCCATCTCGATCACTTCCTGGACACTGTCGGCTAGTGCTCCTATCACCATCGAATCTCCATCCATGGCGACCTCAACGATCACAATGCAGGTATTCACCGTCTTCTCGGTCCGATTCATACCGAATCGAAGCTTGAGGTCCATCACGGGCACTACATGTCCCCGAAGGTTTATGACTCCGCGCATAAAGTCTGGAGTGCGTGGAACCTTCGTGACCTTCGAGAATTCAAGTACTTCACGTACCTGAGAGATGTTTGTTGCATATATCTCATCTTCCAATTTGAACGTCAAGTACTGAGCTGTTTCTGCTACCGCTTCTGCCACAGTCTCTGCCATTTTCGCCTCCTCAATATCTTTCAAACTCGCCATCACCATTCCCGTTGTGTGATGGGTGGTCTTCGAGTGTTATGAGATGGCCACCAGGAGCAGCAGCCGTGGTCGATTTTTCTTCCCACTTATGTGTAGCGGTCACGTGATGTGCCGCTTCTCTGTGTTCGACAGGTTTCTTGGACGGTGTATCCTTTTTTGCAATATGGGCTATGTGCGCCTGCGTGTGAGCAGCTCTTCGGACCTGGTGACCCTGCATGTCCTCGCTTAATTTGAAAAAGGCGATCGCACTCTTGAGCTGTTCGGCCTGAGCAGCGAGTTCTTCCGCTGTTGCGGACATTTCTTCGGCCGCGGCAGAGTTTTGCTGCGTGACCTGATCGAGCTGTTGTATGGCCTTGTTGATCTGCGAGGCGCCCGTGCTTTGCTCAGCACTCGCACTGGAAATTTCCTGAACAAGCTCCGCCGTTTTCTGAATGTCAGGGACGAGCTTACCGAGCATTTCTCCGGCCTTTTCGGCAATTTCCACGCTGGAGCCGGCCAGGTCATTAATCTCGCCTGCTGCGGCCTGGCTGCGTTCCGCAAGTTTGCGAACCTCCGAGGCAACCACTGCAAATCCCTTTCCATGCTCACCAGCCCTGGCGGCCTCGATAGCAGCATTGAGCGCAAGAAGATTCGTTTGGCGTGCGATTTCCTCTATGATCGAGATCTTGTCAGCGATATTTTTCATGGCCTCCACGGTCTGATGCACGGCCTCTCCGCCAGACTTGGCATCCTGGGAGGAGCGAGTCGCGATGCCTTCGGTTTGGTGTGCATTGTCAGCGTTCTGTTTTATATTGCTCGCCATTTCTTCCATTGAAGAAGAAGCCTCCTCGGCGGCGCTGGCCTGCTCTGTAGATCCCTGCGACATCTGTTCAGACGTCGAACTAAGCTGTTGGCTTCCGGATGCAACGTTGTCGGATGAATTGCTGACATCCTCTACGACAGCGGATATCTTCTTTACCATATTCGAAAAAGCCGTAACAAGCTTTCCGACTTCATCTTTGCTTGTGGCCTCGAGTTTCATTGTCAGATCCCCTTCAGCAAGCCGGTTCGCTGCGTCGACCGCTGCACCAAGCGGTTTCGTGATGTTACGTGAGATGATAATGCCGAGCGCGAGACCAATACCCACTCCACCGATTATCAGTAGTAGCATATATAACCTGCTCTGAGCGTAAACAGCACTGCTCTGGTAGTAAGCCTGTTGTCCAATCTTTTCTTTCAAGCTAGCTATCTGCGATAACGTCGTATCGACAAGGTCGGACAGTTGCCTCTCTTTTCCTTTCGAAAGCTGCATCGACTGTGTAGACATTTTCAGCTTGTCCTGATTGCCGAGCTTCACCACCTGATCAGCAACAGCGGCGTAGTCATTGAATTGCTGGTCAAATGTCGCCATGAGCTTCTTGCCCTCGCTATCAGCGATCAGAGGCCTAGCCTTTGCAATGTTGTCGAGAAGCTTCTTTCGGTAGATGCTCATCTCAGCCTGATATTTCTGCCGTCCTTCGACGGTGGAGGCGAGCAAAAAGTCTTTTTCCGCTCTGGCGTAATCAATCAGGTTGATATTTGCTTCCTTGACGAAGGAAATTCCTTCGAGTTGATTGTTATACATGTCACGCAGCATCCCGTCTATCTTGCCCATGTTCGAGATTCCTTGAATTCCCACGATAGCTGTGATGGCACTGACTATGATGAAACCTGAAAGCAGTTTAGTGCTTATCCTAAGGTTGAAGAACCATTTCATAATGATTCCCTTTCAGTTCTTAAGTTCATTATCTGTGAATAATCTCTTTCCGCACTTGCCGATACTTCGTGTAAGGCCATCTACTACCTCCTTGTAGTTTTGGTTTCGAATTTAAGTATTTGAAAAAGCTCGGGAATCCAGACTTAGCAGTCGTTCCCGCTCCCGTTCTGCCACCGTCGCCACAACAGGAACATCTACTATCAACGCCAGCGTCCCGTCGCCGAGAACGGTTGCTCCGGACAATCCATCCACGTCCTTGTACATGGCTCCGAGCGATTTGACTACCGTTTGGTGTTCTCCTATGACAGAGTCGACCGCGAAACCAAGGCGAACTCCGTTCACCTCAGCTATTACGATGTATTCGTACTTCGGAGTGGCGCCTTCCAGACCGAAGTAGTCGCGAAGCCTTACGTAAGGAATGATTTCCCCGCGGACATTGATCAGCTGTCCCCCGTTTCCCTTCCTGGAAGCAGCGGATGAAAGCTCCACGCACTCCTTGATTATCGCGAG
>JBJKQU010000092.1:0-8429 GCA_046705025.1 Candidatus Kryptoniota bacterium | reverse complement strand
TTGATTTAACGCAAAGTTCGCAAAGACAAATAATCGCAGAGACCGCGAAAGAATATAGTTGTTCTGCGTGCTTTGCGCCTCCTTTGCGTCCTCTGCGTTGAATGTTTTTAAATTGAGCCACTACCAGCCGGACAGCATCGACTCATGAAGCAGCCGCAATTTTAAACCTCGACAAACTCCATCACCTTAGGTTGAACCAGCCTCTCGAAGTCCTTGTAGGACATCTTCAACAATTCACGATGCGAACAGGCATTAAAGGCTATTTCTTCCTGGGACGCCAGCAGGTCCGAGACATAGACGTCCATCCCATAGATGTTGCCGAACGGCGCCATAGCGCCGACTTCGCACCCATGAAACATCGAACCGAATTCATCTTCCGTCGCCAGTTCGACCTTCCTCGCGCCGGTGATGTCGCGCAGGAGATGCAGGTCTACCTTATACGATGCAGGCAGGACGGCCATGCAGAATTTTCCGTCTACCCTTACAACCACCGTCTTCGCCATCTGCTTTGCCGGAATGTGAGCGGAATGCGCAATTTCCTGGGAAGTGTAGGCAAGCGAATGACTAACGACGACGTACTTGATGCCGTGGTTGTCCAGATACTCCTTCAATTTTTCGAGCGTCATGACAGCCTCCTATGTTATCCCGTTTTGCAGTGTGCTTGAACTTTTTCGGTCAGATACCGAATGACTACAGCCAGGCTTGTTCAGGAGGTTCTTCGGCAGAAACACCGAAAGAGGCATTTATGCATTGATACAAAATCGTGAAAGGTACTGCGGAATTAATTTCGAAAAGTTACCATTTGCCGCGTATCCGGAGCACGACCAACATAAGCGGCGGTTCCGCGGGTAAGTTACCTTCGAATTGCGACACTGTCAATCCTCGGAGGCGGCCGAGAGCAGACAACAATAAGCAAAGCCTCTTTCGGTTGATCCATAAGGATGGCATTTTACGGAGCTGTCGGTCGTCCTGCAGATCTGTCGAGATACATCAGTTCCACTTCCCCCCGGCTCCAGTCACGCTGAATTTCCCGGCTCCCAGGAAGAAGATCGTAATGCCGGTCAGGAAGAAGAATGCATCCGGCTGGAGTCCCCAACCGCCGCTCATAGCGACCGTGAGGAACCTTGTATGCGATACCAGGATAAACGCCACTAATAAATCGAAGGATAACACCAGGCCCGACAATCTCGTCAGAATTCCCAGGATGATCAGCACCGGAGCTACCACTTCCCCGATGTAGGCGCCATAAGCGATAAAGAAAGGGAGGTGAAGCGCACTTAACGGCCCGTGCATCCAGGCCACGCCGTGAATTATTTTCGAGATCCCATGAAACAGCATCAGACCTCCGACCGTGACCCTGAGGATCAACTTGCCCAGATTCTGGCTGAACTCCGACATAGAACTCCTCCTGTTTTTTATTGCTTCAGTTAGTAACCGATCGTGAACCTTTCGCGGATGAAGTGCGGATTCTCGATCTCGTCGACCAGAGCGACCGCGAAGTCCTCTATCGAGATCCGGCACTCCCCCGACGAATCAAATACAGGCTCATCTTTCCCCAGCCGAAATTTTGCAGTACGCTTGCCGGGCTCAGTAAAGATGGCCGGACAGAAGAACGTCCATTCCAGCTCCTTCTCCCGACGAAACAGCTCGAGTGTATCCCTCTGGGCAGAGGCATAAGCCCTGAGCGCCTCCGGGTACCGAGGTGAATCGACCAGCTGCACTCCCGGCGAAATGAATAGGCTACCCGCCCCACCGACGTTTATGAAACGTCTGACTCCTGCGTCCTTCGTCCCCTTTAAGAGCGATTCGGTTGCCTTCCTGAATAAAGCGTAGTTGACCGAATTGCCGATACCCGGTCCGAATGCGCTGACGGCCACGTCGTTTCCGGCGGCGAATAGCGTTACTTGAGCCGCATCCAATACATCACCTTTTTCTACCTCCAAATTAGGATGATGTACTAATATTCTTGCAGGATTCCTCACGACCGCGGTTACCGAATGTCCCCGATCTAATGACTCCTGCATGATTCTCGTCCCGATATTTCCACTGGCTCCGAATAAGACGATGTTCACTATCGTACTCCTGAATGATTGTACTAGTGCCTAAATTATCTCCTCAACTTGACAGTATAACGCTTTGGATGTGCCACTTTGTTCCAACCAGGTTCCATTTGCACCGTCGTCGATTTCATGCGATATTTAACACAATGACCGTGCCCTCTATCCGGCCCGCTACAACTCATCGAACATCATATCGCCGTCGCGAAAACAAAACAGAGGAAACGATCAAGAATACCTTCCTTTCCAACCGTAGTTGAAGAGAGGTGCAGAGAGTGAGAACTTTGGAGAGATTCGACAAAAGAAGGGGGAATTCCGTGAACGCCAATTTCATTACCAAACTAGGAATCTTAATCATCGTTGCTATGAGTACTATGCCTATGAAAGCGAACGCTCAACATATCAAATACCCGAATACTTACCGTGACACAACTATAGACAACTACTTCGGAACCAGGGTACCGGCCCCGTATCGATGGATGGAAAAGCAGAACAGCCCTAAAGTCGAAGCCTGGGTCGAAGAAGAGAACAGGGTGACTTTTAATTACCTCGACAAGATCCCGTTCCGCGACCGAATCAACCGGCGAATCACTAAGCTGTGGAATTACGCGAAGGTAGGAGTACCGAGTCAGCATGAAGGAAGACTCTTCTACAGCCGGAATACGGGCCTCCAAAACCAGAGTCCTGTCTATATGGAGAAAGAGACAAGAGGAAAAGCAAGAATGGTACTCGATCCGAACAAGTTGTCTCCTGACGGCTCGATAGCTCTTCTCGAATACGACGCTTCACCCGACGGCAAGTACCTATGCTACGGGCTTTCGCAGGGGGGCTCTGACTGGGAAGAATTCCATGTAAGAAATCTTGCGACCGGCAAGGATTTTCCCGACACCGTACACTGGGTGAAGTTCTCAGGCATCGCCTGGACGAAAGACAACAACGGGTTCTTCTATTCCCGGTTTCCCGAGCCGAAAAAGGGTCAGGCCCTGATGACGGAAGCGGTCGGGCAAGAACTCTTCTATCACAAGACAGGGACCCCTCAGAGTGAGGACAAACTCTTCTACAACCTCAAGGATTACCCCGGCTGGTTTGTCGGCGGGAGCGTGACAGACGACGGGAGATACCTCTTCATCACACTCAACAAGGGAACAGAATCCAGGAACAAGGTCTTTTATGTAGATCTGAAAGACCCGGAACATCCTGATCTTTCGTCGCCCATCAATCCTCTCTTCGAAAAAGACAATGCGGAATATTACCCCATAGGGAACGCGGGAACGACGATATTTCTGCAAACCACGCACGACGCTCCGAACAGGAAGATCGTGTCGTTCAACATCAACCACCCTTCACCGAAGAACTGGAAGACGGTGGTTCCCGAGACAAGAAACGTGATTCAGGGCTCCTTGATTGCCGGAGGACATGTGGTGGTCAATTACCTTGTCGACGCCAAGAGCGAAGTATCGATTTTCTCGCTTGACGGTAAAGACAAGACAGATCTTAAGCTCCCGGGTATAGGAACAGTGGGCGAGCTCAGCGGGCGGACCGACTCCCCTGTTCTGTTTTACGCATTCACGTCTTATCTCTACCCCACCACGGTGTTTCGTTATGACTTAAGAACCGGCAAGAGCGCCGCTTTCCACGCACCTCACGTCGATTTTAGCCCGAAAGAATTTGTGACCAAGCAGGTATTTTATCACTCGAAAGACGGTACCCGAATCCCGATGTTCATCACAATGAAGAAGAGGACAAAGCTCGATGGTGAAAACCCCACCCTTCTTTACGCGTATGGCGGGTTCGACATCAGCATAACACCGTCCTTCAGTCCGGTGAATGTCGCGTGGCTGGAGATGGGCGGGATATACGCCGTTGCAAACATCCGCGGCGGGGGTGAGTACGGCGAGGCGTGGCATCACGCCGGCATGCTGGGGAAGAAACAGAACGTGTTCGACGATTTCATCGCAGCAGCAGAGTACTTGATAAGAGAAGATTATACGTCGACGCCGAGATTGGGAATTGAGGGATATTCGAACGGTGGCTTGCTTGTCGGCGCGTGCGAGACCGAGCGTCCGGACCTGTTCGGTGCCGTTTATGCCGGTGCCGGCGTAATGGACATGCTGAGGTACCAGAAGTTTTCCGCCGGTGTTGCCTGGGTGCCGGAGTACGGTTCTTCCGCCGACTCAACCGCATTCCAGTGGCTAATAAAATATTCGCCGGTGCAGAACATACGCCCCGGGACATGTTACCCCCCGACGATCGTTACGACAGCAGATCACGACGACAGGGTGGTACCGAGCCATTCGTACAAGTTCACGGCTGCGATGCAGCACGACCAGGCATGTAATGACCCGGTCCTGATCCGCGTTGAGACGAAGACGAGTCACAACTACATGCCAACCGACAAGCGCATCGCACAGTCGGCAGACGTGTTATCGTTCATGGCATATAACCTGGGAATAAAGTCGCTTCCACTTACAGGCGGCAACAAATAGACACAGCAGATTCTGTGAAGACAGCAGAATAACGGCCGGCAGCATAGATCCAGGGAAGACCTGGTCCAGCCCTGCCTGAGATCTCCGATCCTCGCGTTAAAAAAGTCCCGCGCTAAGGCGGGACTTTTTCTTACACCGTATCAGGCTGCTCCGGCACTAGGAAGCCGGGGAACCTTTTCCAAGCTTGGTAGACTCAGCCACAAAGTAGATGAGTCCGATGACAGCCGTCACCAGTCCTACATACCCGCCGATAACTCTGATAATCTCAGAACTGGTCCATCCTGCGATGGTAAAGATGACGAGTGCTACCCAGAATCCGAGCAGGAACAACATCTTGAGCAGTCCGGCTTTCATAGATGCAAACCATATGAAGAAGACAACGACCGCCCATGTCAGGTCGGCCCAACCGGCATAGCTATGCGCTGCAGACATCATGCCCATGTCTGCTGAACCGACGCCCATGTGGTGACTTGCCATTGAGATTGCCCATAGGAAGGCTGCACTGACGAGAAAGAGTATTCCGTCAACTGCATCCCCATTCAGGTACGAGAAAATCCCCGCTATACCGAGAATTATCCCTCCGAGGGTGAATGCCAGGATCCCTCCGAACATTCCGGCCTCGGGAGAGTACCAGTTAGCGTACATCATCATACCCATCCACAATACAATGGAAAGAGCCGCATATCCGAGCGGCACAGCATTGCCGTACTTGCTGTTCATTTTTACCTCCTTTTGATATTGTTGGTTGATTGGCAGGGATGCGCAATTTTCCGGCGTCTAGGACGAGAAGTGAAGTGAAGAATATCTCTTTGCTGTAGATTTGCGCGTTCCATTGGAACTATGGACAAATCTATATAGACCATAAAAGAAATGCAAGATGGTGAGGCAACATGACACACATGGCGCGACGCGCACGACCCGGCGCAAACACCAGCGCGCCCGAATGAACTACCCAGCCGCAAGCAGCGGAGTATCTGATCCAGTATCAGGTTTCCGGCTCGTCATTTCGGGCTTGACCCGGAATCCGGAAATTTCCCGGATTCCCGCTCTCACGGGAATGACAGACGCGGCAAGCCGCGGGGAATGAACCCGAAGGGATTCAAAGCCCTTGACAAACCCCAGCAGGTTCGCACCGATTGCCGCGTTTGATGAAACGAACACTATACTTTGAAACACTGCTCGCAACCCCGCAAATATGTAACCCAGCAAATCATTGACGGAACCATAGTACTCACACTCATGTTTTCAATGATATAATTGGTGGGACTGGTCATCTCCGAGCGGATGACGTGGAGTAGAGTTTTATCTCCGAACTAGACTACGACTTAGGGAGGTTCTATTTATGTCATCGCAACCAGGGCACCACTTTTCAGACTTTCTAACTGACTTGGTTTTTCTTCTTGTTGTCAGTATGAGCACTTCCGCTTTTTCGCAAACGCATATCCGCGGGCTCAGTGCGAATCTGCACTTCCAGCAGACACTCATTATGCAGGCAAATAATAATTTCCCCTCTCCCTACTCCGGAAAGAACAGCTTCATGTCTAAAGAACCCCCGGCCTTGTCCCTGACGTCCAATTTCTACTTCAATGTATTTTTGCCGGACCAGTTCAGAATCGTGTTCAATCCCGAATTGAGCGGGGGCAAAGCACTGAGCGGAGCACTGGGGATTGCAGGCTTCCCAAATGGAGACGCTTTTCGTATCGGCAAACCGACTCCACAGCTGTCTTCGGGGGAAATATACCTGCGAAAAACATTCGACCTTTCGAGTAGTCCTTTGACAAAGGACTCCCCGCGCCTGAGCTTCGTGCTGGGGAAATTCAGTATTGCGGACTTCTTCGACAAAAATGCGTACAGCAACGATGCGAGAACCCAATTCATGAACTGGGCATTGATGAACAACGGCGCATGGGATTACCCGGCGGATACGCGGGGATACATTCCAGGCTTTGTGGCAGAGTATCTGAGCCGCGGTTTCACACTTCGCTTTGCTGCGACAATGCAGACCAGCTCCGCGAATGGCCCGCGTTTCGATCCGAACATTGCGAAGGCCCACAGCTTCGTGCTGCAGGGAGGTTACGGGTACGGACTCGACGGACAACGCGGAAAGATACGTTTGCTGCTCTATTACAACACGGGGCATTTCGGGAATTTCAACGAGGCAACGACTAACCCCACCTATGACCACAACATCGTCCTCACCAGGCTATACGGAAGGACCAAGTTAGGCTTCGGGATCAATTTCCAGCAGAGCCTGTGCAAAGACGCCGGTTTGTTCGCGAGAATCGGATGGGATGACGGACAAAACGAGACGTGGTCATATACGGAAATTGACCGTACGGTTTCTGCCGGCATATTGACGAAACCTCACCTCTTCGGGCGAAAGTACGATACCTTTGGTCTGGCGGCAGCCGTCGACGGCTTGTCAAAGGCACACCGTGCCTACCTGGCGAGCGGCGGTTATGGCTTCATTATCGGAGATGGGAAGCTGCCCCACTACGGACTAGAGAGTATTCTCGAAACGTTTTACTCATTCCGTGTGGACAAGATGCTCGCTCTCAGTGCCGACTACCAATTCATAGTCGACCCTGGTTACAACAGGGATCGTGGACCGGTTGACGTTTTCGGCATCAGAGCACATGTGACGATGTAAGAAAAAAGCAGTCGGCGGGCACGTCCTGATCACCATGCTGTAAGTCGCTTGCCTGATTAAAACAGTTCCAGACATAAAGATCCGAGCAGGTCATCTCTGAAATCCTGGGCAAGATCCGTGCTATCGTTGCAAACGACGCTCATCGATCAGTTGACTTCCCATTCTTCCGGGCCTAAATTGTGCTAAGAAATCAAAGCCCAAAGGTGCGATGTCAAAGAACTACACGGCAAAATATACGCGGCTTGAAACCGGTTACATGGGACAGTTGGTTGAATGGCCGGAAATCGTGACTGAAGGCAAGACATTTGAAGACTGTCGTCAATCACTGAAGGATGCGCTCCACGAAATGATATTGGCTTATCGGCAGATGGGAAAGGAGTTCCCTCCCGGTGCAGATCTATTCGAGCCGTTGACTGTTGATACAGACAGTGTCCGTTAAGCGGCGCGACTTTTTGAAGTATTTAGGACTTCGTCTACTTAACTCACAGTCTGCTACTCCCCGTTCCGCCGATTCCATTTCTTAATCCTGTCATCTACAACTCTCAGCCTGTTTCCTGCTATTCATATCTCTGATCCTCAACCCCGCTAGGCGGGATCTCCGGACTCCGATATCATTCGTATCGAAGTGCTTCGACAGGATTGGCTCTTGCGGCTCTTATCGCCTGGTAACTGACAGTCACCATCGCAATCGCCAGCACCACCAGCCCTGCCAGAACAAAGATCCAAATACCCAGACTTATCCTGTATGCAAATCCCTGGAGCCACTTGCTCAGGGCATAGTAAGCTATCGGCCATGCAAACAGGTTCGAAATAAGAACCAGTACAAGAAATTCCTTTGACAGGAGCGAGACAATGTCGGAAACTGAGGCGCCGAGTGCCTTTCGGATCCCGACCTCCTTCGTCCTCTGCTCTGCCACCAGCGCTGACAGTCCGAAAAGTCCGAGGCTTGCGATGAAGATCCCGACGAATGCGAAGACGCCGAATAAGCTAGCAAGCTTCTCGTCGCTTGTGTAGAGCCTGTTCAGGTCATCGCTCAGGAAAGAAAACTGTATCGGGCGGTCTTTGACAAATTTGTCCCATGTCCTCCGGATGGCGCCAATGGCCTGAAGGGTGTGATTCGGCTTTATCCTGACTATCACGTTTCCATGCTCTCCAGGTCGCAACCTTATCATGAGCGGAGCTACAGAATCGCGAAGAGAAACCATGTGGAAATTCCTGACGACGCCTACAATCCCC
>JBJKQU010000091.1:0-21597 GCA_046705025.1 Candidatus Kryptoniota bacterium | reverse complement strand
ACTTCGGCGGGCCTGAACTCTTCTGGGGACCGAACGTGTCGTCGACCAACTTACACCCCGAGAAAGACACGACCGTAAACAAGGTCAGGAAGCCCAGAATTATTCCTTTCATTTTTCCCCCTTCATAGCATCCTCGCAAGTTCTGAGGGAGCTCTCGCGTCCGCAGGACCACATAGTGGAAGCGACTACTTCGTAGTGCTCCCGAGCCAAGAGTGTGTATGCCTCTTCATCCGGCTATCTCAGTCTATTGCCGCGGCATTTATGCCGTGGATTGAATTCACGAGCAGCAGTTGGACTTTAGTCCGTTACTCACGATACCCGGGCAAAAATTTGATATCATTTCAATACCATTATCTTCCGGACTTGGGTGAAGGTCTGGGAGCTCGAGGTGGCAATCAGTCTCACAAAATAAACGCCGCTCGCCAGTCCTTCGCTCGACAGCTCAAGCTGGTACGGGCCGCCTCCGGCATAGGACCTGTCGGTAAGCGTCCTCACCTTCTGCCCGATCACGTTGTAAACGGCCACCGAAACCTTCGCATCACTCTTGAGAGCAAACGAAACCGTCGTCGTGGGATTGAACGGATTCGGGTAGTTCTGGTAAAGCTGGGCAAAGGAAGACAGTGTCGGTGTCGTGCCGCCGCTCACCACGCCATAGATTTCTCTTGCCACTGCCACCGCTCTCTCCAGGTCCTGCAGCGTGTCGCCTGCCGCCAGGACGAATGCCAGCACTGTGTCGGAATTAGCTTGTATTGAGACCGGTCCACCTGAGACGACCATCGAAATGTCGCTCGGTCCGGCAAATGAGTTGACCGTGCCTTCGGACATTGCCTGCCATTTGTGGAGCTTGGTGAACCCGGTGTATACGCCGTTTGTCGCACTTGCGTTGTCGATTGCTGTGTAGTTTATGCTGGCACCATAAAGAAGTGCACAGCCCGCGTAGTCCCTGGTCGCGCGGGTGGAGTCGTAGGCATATCCGAGCTGGTAGTCCTTGTCGTAGGCCGCTATGTTGTTCGCCCCGTTAGGACCGATGTCCCAGTCGAGATACAGGCCGGCATACATATTATTGATAGCGACGGCGTTCAGGTTCTTTATCGTATACTGGCAAATTATGAAGTTTGACGTGGAATCTCTGTTGAAAGCAAAGCTGTGCACGCTCACCTCGATCCCGACGCGGTTTGAAGTGGCATTGCTGTCGTCAAACGCCGTTAGCCCTTCCTGGTCGGCAACCGGACCCGGTGTCTTGACGGTCACCAGGCCAAGCGGTCTGAAGTCGTTGTCTTCTTCTGCGGCAGTCTCCGTAGAATCGCGTGCTACATCCACAACCTTGTTCGGGCCAGTCCCCGCCATGAATGCCCCTTCAAAGAGAAGGTTATCGCCGGTAGATTCGTTTATGAAACCCACCCCTTCCGTGTTGTTCGGGTAATCGTTATAGCCGATATTCCCCTTCGCCGAGAGTGTCGTGGCTATGTTGTTGACATTCAGCTCGTTGAATGTCGGATTCAGGAGGACCGTAAAACTGCGATAGTCGCTGTAGCTGCCGTCCGTAATCTTTATCAAGAAAGTGGCCTGATAGTCGTTGGGCGTTCCGTTGTTCACCTTGAAACTCAGCGGTTTATTCTGAAGCTCGAAGCTCCCTTTTGTCTGGAGTACGCCGATAGACACACTTCCCTTGACAATCGTAACGTTCGGGTCATTGCTGGTAAGCGCGAGCTGAAGGTTGGAGGTTGGGGCAAGCCAGTCTGTCACTTTGCCGAAGACCTGCACTGTTTCACCGTCCGTATAGACACCGTCGTTGTTTCCGCCGACCGAATCGCTCAAGGTGATATCACTGACGTCGACACCCGGGGAAGAGACGGTCAGGGCCCGGAAGGCGTTCACCCTTCCGAAGCCGAGCTCGTCCACATAATTCGGATTGATATTATAGATGTTGTCTGAGCTGACCCGGACCTGCTCGAGAATTTGTTCCGGTGTGTAATCCGGATGCTGGCTGGCGACAAGGGCTGCCACTCCCGCCGCACACGGCGAAGACATGGAAGTGCCGCTGAGGGTCGCATAGGAGTCGGTGCCCCATGTCGAGACGATGTTCAGGCCCGGTGCGCAGACGGAAACGTTGTAGCTGTAGTTGGTGAAATAAGCAGCCGCGTCATTTTGATCGGTAGCGGCCACAGAGAGCACGCCGCTGTAATAAGCCGGGGTCTGGAACTCAGTATTGTGATCGTTCCCCGCAGCCGCCACTACCAACGCCCCTTTCGCCTCGGCGTAGGTTATTACATCCTGTTCGTATTGTGAATAGCCGACTCCACCCCAGCTGCAGTTGATTATCCGGGCGCCGTTGTCGGCCGCGTAGATTATCCCCTCAAAACCGAAAAGGATATAAGGCTCTCCGCTCGGGTCGACCTGGTCAGCTTCAGAAACCTTTACGGCCATGATTCTGCAGTTGGGCGCGACACCCGCGACGCCGATGTGATTGTTTGCGATAGCGGCGGCAATACCCGCTACGTGGGTTCCATGATGAGGACCATCCTCCATTGGGTTATTGTCGGGAGTGCCGTCCGTCCCGCCGAAGTCCCAGCCGATAGAGTCAGCGGGATATTGGGTGTCTGTCCGCCAGTGCGGGTTCTGCCAGATGTTGCCGAACAGGTCTGGGTGCATCCAGTCGACGCCGGTATCGACGATCCCGATGATGACGCTGGAGTCGCCCAGTGTTATATTCCACGCGTCAAAGGCATCGATTTTCGTAAGCGCATACTGCTCGGAGATTAGCGAATCGTTCGGATGGAGATTGGCGTCGCTGACTCTATACATATAGTGCGGTTCGGCGTACTGGACATCGGGGTTGCTGTCGAGCGACTGAGACAGAAACGCCGGTGTAACGGTTCCGGTGTAATGAACGATGTAAATGTTGTTCAGTATTTCCGAGGATTTGGTCAGCGTCATGTGCATAATCCCGAGAAGGGGGCTCATTTTTGTCACGCTGGCTTCCTTGACGATCTGTTTCTGCAGGGCCGGTACGTTTTCCAGCTGCTGGATTGTTGCCGGTACACCCGGCTTGAATTTCACGACCACTACGCCGGGCAGCGCCAGCTTATTCGGGTTTATCGTCGGGCCGTGCTTGTAGATCGTCGGCCCGCCGGGAAGGTTCCTGATTGCACCGAAGACATTTTGACTGCCCAGGAGAAAGGAGGCAGCAACTGCAATACCCAGAAATGCATACCCCCACCCGCGGCGGGATTTTCCAATGGACCTTATGAACAACGATTTACTCCTTATATAAAGACTGCAAAAACAAACTTGAAGATGCTCCAGAGACTCAGGTTGACCCCGGCGGCGCTCAGGAGTCCCTGTACTACAGGGTCACCCCAAATCCTGCGGATGCAACATTTATAGGACCGAAGCTGTAATCGGCGTTGATCGTCAGCGGTCCGAGGCCGAAATTCACTCCTAAGATTTCCCTGAAATTGTTCTTCCCCTTCAGGTTGAACGAAATCGGAATCGGCTTTGGATTCGGATCGAGAGGGGTTGCCTGAGGCTGATAGCTGTAGTTTATATCCACCGAAGAGCTCTCAGTCTGAAGCCCGCCGTAGACCGTCACCACCGCAAAGGTCTTGCTGACTTCGAGGTTGGCGGCGAAGGCAGAGGCTTTCAGGACCTTGCTGCCGGTGGAATCCTGGATCGAGAGGTTCTGCCAGCCCAGCTGTACGGCGATGTCGACGGGACAAAGGGGGATGTACTGGCTGACGTCGTGCCTTATCCCGTACCCGAGAAGCTGAAACGAGCCGTAGTTCGATATTTTAATCTTCGGAAGGAACCTTATGAAAATATCCGTGCCGAATATGCTGCCAAGTCCGATTTGCGGAATGGGGATGGGAGCAACTGTAGTATGCAACAGGCCCGGAATAGTCGGAACGGTCGCGGTCGAATCCAGGTGAAACGTATGTGAAAAGCTACCCTGAGTTACAGTCGTGTCCTTCTGGACACTGAAGCTGGCCTGCCCGTCCGTCTTCTCACCGAAGATTGTCGGTGCATCTTTGACGGTGAAGGTAGTCGGTACCTCTATCGTGAAATTCTGGTTGTCGTACATCTCAGAAAAGGTAACGGTGCCCTGGTAAGCCAGGCCGAAGGATTGCTCGGAGCTCGGGATGAAAGAAGCCGCGGCTTTGACACCTACATATAGATTCAGTCCGAACGGGAGAATCCCGCCGACTTTTGCTGTATTGAATAACCCGGAATTGATGTCGGCGCCGAATGCGTTGACTGCCGGCGCGACGTATGCCTCAGCATACTGGTTACCGACTTTGCTAAGAGTGCTGGATAGGTCCTGAGCACTTGCAAACCCGGCGAGTAAGAAAAACACCGCCGCTGCGGAAATTGTATTGCGCATTTTTCCTCCTTGAGTTTTAGTCATGTTTGTTTATGCCCGGAATAGCCGCCTTGCCGACACCTCTCGTCTTGGATCAAAATCTCATTTCATCAGATTCTTTAAACGCAGGGTAATCTCACCTATGTCACCGATGCCGTCTATTTCAGCGAGCATCTTCTTGTTGCGGTAGAAATCCTTCACCGGCTTGGTCTGTTTCTGATATACCTCGAAGCGACGCTGGATGGTCTCTTCCTTGTCGTCGTCCCTCTGATACAACTCGCCCTTGCACTTCGGGCATATCGAATCCTCGATCCGGTCGACCATCAGATTAAATATCGAGCCGCAGCTCCTGCAAACGCGCCGTGACGTAAGACGTTTGACGAGCAGCTCCTGGTCGACTTCCATGCTGATCACGTGATCGACCTTAATTCCGGCCTTCTCAAAGACCTTGTCCAGAGCCTCGGCCTGAGGAAGGGTCCTCGGGAAGCCGTCGAGAATGAAGCCGTTTTTCGCATCGTCTTCTCTCAGCCTGTCCTGAATAATGCCGATAACAACGTCATCGGGAACAAGTTCCCCCCGATCCATGTAAGCCTTGGCCTTCTTGCCCATCTCGGTACCGCGTGAAACCGCCTCCCTGAGTATGTCCCCCGTGGCTATGTGAGCGATATTCATCTCTTTTGAAAGGATCTTAGCTTGTGTGCCTTTACCAACACCCGGTGGTCCAAATAGAATAACAATCATTCCTTCACCCTCGTGTTTTTTTGCCTGCGAATGTTCTTTGCTGCGAGCTGGCCGCACGCTCCGTCGATGTCTTCACCGGAATTCGAACGTACGAAAACTTTGATCCCGCTTTCGCGAAGCTTGTCCGCGAATTCGTCAACGCGGTCGCTCGGCTTTAGTTTAAGCGCAACCGGATCAATCTGCAAGCCAAGTTTGGAAAGATGTCCCAGCGGGTGGTAGCGGAGAAGGTTTATCTTGAGAGGTATCTCGCCGGATAGCCTCACCAGTTTCGTTATGTCCTCGTCCCTGTCGTTCAGCCCGTCGAAAAGGATATATTCGAATGTGACCCTGTCCCGCCTTCCCCGGGCAAATTCCTTTACCGCCGGGAGGAGCCGCGCGAGCCTGTCCTTCTTGTTGATCGGCATGAGGAGAGTCCTCACATCTTCGTCCAGGCTGTGCAGAGAAATCGCGATCCTGAACTTGAGGGTCTCGTCCGCAAGCATCGGGATCTTGTCGACAACTCCTGCCGTCGAGACGGTAATCCCTTTCGCGCGAATGTTTATCGATCTGTCATCGGTGAGTATCCCGATGGAGCGGACCACCGCATCGTAATTCATCAACGGCTCCCCCATTCCCATATACACGACATTTGTAATCCGCCTTTTCGCATGGCGCTGCGCGATGAGTACCTGGGATACGATCTCGCCGGTCGTCAGGTTTCGTGCGAACTTCATGGCCCCGGTAGCGCAAAACTTGCAGTCGAGAGGGCAGCCGACCTGAGTCGACACGCAAACGGTTTCTCTGAGCGAGCCGAGGTCATCGGGCGACTTCTCTTTGGGAATCAGAACAGTTTCGATCCTGTTGCCGTCCTCCAGTTGCAAAAGCAGTTTCAGCGTGCCGTCGACCCGAGATTCCTCATTGCCGATGACGGTAGGATACCTTATCTCCGCAATTTCGGACAACCTTGCTCGCAGCGACTTCGTAAAGCCTGTAACCGGACCGAAATCCTCGACATGTTTCTGATAAATCCAGTTGAAGAGCTGCTTCCCCCTGTAAGGAGCCTCACCTATCTCGGAGAAGAAACTCTGCAGCTCATCTTCTGATTTGCCGAGGAGATTGGTCTTTGTCACGGGGTTACTCACAGAATGCGGTTCCGGTTTAGCCGTCACAGGGGAATCCGGGTTCCGACTTTCCGTTCGAGGGCGCGGTTATACACGACATTCGCAAGCGCCACATCCCACGGAGCTATTCCCTGAGATTTGAAGAGGGTGATTTCATCATCATTCTTCCTGGCGGCGATTCCGTTGAAAATATCTCCGAATTCGAAAACGTCGCTCCAGTGAAGCTTGCCCTTGTCTATCAGGGGAAGGAAATCGCCGCACTCCAGCTTTCCCTGCTCCCGGCTGTCAATTACTATAAGATCGCTCCGCTCGACGACTTTCTCGTCCAGCTCGCGCTTCACAAGCATATTCCCGCCGACCGCATTTATATGGCAGCCGGGTTTGAGCATATCGCCCAAGAGAACCGGCGAGACTGCGCCTGTCACGGTCGTAACGACATCTGCCGCCGCTGCATCCTCGACCTTGCGCACGGGCTCAAGCTTCGGCGCCAGGCCCGGCTGAAGACGTTCACAGAATTTCACCGCATGGTCGAAATTCCTGCTGAACAACTTTACCGACTTGAAATTCCGGACGGCCGCAGCAGCAGCCAGTTGCGTCTCGGCCTGATAGCCGGAGCCGATCAGGCCCAGAGTTTCCACGTTCTTTCGAGCAAGGATCCGAGTTGCTGCTCCGCTGGCCGCGCCGGTCCGGAGCTGTCCCAGCTTGTCACCTTCGATAACCGCCTGCAGTTGTCCGTTCCGGTTGTCGAAGAGAAACACGAAGAAGCGGGCGACTCCCTTGAAACTCGTGTAGGCTTTGTATCCCATACAGCCGTCACTCTCCAGCGAAGCCGGCATAAGGTGCAAGAAACCGTTTCGCATCCTGAGGCGTGCCCGGGGAATAAAGGTCGTCTCCCGTTCGGCCAGCGACCTGCCGACCTTTTCTACAGCATCGATGGCATCGGTTATTCCGACCAGCCCGGCAACCTGGTCTTCCGTGATATAAAGCGTCATGTTCTTATCATGTCCTCTGCTATGGTTTTGCCGTGTTCCCGACCGTTTTCGATAAATATCTTGTTGCAGTCGTAACCGGCCACTATCGAACCGGCGACATAAATCCCTTGCACGTTCGATTCAAATGTCTCGGGATTGTGCTTAGGGATGCCGCTCTCTTCATTGATTTCGACACCGAGCTCGCGCAGGAAACTGACATCGGGATGATAACCCGTCAGGGCATAGACAAAATCGCAGGGGAATTCCCGTCTTTTTCCCTTGATATCCGCGATCACCCTGTCCGTCTTTATTTCCAGTATCCTGCAGCCGAAGCCGGCCGCTATCTCGCCGTTCTTAACTCTGTTTTCAATATCGGGCAATATCCAGTATTTGACGCTCTTCCCGAACCTATCTCCACGGTAAAGAATAGTCACGTCCACGCCGTGGCGGTACAAATCGAGCGCTGCCTCGACAGCACTGTTCTTTCCACCGATGATAACGACTCTCTGTCCGAAGTGAAATCCCGGCTCCTTGTAATAGTGCGAGACGTTCGGGAGATCCTCACCCGGCACTCCGAGGTGGTTCGGATTGTCGTAGAAGCCGGTCGCGACGACTACTTTATCAGCCTCTATAAAGCTCAACCGGGAAGTAATCTCATTTTTCACTTCCACCATGAAGCTCGAATGGCCGTTCGATATTCTGCTTACGGAGATAGCCTTCGAATTACTCTTGAATTCAATCCCGTACGACTTGGCCACCCGCACGTAATAGTTCACCGTCTCTACCCTCGTAGGATGGGGTGCACTTGCGATGAAAGGGACCCCGCCGATCTCCAGGAGGTCTGAAGTCGAGAAGAATATCATGCTCGGCGGAAAATTCTGTATCGAATTAACAATGGCACCTTTGTCCAGAACGAGTACTTTAAGATCCTTCTTCTTTGCCTCGATTGCGGCTGAAAGTCCCGCGGGACCGGCGCCAATTATCATCAAATCGTATTTCATGCCGTCCATCACCTGTTTTCAGTTAGTTAATAAAGTTCATCCACTTACGAATCAAAACAAAGACTTGCGGCAATAAATTCAAGGAAAGGTGTCTCAATGTAGGGCGCTCTTGTCAGGAAGAAGCTGTCCTATAGCCAAATCGCCGCTTCGCGGTTTGTGTACAGACCAAATCAAAGTGAAGAACTACCAAGCTTTGGAATTCCAAACGGGGAGGATTATTTTTCTTGAAGCATGCAAAAGTACTTAGTCTCGCTGGCCCTTTCCATCTCCCTGATCGGCTGTACTCACGGGCTTGAGCCGATACCGGTCCAGCCGGGGTTCAGCGGTACGATCCACTTTGTCTCTTCCTGGCCGCCGCCGGACAGCGTGTATGATATAAGAATCGTGGCCTTTTACCATTACCCGCCCAACAATATTTTAGGCGATGTACTCTCCGGTAATGCAAAGGTCTATCCTCCCATCGGCATGACTGTACCGGCCTTCTTTGTCGACTCATTGTCTTACAGCTTCACTCTGGACTCCGCGGCCGTTTTCCAGTATGTCGCGGTCGCGTTGCAATACGGTCCCGTTCTGATATCCGATTGGAAAGTCGTCGGTGCTTACGGGTACTCACACGGTGCGGGCTCACCGGAGGCTGTCGTTGTAAAACCGAATAATTTCGTAACGGGAATCGATATCGATGTTGATTTCAAACACACGCCTCCTACTCCCGGCGGCGCTCCTCCTTCTACTGCTTCAAGGTAGAAGTTCTGCGCAGGCAAGGTTGGACGGCGTCGTCCGATCAGCCGAGGATTCGAGTGCGATAGTCGGCGGAACGGTTCTACTCCAGTCCCGCGGTCCGGAAGCTCCTCAGAGGTTCGGCAAGCTGACAGGTACGGGCGGAAGTTTCTCGTTCGAGAGTATTCGGGAGGGAAGATACCTCGTCTCCGTTTCGATGGTCGGTTTCAGACCGTTCAAGGAAATCGTGTCGTTGTCGGAAAACGAAATCAAGAGGCTGGAAGTCTTCCTGCATCCGTCGCCTTTTGAGACCCAACAGGTGGTCGTGACGGCAAGCAAGCGCCGCCAGCTCCTGACAAATGTTCCTGCCAGTGTCAGTCTCGTCAGCTCTGCATCGATAGAGAGAAGGAACATCATATCGCTCGACGATGCCCTTCGTTACGTTCCGGGTGTGGACGTCGTGAAGGACCAGGTGAACATTCGGGGCTCGAGCGGCTACGCCCGCGGGATCGGGAGCCGGGTCTTGCTGCTGGTCGACGGAATACCCATGCTCACGGGCGACACGGGCCAGGCGGTCTGGGAGTCGATCCCGATGTCCGATGTCGATCATGTCGAGGTACTCAAGGGCGCGGGCTCGGCGCTCTACGGGTCGAATGCTCTCGGCGGAGTCATAGACGTCATAACAAGGAACAACGTGGACGTCAACTCGACGGACGTTAAAATGTACGGCGGTTTCTACGAGCAGCCGAGATATGCTCAGTGGCGATGGTCCGGCAAAACCAGGTTCTTTCAAGGTGCGACGGTGGCGCATTCACAGCCGCTCGGCCTGGGCGACTTCGGCGTCACTGCTTCGCTGAGTTACAAAAAGGACGACGGGTACATTCAGAACAACTATTTCCGGCGGCTCAATTTCTTCGCGAAGACATCCGGCAATCTTGGAAAGAACCAGAGTCTCAAAATGTTTGCCGATGTGTTCGATCAACACTCGGGAAATTTTCTTTACTGGGAGGACCTCAACCACGCCCTTCAGCCCGGCCCGGGAACGCTGGGTCAGTGGGTCAACTCAACCAGGGCAACGATCGCCGGGATATACACGCACGTTTTAAGCGACGACTTTCTTTACATAGTTCGCGGGAGCTACTATTTCAACCATTGGTACGACAACTTCGGGCAGACCCCCTCAGGAATCGGGGACTCATCCACATCCAACCTCGGCTATCTCGAACTGCAGGGAACATGGAATTACGATCCCAACACCGTTCTTACTTTCGGCGTCGACGGCCAGGCTGATCTCATCAACTCGAATTTGTTCACGAGCAGGCACAGCACATCGGGTGCGGTCTACGCGCAGGGTGAAAGAAGGTTCGGCCGGTTTCACGCGACCGCCGGGGCAAGATACGATTACGAGAAGATCCAGGGAAAGGCAGCCTTCGACAGAATAAGTCCGAAGCTCGGGCTGGTGTATGACCTGGGCGGCGAGGGATCCTTGAGGGGGTCTGTAGGAACCGGCTTTCGAGCACCCAGCCTGGCCGAGACATATGCGACCACTCAAACAGGAGGAGTCTCGATCGTCGCAAACCCGAACCTGCTTCCCGAGCGAAGCCTCTCAGAGGAAATCGGCGGCAGATTCCCCGTCCTGTATTTAGGGGTAATCGACGCGGCGATGTTTCAGAACGATTACTGGGACATGATCGAACCGGAGTTCACATCCGCCGGCCAGATTACCTTTCAGAACGTGACCCGCGCGAGGATACAGGGTTATGAGATCGACGCTACTACCGATGCGGGGACGGATTTCCTGACGCTGAAAGCCAGTTATACGTATATTTACCCTCTCGACCTGACGACTCACGAGATCCTCAAGTACAGATCGCGCAAGCTGTTCTATGTCTCCGCCGACTTCCAGAAATCCATCTACCGGGCCTCAGTAGACTTCAGATACATCAGCGCATTTGAGAACTATGACAGGCAGCTTGTTCAACTGGGAATTGTAAGGAACGGGAACAGCCGCGTCCCGGCGTATGTCACCGACCTCCGGGCGGGAGTCGACCTCACGTCAATCGGATACCCCGTGCAAATAAGTTTCATCGTCAACAACGCATTCGAAGATTACTACGTCGAGATGATCGGCAATATGGCTCCGATCAGAAATTACTCGCTGGTCTTATCCACCGCGTTTTGAGCGGCGAGAATTCAATTCGGGCGGGCCTGGAGCAAGCGAGGAAGAAAAGAAACAGCCGCCTAGGATTGCGGATCAGCAGGTTATTTCTCCTCCAGGAACTCGTTGATCGCCCGATCGACTTTGTCGGTTTCGCAGCCCGGACCGAGGTGACCGCAGTCGTTGTTCAGCTCGAAGGACTGCGCGTGTATCAGCTTCACGAACCGAATCGCCGGATTAGGATTGACCATGTGGCCCTGTAAATTCACGATAGACAATACCTGCGCTTTGACCCGCGCCGCTGCCTTCTCCATATTATCACCGTACGCTGCGGAAACGTCGTGTGCTATCATCGCCTTGAGCTGGCTTCGCCGATCATACAAAATGTAAGTTTGGGAGAGCCGACCCAAGGAACCGCCTTGGTCATGAACTCCGGATAGGAAACAATCCACTGAAGAGAATCGCTTCAACATTTCAATTCCGCCTTTCTTGCTTCTACAAGCATTCGGCAACAGACGGGCCTCACTCGTTCTGGTACTCGCGCGCCGGGAATCAAACCGCGAGAGTTGGCTCAATTCCCTCCAAGTGTGAGCATTTGAGCCCAAATTGCAAGGTTCCGGCGCCAATCTCATCTGGTCAGTGCCTTTCGGACCGGACTTTTCCGACCGCCCCACTGTGATCAGGTTCAGACAAAACAGTGTCCTTTGCAGAAAACAGGGTCCACGGGTGGGACATCATGTTGTGCAGATAAGGAGACATCCACCTGTACCGCGGGTGTGCTGCGAAGAATTTCGACGCGATGAAATTCTCGCCGCAGGGGTGCCCCATGTGCGCCCAGAACTCCATTTTGTCGGCCAGATGTGTCGTAGTCACCTTGCCCTGAACAGAACCACCGGGGAAATACGGCGCCCACCCCCACTGGGGGATCCCGAGCGGGTCTTCGTCATTGTGGCCGCAGAGCGACCGGGAACCGGGAAAGTCCCTCTTTCGGACAACATCATAATGATCTGCCAGGAAGGATTCCGCAAGCTTGACGTCGATCTTCCCTTTGTACTCCTTCATCAGTTCTTCCCACCTCTTCTTCCGCGCATTCATGGAGCTGTAGGGGTCGTGCACTTTGAAGTGGGTTTCGTCCCTGACAACCTGAGGATCGCTCGGAAAATTCGCTCCGACGTAATAGCCGTCTTTCGTCTTCCAGACCCGGTAGTGCGTCAGACCCAGTTCCAAACGCGCTATCTCGTTGGTCTTCGTATCGCCGATGAGCCAGTCGTTGGCGTACGCGCCGTTGTTGTCGTGGGTCATGATCCTTACGAAGTCGTCGATACTGTTCGCATACTGCTCCGCTTCCCTCGCGCGCATGAATTCCGGTGTGCCGTTCGGATCAAACCCTCTGTATTGGGCTATCGTCGTTTCCGTGATGAGTATCCCCGCGCTGTTCTCGGCAAAATCGTCGCCGCTGTCGATAAAACCGGGGAATGCATCCATCATTATCCTGTACCCTTTGTCGGGAACGATGTCTTCGATTATGTTCCACCTTTCGCCGACGACGTAGTTCACCCAGGTGTTGTGCGCCATTACGATCTTTCCGTCCGCTGTGTAACTCCCGTTGGCGATGAACGCGCTGCAATGACCGGGGGACCTGTCGTCTCCGGCACGGTGTATCATGCCGGCTCTCAATGCGGGGAGGTAATACTGCGCAAGCTCCATCCAGCCGTTAAGTGCCGTTATGTCTATCCTGTCGTACTTCCTGCCGCGTGCGCGAAGTCCCTCGGCTATCCCTTCGATCTCCTCCTTGTACTCCCTGGTGAGCTTCGGCCAGAACATCCCGGCAGCTTCTTTCCGATACCAACTCCAGTCCCTCTTCGTACCGATGCGGAGGTAGTATTTGAGCGCCTTCAAGGCGTTATCGATTTCAGGCGCAAGCAGGTAACCGTCCTGAAAGCCGATATCGTTTGGTGATCCCTGGAGATGCACGAAAATCCAGCCCGCTTTGTCTGCCCTGAACGAGCCTTTGAGCCTCGGATCGGTCTTTGCTTGTACGACCGCTGAGAGAAACAGCAGCACAAGAAACACAGACCTAACTTTCAATGGTCCTCCTTATCATCACATTCCTGTTAAAAGGAACACCCCGCATGACTCCGGGGGTGCACCGTATGAGTCTTAAAATTCCGGCAGGGACGCACTTTCGAGAAGGCCAGCCGCCAGGCCCGGCTGTTCTCACGAATAAAAACGGGGCCTAAAGATCTAGTTGTTGCTTCTTTTCGGCGGCCTTCTGTAGATGTTGTCGGGTACAGGCCACGCATCCGGAAAGCCGTGATCCGCGATATAACTCACGGCCTGGTTCGCTTCATATCTGGCCCGGAAATCCCCTACTCGCACTTTATAGTATGGAGAGTCGTAAACGATATATACGTTGTAGTTCTGCAGGAGTGAATCGGCCTTTGTTTTGGCAGTTATCGCCTGCAGGATATTTTGGGTCGACAGCAGCTGGACGCGGAAACCCGGAATGGTGTTTATATCCGCTTCACTGGTGATTATGTCGAGCGTGTCCACTGTCGCGGCCAATGTATCGAGACCGATCGCAGAAGTATCCATAGCAAGCGTGTCGCTGCCATTCAACAGTCTGCTTTTTCCCGCCGCCAGAGTATCCAATCCGGTCCGCAAAGTATCGTTGAAGACCGCGAGCGTATCGTTTCTGTTCAGTAACGTATCTATTTCCGCCGAGAGGATCTGTAATCTGATCTTCAGGAGATCCATCGGGCTTACCAACCTGTTGATCCCATACATTGTCGTGTCTCTGGGCAGAGTCAGCGGGGCAACGGTTAGAGTAGAATCCGCCTCCGGGGATACCACCTGGCCGACCGCCGCTCCGGCACATAACAGGAATCCTGCAACGGCGACAAAAATCGCTTTGCCTCTCGAAAGAAGCATTAATGGCGTCTCCAAGATTGTGGTATAATCCTAATCACTGTTCTTACGGCGTTGGAAAAAATTTACAGGCGTTTTGCCTCCGAAACAAGACAGCGGGACGCACTTGCTGCAGTATATCCGGTTTGACCGAGACAAATGCCTCGCGTTGTCACCTACATCCGGGACGTCCGGTCAAAACGGAATCATTTTCAACATGAATGCGGGATTTTAGACAAGCACGGGCTTCTTCTCCCGAAGGGGACCTTCGGTCAGTCCCCGGTCCATCAGTTTGCTATCGCTGCCTCAGCGCGTGCGGGGGGTCTCTCCTCCTTCTTCAGCGGGCGCAGAGCGAAGTCCAGGACTTCCGGCATCTCGCTCACGAACCTGAACTTGACCTGGTCGCGCACGTTGGGCGGGACATCTTCCAGATCAAGCTCGTTTTTCTTCGGAAGTATCACGGTTTTTATCCCTGAACGCACTGCCGCGATGACCTTCTCTTTCACACCTCCGATCGGGAGCACCGCTCCGCGGAGTGTGATTTCGCCTGTCATAGCGAGATCGTTCCTGACGAGTCTCCCTGTCAATAGAGACACGAGTGCCGTCAGCATTGTCACCCCGGCGGAGGGACCGTCTTTGGGAACGGCGCCCGCAGGGACATGCACATGTATGTCGTACTTCTCCCGAAAATCCGGTTCTATTCCCAGCGATTCGGTATTGGCGCCTATGAAACTCAATGCTGCTTGTGCCGATTCCTTCATGACGTCACCCAGCTGCCCTGTCAGAATGAGATTTCCTTTCCCCTTCATCTTTGAAGCTTCGATGAAGAGTATGTCTCCTCCAACCGGTGTCCAGGCGAGTCCTGTCGCGATTCCCGGCTTGTTTATTCTCTCCGAAACTTCCGAGAAGAACTTCTGGTGCCCGAGGTAATTGATCACGGCCTCTTTGTCAATCCGGAACGTTTTCTTCGACCCTGCGGCGACTTCCATGGCGACGCCGCGGCAGACATCGGCTATCTTCCTCTCCAGGTTGCGCACCCCGGCTTCTTTCGTATAGCCCGAGATCATGAAACGGAGCGCTTCGTCTGTAAACTTTATCTGCTTCTCCTTCAGGCCATGCTCCGCCTGCTGCTTCGGAACCAGGAAATTCTCCGCTATGTGCAGCTTTTCGTCCTCTACATAACTGGGAATTTCGATTACCTCCATCCTGTCTCTCAATGCGGGAGGGATCGGCTCCATCATGTTTGCCGTTGCAATGAACAGAACTTTCGACAGGTCGAACGGAAGCTCCAGGTAATGATCGCTGAATGAGAAATTCTGTTCCGGATCGAGAACTTCGAGGAGAGCACTTGACGGGTCGCCCCTGAAATCCATTCCGATCTTGTCCACTTCGTCAAGCATGAAGACCGGATTGTTCGAGCCGGCTTTCTTGATCCCCTGGATTATCCTGCCGGGCAACGCACCGATATATGTCCGCCTGTGGCCGCGGATCTCCGCTTCATCATGGACGCCGCCGAGAGATATCCTTACGAACTTTCTTCCGAGGGCATTTGCAATAGATTTTCCGAGACTCGTCTTTCCTACTCCCGGAGGGCCGACAAAGCAGAGTATCGGGCCGCGCATGTCGTTCTTCAGTTTCCGCACCGCGAGATACTCGAGAATTCTCTTCTTCACCTTGTCGAGACCGTAGTGGTCCTTCTCAAGCGACTTCCCTGCGGATTTGATGTCGAGGTTGTCCGCGGTCGATACGCTCCACGGCAGGTCGAGAATCCAATCGAGGTAGGTACGGGCAACGGTGTATTCGGCACTGGAGGGATGCATTCTTTGCAGCCTGTCCAGTTCCTTCTCCGCAGTCTTTTTAACCTCCTCCGGGTAGTTCTCCTTGTCGATCCGGCTTCGGAGTTCCTTAATCTCTACATTTTCATCATCCTCACCGAGCTCATGCTTGATGGCCTTCATTTGCTCGCGGAGGAAATAGTCGCGCTGGCTCTTGTTTATCTCGTCCTGTACTTCAGTCTGGATCTTGTTGCCCAGCTCGAGCCGCTGAACCAGTTTGCTCAGATAAAGGTTTGCCTTCTTCAGCCTTTCGCTTACATTCAGCTCTTCGAGGACTTCTTCCTTCTCCTTGACAGGGATATTGATAAGCCACATCGCCATATCTGCAACCTGGCTCGGGTCTTCGGTATTGAGGATCAGGCTCAAGTGTTCGGGCGTAAGATCGGGCGCCATCTCGACGGCCTTCTTGAACCCGTTTTTTATGGTCGCGATCAGAGCATCGACCTCAATCCCTTCGCCCTTCCGTTCCTCGACACGCTGCACGAAGCCCTTTAGATACGGCTCCTGCTGAACCAGATTGAAAACCCGGGCACGATAAAGTCCCTGGACAAATACACTCTTCGATCCGTCCGGCAGGTTGTAGACTTTCAGGATACGCGCCACCGTCCCGAACCTGTGGATGTCCTCGGTGGTCGGGCGTTCTATGTTCGCATCCTTTTGAGCAACGAGCAGGACAGGGAGGTCGTCCCTGAATGCTTCGTCCACAAGCTGTATTGTGCTTTTTCTTCCGACCGACAGGGGCATCATCTGTCTGGGGAAAAACACGGAGTTTCGCAGAGGCATTATAGGCAATATTTCCTGGTTGTACAGCTTCTCCGGATCTTCCATTACTATCTGTTCATCTTTCTCAAATTCTTCGTTGGACATTTTTGTATCGCCTCTCTTTTTACGAAAGCCTCATCACTATTTCCAGCAATTCCTCTTTCTGTCTTTGCATGTCTAATATTAGCGCATCAATCAATTTTATGACATCCGGGTCGCTTATCTGATTTCGCTGGTGCAACAGGATCTCACTTCTCGAAGCGTGGTCTTCCATGTCGCTGACCAGCCGCTTGATGTTTTGACGGAACTCGAGAACATCCCGGTTCTCGACCGGCACCTGCGGGGTCTGCCCGCCCAATTGCGCAATTTTGGTCCGGAGCGCTTCCGCGTGCCCCCTCATCTCCTCCGCAATCTTCCTGAGCCGATTAAGCAGGAAAGGATAAGGAATCCACCTCGAATGTGAAGACAGGTTCGCGGCGATTCTAACCGCGGCCGCGTAGTCATCGCTCAATAATTCGATGCCTCGCGCAAGCTCTTTCTTTTCTGATGTGTCCCCAAATAGACTATTGAGCAAGCCGAATCTTTTTTCGGTCTTGGAAGGGGTGGTTTGCTGCAGCATGCTTTTTCTCCTCTGAAAATGGTATAAGGCTCCCGGAACTCGGGAGCCTCAGGTGCTAAAAGAACTTCACGAGACCTTGACTTCGATTTCTTTGGGCTTAGCCTCTTCAGCCTTCGGCAGCATTATCGTGAGAATGCCGTCCCTATAAGAGGCATCGATCTTGTCGCTCTTCACCCCCGTGGGCAAAGCAAACTGCCGTTCGAAAGTACCGTAGGAGCGTTCGACGCGGTGGTAGTTCGCGTCCTTCTCTTCTCTCTCCTGCTTCTTCTCGCCTCTGATAGAGAGCACATTGTCGTGAAGAGTAATCTTGACGTCGTTCTTGTTGACTCCGGGCATTTCCGCCTTGATGACGTACGAATCTTCGTGCTCCATTATATCCACCCGCGGCGCCCAGTCAGAAACGACGGGATTGCCGTCGGCATCTGAGAACAAATTATCAAACACACGTCCGATCTCTCGCTGCATGTTGACGAGATCTCTGAACGGCGACCAGGTTGAAAGGTCTCTTTCGGGTTTCCATCTTGTGAGTGCCATAATCTATTCCTCCTTTTTTGTTTTCAGTTGAACTATAGATCAACAGGCGTGCCAACAAAAAAGGCCGAAAAATCTCCTCGTCTCGTATACCCGATTTCGTAAGCCTGACTCTTCGGACAAATCTGAAAAATAAAGCGTCATAATCAGGAAAATTATCGCCTGGAAGATGTCATTTTGACAAATTGCGGAAAATCTCGCGGCTCGTCTCCTCACACGCCGAGCGCTTTCAACATCGAGCGGGCAACCAGCAAGTTCCCCTCATCGTTCAAATGAACGCCGTCGACCGTGAGGATATTCTCCGAAATGTTGTCGGGGTTGTGATCCTTGAGGTAGTTTATAAATATCTCATGAAGGTCGCCTAACTCGCAATTTGTTTCCTTCGCCACCGTTCTGCTTGCTTCGGCGTACTCATTCAGCATCTCGTCCTGGGGATTCCCACCGTTTGCCTTCTCACCTATAACGCTCGGCGTGCAGAGGATCACACGGGCTCCCCCGGAACGGATTCTTGTAATGATATCCCTCAACCCGGACTCATAAACGTCCTTGCTCGTTCCTTTCAAGCCGGGGGTTGCAAAATGCCAGACATCATTTAGGCCTGTGTAAACCACCACAACGGTGGGCTTTCGTGAGAGCACATCCCGGCCGAGTCTCGCCTGGAGATCCGTCACCTTGTTCCCGCTGATTCCGGCATTTATTACTTCAGGCGCGTTTTCTCCGAACTTAGCTCTCAGAGAGTCTGCCACCAGCGTAACATAACCGTTGGGCTTTCCACCGAGCTCGGTAATCGAATCTCCGAAAAAAATTATCTTATCGCTGCCGCCCAGGAGCTTCATTTGAGAGCTGCATCCCGCGAGAAGAAGAACCGCCGCAGCTGCCGTCCTTGTCCAGGCCATATTACCCCCTTATTATTTGGAAGCTTCATCGTGTGGTCCACCGCGTCCGGCATCATTAGAATTATCTTCGTTCAAAAAGAATATCCAACAGGAACAACTTGAAGTCGACCAGCCGCGGCCAGGAATCAAGGAAAATCAGGCCTCGGGGTAACTCATAAACAACTTTCCCCACTTAGTATCCTTTCGGACCCCTGACTGTATCTTCTTTCCCTTGGTCGGCCACCAGAGGTAATCATGGTAAAAGAAACTGCCGAATACAAACGCATACACAATAGGGGTCCTGAAAAAAAGCTTCTGGAATATCCTCATCGGCGAGAACCACAAGACATCTCCTACCCGGCTGGCAGCGTTGTCGCCCACGAAGAAATGCAGGTTAACATTGCTAACATCTTCGCCGACGAGATCAATCTCCTTCGGATTTCCGACACCGAGGCCTGCCTCATGAGCGAGGCGGATGTATTTTATGCTCATCGGGTCAAATCCCATCATCTTTGCCGAGACGGCATCTATCGCCACCTGATCCGACGCGGCAAGGATATAATCAGTTTCTACCGGCATCATCGTTCGCGGACCAGGCCCGTTACCCGCAACGGTACCATCCATGACCGCGAACAACCCCGAATGGATCTCCTTCTGTATGGCAAGCAAGTCGACGAGGGTTTCGTGGATCCATGAATGCGCGTAGTGACGCCTGGCGTTCAACAGGCCGCCGAACGCGTTCTTCATTGCCCCTGTGGTCGTAGTGTAAATATGAGTTTTCATCGTCGGGAGATGAACGATATTCTTCCCGACGAAATATTCCGGAATGTGTATCCCGTCCGGAAATATTTTGTCAAGCGCAAGCATCCTGGCCTTAGGCTTGAATTGAATCCATTCTATATCTTCCGGCAGGAAATTGTTCTTCTCCTCGATCGAATACTTCCGGTACACCGGGATGAGGCGGTTAAGCTTCTCGCCTTTCGCCGAGTCGGTGACAACTGTGTTGTTGTGGACGGCCACGATGTTATTAAGACCGGATTTTCTCAAAGACAAAATAGTGCCTTCAAGCTGCCACGGGGTAGTGTTTGCCGAAAGGTAGGGGAAATGCCAGCTGATATTGTCCTTCAGGATTGTAACTGCCCGCGCGTCGAGAGCTTCCTTCACACCTGCCAGGCTGAACAGCTTTGAATAGTCCTCAAGAACCGTGCTGGGACTGGCCTTTATGACAGCGACTTTTGACTTCATAGTAACATGGACAAAATAACTCGGGACTTACCGCCATTCAACCCCGGGGCGTCTCACGCGACTAATAACTAAGCTCTGCCGGATGGCTGATTAAGATATTGTAAAGTGGCTATGTTATTCTTGACTGGACATCGGACATTTGCGATATTTGACAAAACAGAAGAAGCATTCTTTCGCCCAACGCGGAATCGCGTCGTTTTCTATATAAATAGAGCTGCTATATCCCGATCTTCAGCGGGAAATGTTGCAGACCTAATGAGGGTCAATCTGAACAACAGAAAAGGTGAAGAAATGGAAGAACCCTTCTTTGATATCGATTCGCTGTACAGACTGCCGTGGACTATGCCCGACAACGGCATAACATGGCTTGAGCCGACGGCGCAGTGCAATCTGAACTGCTATGGGTGCTACCGAAAGAATGTAAAAAACTCCCATAAGCCTTTGGACGAAGTAAAACATGAGCTCGACTTCTTTCAAAAAATGCGCAAAACCGATTGCATCTCAATTGCCGGCGGGGACCCGCTGCTTTATCCCCAGATTGTCGAACTCGTTGCGGATATCAAGCGCCGGGGCATAAAGCCTATCATAAATACAAACGGAATCGCTTTGACCAGGGACCTCCTGCATGAGCTCAAGAAGGCGGGCGTTTTCGGTTTCACTTTCCATATCGACAGCAAGCAAGGAAGAGGACGGGAGAAGGAATGGCTCGGGAAGAATGAGATTGAGCTCAACGAGCTGCGCCTCCACTACGCTGAGATGCTGGCTGCCGAAGGCGGAATTGCCTGTTCCTTCAACTCTACGGTCTACGAAGACACACTTCACTATGTCCCGGAGCTGGTGAAATGGGCTCAACAGCATATCGACATAGTGCATACGATGGTATTCATACTCTTCCGCTATATAACTCCTGACACGCCTTACAATTTCTTTGCGGGAGACAAGCAGATCTCTTTCGACGATATTCATTACCACTCCGATACGAAAGAAGTCACTGACTTGATGGCACCCGACGTTGTTAAAAAGATCCGCGAGGAATACCCCGACTTTATGCCCGCCGCATACCTGAACGGCACATACAGACCCGACCATTACAAATGGCTTCTGACAGAGAGAATCGGCTCGAAGAAAAAGATATTCGGTTATGCCGGCAAGAGATTTCTTGAACTGGTTATGACCACCTATCACTATAAAAAAGGCAGGTACATCTCTTATGCTTCGCCGAAAGCGCTTAGTATGGGAAGAACGACACTCTTCGGCACATTTGCTTTCGACAAGGGAATCAGGAGAGCATTGAAAAATTACCTGAAGTACGTCGGTGCTAATCCGTTCCGGATTTTCAATAAGGTTCACATCCAATCGATCATGATAATCCAACCGGTAGACCTGATGGCGAACGGCGACCAGAGCATGTGTGACGGCTGCCCGGACATCACGTACTGGAAGGACGACAAAGGAAGAGAGCAGCTCGTCTGGTCGTGCAGACTCGAAGAGCCTATGAAGTATGGCGATTTCCTGAGGATGGTGCCGAAGAACGAAGTGGAAATCAAGCAGGAGCAGGAAAAGGAACTGGTGAAATAGCTTCTGGATGAGTTCACAGACTCTCGTAGAAATCGAGTAGGAGGCGGGATCGATCCCGCCTCCTACTCGATTCAATGGCGGCTGCCCGTTCCTGACGTCGTCAGCGTCAGGAGCATCCTTTTCTAACCCATCGATTCTTTCAGGGCTTTCTCAATTTTATCAAGATCATCCCGATCAAGCTTGAAATCGGCCTTGAC
>JBJKQU010000090.1:0-22805 GCA_046705025.1 Candidatus Kryptoniota bacterium | reverse complement strand
GAAGTCAGGCTCAGAGTCAGCCATGCAATAAATTGGACGGCTCGCGGATGCGCAAAACCCTTTTGGGTTTCGTGCTTTTTGAAGGCGTCGATTTCAATCGATGCCTTCCAGAAGCCACCGGCTCTGCTGGTGGTAGTTCACCGTCATCCAGTGCTGGCGACGATCTGAAAGCAGAGATGCTTTACGAGGAAGGACTCATCTACAAGTACTACCTTGCCGACAGCACAAAAGCAAATGAAATGTTTGCTTCGCTGGTCAACAATTATCCGTCGAGTCTGCTCGTTCGGTTCGCAGACGCCGAGAAGACGGTCAGTGCAAGTAGCTCTGACGAAAGCGATCAAAATTCAACGGTGAATGGTAAGCAAGCTGCTCAGGTCGGATTGAGCAACTATCCCAATCCATTCAATCCGACTACCATGATCTCCTACAGCCTGAAAACGGCCGGCCACGTGACGCTGAGAGTCTATGACGTTCTCGGAAGGGACGTCATGACACTGGTGGACGGGCAAGAGAACGCAGGTCTGCACAGCGTGCAATTCAACGGTCAGAACCTGGCGAGCGGGGTATATCTCTATCGCCTCACAGCACCCGGAGTGGATCAGGTTATGAAGATGATTCTCATGAAGTGATGACGTACCCCAACGTCTTTCGAGAATGAACTATTCGAGGCCCGGTTTCTTCGTTGGAACCGGGCCTCGTGTCATTGCTGACATGGTCCAGATAGATCGACAAGTGCCGATATCTTCCTCAGGGCGTCCGTAGAATTTTTCCCCGTTCCCGCCTCCAATCGATGAAGCGTCGCTTCGTCCATTCGCAGTTTCTTTGCAAGCTCCTTTCGGGTCATCCCGTGGAGGAGCCTGTATTTGATGATGCGTTGGCCAAAGGTGTCTGATGGAAAAAGGCTCTCGGGAACGTATCCCAAGAATTTGATTGCCTTCGGGATATGTCTAGCCAGCGGCTCGTGCTCGCCCAATTCCCAGCCCGTGACTGACGTCGCGTCTACGTGGAGTTGGGCTGCGACATCGCACTGGAGTAGCCCGATCTCAATCCGCCTCTTGCGTAAGTGATTTCCAAGGGTCTTTAGATTCTCTGGATAAACCTTAGAAACCGGCTTTTTGGCGTGTAATCGCACATCCGGAATGGCAACGCAGGGATGCCCCTGCGGCAACTACGGCAACCCGAACGGAACCTGCACGTGCACGCAGACCCAGATACAGGGGTACATGTCGAGGATAAGCGGGTCGCTGCTCGACAGGATAGATATACACGTCGAAGTGCCGGCTGTGAAGTATGCAGAGTTCTCGAGCAAGAGATCGGGGGAGCCGTCCGCCGCAGTGAGAGCCAAGGTGAAGAAGGCCCGCGAAGCCCAGAGGGAGCGCTTCAGAGGACGGAAAGGCCTCTTCAAGAATGCGGATATGTCCCGTCCCGAGGTGCATCTTCGGGACAGGGATCCTGTGGACAGAGCAAGGAGCGGGCGTGCAGGAGCTATAGCGTCCGCTTCAGGGGGCTCATCCATCGAAGTCGAACTAGGCATTGAGTATGGCCTGTCCACCTGTATCGGAACCGAACATGAATGTATCAAAACCGCTCACTGTTCTTGATTTGCACGATCCAACTTGTCGATTTGGCAGGATTTCCCCCCTTTTTCCACCCTTCTTCGCGGTACAGCATTTGTGACAGGATATTAATAAGGTTGCGTGTCCGCGATGTCGTGCGGTAAGTGTCCGGATCGGTGCTATCTTGAATTCGATGAATAGTAAGGATCGTATAAGAATGCGGCTGCAATCAGAATCCTCACAGACTCATTACGATGTAGCGTGTGAATTGACTCGAACCGATGAGAAAGGTATCCAACTTCTTTCCGGTGGGCTGCAACGGAAAGAGATTTCATTCCAGCTAAATATCAGCGCCAACACTCTGAAGACTCACCTTCGGAGTGCGTACAGAAAGCTCGGAGTGCACAACCAGGCTGGAATTGCGGCCATGATCTTAGTGGACTCTGAGGTCACAGACAATAGGGAATTGAGCTAATGGCGTACGGACAAAAGACTACGCCACTCTGACGTTGACATTTAATCCAGGAAAAAGTAAGTTATGTGAAATCTTGATGCGCATTTTTACCTTTCTGCTCGACGTATGAACTGATTGGACGGAGTGCGAAGAAGATGCCGAAAGTGTGAGGGGGATGGACAAGATTTGCGCTAAGTGTTCCGAGTGTGAGCCCATAAACAGTGCGGAATTTCGGGACGCGGATGAGGGGTCTCGAGAGTGAACGTACGGATCATGAATGAGTTACGCCGCGGTGTAGAGAAATCACGTCTATGGAGGTGTAAGATATTTGCGCCCTCTCAGTTTTTAGATGCAAAGTTTACAAAGAGAAATTCCTTTCTAAGGAATCGGCGGTGCTACTTTCAAGTGCTTGTTCACTTGATCGCGGCTGTTTCCATAACTGTGCTCTGCTGTGGCTGCGGGAGTAAGTCGCCGTCACCAACATCACCCACGACACCATTAATCGACACTGCTTGGGCGTATCTAGGATTAAATAAAGTATCTGTAACCTCAATATGCCTCGACGCTACAAATCCGGAGATAGTTTATGTTGGCAGCAGATTCGACTTCGAGACTGGGACTCCTGGGAGATTGTTCAAGACCATAAATGGCGGTAGGACTTGGGACACCTTGCTGGTCGCCCAAGGTGCCCTTTTTCTCGGAATTGTTGAAGATCCCCTGAATCCAAAGATTGTTTACGCAGCACCTTGGGGAGTTGTGAAAAGCACCGATGGCGGTAGTACCTGGGCTCAGGAAGATAATGGAATAGATGCGTTTCCGGGCGAGACACACGTAAGCTGCCTTGTCATGGATCCATTCAACTCTAATACGCTCTATGCTGGGACGAGCGGTACCTTTGGGGGGCACTTCTACAAGACTACAGATGCAGGTGCTACATGGAACAGAATCGGGGGGGACAGCCTCTCGGGGGTCGTAAGTATTGCAATGGATGGGCACAACCGAAATGTGATTTACGCCGGGGACGAGGTGAAGGGAATTTTGTGGAAAAGCACCGACGGAGGTTTGACCTGGAATAAAACTGGCCTAGAGAGAATTCAGGGTCTTCTATATGCACTCTGCATCGGTCCAGGCGGAACCGTATATTCCGGATCATCCTGGGCACCATCGGGATATTTACCGCCTGCACCGCTCTTTGGTATTCTCACGAGCACCGATGGCGGTGCACAGTGGCGAGACGCGAATGAGGGTCTCCCAGATAGTATTGGGGTGCAAAGCGTTGTTGTGCAAAAGCAGTCGGGTAACGCGTTCATAACCGTTTCAACGCTCTACGGTATGAGTGGTATTTATGAACGTGTTGTCGGCACCGCTACATGGACTCGAATAGGTCTCGATACTGCAATTGCTTCGAGAGATTACCGAGGCGTGCTGATGATTAGTCCTGACGGCGGGACTCTGTATTTCGGAGGTCCTGGTCTTTTCAAGCTTGCGCTGAAATAGTTAGATCTATGGGTAAGACGCCCCTCGAATGAATACGTTCTAAATCTGAGGCGTATGTTGAATCATAATCCGAAAGCTGGTGGTGCAGATGAACGCCAACCTCCGACCAATTCTTAGAATAAGCCGGTAAAGCCACTCTCAGCTCACAAAGCGTTCACGACGATTGGGTCTCTTATAGTTCAGCGGAACTACCTGTTTCCTCTTAAAGAAGGGAAGGACTACTGCTTGCTTCAAGAACAAATAGATGAAAGGAACAAGCCATGAAATCACTGATGAAGATCGCGCTGATCACAATTTTCATCTCAGGTCTGGCTTCAGCCATGCCTGCGATGCGACGGATGACCGCAAAAAGAACAATACTATCCGGGGCTTGGGACGGGCGTCCTGCTCAGTATATCGCCGGTGAAATCGCGGTGAGGCTTAAGCGAAGCGCGTCCCCTAGCGCATTGAGTAATCGACTCGCTCAATTTCGTGCAAGAGTGGAACAAAAGTTCGACAAGACGGGTTGGGGGTGGATTTCAGTCGCTGATTCTACAAATCTAACAGCGATCATTTCTGCCTTTCAACAAGACTCAGTTGTTGAAACCGCCGAGCCGGTCTTCGTTGGGCATGCTTGCGTGGTTCCGAACGACCCGTATCTTAATGGAACCCCTCCAGCGGCATACGCTTACCAATGGGCACTAAGGAATACAGGACAAGTACCACCCGGTGGAACCCCGGGGGCAGACATAGATGCACCAGACGCTTGGAACATTACCACTGGGGATTCGACCGTCATAATAGCGATTCTCGATAGTGGAATCCCGATGATAAATGGGGCGCTATCCCATCCAGATCTAAGCAATCAGAGCAGGATAATCCTCGGGCCAGATTACTCGTTTGATCAATTTGGGACCGATTCAGACGCATATGGCCATGGCACTCACGTCGCTGGGATTGCGGCCGCAGAAACAAACAACGGCGTAGGCATAGCAGGTGTCGATTGGCATTGTAAATTGATGGTAGTAAAAGTGATGGATAATTTGGGAGACTGGACCGACCAACAATTTTACAACGGCGTACATGATGCTGTCGACTACGCCAGTAGCCACCCTGCTTTTAGGATGGTCATCAATTTCTGTGGTGGGGCTACCTCCCCGTCATCCGTTGAAGAGAGCGCGATCAGCTATGCGAACACGCATGGCATCCCGGTCGTTATCGCCGCAGGTAACAACCCTGGCGGAGCCGTGGATTACCCCGCTGCATATTCTGCGACCTACTCGAATGTGACCGCGGTATCCGCCACTGATCAAAACGATGGCTTCGCTTGGTATTCCAGCGCAGGAACTGAGGTGTGTGTTGCGGCACCCGGCGGCTATGGAGACATACCTTACAACAGTCCGGATAACGTCTATTCCACAACCCCGAATTATCCCTTCTATTTGGGGCAAAACTCCGGAGTTACTGAAGATTATGGATACCTATGGGGCACGTCAATGGCTGCGCCCTTCGTAGCCGGTACGGTGGGATTGATTCTTTCCCTCAACCCTTCCTTGACTCCCGCAGAAATTAGGATCATTCTAGAGAACTCTGCCACAAAAGTTTCTGGAATGAATGGTCAAAATGTTACTGACCAGTACGGCTACGGATGCCTTGATGCCTTCCAAGCAGTAAAGTATACGTTGGAGAATTATGGCGGTGCGTTAAGTCAGTCCATTACTATACCGCAAAGCGAGAGTTGGACATTCGAACCTGGAGTAAAGGTTAGTTTCGCTAGTAACTCTGCCCTTATCGTGAACGGAGCTTTGAGATCCATCGGAAATATGTCGTCGCCCGATACCTTTACCAGTTCGAGCGGCACGTGGGGCGGGATACAATTCAATAATTCCTCTAGCGGGAATACCATTCAATACTCCACAATAGAAAATGGTACATACGGCGTCTATGAAAACAATTCGGATGTTTATATCGCCAATTGCACTATTCAAAATAATTCCACAGGGGTCTACTGCTACGCTTCCGCTGATTCCATCTTCAACAATACGTTTGCGGATAATACCTATGGGATATACGCGAGCAACGTGAACAACGGTGAATCTCCCGCCTCCTCAACTGCTTGGTACTGGGGTAATACTTTCAACAACAACAATACAACGATGTATCTAAACAATGCCGTACCAAACTATGCTTTCAATCGAGGGTATGATGTCTCGGAGGGTATCGTTGCCACTTCCAGCAACGAGGTCAACGTTTGGACCACGCAACCCATGGGATATCAGTTGAGAGCCTATAACATAATCAATTGCAGCGGATCTCCTAACGTCTGGGCCGATAATTATTCCTACATCTACATGGGGTACGATCAGGATGGCGGTTACAATACACTGTGTGAAACCAACTATCCGTATTTGCAGGCAGATAACTATTCCACAATATTGGCGGACAACAACTATTTCGGGGGAGGACCTGCGAACCTCACAGATGGCACATCCACGATACAGACTTACAATCCACTAAGCTCTGACCCAAACGGTGCAAACTGCTCAATGTCCACAGCTCAAGGGTCTCCAAACATCAGATCGGCTGCCCAACGAGCGACGATTGGCTCGAAAGGCGATCCTTCCGGCATTCTCCAATCCGACACGAGCCAAGCCGGCACCTTGTTCTGGCAGGCGGTCAATCTCGGTATAAAGGGGAGTGTTGCCCAGGCGATGCCGATCCTGCAGGGTATAATAAAGGGCAGCTATGACAGCAAGTACTCTCCTGAAGCTCTCCTGTTTTATGATAGCTTCTCTAACCATTCGGATAGTTCGCAATACAAAAACATGATCGGAGTGCTGCAGAGTGTTGCGAATAGACCGGCAGGAGATTCATTGAAACCTTTCGCTATCAGGCTATTAGCCCGTGAAGCGGCCTTGAGAAAGGACTTCGCCGACGCTAATAATTACAACATGGAATTGGTGAACAACTATGCGAACTCGTCTAACCAGGTAAGCGCACTTTATGATCTAATGGAATACAATCTGGTGGTGGCTAACGATGTTCCGAAAGCGCAGACATTCCTGTCGGACATGGTTAATGAATATCCAAATGATAGCCTTACCGCCATGGCCAAGTTCGTCATGGGTCAGAGAACTTCACTGAGTGGATCGCAAAAGCAGAGCCAGCCAGTGGCTGCCAAAAAGCTTAGGCTAACCGAGTTCAAGTTAGGGCAGGCTTATCCGAATCCTTTTAATCCGACAGCGACCATAACGTACCAGCTTCCAAAGGATTCCCGTGTCACGATCAAAGTCTATGATATTCTTGGGCGTGAAGTTGCAACGCTTGTGGATGGAGAAGAGTCCGCAGGCTATCATGAAGTAACTTTCGATGGATCCCGATTAGCAAGCGGCGTCTACTTCTATCGGCTTACAACCAATGGGTTGAACCTGGTGAAGAAGATGATCCTCATGAAGTGATGGGATAGTGCAATTCTTCATCCTTTAGTGGTTATTCGAGGCCCGGTCTTTAAGAAATCGGGCCTCGTGTCATTCTACCTTTGCTGCCATTGTTCAGGCCACACATGATCATTTGCGACATGATCCTGACACATCAATGAGCAGGGAAATCTTTATCAGAGTACCCGCAGGGTGCTTCCCGGTCTTTGTTTCCAGCCGGCGAAGTGTCTCTTGGTCCATTCGCAGTTTCTTTGCAAGCTCTTTCCGTGTCATCCCATGGAGGAGTCTATATCCTTTGATTTTCTGGACCGTAGTATCGTTTGGGAATAGGTCTTCGGGGACATATCCAAGGAATTTGATAACCTCAGGGATGTACCTCGCAAGCGGCTGGTGCTGGTTCAACTCCCACCCGACCACCGTCATTTCATCCACACCCATGGCCGCCGCCGCCTCGGATTGCGTCAAATTTAGCTCCAGGCGCCTCTTTCTCGGGTGGTCCCCTAAAGTAGCCAGCCGCTTGGGAAACGCCCCTGACACGGGCTCTTTCGCCTTGATTTCGAAGTGGCAGGATGGCAATCCCCAGGATCCTACGGACGTAGGCCCCTGCATTGCTCACTTGGCCAACGAATTCACCCCGATGAGTTTTGTCCCCATGAACAGGCCGTGCTTGTCGAAGTCAAATGCGAAAGTCACCGTTCCGATCCGTTTGCATGCGTGACAGCCGTTCAGCAGCCAGTAATTGACGATGAATCTTTGCGTCCCGTCAGGGAGCGTTTCCGATTCCGGCCGGGTGAGGTGGTACCTGTCGCCCGGCCAGACGGCGGCGTCAGGGAATTCCCGGACAATCTTCAAGTAGGTCGAGTCCTTCTTCAGGAGAGTCAGCTTGACCATGGAGAAGTCGTCGACATCTACGATTCGAGGATTACCGTTTACCAACATGACGCCGAAGTTCTCATTCGCGCGGTACGGATAAAACACATATGCGATATCGACATTCCCGGTGTTGCGGAAGTCACGGATATATCCCGTCGTGTCTGTGAGCGATGTAAAATACAATGCTTGCGGAGAGGCTCCCAATTCGCGCATCAGCGAATAGACGCACACCTGAAACGCCGGCGCGGAGAGGTGCGCGCACTCCTTGTCCATCCTTTTCTTGAAGTCACCGGGTGGATGCCACACCGATTGAGAATCGATGCGTGGGAATCCGTGACGCTGTGAGTTGATCTGCCCATCTGCCCGGACAAACAGAAGGCAGAGCACCAACGGGAGGATGAATAAGAGCATTAGCGACAAGGACGCAGCATTATGCCGCCCAGGGTGGGCCGGTTGTATCCCTCCATCACGGTTCGGCAAGTGCCGGAGTATGAGCCCGTCACCCCTCTGGAAATCCGGGAGTGACTTCACCTTGCGCGATGCGAAGGGAGAAAGAAGGGAAGGGATCCTTGAAGTCAGGACTTTCAACGCTGTTTTCATATTTGGCGGTCGAGTTGTATAATTAACCGGCATTTTGGCCTCAGTGCAAACTAATCAATAAGGCCGGCCGATTCAACGAGAACCGCCAAACATAACCAGCAGACAAAGACAATGGAACAAAAGCATTCAGTGATTGTATTCGATTTGGGCAACGTGCTTTTTCCTTTCGATTTCAACGATGTCATTCGGGATTTTGAACGGGTCGAAAAAGGACTTGGAGTGAAGTTTGCCGAATACTATAGAACCAATTATGAAGTACACAGGAAGTTCGAGCGCGGGGAATATTCGGTGGAGGATTTCACTGAAATCATGCTCGGCGTTCTGGAGCACAAAGTCAGCAAGGATGAATTCTACAGGATCTATTCGGGCCTGTTCAAGGTGAATGAAGATCTGGTCGCGGTGCTCCCTGTGCTCAAGAAGAACTACCGGTTGGTCGTCTTGTCAAACACGAATGCCGTCCACCGCAAATACGGCTGGGGAAATCACGAATTTCTCGGAAATTTTGAGAAGCTCATATTGTCCAACGAGGTAGGAGCTGTGAAGCCCGAGGCGAAGATATACAAGGCGGTCGAGGCATATACGGGCGCGCCACCGGAAGAGCATTTATATACCGACGACATTTTAGAATACGTGGCGGCCGCCCGGAACCTGGGATGGGACGCCGTTCAATTTGTCGGAAACCGGGAGCTGTTTCAGGAGTTCGGCAAGCGCGGGATCGTTCTCGACGGGAAGGACCGCGGCTGAGGGGTCGTTAGATCCGAGCAGGGGTCTCTAGTGTAGTAGTGCGTCCCAAATCTGACAATTTAATGACGCACTACACTAATTCGTGTCCAGCATCTTGTGAAATTTGGCCCAGTCGAAGTTCCACGGGTCCGTCTTTCTGCCGGGTGCTATGTCCTTGTGCCCGAGAATGTACTTCACGTGATATCTGCTCTTCAGGCACTTGACCAGCTTCACCAGTGAAACATACTGGGCGATGGTGGGCGAGTCGTGGGTGGTGTTAACTATCTCGATTCCTATCGAGACCGAATTCACGTCGGTTTTTCCGTCAGGAAGACGGCTTTTGCCCGCCTGGAAGGCAATGTTCTTATCCGGCGCCAGCCTGAATATTTTCCCCGCCCTGTCGATGATGTAGTGCGGCGTCACCCCGGCGGCCTTGTATTCACGAAGTATCCCTTGAACGCTGAACGAATCGGCCGTCAGCGCGTTGTAGGACGAATGAATTATGATTGCTTCAATCTTGCGCGGATGATCGACTTTTCTCTGTCCCCAGGGAACGATGTGATTCACTATCCTGACTTCGCTGCAGGGAGCGGGACGGACATTATGCGTCTGCCCCGAGAGAAGCAGCACATTAACGATTACCAGCAATATTATATTCATTTTCCGCTTCCGGACACGTTCTTAAAAAATAAGCCGCCGGAAATCGCTTTCCGGCGGCGTGATAAAAGGCTGGTTCGAACTCAGGAACAACCGCTGGTCGAGCCGCAGTTCAGGCATTTGTAGCACGAGCCGCTGCGAATCATGATCGAACCGCATTCGTGACAGGGAGGCGCATCGGCCTGCTCCTGGAATACCTTTTTCTCTGCCTGCTCCAGCGAGATGTTGAATTCCTTCCTCTCGTCGTCCTTCGGTTCGGCAGCAATAGAATCGACGACCACCGATGCCGGCTGTTCTTCGCGCCGGAGAAACTTCAGGCCCATCCAGCGGAAGATGTAATCCAGCACCGACTTGGCGATCGGTACCTCCTTGCTGTTCGTGAATCCGGACGGCTCGAATCGCATATGGCTGAACTTGTCTACCAGGACCTTCAGCGGAACGCCGTACTGCAGCGCCAGGGATATCGCGGTGGCAAATCCGTCCATCAGACCGCTTATCGTCGACCCTTCCTTCGACATCGTTATGAATATCTCGCCGGGGTTGCCGTCTTCGTACACGCCTACGGTGATATAGCCCTCATGGCCGCCGATACTGAATTTGTGAGTAACAGCACTTCGCTCATCGGGGAGCCGGTGCCTGACGGCATGGAGCGCCGCCACAGTCTGTTCCTTCTTCTTCCCGTCGTCCTTTTTGGTGCTGAGAGGCTGAGTTCTCTTTGAGCCGTCGCGGTAAACAGCGATGGCCTTCAGTCCGAGCTTCCAGGCCTCGATATACGCCTGTTCTATATCCTCGACCGTGGCTTCCGTCGGGAGGTTGACGGTCTTTGAGATGGCACCAGAAAGGAAAGGCTGGACAGCCGACATCATCTTTATGTGCCCCATATAGTGGATGGAGCGAGTACCGTTGACGGGTTTGAACGCGCAGTCGAACACGGGAAGGTGTTTTTCCTTCAGATGCGGAGCTCCCTCGGTCGTGCCGTTCATGTCGACGTATTTTATGATTTCATCCACCTGTTCGTCCGGATAGCCGAGAGTCCTCAGAGCAAGCGGGACGGTGTTGTTTACGATCTTCATGTAGCCGCCGCCGACCAGCTTCTTGTATTTGACCAGGGCGATGTCGGGCTCGACGCCCGTCGTGTCGCAGTCCATCATGAAGCCGATGGTCCCTGTCGGTGCGAGAACGGAAATCTGTGAATTCCTGTAACCGTACTCTTTGCCGATAGTCAGGGCATCATCCCACACGTTTCTGGCAGATTCGACAAGGTTGGCGGGCAAGAGGTCGGCGTTGATCTTGTCGACATGGGCCCTGTGTTTCCGTATCACGCCGAGCATCGGCTCCCTGTTGGCCTGGTACCCGTCGAACGGGCCGATTGTTTTGGCGACGAGTGCGCTCTGCTTGTAGCCTTCACCGGTCATCAGTGCCGTTACCGTTGCGGCATATGCCCGGCCGGTGTCGCTGTCGTACGGAACACCGAGCGACATCAGGAGGGCACCCAGATTTGCGTAGCCGATTCCGAGGGGGCGGAACGCATGGCTGTTCTTCTCGATCGACTTCGTCGGATAACTGGCGTTGCCGACGATGATTTCCTGCGCAGTAATTGTCAGGTCGACAGAGTGAAGGAATGAATCGACGTCGAAGGAGCCGTCTTCGTTTCTGTACTTCATCAGGTTCAGCGAAGCCAGGTTGCAGGCGCTGTCGTCGAGAAACATATATTCGCTGCATGGATTCGAAGCGTTGATGGGTGCGGTGTTGGGGCAGGTATGCCATCCGTTGATGGTGGAATGGAACTGCATTCCGGGATCTCCGCTGACCCAGGCCGCTTCTGCTACTTCGCGCATCAGGTCTCTCGCCCGGTAAGCATCGGCCGGCTTGCCGTCTCGCACATTCTTTGTCGTCCATTCCTTGTCTTCGAGGACCGACCGCATGAAATCGTCAGTGGCGCGCACGCTGTGATTTGCATTCTGAAATTGTACCGAGTCGTAAGCTCCGCCTGGGACATTGAAGCCCGGGTCGTAGCCCGCGTCGATCAATGCCCAGGCCTTTTTTTCTTCCTCTGATTTGCTTCTGATGAAGTCGAGCACGTCCGGGTGCTCTGCGTTCAGAATGACCATCTTTGCGGCGCGACGCGTCTTTCCGCCTGACTTGATCACTCCCGCGAACGAATCGAAACCGCGCAGGAATGAGACTGGACCAGAAGCAGTACCACCACCGGAAAGTCTTTCCTTGGAGGATCTTAGAGTCGAGAAATTCGTACCCGTGCCGCTCCCCCACTTGAAGAGCATTCCCTCCGTTTTCGCGAGCTCCAAAATGGACTCCATCGTGTCCTTGACGGAATTGATGAAGCAGGCGGAACATTGCGGCTTGCCCTCGATACCGACGTTAAACCAGACCGGGCTGTTGAACGATACATATTGGTTTACAAGGAGGTAGGCAAGCTCATCGTAGAAGGCTGACGCATCCTCGCCGGAAGCGAAATATCCGCCCTGTATTCCCCATTTTGTGAATGTCCTGGCGACACGGTCGATCAGCTGCTTTACGCTTGATTCCCTCTCGGGGGACCCGAGTTGGCCGTGAAAATACTTCGACACAACGACATTTGTTGCCGTCATGCTCCAAAAATCCGGCACTTCCACGTCGTCCTGCTGAAATATTACCTCGCCCTTCTCATTCGATATGAGCGCTGTCCGCCGTTCCCAGTTGACTTCGTTAAACGGATGACCCCCCTTCTTCATGAAATAACGACGCACCGACAAACCACCCCACTTTGACTGCGCCTTTATGTCTTCAGAGGTGAACGTATCTGTGTAACCCATGGACACTCCTCCCTTTATATTAAAAAAACAGCTGCCTTTAACACAATCATGAGCGAGAGAAAGGTACCTCATGCCAGCAGCTTCGAAAGTAGCTCTCTTGCTAGAATGCCTAAACCACACTTACCGCTGACGCTCTATTTTGGGTGAGCGTCGATGAGCAAATTATTGCGACAAGCGAGCAAAGTCAAGATATTTAGCTTAAGAATTGACTTCAACTCAATGTTTGTTTGGTGTTCTCTGTGGCCCCCGTCACGACCCACGTAGCATTTGAAGAACAGCTCCCGATGCCCGCGGCAAAACAGCCGTTGATCGGTCTTCCCGTTGCGGTCAACTGTCCAAAGCCGAAGACAGAATCCGGCCATAAACTCCGGGTTGAAACCGGGCATCGTTTCATTCCAGCCCGATTGAACAGGGTTCTATGCCCCTAAACGCTTTCGAGCGGGCGATTCTTCAGAACTTCATTCACCGATTTAACCAAGTCGGCGGTCGTATACGGTTTTTGGACGAGGCCCTCGGCGTAGACACCGAGGATCGATTCAAGGTCCGAGAGTTCACTGAAGCCCGTGCAAATTAAGACCTTCGGGGGGACGGGGAGCTTCTTGATCTCTATGCACGCCTCCCTTCCGCTCATTACCGGCATTACCATGTCCAGCAGAACGAGGCTGACGTCAGGATTCTCCCTTAGCTTCTCCAGGGCTTTCCTGCCGTCGTCCGCTGTGACGACTGTAAATCCTTGCTCGGTAAGAATGTCAGATCCAAGTTGGCGCACGCTTTGCTCATCGTCGACTACCAGGATTTTGATCCCTTTCGCGATAACATCGGTTGAGGATGAGATGTCACTTTTCGGCCTTTCCAGTTCCGAGTAGCGCGGGAGGTAGATTCGTACCTTGGTACCGAGCCCCGGGCTCGAGTCGACACTGATGAAGCCTTTGTGATGCTTGATGATGTTAAACGCCGCGCTCAAGCTCAGTCCCGTGTACTTCTTGCTCCTTTTGGTTGTGAAGAACGGCTCGAAGATCCTTCGTTTTATCGCCTCATCCATTCCGACCCCGTGGTCCTCAACTTCCACGTAGCACCGCTTCCCGCCGATGAGAGAACCGGCAGGAATTCCCTGTATGTCGGAATAGCCCGTTGAGCAGTCTATCGTTCCACCCAGCGGCATCGACTCGGCTGCGTTCTCAAAGATGGCCATGAGAACCTGCCTCAGCTGCGAGGTGCTTATTCGTGAATAGATGGGCTGCTTTGCAGAGTCGAACACGATGTCAAATTTCCCTTCGTGAACATTCTCAAAGTCGGATGCGATGTTTTTGACAAAAATGTTCAGGTCAACCACTTCAATAGTCTTGGCATCCATCTGGGCAAATCCAAGAACCTGTTTCACGAGCTCGGTCGTTCGCTGACTTGCGTTTTCAATTACCTCAGCGTAGTGGTACTCCTTGGAATCACTTGAAAGCTTCTTCTTCAGAAGAGAAGCGTAACCGGTTATGCTGCCGACGATATTGTTGAGATCATGTGAAAGGAAGGAAGCCATTTTCTCGAGAGCGGTGATCTTCTCTTCATAAGCCGTAAAAGTCTCGAAGAGCCGGCGGTCGCCTATATCCTGGACCGACACATTGAAAGTCCTCGACAGGGTATCAAATTCGACGGCGAATTCGACCTCGGTAGACGCTGCCGTTCCGCGCTGCGTCTTGGCTTCGAATCTGACAAACTTCTCGGCAGGAACCGTCGCAAGGCTCGGCAGAAGCTCCTCGAGGCGAAGCGCGTCCTTGGGAGCCAGATACCGCTGGATCTTCTTGCCGACGACATCCTTGTCGTTCAACATTTCGGTCGCAACCAGGTTTGCCGTCCTGATCGTTCCGTCGGAAGACAGCGTCAGGAGCCCAAAAACGGAACTGTTATAGAGCTTTTCAATTGCGGTCTCCTGCTTTTGGGCAAGTGCGAACAACTCGGCCCCGCGAATCGCCGCCAGCAGGTGCCGTACAAAGGACAGTATCGCCTCTCGCTGGAGTTTCTCCTGAAATGACATCGTATGGTCGAAAATTACGAGGATATTCGCATCGCTGACTCCCAATTTCACGACCGTGATCCTTTTCCCGCCGAAACATTCTCTAAGGTGGTCTGAGACTTTTCCATCCTCATCGGAAGGTGCTATGTCGGGGGGGAAAATGTCGTCTATGGAAATACCCCACAGGGCGTCTTCGTCTGCGGGATGCCCCACCACGCGTGTCAGAAGGCTGCTCCTGAATGTCATAGTACTCGACAGGACATCGCTGCCTGAAAGCCTGAACGTGGAAATGATCCATTTATTGTCCGCATCCGGTGACGAGCAGAACAGCGTCGAGGTCATCCCGACGTGCGGGTTAAGCTTCTTCAAAACTCGAGTGACTATTTCCTTTTCGTCGAGGAGGCCGCTGAGTTCGGCTATGGCGTCGTAGAGTACTGCAGATAACTTCCCGTGTTCTTCTATCTGTCTTGTCTTCTGCCTCACTTCGGACCGCAACAGGTAGTTGAAGAAGACCAGGATACCTATCACTGCGAGAATGATTATCAAAGCAATGATTATGATTCCGGAAAACTCGCCCTGTGAACCGATGGCTGCCGGCGCGATATCTCCTGAGGTACGCAGCATGACTTCGTTGTTATCCGTGAAGGGCTTCACAGAAGAATACCTTGTCGCGATCCCGGTGACGGAGATCATCTCACCCCTGTGGATTCGGTCTATATCGAAGTGACGAATCAAGCGATTGTCTATGAATGCCGCTGCCGTGTCGTTGGCTCGGTTGGCCAGGTAAATAGCGAGTCCGCCGCCGTTTGAGATCTTGCGGGTCACCATGCCATAGGATTGTACTAACCTGCCGTGGAAGTCTCCGCTGTTCAATTCTCTCAACGTCACCCTGATCGGCGTAACATGCGCCCCCCGCCGCAGGATTTTTGCGGTAGGCGACAGCAGCTCTTCCTGTCCGAAGTAGAGGCCAAGTTTACCGGTCGCGGTCACGCTGTCTCCGATGCTGAGGGCGGGGCCCCTATAATCACTGTTGAACAACTCGATTCCCCCCTCGTTATCCTGGACAAAACACTCAAGAATGTGATTGTTTGTCAGCAGCGACGAAGTAACGACCCCCGATATGGTGAAAACGGTGTTAGTCCGGACAACGGTGCTGTCGCGAGGTATGAGATTGAGCGCACCTTCGACGGGAGATGTGGGCAGAGGCGTTTGGAAGAAAAAGAGGAATCCCAGTAGTGGTAAGGCCGCCAGGTTCAAGAGACGCCCCTGCCTCCAAGCTCCTCTCCGGCCAGAAGGTTCACTACTGAGTGAACCAGCTCTGCTGTGGAAACGGGCTTTGACAGCCATTGGTCTGCCCGCGAGCGCTTGAGCCTCTCTATGGCTGAGGACGTCAGATTACCCGACAGGACGAGAACCTTCAACGGGTAGTTCGCCTTCCTGTTCGCAACCAGGTCGAGGACTTTGAACCCGTCTATCCCGGGCATCATCAGGTCGAGAAGAATAAGCTCGGGCTTGAACTCACCCAGGAGTATTAACGCCTCATACCCGTCGTGCGTAATCGTAATCTCACAATTGTCCAGTTTCTCTCGAAGCACCTCCCTGACCATATCGGCGTAGGCCTCATCATCATCAATAACAAGGATCCTTCTCGGATTCTCCCCCTTGAAGTCGAAATTGATATCCATGTTGTGCGCTTTCAGAAAATTTTTCAGATCAGACGGCCAGATTCTGAAATGACCCCCCGGCGTAGCGTAAGCTTTCAGCTTACCCGACCTGATCCAATTATTGATAGTTCGAGTTGTTACGCGGCATATCTGTGCCGCTTGACCAACGCCCAACGGCCTTGCTACGGTTACTTCCTCAGTTAGCATTTCCCGTTTTTCCTGTTTTTCCTGTTATTCCAATTTTAACACTTTATGCCCTCAGATTCAACAGCGTGTACTTTTTGTCCGATTGTCAGGGGTGATGCATCCAACCTGCCGATAATTGAAGCGGCAGTTCTATAGTCACGTCACCGCTTTCCGAAGGAACACTTCGTGTCGCGGTTTGTATGAAGGCATAATCAAAATGAGTCACTACCGAGGATTCACTTGCTTTATTGGAGCGGCGGTGTTAATATTCAGACAGAAAAGTCTGATATATGTCCTTAATATTCAGCAGGCAGTGTGAATACGCTCTTCAGGCTGTGCTTTATATGTCGGCGCAGCAGCGGGGGAACTATACGAACATAAACGAGATGAGTGAACGTCTCGATATTCCCATGCCTTTTCTCGGCAAGACTTTACAGCTTCTCGTCCAGACGAAGATCCTCTCTTCTCAGAAGGGGCCGAAGGGCGGGTTCAGGCTTGCCAAGGATCCGTCCGAGATTGCCCTCTTTCATATTGTCGACGCGATTGACGGAACGGATTTTCTGACATCATGCGTGCTGGGGTTTCCGGAATGCTCGACAAAGAATCCGTGCCCGATGCATGCCGAATGGGGGCAATTGCGGGACCGCGTCTATCAGATGCTTGCGGTCAAAACGATTGCAGATATCTCTAAAGAAATTGCCGGCAGCAAACAGCTTCGTTCAAAGTTGAGGTTGGTCTGATTTTTTATGGATGTATATAGGATAAAAAAGTCTGAAATACCCAGCGCTTCGCCCATACGGATAGTGCGGCTGAAGGACGGAAGGCGGATCAAGAAGGTTGTCGATAAGTCATATTTAAGAAAGGGGGGGTCGGATATCCGCGGCTACGTGCAGCTTCTCTTCTTTCTCATAGGTCTCTGGATAGGAGTCGATTTCTATCTTTTTGTGAGCGGGCTGGAAAAGGGAATTGTTCCGGTAATCCAGCGGCCGCCGGGCGTCGAGGGCTTTCTCCCGATAAGCTCGCTAATCAGCTTGAGATATTTCATACTGACGGGAATCGTGAATCACATCCATCCGGCCGGCTTTTTCATATTTGTCGCGGTCCTTCTCATCTCGACCTTCATGAAAAAAGGCTTCTGCAGCTGGATCTGCCCGATAGGTTATGTCTCCGAATCACTGTATCAACTTGGGAGAAGAATCTTCGGGAGAAACTTCACCCATTCCAAATGGATCGACGTTCCTCTCAGGGGAGTCAAATACCTGTTGATGTTGTTCTTCCTCGTGAGTGTGTCTTCACTTTCGGTTATGGAATTGAATGGGTTCATTCATTCAGGGTACAACAAGGTTGCGGACGTTAAAATGTACTTGTTCTTTGCTCATATATCGATGTTTTCACTCGCCGTGATCGGGATACTGATCCTCCTCTCGCTATTCTACAAGAATTTCTGGTGCCGTTACGCGTGTCCGTACGGAGCTCTTCTCGGGCTGACGGGCCTTTTCAGCCCTTTGAAGATTCACCGCGTCGAGCAAACATGCATCGATTGCGGAAAGTGTGCGGATGCCTGTCCGTCCTTGCTGCCGGTGGACAAACTCGATGCCGTAAATTCTGTTGAGTGTACCGGTTGTTACTCGTGCGTGGAGGTTTGCCCGATAAAGGATACGCTTAAATTCTCCCTAGGAACGAAACGGAAGGGGCTCTCCCAGCGGAAATACGCGATCCTGCTTCTTGCCGTATATTTCGGCATCGTAGGCATTGCGATGCTCGCGGGGCTCTGGCAGAATTCGGTTAGTGGTGCCGAGTATCTTCATCTGTTCAAGGAAATCGGGAGCATCGGCCATGCTTTCTAGTCCCCCTCCGGTACAACCGATAGATAGGCTGATCTGGGAGCACAGGAACTTGCTGGAGCAGATCGATGAACTCCTCGCGATAGCCGCAAAGCCGTTTGACAGGAAATGGAGTCAAATCGATATAAAGGTGGGTTTCGTGATGCGATTCCTGGATTTGCACCAGGAGTCCGAGGAACGATTCCTGTTCCCGTTGGTATCGGAGTTGGGAGATGTTGTAATCTCGGAGCTGCGTGAGGAACATCGGAATCTCTTTGCGGCTTCAGATTCACTCGTTGCGGTTCTGGGGACGAGGGACAAACCGACATTCATCGATGACCTCCAGGCCCTGAGGCGGGATCTTGCCGGTCATTTCTGCAATGAGGAGTCGGGGGTGTTTGCCAACTCAGACAAGCTCTTCTCTCCGGCGCAGATGGATATAATGAGGATAAAATTCGCGACACGAAAGGCTACCTGACATGAAGGTAAAGGAAGTTATACCCAGAGAGCACGGTGCATGGGCGATGTGGATCGTCCCCATGCTTTCGGCGGTCCTCGTCACACATTTCTCGCTCAGTTTCCTCGTTTTGTTCATTTGCTTCGCTCTGCTGTATATCGTACACCATCCGGTCGTGACCCTGGCAAAGAGAGGCTGGAAATGGCGTGACGGGGAGAAAGGTCTGGTAGCTGCTTTCTCCGGCCCGGCCGTTCTGCTCGGCGCGGGACTCGTGGTATTCTATAGGTTGCCGTGGCTCTTGCTGTTCGGCGGACTTGAATTCGTCCTGTTCCTCTTCAGCGTCAAGACATATCTAAACAGGGAGCAGCGAAGCTTCTTCAACGAGCTCGCCATAGTCGCGGCACTCACACTCTCGGCCCCCGCGGCATATTACGCGATCAGCGGCACCCTCGATGCAAAAGCCCTCATCTTGTATCTCCTGAATTTCCTCTTCTTCGGAAGCAGCGTTTTCTACGTGAAGATGAGAATAGAGTTCCTTCGCACGAAAGGCGTCTGGTCGGGTTCCGCTGCCAGTGCGAGAAACATGGCGATAGTGTATCACGCAGTACTGTTGGCGGTCGTCCTGTCGGTCATCCTGCATGGACATCCTGAAGTCCTGCTCTTCGCGGGCTTTGTCCCCATGCTCGCTCAGGTCGCCATCGGCCTGTTCTCCAGGCGAACGAAGGTTAACTTCACACGGCTCGGTGTCGCCTTGATCCTCCAGTCGGCTGTCTTTCTTTCCGCCGTCGGCCTCTTTCTAAGGTAGCCAGGCCGATTGCCGCTATTTTAGCTTAATCTCCAGGGTATGCTTCTGAACTACGTACTCGGGATAAGGATCGACGTAGGCGCTGCGGATAGCCGGTGTCCTGGTTCCGGTCCCGGTCGGCCTTAATACAAAAGCAACGATGTTTCGCCCGTTAGAATTCAGCCATCCGCCCGGGAGGTAAAAGTCGGCCTGCGGGCCCTCGGCAAAGTATCTTCCGAGCAACTTCCCGTTTATCCAGATCTGTGCATCGCCGGTGGCCTCCATGTGCAGCCGCCAGGGGATTACCCAACCGGCTCTGGAGGGCAAAGTAAACTCTCCTCTGTACCAGGTTATGCCGTCTGCCGAAGGCACTGAGGTCCAACGGCTAACGGCTTTCCAGCCCAAATCGTTGAACGTCTCGGACTGCCAGCCTGCGAGCCGCCCGCGGAGCGAGTGGTGGAACTTCAGATGAACTCCCACGGCTATCGGCGTTCCCCATTTCAGGATAACAGGCCTGTAAATACCACCCTCACCTTGATTGTTCCGGACGTACACGGCCACGACATTATTTCCGGCTTTCGCGAGCGTGCCGAAGGGTACAGTAAACGGCCTGTCCCAGCCCTGATGTTTGACCGCGAGCTTGCCGTTTACGAATACGAGGGCGTTGTCGTCGACCCCTTTGAAAGTCAATGCCGGATTGTGCTGGAAGGCTTCCGGGCTGAGATCGATTTGCGTCCTGAACCACCAGCCTTCATTTGCATGTATGAATGTCTGTGGGTTTTTCCCGACAGTTACTTCCTCCCATCTTGAATCATCGAAAGTCGCGGATGCCTGCCCCGGATTCTGGCCGGGGTAGGGGGATGCCGCAGGTGCGCACTTCCATCTGTCATGTGTTGTAATCCCGCCGAACGAGGTCATTGAGATTGACTTCAGCCCTTTCTCCTGCCCCATGAATCCTCCGTTCGGCCGCCCCTCGTTTTCGTAGATCACCGTGAGCTTGTGGCTCCCTTTGGGAAGGTCAGTGTCTGAAAAGCTCGCCCTATCGCTGCCCGTCAGACCCGGTACGACCCTTCCGTCGACAAGCACGGTGTGCCAATCGTCGTCGTAGTAGTCGCATATTAGCTTGGCATTCGCCGGGATGGTAAGCTCTCCGGTGTACACTGTGTAACCGTCTTCATAATCACCCTGGCTGCCGAGTGTGGCGAAGCTGTCGGCGGCCATTTTCAGTTGATGAGATTCTGCCGGGTCCGGCGCTTCAGGATCCGGCTTCACCTTCAGGCCGGCAATTTCGACTTGCGGCAAATTCACCCGCGGGGTGGTCATTGAGAACGTCATCATGTTTGTCCTGGGGGCAACGACAGTTTTCACCGGCTTTCTGTCCAGAGACACCGAGGCGACCTGGACGGGGGCGAGGAGTGAGAAGGTGTTCATGCCCGGTCTGGTCTGTAAATGCACCTCCAGCATGTCTCCCTTTGAGGAATCGGCAATCGCCAGGTAAGAATCGGAAACGAGTGTGACTGTGCCGGAGGGGGAGTCGATCAAGATTGACCGGGCGGCTCTCTCGCCTGTTGTCAGAAGGACGTAGATCCCGTCCGAATTAAAGAGCTGGTCCTCATTCTTGATAGTTTCCGTACAAAGACTTTGGCCTGCATAAATAGCCGCATCATCGCCGGGGTGGCCGTATGCAACTATCAGAGGATTTCCGTTCAATTCTGAGATGGAAGAGACCTGCACGTTGGAGTAGTGAAGAACCTTTCCGTCCCGAAGAGGGAAATTCACCGGCAGGAAGCATGCGTCTTTCGGCTGCATCGGTATGGAGAGATTCGAGGGTGTCCTGCCTGGCAAATTTACGGTGACTTCAGCATTGACGGGTATGTCGTTCGTATTCCACACGTAGAGCAATCCCACGCCACGATCGGCACGAAGAAGTGTCTGCACGCCTTTCGTCTCGCTCACAGCGCCGCCCTTCAATTCGTGAGAGTGCACCAAATAAGGTCCGGCCGTTTTTATGAAGTCGCCGATCAATTTCACCGCCCGGTATTTTGCCCAAAGCCCGCCGGGCTCGGATATCGGAGCGGTGTAATCGTAGCTGGTCGTTCTTCCCTTCGAGCCCCAGTATCCGAAGTTGGTGCCGCCGTAAAGCATGTAGTAGTTCAAAGCCTTGATTCCATGTGCTATCACGAACTTTGTGAGTGCGTTTATCTGCTGCGGTCCGTACCGGTCTACAAGCCTCATGCTGTCGTCACCCACGCTCGAAAACCACCCACCCTGAAGCTCAGTAATCATCGGGGGCGACTCCGGCTCCTGCTCCTTTTCTTGTTCTATCCCCCGGCGAGTACTTTCGATATTCCATCCGGGATAGAAGTTGCATGCATCCATGATCTGCGAGAAGACGGAGTCGGAGTTGTCGCGAACCTGCCTCGTCCAGCAGGTAATAATCGGGACATTGATTCCTTCACTCATCGCGTCGTGATAGAGCGACTTTAGATACACTATTTTTGCGCTGTCCGGAAGGGGATCGTAGTCATATTCGTTCTCTATTTGCATCATGATAATACTGCCGCCGTTCGTTATCAGATGGCGTCTGATCACCGGGAGCACTTCGTCATACCAGTATTTCGACCAGCGTGTATCCGCCGTGGAGCTGGTTCTGAATCCGACCCCTTTTCCTGCCAGCCACTCAGGGAACCCTCCCACGTCCCATTCTGCGCATATATAAGGCCCCGGTCTTATAATAACGTAGAGCCCGGCCTCCTGGCATTCTGTCAGGAACTTGTCGAGAGAGGCAAAATCAGTGCGGCCCTCCTGCCGTTCGTGCCAATTCCACGGCACGTACGTCTCGATAGTATTGAATCCCGCCGCCTTTATCTTTTCCAGGCGATCCCTCCATTCCGCCGGATCGCACCTGAAATAATGGAAGCTTCCGCCGTAAATGAAGACGTCTTTTCCCCTGATGACGAAGCCGTCATGGTCGTAACGCACGGTGTTCGGATGAGAGAACCTGACGGAGAGCGGAGCTTCTTGCTTGGAATCACCCCCGAACGCTGTCAGCAGAGCAATGAGAGATATGAAAACTGGAAACGAGAACATCCGCATGGCATTCTCCCTTTATTAAATTGACTTACGTTAAACAACGCGCGCTTTCGGTTCAAGTAGAGGGCTTCGTTGTAGGTAGTGGCTCAATTTAAAAACATTCAACGCAGAGGACGCAAAGGAGTCGCAAAGCACGCAGAACAACTATATTCTTTCGCGGTCTCTGCGATTATTTGTCTTTGCGAACTTTGCGTTAAATCAAAC
>JBJKQU010000089.1:0-23124 GCA_046705025.1 Candidatus Kryptoniota bacterium | reverse complement strand
GGTGTATACAGGAGCACCGACGCTGGAAAGAGCTGGAAGTATCTCCTCCTTAACGGGGCGCAGATCTGGTCGGTGATGATTCATTGAAGGCCCGGCGGCAGCCCTTCGAGGATACTGCCTCCGGTTGGTTCAAAGAAGCAGGAATGAAATGACGGTTTCAGAAAAATTATATGAGAGAGCCCTCAGGCATATTCCGTGGGGGACTCAGACGAACGCGAAAAGGCCGATCCTGGATTACGCAGGCACGATGCCCTTCTACATCGAAAAGGCCAAAGGTTGCCGGTTCTGGGATGTCGACGGAGACGAATATATCGATTACCGGATGGCGCTCGGTCCTGTGATCCTCGGATATGGCCATCCGAGCGTCGACCGGGCGGTCAGGGAGCAGCTGGAAAAGGGCGTCCTCTTCAGCATGGCGAGCCCGATCGAAATTGACCTGGCCGAGGCGATTGCCAGGATCGTCCCGTCGATGGAGATGGTCAGGTTCGGCAAGAACGGCGTAGATGCGAACGCGAGCAACCTTCGAATCGCGAGGGCCTATACCGGCAGAGAGAAGATGATCCGGTGCGGATATAATGGATACCATGACTGGTTTTCTACCGGGATAGAGGGAAACGGCGTTCCTAAGGTCCTTGCAGAATACGTTTACGAGGTCAAATACGGCGACGTGGAGGGTGTGGAGAAGATATTGAAGCGCGACGCCTCGAATATCAGCTGCATACTTGCAGGCCCCTACGATTTCAATGAAGATATCTCGGGCGATTACCCGAGAACTTTGAGGCATCTGGCAGACGAGTACGGCGTCATCCTGATATTCGACGAAGTCCTGACCGGCTTTCGTCTCTCGATCGGCGGCGCGCAGGAGTATTTCGGCATTCGGCCCGACCTTAGCTCTTTCGCGAAGGCCGTGGCGAACGGATTTCCACTCTCAGTCTACGGAGGAAAGAGAAAGCTGATGGAGAAGCTGAACGACTTCGTCCTGACGGCCACATACGCGGGCGAAACGCTGTCGATTGCCGCGGGGATAGCTACATTGAAGGTGATGCAAGAGGAGAAGGTCCACGACCACATTTTCAAAATGGGCCGCCGGCTCATGGACGGCTTCGCCGAAATAGCGAAACGGCACGGCGTTGAAGTCAGGATAGGGGGCTTCCCGGTTGCTTCATACTTCCTTTTCGATTATAAGGACGGCGAGAAGAACAAGAAACTGCACTTCGCACTCAACCGCGAGCTTTTCAAGGAGAAAATATTCGTCTACGACAGATGGTTCATCTCCTTTTCACACCAGGAAGCGGATATCGACGAGACTCTGGTGAAGTTCGAGCCGGCGCTGAAGAGAACCCTTGGAGTCTGACGCTGCCGCTGTGAGCAAGTTCATATATTTCGACAGCTTCGCCTTCGTGGGAAAAAGGATGGGAAGCCCGCAGAACGGCATTTACAGGTTCGACGACATTTCCACCGAAATGCGCAGATGCGGGGTTGCCGGGGCGCTGCTGACCCATACTGTCTCGCGTGACTATGATCCGGTGGTCGGCAACAAACTCCTGGTCGATGAGATCGGCTCGAAGAAGAACTACGTCCCGTGTTATGTCCTCCGGCCGGACGACCTCGGTGAATTCCCGAAGATCGAAACCTATCTAGGCGATCATGACATCAGGGCGGTGAAGCTCTATCCGAAGTCACAGATGTACGGCTTCGACGAGTTCACCTGCGGGCCGATCCTTGAGAATATCGAGCGCCGGGAGATTCCGCTCTTTATCGAAGGCGGAAGGCGGTTCGTACCTGCCTTCAACCAGGCTTCACTGGAAGAACTTGATAGAGTGTGTTCCGCTCATCCGAAACTCAGAATCGTCCTGCAAGGCTCACGGTGGGACGGGATGAGGGAAGTTTTCTTCCTGATGAAGAAGCACAAGAACATAATCCTGGAATTTTCATCTCAGCAGGCAAACCACGGGATAGAATTTTTCCTCGACAACTTCGGGGTAAAGCGCCTCCTGTTCGGTACGCAGTTTCCCTATATGAGCATCGGGGCAGCGCGTGCGTTTATCGATTACTCTCCTATCAAAGACGCTGAAAAGAGGTTGATCGCCGGCGGGAACCTTGCCGAACTTCTGAGGGTCGAGCTCCCGGCCGCGGTCGAGGAATCCGGAGACGACGACGGAGTCCTTGTGACTGCCAAGGAAGGGAAGCCGCTGAGCAACTACAATGTTATAGATGCTCATGCTCACATCGTGCCCGAAGGCGAGCACATAGCATATTCACCGATCCTCTATTCGGGCGCCAATGACATGGTAAAAAGCGACGCCCGGCTGGGGATAAGGCAGGCTTGCATAAGCGAGTGGCTGGGATTATGGCTCGATCATGAGCGCGGAAATGACGGAACATACGACGCGGTGCAGAGGTATCCCGAACACTTCGTCGGTTACGGCGCTTTCGATCCGACGTTCGTCAGGGACTGGGACAGCCTCTTGAAACTCTGGTATATCGAGAGGCACTTCCTTGGGATAAAGCCATACTATCCGCGGAGCGAAATTCCTTACAACAGCCCGAAATGGGATCCACTTTTCTCGTTCGGGAACGAGCGCAATCTCTTCGTCCTTCTTCACCCTTCGGACAACTTTGTCACGGAAATTGACGAGATAGCCGGCCGGTATCCCCGTTTGAGGCTCCTCCTGGCGCATTCCGGATTAAACTTCAAGCACGCGGCCGATGTTATCCCTCTCGCGAAAAAGCACGAAAATGTTTTCCTGGAACTGACATTCACGGACGTGGTTGACGGTGTAATCGAATTCATAGTGGATCAGGCCGGACCGGAAAGGGTTCTGTTCGGGACCGATCAGCCCATGCGGGATGCATCACCGCAGCTTGGATGGGTCGCATACGCACGGATTTCCGAAGAGGAGAAGGTCAGGATTCTCGGCGAGAACATGAAAAAGATTCTGGCCGGCGCTCGCATAACATAGCGAGACCGGATTTCGGCCTTTATTTGAAAAATCTGCATGCATAAAATAGTGGAGAAACGGAATATAATAATGAGTAGCGAACCTACTTACAATATTGTGACCCATGCCCACTGGGACAGAGAATGGTATCTCAGCTTTGAGGAATACAGGACCTGGCTCGTGGATATGGTTGATGAGTTATTCGAAATAGTTGAGAAGGACCCGGACTTCGACTCATTTCTTTTTGACGGTCAGGTAGCGATGGCGCTCGATTATCTGGAAGTGCGCCCCGAGAGGCTCGAGCAGTTCAAGGAAAATGTCAGAAAGAAGAAGTTCATCATCGGTCCCTGGTACATCCTGACGGACCAGTTCCTTCCGAGCGGGGAATCTCACATCCGCAACCTCCTCTACGGCCTCGCGTTTTCACGCAAGCTTGGCGGGCCGATGATGGTCGGCTACGTACCGGACCAGTTCGGACACATAGCGCAGATGCCCCAGATATTGAAAGGGTTCGGTATCGATTCGGCGGTCATTTACCGCGGCTTCGGCGGAGAGCCCGGCCAGGAGTCTTCCGAGTATCAGTGGCGCGCACCCGATGGATCCACGGTACTCATGGTTCATCTGCCGAAGGACGGGTACAGCTTCGGATATTTCGGGGTCGACGGCGAGAGCGAATTCACCCCGAGGTTCAAGAGGTTGAAAGCAGAGATAGACCCGAGGGCGCAAACGTCGCAGAGGCTTGTGTTGAACGGGGGTGATCACCACTGGCCCGACAGAAACGTCACGAAGGCAGTCAAGATAATCCGCAAAGAATCGGGCGCTGACATCGTCCTGACTAATCTCGGCGAATACATTTCGAAGCTGAAGGCCGAAGTGAAGATGGAGTCGCTTCCCAGGGTCGACGGGGAAATGAGGTTCGGCATCAGGCATGCCTTTGCGGTTATCGGTGGTACGGCCTCCAGCAGGATGTACGTCAAGCAGGCGAACAACGACTGCGAGAACAAGCTCGAACATGTCCTCGAGCCGCTGAACGCGATAGCCGTTGCACTCGGGAAGAAGAGTAGGAACGGTCTTGCAAGGCATGCCTGGCAATACGTCCTCCAGTCACAGGATCATGACGTCATTTGCGGGTCGAGTGTCGACAGCGTATATGAAGAAACCATGGTCCGCTACGCGAAGGTAAGGGAGATCGTCAGGCAGGCATCCCGGCAGATCGTGAACGACATGATCCCGTTCGACGGGGCACAGTACAAGGATGATCTTCACCTGTTCCTGTTCAATCTTCTTCCCAGACGGCGAAGCAGCGTAGTGGAGTGTGATATCGAGTTCTTCCTGAAAGACGTGGTAATAGGCGTCAATCCCGATGTCAAGGTTTACCCCGATGCGCCAAGGTGCAAGGCCTTCAAGCTTGTCGGGCCCGATGGCCGCGAGGTTCCATTCCAGCTGATTAGCCGTGGCGATGACTACGGGATAACATACGCGAGGTATTCCTACCCGCACCAGACGAGGGTAGATAAGTGGAAGGTGTTGGTATCGGCAGAAGATCTGCCGGCAATGGGCTACCGGGGGCTCTCGGTCGTCAGGGCCGATTCGAACGAGACTGCAAAGACAGAGCTCAAGGCCGGGAACGATTTCCTCGAGAACCAGTTCGTCAGCGTCAAGGTTGAGACCAACGGGTCACTGACTGTGAAAGACAAGCAAACGGGCGAAATCTTCAAGAATTTGAACCAATTCGAGGATTCCGGAGATATCGGGGACGAGTATACCTTCTGTCCGCCGGATAAGGATGATGTTATCCGTTCCTATCAATTCGAGGCGGCAGTCGGCGTGCTTGAAAAGGGCCCGCTCCGCGGCGCGCTTGAGGTCAGGTTGCCGATGAAGATACCTGCGGAGATAGTGAAAGAGAAACGGGAACGAAGCAGTGAGCTCGTGGATTTTGAACTGGTTACGACGGTCCACCTCTCTCACAACTCAAAGAGGATCGATGTCGAGACGCGTGTCGTGAACAACGCACGCGATCACAGGTTAAGGGTGGTCTTCAAGACCGGAATTGAAACAGATGTATCATATGCCGATTCGCAGTTCTGCGTAGTCGAGCGCAAGCACCGCAAATACGAAATGAAGGATTTTCCGTATGAGCTGCCCCAGAATCTCGAAGTGCTTCAGAGGTTCGTAACGCTTCAGAAAGGGAAGCGCGCGATTACAATTTTCGCCAAAGGTCTTCCCGAATACGAGCTTCTCCTTGACGAGCCCGGGTCGCTCGCGCTCACTCTTCTGCGCTGTGTCGGTAATCTTTCCAACTCGAATCTGAAGACTCGTCCGGGCGGTGATGCGGGATGGAAGAACGAGACTCCCGGCGCACAATGTATCGGTTCCCATCTGTTCGAGTATAGCATTCTGGTTCATCAGCGCACCGGCGATTTCGGTGAAATAAACAGACAGGCTGAGGACTACAATTCACCCGTGATCGCAGTGACGAGGAAGCACCCTGTCGAAGTTCCCCGGGAGGCAACTTACCTGGAACTGAAGGGGGAACATTTAGCGTTTAGCGAGTTAAAGGAGTCTGAGGACGGATTGGGGATCGTATTCAGGTGCTATAATCTGGCGGACAAGGGCTCGAGCGGAAGCCTTGCCGTCGGTATACCTGTCAAATCGGCACATACAACCAACCTTGAAGAAAGAGAAATGTCGGCTTTAGAGATCAAGAATCGTGAGGTGCGATTCAACGTTGACGCACACACCATCGCTTCTTTAAAGCTGAAATTATGAAGATACAATAAGGAGGAGACCATGCAGTACCTATCAAAGCAGGAAGTAATCGACAGGCTGAAACGCTATCGGTTCGTGAAGAATGAACTCTTTGAGATTATGGGAGGATGGGTTCTATCTTTGCCTGAGATCGAGATAAAAATACAATATGGAAGGCAAATCTATTCTGACGCTTTCCATTCCGACCTTCTGAAGCAGCGGCTTCACTACCTTGGTGCCAGGACGGAAGGGAGACAGATCGCCTTTCCGAACAAGAAATTCATCGCTTATCTGGAAGACATCTGGCACAACGCCAATCCAACTGTCGTAAAGTTGTATACGGTAGACGTTTTGATTCGCTCGCTGATGGTAGACACAATTCGCGAGCAGCTCGACCGGACTTCCATACCGGAAGACAAAGCATCGGAGGAGATACTGAGGAGGATAGTGAGCGACGACTATGCCCGGATCAGTTGGGCGAACAGCGCGATCGCGGAACTCGACCCTCGCGGTGAGGTGCTGACCGATAAGATGAAGGGGATGCTTAAATCGCGGCTCGAAGAGTCCGGCGGGTTCATGTCGTCAGACGACCCGGGGACCCCGTTCAAGAAGGAGTTTGCGTACAGCAAGGCCCCGGTCAGGCCGAAGAACTGGAAGATTATCGAAGATGCGGGAGACTATTCCGAGAAGAATAACACGTTCGATAATCTCGAAGGGAAGAAGCGGCTCCTTCATGACCTCGTGGATGGTGAGCTCTGCAGCATCGAACGGCTCGGCAAGATGCTCGCTGAGTTTCCCGATTTTCCGTGGGAAATGAAGATGCAGCTGGCGAAGCAGGCATGGGATGAATCCAGACATGCCGAGGCACAAATCAGAAGGTTGAAGGAATTCGGTGGAAAAGTAGGCGATTATCCCGTAAATTACTGGGGTTGGGAAGTCGATGTGAATCGTCCGGATCCGCTGGAGAGGCTCGCAATCTCCAACATGACGTTCGAAAGCGAAGCCTGCAAGCATATGAGCAACTGGATCGAAACTGCCCGAGCAACCGGAGACGAAGAGTCAGCAAGGCTGATCGAGTTTATTCTGATGGACGAGGTCACGCATGTTCAGATTGGGAAGCGTTGGGTTGATGAATTGACTAAGGGTGACCCGGAACATCTGAAGAGAGTTCTTGCCTATCCCGAGACAATACTGGCCGAGTCCCGACCGAAAGGGATCAAGATGGAGGATCTCGTATCGAACTGAGGGACGTTCGCTCCGAGCGGAATCGGTTGTTTTCGTTCTGAAGACCTGTTGTTACCGGCGGGTCATAGTCGGCCGCTCGACAGGCCCGTGCTGCCTCGGCTCCGGTTTGACGGAACCGGTTGAGCTGGTGGAGCCTGCCGATGAGAATCGGAGAGTGACCTACACCGCCGCCTTGCGCTTCAAGGCGGTCGGGAGGAAATAGGCATCGCCTGGGCTCCAGCAGGGGGAGATCGAAAGAAAAGCTTATTGCAAAGAGAAACAAATAATATACAAAGGGTGGTGGAGCACGCCTATGGCACCTAACTACATAGTACCGGCTGTGGACCGGACCGTTAAGGTTCTGCAGTCACTTGTTCATCATCCGAGAGGTATCTCACTTGCCAAGCTGGCAAGAGAAACGGAGATACCGAAGAGTTCGCTCTTCAGAATCCTGATGACTCTTCAGCATCATTCTCTCGTATCCGTCGACTCGGAGAGAGAGACATTTTGTCTCGGAATTAAGCTTGTCGAATGGGGAAGCGCAACGTTGGAAAGGCTCGACCTCAAGGCCGTTGTTCATCCATATCTCGGAAGGTTGGCCGCGAAGACCGGCCAAAGTTTTTATCTCGCTTTGCTCAACGATTACGAAGTGCTTCTTGTCGATCGCGCCGACACGCCCGACATCTGGCAAATCGTGACCAGGCTGGGGCTTCGCTCCCCGGTCCATTGCACGGCGAGTGGACTTTCCATGATTGCGGAGCTTCCCGATGAGCAAATCGACGAGATCGTCAAGTTGAAAGGCCTTGCCAAATACACTCCGAGGACCATTACCTCTGGGAAAGGGCTTAAGAAGAAGCTTGAGGAAGTACGCAGGCTCGGTTATGCCGTTGCAGACGGCGACTTCAAACCTGATTTGTTCGCTCTTGCCGTCGCGCTGCGAGACTATCAGGGGAAGATTGTCGGCTCTCTGATGACGGCTCTTCACTCGGCCAGTGCAAGGAAAAGCAAAAAGTTGGTCACCTCTCTCGTCAAAGTCCTTGAGGAAGAAGGCTACGACATTTCAAAACGACTCGGGTATAGGGGAGACAAATAATACCCGATTCTTTGCCTGAGAATCACGGCTTTTGGGCGATTAATATCCTCTCTCTGACTTCATCCTTAAAACGAGATGCTTTGGCGCGGTCGCGCTGTCACGTCATGGAAAGTCTCAGGGGTGATTTATGCAAATTGGGAAAACGATGGAAATTGGTATTGTAAGCGACGAGATTGCGCCGGACTTTCTGCAAGCCGTGGAGCATGGAACGAGCTGGGGAATCAAGAGATATGAAATACGGACTCTCAAGACAGGGCGCGTGCCGGACGTAGATCCGGTCGAAATCGAAGAAGTCTCCAGGACGGTCAGGGAGCGAGGTCTCCGTATCACGGCTCTTTCTCCGGGGCTTTTCAAGCTTCCCGCGGATAACAGACCTGAAATAGTCCGGCAGCTGGATGTTATGCTGCCTAGGACGCTCGAGTTGGCTTCTAGGCTCGGTGTGAAGCGGGTCATAGTGTTCGGATTCCCGCGCGGAAATGTTGATACTGCTTCTGTGCCTGACGAAGTGTTGGAGTTTTTAGGCCGGGCTGCGGAAACCGGCGCGAAAGCAGGGATCACAATTCTTGTCGAGAACGAACCGGGGTTTTGGTGCGATACCGGCAGGAACACCGCGCAGGTTCTCAAGAGAGTAGGCTCGGCCTATTTGAAGGCTAACTGGGACCCGTGCAATGCATTCGGGCTGGGTGAGGAACCGTTTCCGGAAGGGTACCGCTACGTGAAGGACTTCGTGGCAAACGTACATGTGAAAGACACACGGAGAGGAGGGCTTGTCGAATGTGTACCTATTGGAGAAGGGCTGATCGACTGGAAGGGTCAGCTTCGTGCTCTCCAGGAAGACGGACAGGTCGACCATGTTACAATTGAAACCCATTGCCTGCCGCTGATCGAAAAATCGAAGCAAAACGCAGAAACACTCAGGGCCATGTTGAGTGAACATAAGGGGAATTCGCACCGTTGAAAGTCAGGGACGATTCCTCCAACATAAAGGGATGATATGTTAGAAAAGCATTTTGCATACAAATCACTGGATGATTTGAGAAAAGACGTAGCCTCGCTCGGCATCGACATGACATTCGAAGAGAAGCTCGAGGCTGTCGGACAGCCGGTCAGGATCGGAAACAGGGTAATAGGCAATGCACTTGCCATCCATCCGATGGAAGGCTGCGACGGGACTCTGGGAGGGAAGCCGGACGAGCTTACCTACCGAAGGTGGGAGCGCTTCGGCGAAGGCGGGGCGAAACTGATATGGGGCGAGGCTACCGCCGTCGCTCCGGAAGGGCGTGCTAACCCCCGGCAGCTTTACCTGTCGGAAGAGAATCTTCGAGACTTCGAGGATCTTCTTGACAGGGCGCGTAAGAAGCATAAAGAAGCGAACGGCACCACAGACGATTTAATGATCGGCCTTCAGCTCACTCATTCCGGCCGCTACAGCTATCCCAGCCCGATTATCGCCTACCACCATCCGCAGGTCGACAGCGTTACTTATGTCGATAAGTTGAACGGCATTAAAGTGACATCAGATTACCCGGTGGTGACGGACGACTACCTTGAGAGGCTGGAAGATTCTTTCGTCGAAGCCGCGGTAAAAGCCGCTAAAATCGGGTTCGACTTCATAGATATAAAACAGTGTCATACATATCTCCTGGATGAGCTTCTCGGCGCGAGATGCAGACCGGGCAAGTACGGCGGGAGTTTCGAGAACCGGACGCGGCTGGTCAGAAACATACTCGGCAAGATAAAGAACGAGCTCGGTGACCGCATAATGCTCGCTTCGAGGATAAATGCGTTTGACGGGATCCCGTTTGTTGAAGACCCCGAGACTAAGGTAGGCAAGCCTCTGCCGTATGAAGTTCCATACGAATATAGTTTCGGCGTGAACAAACAGAATCCATTGGAATATGATCTGACAGAAGTAATGGAATTCGTGAAGATGCTGGTCGAGTCCGGCGTGGAGCTGCTGAATGTTTCCATGGGGAGTCCCTACTACAATATGCATATAGGCCGCCCGTTCGACAGGCCGCCTATCGACGGATACCGCTCGCCCGAGCATCCCTTGATCGGCGTAAACCGGCACTTCACCGTAACCGCTGAAATTCAGAAGGCTTTTCCTAACTTGCCCGTGATGGGTACAGGTTACAGCTGGCTGCAGAAGTATCTCGTCTATGCGGCCGAATCCAACCTGAGGAGGGGGCGGGTATCGATCGTCGGTGTCGGACGAAATGCGATAGCGTACCCTAACTATGTGAATGATCTGTTTGCGAAAGGAGAGCTGGAGAGCAAAAAAGTCTGCTACGGTGTCAGCTATTGCACCAACCTGATGCGCTCGAAGCACAACGAGCTCGGTCAGTACCCGACAGGCTGCGCCCCCCGGGACCCGGTCTACGGAAAGATCTACAATGAGTCGCTGAAGGCGGCAAAGAAGAGCGAGGTCGACAAATGAGGCTGGAGCCGGGAGAATTCAATCGATGAAAAGTGGAAATGTCAGCATCGGTCTTGTAGGCGTCGCGAACCACGGACGGACAATCCTCAGGGCAATCACAGGGTGTGAAAAACTCCATCTCAGATCGTGTTTTGACGTCAACAATGAGGCTGCCGCCGAGGTAGCGAAGATAACCGAATGCCGCCAGGCGTCGAGTTACGATGATCTGGTCGGCGACGATGAGCTGGAGGCGGTTGCCCTTGTGACCCCGAACTTCCTGCATCTTGAACAGGCTGTCAAGGCATTTGAATCGGGAAAGCATGTGTTCGTCGAAAAACCTTTTGCAGTGAACGTGAAAGAGGGCAAAAAGATCATCGAAGCTGCCCGGAAGAGCGGCAAAATACTCCAGGTCGGACACAATACGCGGAAGAGAAGGGTCTTCAGGGAAGCGAAACGCCTTGTCGATTCGGGGGAACTCGGCGATATTGTAAGCGTGTACGCCAACATGTCGTTCGACTTCGGGCTGACGAAGGCCGTGCCCGAATGGAAGAAGCAGAAAGACAGATGTCCCCTTCTCCCGATGACACAGCTGGGTATACACTTCATCGACACATTGGAATACCTGGTCGGGAAAATCCGTACCGTTTCGGGTGTCCAGCGGTCGGCTGTGCTGAAGGACAAGAACGGAAACCCGGTGACGGACAGCGTCGCGGCCGTTCTCAGCTTCGAAAACGGAGTGATCGGAACAATCCAGTCGGACTACGTTTCGCCTTCCACTTACACCATCGTAATATTCGGGACGGAGGCAAAGATTACCTGTGGAGACAGCGAGATCATTCTGGAAAGGCCGTCGGCCGGTACAACGGTCAAGGAAGTGCTGCCGGCATTCGAGAAAATCGACGGGGAAAGCTACTTTGCGGAAATTGCCGAATTTGCAGAGTGTATAATGAACGATCGTGCGCCCGAAGTAGACGGGGAAGTCGGGCTGAGGAATCTCGCGGTGATCGAAGCGATGCTTTTATCTGCGGAATCCGGCCGGGCAGTCGAGATAAGCCGGGTAGTTGGAGATTGAAGAACCGATTTTATTAAGAGCCGAAGGTAACGCTGCAATGGACGAGGTGGCACTCTCTTCAATACTGAAATCGATTGAGAAAGCGAGGATCGGGGTCATAGGCGATTTCACCCTCGATGCCTACTGGCTTCTCGATACAGGTACCCCGGAGGATTCGATTGAGACCGGAAAGCCCACCGAGGCGGTGGTCAGGCAGAAATACAGCCTTGGCGGAGCGGGCAACGTCGTATGCAACCTCGTTGATCTCAAAGTGGGCAGCGTGTTTGCGTTTGGAGTTATCAGCGGCGACATATTCGGCCGGGAGATGCTGAAGCAGCAGGAGGACCGGAGGGTAAATGTCGACGGGATGGTTTTACAGGAAAGCGGATGGGACACGCCGGTATATGCCAAACCATATATCGGCATGGAGGAACAGAACAGGATAGACTTCGGCAGGTTCAATGTCCTGGGTGAAGAATCAGGAAGGGACCTGATCGAGAGATTATCGGGGAGGCTTCCCGAGATCGATGTACTCATAATAAATCAGCAGCTGCCGAGGGGGATCTACAGTCCTGGGGTAGTTTCCTCCATAAACCGGTTGGTCATGGATTACCCCGGCAAGATCTTCCTGCTCGACTCCAGGAACAGGAGTGAAGAGTTCGAAGGAATGACCTGCAAGGTAAACGCCACCGAGGCTGCACGTATGTGCGGCGAGCGGAAGGCGTTCACCGAGTTCATTCCGATCGATCAGCTCAGGAAGTATGCGGTCCGCATTTATGAGCGGATGCATAAGCCGGTGTACATCACGCGCAGCGGGCGGGGAATAATCCTTTTCGACGGTACCGGGTATACCGAAATCCCGGGGATCCAGATCCTCAAGAGAATCGATCCTGTAGGCGCGGGAGACACTACCGTGTCTGCTATAGCAGCGGTGCTCGCTGCGGGAGGGGACCACGAAACTGCGGGAACAATCGGCAACCTTGCTGCAGCTGTGACCATACAGAAACTGCAGCAGACCGGTACGGCGAGCCAGGATGAAATCAAGGACATGTGGGCAAACGCCAATTATGTATTCAACCCCGAGATCGCGGACGACATACGGCGGGCAAAATATCTGGAAGGGTCGGAAATAGAAATAATCACCCGGGACTCTTTTACCGTGAAAATCGAGAACGCAATATTCGATCACGACGGCACAATATCGGTTCTTCGTCAGGGGTGGGAGACGATCATGGAGCCTGTCATGCTGCGCTCTATCCTGGGAGATACATACGATTCAGCCGACGAGGAGACGTATCATCGGGTCCGGGAGAGGGTCAGAGAATACATCGACCGATCGACAGGGATCGAGACTATCCTTCAGATGCAGGCGCTTGCGGAGATGGTGCGCGAGTTCGGATTTGTGCCGGATGATAGGATTCTTGGCGCGGAGGGCTACAAGGAGATATATAACAAGGCCCTGATGAAACACGTGGATCGGCGGCTGAAGAAGCTGGAAGCGGGCGAGCTGGACCCGGCCGATTTTGTTATCAAAGGAGTTGTAAAATTTCTGGAAGAGCTCCACGAGCACGGAATCAAGCTGTATCTTGCGAGCGGGACCGACCAGGACGATGTAGTGCGCGAGGCCCGGTGCCTCGGCTACGCGCAGCTTTTCGCAGGGCGAATTTACGGTTACACCGGAGGGGAAACGATCAACACGAAGCGCAGGGTCGTTCAGGGCCTGATAGGGAACAACAAACTTCAGGGGAGGAGTCTCATCTGTTTCGGTGACGGACCGGTCGAGCTCAGGGAGACGAAGAGATTCGGCGGAACGGTGGTGGGTGTTGCGAGCGACGAAGTCCGGCGTTACGGGCTGGACGTGCACAAGCGAGCGCGGCTGGTCAAAGCGGGAGCGGACATGGTTGTCCCGGATTTTTCCCAGGGAGAGAAGCTGCTCCAGGTGCTGTTCGGGCGCTGAATGGGCACCACTCCCTAACCTTCTCCTGGGAGGAAAGGAAATGGAAGTGGCTCTCATTCCTCTTTTGCTTTAGTGGGTTGATTCGGATTATTATTGTTTTCCAAATGGGGGAATTGAAACACAGCCGAAGGAGTCTTATGGCGGTGCATGAGTACTTTGATTGACTGCGGGGTGAAAACCTGCCACATTGAAACCATGCGCACGTATAGCGGTTTTCTAAAAAGTAGTTTTCCCTATTTGAAAGGAGCTGAAGTACAATGGCTAAGAAGCAAATTAGATTTGGAATCGTCGGCTGCGGCCTCATGGGACGGGAGTTCGCAAGCGCCGCCGCCAGATGGCTTCATCTCACTAACGTCGACTTCGAACCGAAAATAGTGTCGGTTTGCGACACAAGCCCGAAGGCGACCGAATGGTTCAAAGAGAACATTCCGTCCGTCGAGAAGGTTACCTTCGACTACAAGACAATTCTCGCCGATCCGGGTGTCGATGCGGTATACTGTGCGGTCCCCCACAACCTCCACGAGCGTATTTATAGTGATATAATCAATTCGGGCAAACACCTCCTCGGAGAGAAGCCGTTCGGTATCGACAAAGCGGCGAATGACAGGATAAATCAGGCGATCTCCGCCAACCCGAAAGTGTTTGTCCGATGCTCATCGGAGTTTCCGTTCTTCCCGGGAGCGTACCTGATAGGAAAGTGGATCAGGGAAGGGAAGTTCGGGAGAATATTGGACGTCGAAGCGGGTTTCTGGCACAGCAGCGATCTAGATCCCCGGAAGACGATAAACTGGAAAAGAATAATCAAGACGAACGGTGAATACGGATGCATGGGCGATCTCGGCCTGCACGTGATTCACATGCCCTTCCGGTTCGGGTGGAAAGTGAGGGATGTAAGGGCTATCCTTTCCAACATTGTGAAGGAAAGACCCGACCGGGAAGGGAAGATGGTACCGTGCGAGACATGGGACAACGCGACTCTTGCATGCAGCGCTGAAGCGAACGGTGACCCTTTTCCAATGGTTCTTTCCACAAAGCGAATAGCGCCCGGCAACTCGAATACATGGTTTATCAATATCAGCGGGACGTCTCTATCGGCGAGATTCACTACAAAGGATCCGAAGAGAATCGCATTCCTGCCATACTCACCCGGCGGTGAGCAGGCCTGGCACGTGCTGGATACTCCGTACGCATCTGCCTACCAGACCATTACGGGAGGGATATTTGAATTCGGCTTTTCCGATTCTATCTTGCAGATGTGGGCTGCATATTGCGACGAGCTGGTCAACGGCCCGAACATGATGCAGCCTTTCGGATGTGCGACCCCGGAGGAAGCCGCCGAGAGCCACAAGCTGTTCACCGCCGCGCTCGAGTCGGAGCGTACCGGTCAAACTATAAAAGTGAACTGAGGATCTGGTAAGTGAAGGCAGGCATGAGTGAAATCATCGTGGCGGGCCACATTTGTCTCGACGTCATCCCGAAATTTCCAGAGGGGCAGGCAGCAGATGACTCCATGCTCCGGCCCGGCAAGCTGCTGGTTGTCGGTCCTGCAACAGTATCCACCGGCGGGTCTGTTTCGAATACGGGAATTGCGCTGAACCGGCTTGGTCTTCCCGCAGTCCTGATGGGCAAGGTGGGCGACGATCTTTACGGTCAGGCAGTGATGAATACACTGCGGTCACTCGGCAGCGAATTTGCGAAAGGAATGATAGTCGCGAAGGGTGAGACGACATCCTACAGCATTGTCATTAACCCTCCCGGGGTGGACAGGATGTTCCTGCATTGCCCGGGTGCCAACGACACCTTCGGAATCGAGGACATAGGGTTTTCAAAGCTCGGCGAGGCGAAGCTCTTTCATTTCGGATATCCGCCCATAATGAGGAGGATGTACGTCGACGGAGGGAGTGAGCTGGAGGGCATCTTCATGCGTGCGCGGCAAAAAGGGATGACGACCAGCCTCGATATGTCGATGCCCGACCCGGCTTCGGAATCCGGAAAGGCGGACTGGCGGGCGCTTCTCCAGCGCGTTCTGCCGCAAGTCGACGTTTTTCTCCCGAGCTTCGAGGAGATACTATTTATGCTCGACCGGCCTCTGTTCGATGAGTTCATAAACAAAGACGAAACCGGGCGGAACCAGCTGCTGGCACAGGGTGAGCTCCTGAGGCTGCTTGCCGGCGAGCTGCTGGGAATGGGAGCGGCAGTAGTAGGCATCAAGCTCGGCGGCAACGGGCTCTATCTCCGTACCACCGGTGATCGGGACCGAATAAGAAAGATGGGGAGATGCGCACCGACAGATCCCGACAGGTGGGTAGGAAGAGAGCTTCTCGCTCCATGCTTCAGTGTGGAAGTTGCAGGAACTACTGGCGCCGGCGACAGTACAATTGCGGGTTTTCTGGCAGGATTGGTTTTCGGACTCAAGCCGGAGAGGGTAATGACTTCGGCAGTCGCCGTTGGTGCCTTCAACGTTGAGAAGCCCGATGCCACGAGCGGCATCCCTTCATGGAATGCAGTCCAGGACCGGATATCCGCCGGCTGGCAAACGCGGCCGGTGGGTTTCGATATCTCAGGCTGGGCAGTTGACACAGAAGGACATTTATGGCACGGGCCGCATGATGCCACGCCGGATACGAATTGAGGTTTCCCTGAAAATGGCTTTGAAATCGTGCCGGATTAGCCTTACTTTGTGGATTGTCGAGATGGCAGGCGCAATTACCAATGGGCCCTCTTTAAATCTCGCGATATCTCGCTTTCCAACGAGATTCAAACCGGACTTTCATCCTGGAACAGTGAAGGCGAGATGACAAGTCAGAATTCTTTTTCCGTAATCGGGAACCCAAAAAGGAGAAAAGATCCGACAAAGAAGAAACAAGGAGTAGAACAGAATCATGATTAAAAGAAGTGAGTTCAAGAAAGCACAGGAGCGCGCGGCGAAGTTGTACGATGTAGCCGGGATGGTTCTTACGCCGCAGGAAAAGGAAAACATCGAGATAGCCGAATTCGGTCTGGGAGATCTCGAACACCAGGGATTGGAATTGGTCACCTATATCAACACCGACATATATTGCGCGAAGGAGCTTGCACTTTTCCCCGGTCAGACCTGCCCGGAGCACAGGCATCCTCCGGTGGGCGAGAGACAGGGGAAGATGGAAACCTTTCGCTGCCGGCGCGGCGTGGTCTGGCTTTACATCGACGGAAAGCCTGTCGACAAGCCGAAGGCAGTGGTGCCGAAGGGACATGAGAAGTACTACACGGTGTTCCATGAAATAGAGCTCCATCCCGGGGAGCAGTACACGATACCGCCGAACACCAAGCACTGGTTCCAGGCGGGACCGAACGGGGCGGTGGTTTCCGAATTCTCGAGCACTAACACGGACGAGAACGACGTCTTCACTGATCCGGGTGTGGAGCGGATGCCGAAAGTGGTCGAGGACTAGCTGCGGAGATACCTTCGCAAGGTAGCCCGGGTTTAGCATCGAAACCTTGCGAAGGTCTTTCCGAATGCAGGTGACAAATTGAAATTATACAACAAGGACTGGACCCGCCGGGAGATAGAAGCGCGGGTCGGACGGATCGAGCAGATCGGCGGGGTGCGCCGGATGGAGCTGACGGAAGGCCGTGAAAAGGGGGTCGGGCAAATACAGGTTCGCACCGGTGCGGGTCTGGAGTACTATGTCTCGCCTATGCGCGGCATGGATATATCACTGGCGGAGTTCGGCGGGGTTCCCATAAGCTGGCAGTCTCCGAACGGGGACGTGCATCCGTCCTACTACGATCCTGAAGGGGGTGAGTGGGGAAGGACGGCGGCCGGCGGATTGTTGATGACCTGCGGACTGACCCAGGTCGGCTCGCCGTGCGAGGACGGGGGGCAGAAGTACGGGCAGCACGGGAGGGCGCATCACACGCCCGCAGCTCAAGTCTCGGCAGAAGGTCACTGGGAGAAGGATGAGTATGCCGTGTCGATGCGCGGGGTTGTCGGGGAGTCGCGCATATTCGGCGAGAACCTGCAGCTGACGCGTCTTATCACCAGCCGGCTCGGCGAAAACAGCATTTCTATCAGGGATGTGGTTGAAAACATCGGTGAAGAGCCGACACCGCATATGATTTTGTACCATTTCAACTTCGGCTTCCCGCTGATGATGCCGCAGACGCGCATCAAGTTTCCCGACGGCGAGGTTGTACCCAGAGACGGAGGGACGCCCGTCGAGGGATTCGATTCCTGGGACGAGCCCCAGGGCGACTACCGCGAGCGCGTCTACTATCACGAAGGGCAAAAGCGGGCCGGCAGCGGGCCTGGAGAATCGGCAACGGCCGTAATCACCAACCCGGCTTTCCCTTGTGTCGAAGGAAAGGGAAGCACGGCGTTGGAGGTGCGCCTGACGTGGAACACGATGGCACTGCCGCGGCTCGTCGAATGGAAAATGCCGGGGAGGCAGACATACGTGCTCGGCATTGAGCCGTCGAACTGCCACGTCGAGGGACGCGTTGCGGAGCGGCAGCGGGGCACGCTGGTTACGCTGGAGCCCGGGGCGTCGGCTGCGTATGAACTCGCGCTGGAGATCAAGGCGAAGTAATTATGAAAAGGCACAAAGTAAGAAAAGCACAAAGCAACCAAGGCACAGAGGGACGAAGTAACACCCGCACAGAGGCACAAAGCGAGGATGGATACGCGACGTGTCATAGAGGGCTTTGCGCGGTTGCGAGGGAGACATATCCTCTGCCGCTTCTCCGAGAATTACAATCCTACCTTCCTCTGAATAGCGCGTGACAATCCGGAAAACGATCCAACTCCCTTTTTCTCTCCTTCCTCAATCCTAATCTCACTTTCCTTCCACTCCAATTTTCTCCCCTCCATTTTCTCTTCATATTGTGACTTGCCTGCGCGACGCGTGTGGCAGGAGCTCACACCCCAGGTTCCACGGATTGCTGGTGTTGAATTTCCTCCGAATATTGAAAGGAGATATTTCGTATCTTACGTAACAAAAACACAAAGGAGTACCATTATGAAGATATCATTACCTGTTGTCTTCCTCGCGGGGCTTCTCTGCGCTTCGGTTATGACGTGGGGCTTTGCCGAGGCGCAGATGGTGAACCCGTCCATCGACAAACCGAACGAGCCGTTCTCTTATTACAGCAAACCGACGGATGAACTCGGGGTGATGGACGGCAAGTGGGGGACAGAGATTACACCGAAGGGCTATTTGTACACCGGCTACGGCGAGCTTGTGTTCTTCACAGGCAACCCGGCCGTACCTGTCAACGTCAGGATCAAGACGCCTCTCGACGGCTATCTTCCTGTCGATTCATACCATTTCGAAAGAGAAGGCGTCGAATACACCGTTACGGCGTTCGCGGCAACGCTGGACGGCAAGTCTGAGAGCCCTATGATGAATTTCATCCGCGTGAAGATGAAGGATGTAATGAACGAACCGCGCGCAGCGTTTTTCGAAGTGGGGGTCAGGTACCAGGGGCCTTCCAACACAACAGACGGGACGAGCGACTACTGCTTTTCGAGGCCGGCGAAAAGAGCCTACCTCGGCAGTTACGAGGAGGCGGGAGTAAACTTCAACCCGCACTGGCTGTACGGGTTTTCGGGCGACACTTTCATCCGGTCGGACAGCGTGATGTATATATTCCCGGAGAATCCAAAGCCGGAGAGGATGATGACGCTGAGACCGGGTTACGCGAACAACCTCAAGCCGCACGAGATGCCTGTTCTTAAGACGACTCCTGTCGGGGTCACAAGGTACCTTGTGCGCCTGAAACCGGGCGAGGAGTCGACTCTGGATTTCAAGATGCCTTACACGCCTATACCGACGGGCGACCAGCTCGTCGACGAGCTGCGCAATGCGAAGTTTGATGATTACCTGAACAGGACAGTCGATTTCTGGCAGAATATCTTTTCGAAGGGAATCGAGATCAGTTTGCCCGAATCGAAGGTCGAGAACACATTCAAGGCCAGCCTTGTGTACGATCTGATCGCACGTAACAAGGAACAAGGGAATTACATTCAAAAAGTAAACGATTTCCAGTACCACGCATTCTGGCTGCGCGACGCGTCGTTTATCACAAGGAGTTATATCCTCTCGGGGTATTTCGACATAGCGCACCAGTGTCTCGACTTCTTCCCGAGGTGGCAGCAGCCGGACGGGAACTTCGTCTCCCAGGGGGGACAGTTCGACGGATGGGGACAGACAATGTGGGTTTACGGGCAGTATTACAGATTCACTCACGATAAGGAATTCGCGGACAAGGTTTTCCCTTCGATGCTGAAGGCGTTCGACTGGCTTGTCAAGGCGCGCGCATCCGACCCGCTCCACCTCATGCCGAAGACTTCACCCGGCGATAACGAGGACATTGAGGGGCACATAACAGGCCACAACTTCTGGGCGCTCGACGGATTGAGGAACATGTATCATATGGCGATGGACCTCCGGAAGACGGCCGATGCGAAGAAGTTCCTCAGGGAGTACAAGAATTATTACAGCGTTCTGATGAAGCGCCTGAAGCTCGTGACGGCGCAGACGGACGGCTACATACCGCCGGGGCTCGACGAGGCGAAATATGAGGGGCAGGACTGGGGAAATATGCTGACCCTTTACCCGTGCGTGCTTTTCAAACCGAACGACAAGATGGTGACCGCGACGCTGGATACTACCCGCGCGAAGTACCGCGAGGGGATCATGACTTATGCAAATACGCTGCTCCTCCACGATTATCTGACTATGCGGAATACGCAGGACGAGCTCGTCCGGGGCGATCAGGAGATGGCTCTTAACGAGTTGTACGCGGTCCTGGTGCATACCAGTTCGACGAACGCCGGGTTCGAGACTTCGATCTGGCCGTGGGGAGCGAGGGAATTCGACGGGAACCTTGCGCCGCACGGATGGTACGCGGCCCAGTACCGGTCACTTCTGAGAAACATGATGGTACGGGAGCAGCCTCAGGGTACGGCGCTGAATTCGGACCGCGAGGATCTGCACCTCCTCTCCTGCATCTCACCCGACTGGGTAAGGGACGGCAAGGGGATCGTGGTTCGACGGGCGCCGACATATTTCGGAGAAGTGAACTTCACGATGCAATTCAGGAACGGCGGGGCGACGCTGAAGCTGGACAACCATTTCACCAGCGACCCGGCGCACCTGGTGCTGCACCTGCCGTGGTTCATGAATGTCAAATCCGTTGAGGCCGGCGGGAAGAGGCTGACCGTGAGAGATTCGAAAGTCGATTTGCCTGTCGATGCGAAAACGGTCGACATAGAATGGTCATGGAAGTCCGGCAGGCCAGATCTGAGTTATGAGAACGCCGTCCGCAATTACGAGAAGGAATACCGAGCGAAGTACCGGGTGTTCCTGCAGACGGGGAGATAGTCAGGATCTCACCGAGCACCCCCTCTCTTTTGTGAAAGAGAGGGGGGGTGCTATCGCTCTCGCGTTCGTGCGCAACTTCCTGCTCAACCGGGCGCTTGCTCGCCGTCCCGGCGAGGTGGTGCACTGCCGGGACGCGCGAGGGAAATACACACTCTCCTGCCGGGGTTTGGCGTGGGGTTAAATCGAAATACAGGTCTCTGCATTCCAAGTCTGCCCCCTTTAACCTTTCGCCTTTAACCATTGACCTGATTTGCTGTTGACAAGCATCATGGCATGTCGTACCTTAACGAGTCCCCACAAGGTGGCGGTCAAGTTGGTACACACGCGGAGGAGCACATCCGATTTAGCGTTGTACGACCCATGACTGAACAGCCCAAGCACGGTTACCATTTCCATTCGGGCGGCCGCCGCAGATTCCAGTAGCACAACCCACGATATTTGTCTTCTCAGCCGGCCCGTGTGACCCGGAAGTGTTACGGGAGCTCTCAGTAAGTGACCACTTCGTGGCGCTCCCGAGGCGGGACGGGCGCCCGGCACAAATTAAGCGCGGCGCCCTGAAAGGGTGCCCGTGGCGCTACAAACTCGAAAAAAGGAGCCAAATATGAGTGCTCAAAATCTTGTTTCCGAGGAATTCACCTCGGAAGGAAAGGCGGCCTTCGACCAGGGCCTGGCCGGCATCAAGGGAGGACTCCCCGCGCTGGTCACCCTGAGGCCCGGCGAGAAACGGGAGCTGGTCAAGGTCGGCAACAGCTACCTTCCGTTCATCGATGAGGCGCATGAGGTCCTTACGGCACATCCCGACATCATGCCGGGGATCTTCAACGCCGAAGAGTTCAGGAGGGACTACAAACTCGCCAAGGATATGACGCCGTACGTAAACGAGGTAAGGGAGCTCCTGGAAGGCATGGAAGACACCGTATTCGCCGCCTACAGTGACGCGATGACGGGGGCGCTTGAAATCTATGCCGCGGTACAGCAGAACAAGGACAAGGTGCCCGGCCTGGACGCCATAGCGGCCCAGATGGCATCATTCTTCAAGAAAGTGCGGAAGAGGACGACGGAGCCTGCCCCAGCGAAGTAGCGGAGCACTCTTCCGGGCAGAAGGAATGGCGCTCTGGGGTCGGTTGGCCTTTCGGAGCGCCTTCTTTATGGTCGGAGTGCCCTAAGGACGGCCGAAAGTGTCCGGGAAACGGTCGGGAGTGTCCGGGAAACGGTCGGGAGTGTTCGCGAGACGGTCGGGAGTGTTCGCGAAACGGTCGGGAGTGTTCGCGAAACGGTCCGGAGTGTCCCGGAGACGAAACGGAGTGTCGCCGGATCGAAACGGAGCGTCGCGGAGACGAAATGGGTGGTCCCGGAGACGAAACCGAGGGTCGCGGAGACAGAATGGGGCGGCAGGATGTGAAAAGGGAGTGGTGGAATGAGGGGATGGGGCGGGGAAGCTTCGAGTTCTAAGGGAGGTCTTGCCCGTAGGGTCCTGTGGACGAGAGCGACCACTTCGTGGGTCCTCTGGAGATACCGGCTCCCAAGCCCTGCGGTGCGGATGTGGCTCCCAAGCTTGACTCTACGGAGCCGGAGGGTTAGATTCGGTTCAGCGGAGATGGTTCGGAAATGATACAGGCACGGGAAATGGGATGTACTTAGGGAGGCACCCGCGGATGGCGAAATTTCAGGCACTGCAGGGATTGATGTGCGTATGAGTCAGAGGATGGTCAGGGAAAAGAGAGGCGAAAGAACCAAAGTGTCGAGCGAGCAAATATATGTAGGGCAATAGATGTCATTGTCATTGGCTGCAAGAAGCGGAATAATGTACTAATCTTTTTGTCCGTATTCGGAAGTAATCATGTAGTAAATAATCACAATAGTTAGGCGAAATGGACAAACAATCTGGATCGTAACATGAAGAAGACAGTTTTTATTTCATCGACATTCGAAGACCTCAAAAGCCATAGACGGAAAGTCTGGGATTTGCTTGAAAAATACGACGTGAACGTTCGAGGTATGGAGCAGTTCGGAGCGAGAAAGGAATCTCCCCTCATAACATGTTTGAGCGAAGTGGAGCAGTCTGACATATTTGTCGCCATCATTGGCTACCGGCTCGGCAGTGTCGACGGTGCAAGCGGCAAATCATACACACAGAGGGAATATGAACGTGCCTACGAGCTTAATAAGGAGGTCATGATTTACCTAGTGGATGAGAAAGCCTGAAATCCGACATAGGGGCATGGAAATTGAAGGGTAAAAAGATGAGCTGATCCGTTAAGTGTCTGAGATAGCGATAGACGCAGGGTTGGCGAGAGAAATTCGGGAGACACTGAATTTGTCACCA
>JBJKQU010000088.1:0-4915 GCA_046705025.1 Candidatus Kryptoniota bacterium | reverse complement strand
GCTTTTCTTCCGGTTCCGTTGCCGCATCCTGACCAGGTGCTGGAGGAGGTCCATCCGTAGTTATTTCCCCCGCAGTGCCACCAACAGGCGGCGCACCGAACATCGAATCTTCACCGGCTTCGTTTATGAAGAACGGTTCCAGAAGCAGATCGTCGACTACGCTTTCAAGTATTGCATAGGCAACCGTTGCATCCCGGAACTGCTTTGTCGCGACTGCAGTCTTAAACTCATCTAATGTTTCGGAGACTGCATCAACGAACTGATTATACGTTTCCTCGACCGTCTTCAGATCCTCAGGCGCAACTTCCTGAACCGGCTCGCCGCCGCATTCATTAATCGCCATCGCACCCTGGACCGCCCCGGCAAATGCTTCAGACAATGCCGACGTCGCCTGAGCAACTTCCTCGGTAGCCAGAAGTGTGTTCTTGCCGCTAAGATACCGGTCGGGAGACTCGACAATCATACCCATGTTGTCGACTGTCGTCAGGAACTGGGTAAGTGCCTCGCCGAGTTTTCCGTAACGAGCCTGCATGGCAGGTGATTTGCGAAGCTGTTTCATCCGGCCTGTGACCTTTTTCAGCTTCCGCACGCTGTTGTAAAACTTCCTGGCAGAGCTCTTGAACTTCGATTTATGTCTCTGGTAGTATTTCTTGAAATAGTCTTTGATCTTCCGGGCGCGTTCGCCGACAATTCTCTTCAGCTTGCCGTTCACCATTCTGTACACGACAACCGAACCGTGCTTGCCCTTGCCTTCACTCTCGAGTATCGGGTAGATGCCGGCGTAATCCTTCTCTTCGGTAACGACGAAAGAGAACGCTGCATCCTGTATCGTCTCGTGCGATTCCATCAGGCCAATCGCCACCATAAGCTTGTGGAGCGACTCTTCGATACGCTCATCTACACTGTTGGGGTCCTTTGGCTGCTCGAGTTCTTTCATCTCGACTTCCTTCGGATCTTCGAGCTCGGTCATCGGGTCGGACTCCACCCCAGCATTGGCTATTTTGCCGGAAACCTTCTCTTCCTTGATTTCTTCAGGCTTCTCGTCGCCATCTTCCGGTTTCTCCGCCTCAGGATGCTCGTCGGCTTCGCCAAGCTTTTCCTCTTCAGGCTTCTCTCCGACTTCCTTACCTTCATCGGCAGGTGCCTCCGCGGGGTCCTTTTCCTCAACAACCTTTTTCTCGACAGGAGCCTTTTCGTCTTGCGACTGTTCGGCGGGAACCTCTTCTTTCGGTTTCTCTTCTTCCTGACTTTCATTAATATGGTTCGACATCGCGGCAACCATTTCGTTATCGGTGAACCCGATAACCCGGAGATCGCGGTACAAATCTTTCATATTCGGCATTTTGTAACCTCTTCACAATTTCACAGCCCGTCGAGGGCGCAATAGATAATACAACCCCGTGTCTACATAATACGGTAACGAATCAGTGATAATATATCCGTCATTTATGATTTTTCCAAAATCCATTCATGCGATTTCTCAATAGTTCGGCTTAAGTGCCTTTGCTACATGAACCAACGGAAACGCCGGCGTCAGATCGGTGGCTGTCGGACTGACAGAAGCGCGGTACAGAATCCCTTTCGCGTCAACGTGTCGCGGATCATATTCGAGCGGGTCCGGAACAAAGAGCAACGGTATATCGTATCGCGGTCCCAGCATATCGAGAAGATTGATAAGGCTTTCGATTTGTTCGGTACGATATGGAGCAAATCGATTATACCCTCTCCATACAACCGTAGCATCAACAACATCACCCTTGTAGATTCCCGATGTGCTTAGTTTCATATTGCCCTTCTGAGTAAGGCATCCCTGATTGATTAAACCAATAGATATAACCCGCATGTTCAGAGAGTCGTTTATACCGGAATAGCGACTCCAGGACCCATCCGGGTACAGACGATAGACAAAACCATACACGTCTATCACGTACTCCGGGGCCGCATATTGACTATCCAAAATGAGCGGCAACATCATCTGAAAATCCCTCGCCTCGGTATTTTGCGGCAGCACGATATTGCCCAGCACGATGGCAGATTTCTCTACACTATCAAGAAAGAAATTAGGGCCATCTATGTGCACGTCAGTTATCTTCATATTTTTTTCGATGAGATGAAGCGGCCAAACAAATGCTTACCGTCTCCGAGCCCTATCTTGGTCGGGATAGGCGGCAATTCCTCGTAGTCCTTTATGTCATTACTCTCCGGCTCGGAACCGTGTGGCATTATAGAATGATCAGCACCCGGCTCTTCGTTGTTCATAATCTTGTTGAACGTGTCGGTTGCGGAAGTGTTTTCCTCGCCCGGCTGCGCAGGTTGTTCGGCCGGCTGCTCAGTTGGGTTCTCGGCACCAGGAATCGGGGCACCTTGTTCGGCTCCAGGAATGGGTTGTTCAGCACCAGGCTGACTGCCCTCCTGTTTCGCATACTTTGCATTTTCCGCAACATCTCCATCAGACCATCCAAGTACATGTCTCTGGATCCATTCAATTGAGGCGAAGTCTTTATATGAACTTGCCACATCCAATTTCACCTTGTCCGCCTCGAGCGATGCAAGCTCAAAAATGGCGGACGGCGAAGTCATCTGAAGTTCGTACTTCACTTTTGCCGGGTCTATGCCGTGGAGCAAAAGTTCCAGGTCGCAGATCTGCCGCAAGCCGTCCTGCATCACCTGCTGCAAGCTGATAACCGACTTGGCAAATCTCATGTCTTCAGTTCCGAGAGTGGACCTGTTTGCGGGCACATCTTCAAACGAAAGATACGTCTTCGGAATGCGCAGGCTGGCAAAGAGTTTGTTCAGGTAATATTCCACTTCCTCAGAGCTGTCATAATTGAGACCTTCCAGGGTTTCGATTCTCGTCGGATCGTGTTCGTCCATGACCGGGATATAGAAGTCGTCGTCGTCAACCCACATGTCATATTTGACATCGACGTTATTCAGGAGCTCATTCAATCGCTTAGTACGTTTCATGACCATCGCAAACTGACGAAGTTTCTGCATCGCGTCAGCCACCTGCACCTGCCCGGTTCGTACATAGAAGACATACTTTGAAATACTTCTCTGTAGCTTCCGGAAGAGCATGGCATTCTCAATCATAATAAGCCGCTTCCATGTCGAGCGAGCGGATTCTACCAGGCTGTACCCGTACAGGTCGTTGCGGTACTTGCCTCTGTACCGGAAATGCACGACGCTCCATCCATCCAGAATCACGAACTGTTCGTGTACACGCTGTCCGCGCTCAATCATATTCTCCAGTTCAACAGGGGAATAGTCGAAAGTAGACAATCCCTCCAGGGTGAGTTCATTGGAAAACTTGAAAGTATAAAACCGCCCGAACTTAGGAAGGTCGTAAATACGAATCGAGTATGCGTTGAGGTAATCCAGGGCAATGACTTGATTCGTAACTGTATCAACCACGACACGCTCAAAGTCATTGCCGTATTTCACAATCGCCCTCGCGATGGTGGGAAGATGCTTCTCGATCTCTATTCGATCGAACATTTTTGTAAGCATGCGATTGATCGTAGCATCCTTGCTCTCAATCCAAATCATCTTTTTTTCGTGAAGGTCTCTCAGCGTTGCTTCCTCAGAATAAATGTCGAAAGCTGCGCTGATCATATCGTAGTCGTCCATCATGTCGTAATCATGAAGACGAGCGATATAGCTGTCCTTCAACGTCAGAGCCTTTGCATCCACACGCCCGGTCCCGAGCGCACCCATAGACAGCGTTGCTATCTTGTTCGCGAGAGACGACAGCTGTTCCTGGCTATAAATATTGATACTTCCTTCCCCGGTGAAGCGGGTTGCACCCACTCCACGGAAGTATTTATAAATCTGTTTTACCCTCTCTTGAAATGTTGCCATGGCTGATTCATCGCCTCTCTCATTTGCTTGTCATTCCACTCCATAAACTCGGCCGGAAGGGTGTCCTCCGCCTCATCAAACCACTGATAGACCGGGTCCTTGTCCCCTGGGTGTACGTTCACATGCAACTCATCCATACGGTGTTTGATAGCATTTTGAACCATGAGCGTTCCGGTCTCTGCAAAGATGTCCAGCGTGGGCATCACGAGAGAACCGTCCGCCTCAACTGCTTTCAGGATTGCGTAGCAAGCTCCTGCTAACGCGTCAGCGACGTCTTTCGAGTTATGTACAAAAATTCCCGACGACAACAAGAAATTGTGAGTCTCGTCAACTGTAAGATCCCAGACATCAACAGTTCTCTGAACGTGTCGCACACCGACAACTGAAACCGATTGAACACCTTTCAATAATTCGCCCGGTTTTAAATCCTGGGCTTTTTTCCAGCTTCTATCCGGCAACATGAACAAATGGTCCGGCGTACATTCCACTGATTCCCCATTATCCAAAGTTACGCGTGTCATATTCGTGGCGGTTTTCGTTATCCGGGGATCGTGCGCAACGCCGGCCCCAAAGCTGCCATCTGCCCGTACCGTTCGAACAAAGAATCGCTGGTTTGCCCCAAATATAGCCCGAAGCTCCTCGAACGTTGGATTCGTACCATCCAACAGCGCGACCCTGGTATCTCCGGTAAAGCACCCGTCTTTCGGGTGATCGACTTTCGCCCTATCCTGGTCGAACTCCAATTTCTTCAGCTCGTTAAAAAGCGGCGGATACTCGTAATACCTGATACGCTTATCGTAAATCAAATCCTTCAACGACACATATGGATCCGTTGTCCGGTCCATACTTATCTTGTCTGTCTCAATTCCAATCGACTGGAACGACTGCAACGTGTCGGCACTCTGAAACTGGTCTGACGTCAATTTCTTGATGAAGTACCCGTGGTCCCTGAAGCTGAGAATGATGCTGCGAATATCCGCTATCTGAATTTCACCATTGTGAGGCGGCTTAATCCGGAGCATGAAATCCACAAAGACGACGGGCTTCCTCACGC
>JBJKQU010000087.1:0-5082 GCA_046705025.1 Candidatus Kryptoniota bacterium | reverse complement strand
GTTGAAAGACAAGATCGATGTTACTGCCTTCCTCGTCTGGTTTGTCGAGAATTACCCACAGAGCGTGATGACGATGAAACGCAACCCGGATTTCCAGTACAAGTTCCGGTAAGCGCAGACGGCGGGGATGAACCGAAACGGAGGCAGGCAGGGAAGTAAATGAATCGGGAAGACGAGTTAAAAATCTGAGATTGTAAAGAGCCATAATGGATTTCACTATCTATAAATACAAGCAGCTCCTGCTTACTTTCCGGAAAGTGGGATACGAGTTCGTCACGTTCAGAGAGTTCATCACATCTGCCAGAGACTCTGACGGGCCCGATAGTGGCTCCGGATTCAACGGGAATGGGAGTAAACCGAGGCAACGAAACGCCCGTGACCAATCCGGCCTCCGCCGCAAGCTCGCAATTCTTCGCCATGATGTGGACAAACGGCCTGCAAACTCACTTGACGTGGCACTGCTCGAACACGCGGCCGGGATCAAAGGCAGCTACTATTTCCGCATCGTTCCGGAAAGCTATAACCTCGAGATCATGAAGCAAATAGCGGCTCTTGGCCACGAGATCGGATACCACTATGAAGATGTCGATTTGGAAAGCCGGAAGTTGAAAGCCGGGAGTCAAAACCCCCAGGGGACTGATCTCGTCGACCTTGCGTATCAATCGTTCCGCACCAACCTGGAAACCTTGAGAAAGGATTTCGACGTCACTACGGCTTGCATGCACGGATCGCCGAGATCCAAATATGACAACAGGATAATCTGGCAGAAGTACAGTTACAGGGACCTCGGAATCCTCGGCGAGCCTTACTTTGATATTGATTTCGACCAGTGCGCTTACTTCAGCGACACCGGGAGACGATGGAACGGCAACAGCGTCAGCATACGTGACAAGGTGGATTCGCAATATAAATTTAGTTTCAATACCACACTGAAGCTCATTGACAACGTTCACCAACTCCCCGATAGAGTCATGTTTACAATCCACCCGCAGAGGTGGACCGATCGGTCTCTGCCATGGGTAAGGGAGCTCGTCTGGCAAAATGTAAAGAACGTCGCGAAACGACTTCTTGTCGCAAAATCTCACGAGTAACAATATCCCCTGATGATTTACCGGCAATCGCCGGGATTTGATCCTTTTATCTTTATATAAACCTCAAACGAGAGTACGAAATGCAATCTCATCCTGAAACCAGCTCAACTCGCCCCGTTGCCCGGAAAACCGAGCGACCGGCTTACGGGGGCGACAACAGACAGGATCGAAGCGCCTTTTCCACGGAAGCCGGCGCGTCAGAGGTCAGGCCCCTGAAAAGAAAAGCAATAGCAATTCTGGGAGCAGTCGATCTCATTGCGTATCTCCTGTCGTTTTCCGTTGTCCTGCTGCTCAAATACAAAGAACCGCTTACCCGCTTCTTGCAGCCGCCACTTCTCGTGGGACTTCCGCTAGTCTGGGCGTTGTCCACATTTCTGACGAGAAAACTCTCGAAACTCCGATCGCGGTCGTTTCCCCTGAATGTCCGGGCGTTCTCACTCTCGTTCTTCATTATGCTGGGCGGCATCTCGGTACTTATGAAACTCTTTCCGCTCATCATTACATCGAGGTTTGCCATCGTCAGCTCGCTCCTCGTGGGATATGTCCTCGAACTGATCATTCTAAGGTCCGTCACCCCGGCGCTGAATCTCAGTTCGGAGCCGACTAGGTTCGTCAAGTCACCACGCCTGCTGGCGGCCGACCTGGCCATACTTACTTCGGTACTTGCAGTTTTTGTCCTCCTCCTCTATGCTTTCAGAAAAGAATCTCCCGATATGTGGCTCCTTGTCGGAAGTGTCATGCTCGGGTGGTTTGCCTCCTCGGTCGTGTCCCACCAGTTCGAGCTCGACTTCAGACAGAACTACTGGAAATACATCAACAATTTCATCAAAGAGTATTTCGTCTTCGCCTGCATCGTCTCGTTTTTCGTTCTGATATTCAGACTGCATGGGATTTCGATGCGCCTCCTCGCAGGTGGTGTGGTCGCGTACGCTGGCATGTCGTTTATCGAATTCTCAAGCCTCTTTTTCGCGAAGATTCCCCGCAAAACCGACGACTCGAGGATAAACTTCCTCAAGGACAAGGATGTCTCCGATGAGCTCCTCGACACTTCTAAGATATCGAGAGTGGATCTCTGGAGGCCGGTTTACACGGACGACGATAATATCACTTTCAGGGACAAGTTGAGGGATATACAGCTTTCGAAATTCCCGGGCCTCTTTTCCAGACTCGACGAAAAGGTTGACCTGAACGGGCTCAATATCAAATACTCGATTGTCACGAGGACGAGCGACCCCTATGACGTGGAGGTCCTACCCGACGAGCGGTTGCAGCTTTTCCTGAATCTCCAGGATCTTAACAGGATCCGGCATATCAATTCCTATCTGATAGAGGTCAACAATAAGCTCGAACCGGACGGGCTCTTCATCGGCAGGTTCGAACCCATCAAAAACCGCTACAACAGGTTCCTGCGTAAATATCCTTTCTATTTCGCGCAGCTCTTTTACGCGCGCGACTTCATCTGGCACCGGGTATTTCCGAAGCTCCCGGGATTGCGGACCGTGTATTTTGCGATTAGCAAGGGAAGGAAGAGGGCTCTTTCGATCGCAGAGGCGTTCGGGAGGATTTATTATGCCGGCTTCCGGCTCGCGAGCGCATTCGAGCTGGACGGGTATCTCTACTTCATAGCGATAAAGAAACTTAAGCCGCCGCTCGGCACCGCTCCGCTCTACGGTCCGCTGTTCAAAATGAAAAGGGTGGGAGAGAACGGGAAGAATATCTTCGTCTACAAAATCAGGACGATGCATCCCTACTCCGAGTATCTGCAGGAGTTCGTTTACGACGCAAACAACCTGGAGGTAGGCGGAAAACTGAAGGACGATTTCCGTGTGACTTCCTGGGGGAGGGTGTTGCGGAAGCTGTGGATCGACGAACTGCCGATGATAATCAACTTCTTCAAAGGAGACCTCAAGCTCGTCGGCGTACGCCCTCTTAGCGGACATTATCTATCCCTTTACGACGAGAGCCTGAGACTTAGAAGGATGAAGCACAAACCCGGACTCATTCCGCCGTTCTACGTCGACCTGCCAAAGACGCTCGACCAGATAATGGAATCGGAAAGGCGTTACCTCGATGCTTACGAGAAGAATCCCGTAATCACCGACATGAGGTACTTCTTTAAAGCGGCCCGGAACATACTGCTTCGGGGTGCAAGGAGCGCCTAAGCCGGCAGAAGAAGAATCCGGAAGCGGACCCAATATCTTTACACATCCGACGGCTCCTTCTGAACAGGCCCCCTTCCGATTCTCCTGCAAGCGTGTTGGCATTGCTTTCCGAAAAATTCTGAATCCGGGCGCGTTTTTTTCTCCTATAAGTGTCGTTATGTGTAGTGGTGTAACTTTCAGCCAGTAAAGACTTACATTTATTTATAAGTCGGGGTTTGTGGGCTGTTTGGAGCTTCTCGGGAACCCATGGCAGGCTCAGAAAATATTGCAGTATGCACAAACGTGCAGAACAATTCGAGGCGTCACTCATAAACGAAAGGACGTAATCATCCAATGAAACAGAGCTTTGTAATGGCGATGTTCGTTTTTTTCTTCGCATCTTCGTTGTTCGCCCAGACGATGCTGGGCCCTAACACACCACAAACACAACCCATGTCGCCGAGCTATTATGCTCTCAACTGGGAGAGCGGACTTACAATCTCGGTGAATCTCTGGGGATATGTCGGGAAGCCCGGGCGATATGACGTCCCGACTTCAACGGATCTTATCCAGCTTATTTCGCTGGCGGGCGGTCCGATCGAGAACGCGGAACTGGACAAAGTTGAGATCGTTCGTCAGGTGATGCAGCCGGATTCCACCCTCAAAGCGGAAGTCATACATGTCGATCTCAAGAAGTTCAAAGCAAAGGGCGAGCAACCACCCTCTCTCTTACCGGGGGATACTATAATAGTGCCTGGCTCCTCGACAGAATCCCTGCGTCTGACGCTCAGCATCCTGGCACCTCTTTTTTCTCTGGTCACCGCGGTGGGAACCCTCGTACTCATCCTGCGCCGGTAGAGTCTTCACGCCGGACGCCTTCATCGGCCGGCACAGACTGCGGATTACGAACGATCGAGAATCGAGACACGCAGCACTTTCAATTATTGCAGTCCACGTGTAATTCAACAGAACTCCTTGGAAAATTCCATAGATATTCCTCGAACTGTTGAACCCAAAATTGTTGCGGAGGGAATTGATAAGGGGAAATATTTTACTTGTTACCGAAGGGCAGACCAGGGTCTGGCTGGAAAGCACTCTTTCCGAAGAGCGTTTCCATGTCCGTACTGCGGATGACTGGTATCGCGCAGCTCTCCGGTTGTTCGAGCCGGAAATGACAGACCTGATCATATGCGACCTCACCCTCGAAGAGAAAAACAGCATTCACTTCCTTCGGTTCCTCAAAGGAGTCACGCAGGTTCCCATAATAATGCTTGCGGCCGGCGAAGAACTCAGGAGAATCGTTAAAGCAATGGATTGTGGCGCGTATGATTGTCTCGAGAAGCCGATCGAACGAGACGACCTGTTCGCCACAATAGGAAAGGCCCTGAAGCTCGGCGACCTTTTGCCATCTGACGGAGTTGATGAGTCGGTGGATCCACGCCTGACTTTCGTCAGAAGGCTGGTGATAGGCAAATCGCACCGTATGGCCGAAATTCAGTCGGAGATCGTTTCGCTTATTCCTCAAAGGGCAAACGTACTTGTACAAGGCGAGAGTGGCACCGGTAAGCGGCTCATCAGCAGGGTCATCCATGAAACCGGTGTGACTTCGGGTCATCTGTTTGTCGCGGTCGATCTCCCCACGATTCCTGAGCAGCAGCTGGAGAGAGTGCTCTTTGGTGAGGTGAGAGGAGTGCCTACAGGCGAGAGGATTGATTCGAGAGGCCTGTTTGAACTTGCAAGTGCCGGCACACTTTCCCTCAGCGGCATATCCGAGATTTCGCCGGATTTTCAGAAGAAGCTCCTGTCGGTTCTTGAAAATAAGAGTTTCGATCCGGTCGGCGGAAGGAAAT
>JBJKQU010000086.1:0-47121 GCA_046705025.1 Candidatus Kryptoniota bacterium | reverse complement strand
TTCCCACCAAAATCCTGACATCAAACCCCTCCTCTCCGATCTCCAAACCCTCGTCCCCAATCTTGTAGTTAACAGCCCCGTCCGCCCCAAAAATCCACCGACCCACTTCCCTATGTCGGATTTCAGGCATAAGACCCTCCCAGCACCAGCCATCGCACTGTCCGGGGGGGAACGTCATCCGGCCGGGCAGTAAGATTCATTGCCGGCGGGTATGACAGCTTGTACAATTACAAACTCGTACGGACCGGGCAGCTAAATTTCTTTCCCTTTCGTCTTGACTTTGAAAGGTAAAATTTCGCATTTTATGACGCAATCGGGATGGCAACCAATAGATCGGATGGTATAGCAGTAGGGTGGTGAATCTGAGCGCAATCACAAAACTGGAAAGGTTAAATGGAGCCTGAAGAGAAAACGGTAGCGCAGAACCGTCGGGCGCGGTTTGAGTTTCAGATAATTGAGACTACCGAGGCCGGGATAGTTCTGAAGGGAAGCGAAGTAAAGTCGGTCAGACAAGGAAAAGTCGACATAAGCGATTGCTTCGCGTCCGTGAAAGACGGCGAGGTGTGGCTGCACAACATGCATGTCGCTGCTTATCAGAATGCGGGACCATTCAGCCATAACCCGAGACGGACACGAAAGCTTCTTCTGCACAGAAGAGAGATCAGAAAACTCATCGGCAAGACGAAACAGAAGGGCCTTTCCCTTGTCCCGATCAGGCTTTATTGGAAGCACGGCCTCGCAAAAGTCGAGCTGGCTCTTGCGAAAGGGAAACAGGTGTTCGATAAGCGTGAGGCCATAAAGCAGCGGGATCAGGAGCGCGAGATGCGACGCCGCAGCGCCGATGCGTGAAACATTTTTTGATGAATATTCACCACACCTACCAGGAGAAAGACAGTTAGGGTTGTTTCCACCGCTCAACGAACAATTAGACCAGATAAGGCGCGGTACCTCTGAAATAATCCCCGAAGAAGAACTAGCCCAGAAGATTGAGAGATCGATCAAGACCGGTCTTCCTCTCAACATAAAGTTGGGTTGCGACCCGAGCCGACCGGATTTGCACCTGGGCCATTCCGTTGTACTGCGAAAGCTCAGGCAGTTTCAAGACCTGGGGCATACCGCGATCCTAATCGTCGGGGATTTCACCGGCATGATAGGAGATCCTTCAGGGAGGAACAAAGCGCGGCCGTCTATGACGCTCGAGGAAACGCGGCAAAACGGCGAGACATATTTCCAGCAGGCGTCCGAGATACTCTCATCGTCCAACCTGAAGATCGTCTATAATTCCGACTGGCTCGGCAAGATGAGCTTTCAGGAGGTTATCAAACTTGCCAGTAAATATACCGTAGCGAGGATGCTGGAAAGAGACGATTTTGAAAAGCGCTATCGCGCCGGTGAACCGATAAGTGTTCATGAGTTTCTCTACCCTCTTGCACAAGCGATGGATTCCGTTGCCATCCAGGCAGACGTGGAACTGGGGGGAACAGATCAGAAGTTCAACTTGCTTGTGGGCCGCGACATCCAACGGGAGTTCAACCTCGAGCCGCAGGTAATACTGACCATGCCCCTGCTTGTGGGCACGGACGGCGTTGAGAAGATGTCCAAGTCGCTCGGCAACTATATCGCCATTACCGACTCGCCCGACGAGATATACGGGAAGACGTTGTCGATACCTGACAAGCTCATATACGACTATTTTATCTTGACCACAAATGTCCCACCTTCCATTCTCGTGGAAATCAAGGAGCAGCTGGAATCGCAGAAGGTAAATCCGCGCGATCTTAAGAGAAGGCTGGCGCGTGAAATCGTGACGTTGTATCACGACAGCGACGCTGCGGCAAGGGCAGAGCAAAATTTCGATAGAATATTCGTCAGGAAGGAGAATCCGGAGGAGATAAAGGATGTATTCCTCCCTGCCGCCGAAGATTCTCTGACCGTACTTCAATTACTGGTAAAGGTCGGCGCGGCGAAATCCAACACTGAGGCTCGCCGACTGGTTGGACAAGGGGGCGTTACAATCGACGGTGCGAAGGTGGCCGATCCGGCTTCACCGGTTGTCCTGACAGCACCAATTATTCTGAAAGTAGGAAAGCGAAAATTCTACAAAATCAGCCAACAATGAATACATTAGCGAAGAAGGAGATGTAAAATTGTATGTCCCATCAAAGATTTTCTTTACCAAAGGGGTAGGTCGACATCGCGACTACCTGCAGTCTTTTGAGCTTGCGCTGCGTGACGCAAAGATCGAGAAATGCAATCTGGTGACAGTCTCAAGCATCTATCCCGCAGGGTGTAAACGCATACCGCTTGATGAAGGACTCAAGTATCTTGAGCCGGGACAAATAACGTTCTGTGTAATGGCAAGGAATTCCACGAATGAGCCTAATAGACTTGTTGCCGCATCTATAGGCGTCGCTACTCCCAATGACTCCTCTCAATACGGATATCTATCGGAGCATCATCCGTTCGGCGAAACCGACGAGAAAGCCGGAGAGTACGCTGAGGATCTGGCCGCTACGATGCTGGCAACAACGCTCGGCATCGAATTCGACCCCAACGCCGATTGGGATGAACGGGAAAAAGTCTACAAGATGAGCGGAAAGATAGTCAGAACTTTCAATGTGACGCAATCCGCAGAGGGAGATAAACGCGGAGTCTGGACGACAGTTGTCGCTGCGGGGATTCTCCTTCCCTAAAGCACACCATTCAACGAAGATTACACAAAGAAAAAGCCCCGTCCAAGAACGGGGCTTTTCCATATCCAGACATCGGAATGAGAGCGTGCTCTGTCCTAGCTGCCCGAAGCGGTCAGCGCTTCAGCTCCCGACACGACCTCAAGAAGCTCTTTAGTGATCGCTGCCTGCCTCGCCTTGTTGTACTGTAGCGAGAGAGCCTCGATCAACTCGGAAGCATTCTCACTGGCATTATCCATTGCCGCCATGCGAGCGCCTTCTGCAGCCGCATTGCTTTCCAGAAGCACCCGCCACAGCTGGTATTCAAGATGTTTCGGGATCAAGGCTTCTATAATCGAGATTCTGTCCGGTTCGTAGATGTAGTGCACCTGAGCATGTTTCCCGGGCTGTTTAAACTCATCAGTGGGGAGCGGAAGGAACTGTTCTACCACCAGCCGCTGCTGGATAACACTCTTGAACTCGTTGTAAACGAGATCTACCCTGTCGTAAGAACCCTTCAGGTACCCTTTCACGACTTCCGACACCAGATTCTTTGCCACGGCGAATCTCAGGTCGTGGTAGATACCGGAATAATTCCCAATTATGTCGAACCTCCTTTTCGAGAAGAAATCGTAACCTTTTTTTCCGACCGTAAACAGATGAACCCTGCCCTCAACGTTGAGATGGGGATACTCCCTCTGGATCAGCTCAATCGTTGCCTTTACGATATTGGAATTGAACGCACCGCAGAAGCCCCTGTCGGCCGTGACGGCAATTATTGCCACCTTTCCGACATCTCTCTGGACAACAAGCTCGTGCTCTTCAAAGTCAGGGCTTGACGCGAGGTGCCTCATCAGTTCACCGAGCTTGCGCGAGTACGGCCTTGCAGCATACACGGCAGCCTGCGCGCGCCGCAGCTTAGCGGCCGCAACCATTTTCATGGCCTTGGTAATCTTTTCCGTACTTTTTACACCGGCGATACGACGCCTTATTTCACGCAGAGTCGCCATCTGTTACTCCTTGATGGATGCCTTGAATGACGAGACGAATTCCTTAGTTATTTCATGGAGTCTCTTGTCGGTTTCCGCGTCGATATCTTTGATGTCCGCAATCTTGTTCAGAATCTCGGGGTGCTTTAGTTCCATCATCTCCAGAAACTCTTGCTCGAATCGGCGAATACTCTCGACAGGCAGCTCATCCAAAAAGCCGTTCGTTCCCGTGTATATGATGACTACCTGCTTTTCCACAGGCATCGGGGTGTACTGGTTCTGCTTGAGAAGCTCGACGAGTCTCTGCCCCCTTCTGATTTGAGCCTGGGTAACCTTGTCCAGGTCGGAACCGAACTTTATGAAAGCCTCCAACGCCCTGAACTGTGCGAGATCGAGTCTTAGTCTCCCCGCAACCCGGCGCATCGCTTTGGTCTGTGCATGACCGCCGACACGGGAAACAGAAATACCCACGTTGATCGCGGGACGAACACCGGAGTTGAACAATCCCGGTTCAAGATAGATCTGCCCGTCGGTAATCGAAATGACGTTGGTCGGTATGTAAGCCGAAACGTCGCTCGCTTGGGTCTCGATTATCGGTAGAGCTGTTAAGCTTCCGCCACCCTCTTCGTCGCTCAATTTGGAAGCGCGTTCCAGGAGCCTGCTATGCAGATAGAACACGTCACCTGGATAAGCTTCGCGGCCCGGCGGCCTGCGGAGAAGCAGCGAAACCTGCCTGTATGCCCAGGCATGCTTAGAGAGGTCGTCATACACAACAAGAGCGTCTCTGCCGCTGTCGCGGAAAAACTCACCGAGTGTGCAGCCGGAATATGGGGCGATAAATTGCATGGGCGAGGGGGTACCTGCCGTGGCAGATACCACGGTTGTGTAGTCCATAGCTCCTTCATCCTCAAGTCTCGCCACGACCTGTGCCACGGTAGAGGCCTTCTGGCCGACCGCCACGTAAATGCAGTATACAGGCTTGATCCCCCGCCTTTTTGCCTCTTCCGTGTGAGTATATTTCTGGTTCAGAATAGCGTCAACTGCAATGGCAGTCTTTCCCGTCTGTCTGTCACCGATGATCAACTCACGCTGCCCACGTCCTATAGGAATCATGGAGTCAATCGCTTTGAGACCGGTGTTCAAGGGCTGCTTGACAGGACTGCGGGAGATCACGCCGAGCGCTTTCCGCTCGACGGGCAGGACCTTTTCGGTTTCCATACCCCCCTTTCCGTCTATTGGCTGACCCAGCGGATTCACCACGCGCCCCAGCATGGCCTCGCCGACCGGCATCGACATCACTTTGCCCGTCCGGCGGACCTGGTCGCCCTCTTTCACGAGGGTGTCGTTGCCGAATAAGATGCAGCCAACGTTGTCCTCCTCGAGATTCAGCGCCATTCCGAAGACTCCATTGGGAAACTCAATCAGCTCGCTGGCCATTGCTTTCTGCAATCCATAGACTCTCGCGATTCCGTCTCCGACCTGCAAGACGGTCCCGACATCATAGATGTCCACCTCGCGTTCGAAACCTGAGAGCTGTCTTCTTAGAATTGCCGTTATTTCGTCAGGTCTTACTTCAGGCATAACAACCTCATAAAATTAAACTTTCATCCCGTCAACTTTGGAAGGAAACTTCCTCGGACAACTGTTGCTTCAGAATCTCCAGTTGACGACGAACACTTCCGTCATAGACCGTATCGTCTATCTGTACAAGAAACCCGCCAAGCAATTCGCTGTCCGGTAAAAATGAAATCCGCACCGTCTTGCCGACCAGCTTTTCGAGTCTTGCCCGGAGCCGCGACGTGGTCTTTTCATCGAGCTCATAAGGTGCTTTCAGCTCAGCGGTAACTATCCCGAGAAGTTGGTCTAAGAGTGCCGCGAACTCGACGGCTATTTTGTCAACCAAAGCTTCCCTTCCCTTATCGATCAAAAGGATTAAGAATCTCAGCGTGAGTGGATTTATTTTTTCAGCAAACAACCCCTCTACGACACCTCTCTTCTTGAACCGGTTGACGACGGGACTTTTGAAAAGAAGATCGAGTTCATGCGAAGATGCAATCGAGTTGTAAACCAGCCGCATATCCGCGGCGACTTCGTCCACCTTCTTCATCTCAGAGCTGAGCCCGAGAAGTGCGCCGGCATATCTTTCTGCAGCTCTTGTTCCTTTCATGATGGCCTTAGTTCTTCGGCAAGGAGTTTAGAAAATTCTCAACCAATTTCTTCTGCTTATTCTCATCGATCGTTTCGCTCAAGATCTTCTCAGCCGCATGCACCGCAAGCTCTGCGACCAGACCGTGCAGTTGAGATATAGCCTGTTGCTTATCTCGCTCAATCTGCTCTCTGGCTTTGTCGAGGATGGTGTTTGCCTCAGAGTGAGCTTTCGACATGGACTCCCCTCTGATCTTCTCGGCAAGTTCCCTCGCTTCCCTGATCAGCTTCTGAGCCTGCTCTTCGGCCCTTTCTAGATTCCTCCTGTTCTCTTCCAATACCCTGTCGGCTTCTCTCTTCGCTTCTTCGGCACGCTCTATTGACTGTCGAATAGATTCTTCGCGGGTATCTAATGCCTTGAGAATCGGCTTCCAGGCGACGGCTTTGAGGACGAACAAAAGCAGTCCAAACGTCACCGCTGTCCAGATTATCACTCCGGGATCTAAATGTAACAACATGCTCTGGTCTCCATTGGAATTGAAATGATCCCCTGATTCGGAAATGAACGAGGAATCAGGATTACCGGTCCGGCATTAAGGCTTAAGTGCCATAATGATTGCGATGACTTCAGCGAACAAAGTTACACCCTCTATAAGAGCGGCGGCGATAATCATCGTGGTTCTGAGGTCGCCCTGGGCTTCGGGTTGGCGACCGCTTGCCTCAAGTGCGGCTGCCGCGAGTCGGCCGATTCCCAGACCGCCTCCGATTACTGCTAAGCCGGCTCCTAAACCGGCCGCTAGGTGAACTAGTCCTTCTGGTGGCATTTAAAACCTCCTGTGATTCTTATTTTAGTGTTCTTGATGAATTGCCATCCCGACAAACAAAGCCGTCAGGATCGTGAAAATGTACGCTTGAATAAATGCTACAAGTACTTCCAAAAGTTCTATGAAAAGTGCGAAACCTATCGCCAAAGGGGCGATCAATACAGTCCCAAAAACGAATATCAGTCCGATAAATGAGAATATAGCGATGTCGCCGGCAACGAGGTTGGCGAAAAGACGAACACACAGCGCGAACGGTTTGGTGAAGAGCCCCATCACTTCAACGATCGCAAGGATCGGCAGCGCGAACGCCGGCACCCCCTTCGGTATGAGACCCTTGAAGTAACCGACGAAGCCGTGGTTGATGATCCCGTTTATCTGAATCACGAAGAAAGCGATGAGTGCAAGAGAAGCGGTGAAATTTATGTCTCCTGAAGGGGTCGACGCGTAAGGTATCAACTCAAAGATATTCGACATGAGTATGAAGAAGAAAAGGGTCAGGAAATAGGGGAGCATCTTGCGCCCCTTCTCCCCTATGGCCGGCAGTACTACATCGTCCCTGATAAAGAGTACGATCATCTCAATTGCGTTTACGAATCTTCCCGGTACAAGGGACTTCTTGTATCCCCTTGCCGCCATCTTCGCAACCAGGAATACGAGGAAGGCGGCCGCCCACATCATCACCACGTGCTTTGTGGGAGACATATCGATCGTTAACCCGGCGACGTGAATAAGCGGAAAATGAGGCAGATGTATCTCTCCGAACGGCATAAAATCCAGAGTGTGGGAATCGGTAACATGCTCGATCACCCAGTTTCCGTTTGAAGCACTGCCCGCGTTTGTCGCGACGGTTTTCACCGTGTCAGAGACAACCTTACCTGCACTAGCGGCCGCGGTTGTGACGAAGGAAAAAGTCGCCGATCCAAAAATCATCGCGCCGCGCCCTTGTTTGCTCCCTTTGGAGCCATTCTTTTATTCAGGAAAATTACCTCGAATACAGTCATGGTGAAATAAAATATCAAGAGTCCGATAACCAGTGGTATTATAGGAATCCTAAAACAGTCCATAAGTACTATAAAAACACCGAGCAGAAGGAGGAGCCTGCCTCCCATGCCGAGTGAAATACCTTTAAGAAACGCAATACTGCTTCTATCAATGAACTTCTCTATGACATAGAAGCCGACAAGGCCGTTTAGCGTTCCCAGAAGTGCACCCAGGAAATATGCACCGCCGAATTCCCTGGTGCCGAATTTCCAGATAAGAATCCACGAGATCACCCCAATTGCGGCCAGTGATATCACCAGAGCCTTCATTGTGCTGTTGCGCAACAATCGGATCAGAGGATCAACGTTTGCTTCTTGTACCACTCTTGTCTAGCTTCTGTACCGTCTTGAAAAAATTATAAAAGCCACCGACTAGCCCTACTACTGCGCCTGAAAGAAGCAACCACGGCGACGTTCCGAAGTGCTCGTCCAGAAAATAACCAACCAAAGTCATGCCTGCGACTGAAGCAGCCAACTCAGTGCCTAGCCCCATGAAGGGCGCGACTTGCCTGTACGCTTCAGCCAGGCTTTCTCCAAAACTCTGCTTCTTTTTCAACTGCGTCACAGGTCATCTGAACAACTCACTCTTCTGATCAGGCCTCTTTTCGCCGCTCATATCGCACTTCCCGTCAAAAACGGCGCCTTCATCAATTATAAGCTTCGAAGCCCGAATATCGCCCTTTATCTTGGCTTTGGCTTCGAGCACCAATTTATTCTTTACGTTGATATTCCCAGTGATTCTCCCGCCCACGGTCACCGTCTGAGCATCGATATTCCCTGTGACTTCGCCATTTGAGCCAATCACAAGATCACCCGTAAGTGCGACGTCGCCGTTTACCTGTCCATCGACCCGGAGACTCCCTGAACTCGTTATTTTTCCTTCGAAACGGGAACCCTGTGAAACGATGTTGATTTGTCCGTCTTCTTTTGCCATATCAATTCTTTGTTAGTAAGTAGTTTTCTGGATTCAGATTTTTCCCGTCCTGCCAGAGCTCGAAATGGAGATGCGGCCCTGTGCTCGTTATTCCGGTCGAGCCCACCAGGGCTACAACCTCCCCCCTGGTAACCTTTGTGCCGACGCTGACCAGTATTCGCTCACAGTGTTTGTAAACCGTAATGAAGTCGCCAGGGTGAGCTAACATCAACGTGTTGCCCCCATTCAACGTCCAATCTACAAAGACAACTTCACCGGGGGCGGGTGCAACTATAGGTGAGCCTTTTGGTGCAGAAATATCGACACCATAATGCTGTATATGATAGTCTATTCCGCGGGTTATGTAGCCGTTGACGGGCATTACCAAGGGTAGTATCGAGCCAACATCGTTCCGGTATGTGCCGGAATTGCTCGGCTCTACTGGCACACTTCTGTCTGTTGAGGCAATTTCTTCAGACGGTTCCTTGCCCACCTGCTGCTGCGGAACCTCGACGCCCTGATTACTCTCGCTGCTCCGGGAAGACTCATTCTGCGGTACGGCTGCCACTGCTGTGTCTCCGAGGATGTTCCTGAGTTTTTGATTGTAAGCCGAAAGGTAGGTCATCTGCTTCTGGACAGCATCCACTTTCGACTCCAACAGCTCCACCTTTCTTAGCTGTTCCTCTTGAGTGCTGAAGTAATCAGGCAACACCAACCTTCCAATCGGGGTATAGATCAGAGCTACCACACTTAACACACCAATTACGACAATTCCGAAAAGAACTATTAATGCTAGTTGAATTTTGGACGCTTTGAAGGTCCGTGACGGCCTTTCGGCGTCAGATATTACAACAAACGTCAGCTTAGCTGACGCCGATTTCCCGTGCGGTGATTTATGTTGCATCTCAAGGTGTCATAATATATGAATAGCTGGCCATAAATGTCAATAAAAAGCTTGAATGCTGTATCCTGTTCAACACATTCCGGGGTGCCGGACGGTTGTATCTTACCTCTCCGGGTGCATGTGACTAACGAGCTCCGTTCTTGAAATATCGTCCTATATTCGATAATCTTATTGAAATAAGAAAGGCACACAGATGACGCCAGACTCTCTTGTCAACATCGTGGACACAGAAGAATTCTGCAATTGTGCTCCTCCTCTCCGGACCGTGAGGAACGAATTGGGCATAACACTTTTCATCTTCAATACTGTCCTCTTTGGACAGAAACGAGAGAGGTGACCGTGAAACAACTCGGGTCGAATATTCGGCGTGATTCCAGCTTCCTCAGAAATGAGGACTCAAACAAGAATCTTCTTCGCAAGCTCAAGGCAGAAGTCAACACGTTGCAAAATGGAGGAGGAGAAGAAGCATCTCAACGGCAGAGGAAGCGGGGCAAAATGCTGGCACGTGAACGGATTGCATCTCTAATTGATCCGGGCACAGAATTTCTTGAAATCGGGACGCTGGGAGCTTTGGGGCTCTACGAGGAGTATGGCGGTGCACCGTCTGCAGGAATTGTGACCGGCGTTAGCAGGATACACGGGCGAGAAACGGTAATAGTGGCAAACGACGCCACGGTCAAGGCGGGAGCCTACTTCCCTCTCACGATTAAGAAGAATCTCCGTGCACAGGAAATAGCTCTCCAAAACAGGATACCGATTGTTTATCTTGTGGATTCTGCCGGGGTTTTCCTGCCGATGCAATCTGAGATCTTCCCCGATAAGGGGGACTTTGGACGGATATTCTACAACAATGCAGTACTCAGTTCACTCGGGATCGTGCAGATATCTGCCATAATGGGACCGTGTGTGGCTGGTGGAGCCTACCTGCCGATCATGAGCGACGAGTCCATAATCGTTGAAGGCACCGGCAGCGTCTTCCTGGCGGGACCGTATCTGGTGAAGGCCGCCATCGGCGAAGATACGGATACCGAAAAACTGGGAGGTGCCGAGACACATTCTTCGATATCGGGTATTACCGATTACAAGGTTAAAACGGACCTCGAGGCTATCAAGCTCATCAGAGATCTTGTGTCGAAAATCGGGCCCCACGAGAAAGCAGGATTCGACAGGAGTGAACCCCGTCTGCCAAAATCTGACCCGCAGGAGCTTTATGGAATAGTCCCTGGTGACCGCGCTAAACCATATGACATGTATGAGGTAATCGCTCGAATCGTAGACGGCAGCGAGATCGACGAATATAAAGCCACATATGGGAAGTCGCTTATTTGCGGCTATGCGCGAATTGATGGTTGGGCGGCTGGGATTGTTGCTAACCAGCGTACCACCGTCAGGTCAAAAAAACCGGACGATTCGTCGGAAATGCAGATAGGTGGTGTCATTTATTCGGAGAGTGCAGATAAGGCAGCGCGGTTCATCATGAACTGTAACCAAAAAAGAATACCGCTCGTATTCTTACAGGATGTTACCGGTTTCATGGTCGGCACCCGCGCCGAAAGAGGCGGAATCATCAAAGACGGCGCAAAAATGGTTAATGCGGTCTCGAACTCAACAGTTCCGAAGTTCACTTTCATAGTCGGGAACAGTTTTGGTGCGGGGAATTACGCGATGTGCGGTAAAGCCTATGAACCACGATTTATATTTGCATGGACGTCCGCAAGAATTGCCGTGATGGGTGGCGACCAGGCAAGCCAAACCCTCCTCAGCATAAGACTTCAGCAGATGGAGAGAGACGGCAGGAAAATGACCGAAGAAGGCAAGGCCGGGATGTTGAAAGAGATTAAGGAGCGATTTGAGAAGGAAATGGATCCTATTTATGCCGCGGCGAGATTGTGGGTGGACGACATTATAGACCCGGTGGAAACGAGAAAGACGATTTCCCTTGCGATGGAAATCGCAGATAACAATCCTTTCACGTCGCGTTTTAACGTAGGTGTAATCCAGACTTGAAATCTGCTGCCGGAGAACTGCTTCTTCCTTTCCTGATGCTTACCGTTCTGGCTGGAGGCGCGTCTGCACAGACAGGCATCTTTTCAAAGCTGTTTGAACCGAAGATATTCCAGGTCACGGACAAGCTTCGCGCTTACATACGCGATGATCTTCCGGCGCCATCTCATGACAGGTCCGAAGAGCTAAGGCATATCGATATGATTTTCGTCAAGTCGATGGAACTTTCTAACAAGCAGATTAGCACGGCGTTGCTTGCTTGCTCCTTTGCGGTACTTAACAGAACGGATATAAAGCCCTCATTCCCCCTCTTCGGTATAATAACTCTCCCTCTCCCCGCCGAAGATTCCGCAGACGCTGTAGCCCGGATAGCCAAATTACCGAGGTATTTCCTCTCCGATTCGCCGGAGAACGGATGGGGCGACAGTGACAAACTCGTGCACTTTTTCGGCTCGGCATATTTGACTTACGAGACCGGAACCAGACAGCTGCCCGATGCGATCGGGAAATTCATAGAACAGGGTGAAGTTGCTTTCAAGCTGGACACTGCCGCCGATCCGCGAGATGTATTTGCCAACAGGCTGGGTCAACAATTCGGTGCAGCATTGAGCGACGGCAGGGACGTCATACCATCAGACTTCCTGAGGGCAAAATACATCAGGAAGTAAGCCTTCTTACCAGCTCTAGGTCCTCGGCGGTCGTGATCTTTGGGTTGATGTGGAGGGGCTCAACAACAAAGGCCTTCACTCCAATCCTTTCGAGGAGCATTATCTCATCGGTGATTCCCGCAAGATTATCCGTCTCGTCATACGCGCGAGAGAGCAATTGAGCTCTCATGACCTGGGGAGTCTGTGCGGCAAACATACTTGACCTGTCGACGGTCCCCTGACAGAAGTGATCTTCATCGACTACTTTCAATGTGTCCTTCACTTGCGTGGCGAGAAAAGCCGACCCGTGCTCTGAAGCGGCCGACAGAACGCGCTCAAGATCTTCCTGCGAGAGGAGGGGCCTGGCTGCATCGTGAATGCAGACGAGGTCTTCTTTGTTAAGCGAATTCCGGATGCGTTCGAAGGCATTCTTGACGGACAATGGTCGCTCTAAACCGCCTTGGGTGACAACCACAAGTGACCGCAGCTCCGCCGATTGCGCAAGTCTTTCGAAAATGAGCATATCCCGTTGCTGCACTGCCAAACAAATGAGCTTCACCCCGGTCGCTTCAGAGAAAAGCCTGAGTAGGCGATAAATGATCGCTTCACCGCCTACCTCAATGAACGGTTTGGAGAGTCCGCCGAGACGGCTTCCGGCACCTGCGGCCGGGATGATAACGCCAATGCCCGCTGACATTCTACAGTACCAACATTGCGTCGCCGTAGCTGTAAAATCGGTACCCTTCCTTTATCGCTTTCTTGTACGAACGCATCAGAAAGTCATGTCCCGCAAATGCACTGACCAGCATGATAAGGGTCGTCTCAGGAAGGTGGAAGTTTGTAACCAGATGGTCAACTATCTTGAATTCATAAGGCGGATAGATGAACTTGTCCGTCCATCCCCTGCCCGCTTTCACGTGATTGTCGGTTGTTACGTTGGATTCGAGGACTCTGACTACAGAAGTACCCACGGCAAACACGCTCTTCTTAGAGTCAATCGATTGGTTGATTGCCTTCGCGGTTTCGAAAGGGACTTCGTAGAATTCCGAATCCATCCTATGCTTCGTAAGATCTTCAACGTCCACCGTCCTGAAGGTTCCGATTCCTATGTGAAGGACTACCGGGAGTATCTTTACTCCCTTTCTGGAAAGCTTGGCGAGGAGCCGGTTTGAAAAATGAAGGCCGGCAGTAGGAGCTGCCACGGCGCCGACGATCTTTGCGTAGATCGTCTGGTAGTCTTCTTTATCTTTCTCTGTAGGCTCTCTCTTTATGTAATGCGGCAGAGGCATCTGCCCGATCTTGTCAAGTATCTTGTAGATGTCACCTTTGTAATTGAATTTGATCGTTCTGCCTCGACTTGTCGTATTGTCGATTACCTCGGCGTAGATCTTTTCATCATCGAAGTAAATCTTGTTGCCTATTCTCACCTTGCGTGCCGGTTCCACGACAACGTCCCAGATACCCTCTTCGTGGTTCAGCTCCCTGAGCAGGAGCACTTCTATCTTTGCGTTCGTCTTTTCCTTGCGACCCAGCAGTCTGGCGGGGAACACCTTCGTTTCATTAACAACCAGGGCGTCGCCTTTCTGAAAGTAGTCGGAAATCTCGTGGAATATCCTGTCCTCCATTGTCTGTTCCTTCCGGTTCAAGACCATCAACCTTGCGTGGTCGCGCGGCTGCGCTGGCGTCTTAGCAATTAGATTGCGTGGAACTGGGTACTTAAAGTCGGAAAGTTTCATCATTTCATAATCCCTTTCTTGTGTTTTGAATAAGATGTCCCGCCCTGAATGCAGGGCGGGACATGGGGACTACGCAATTATCGCCTTGATCTTTTCGTTTTCTTTGCAGAAGATTTTTTTGCGGTCTTTGCGGAAGTCTGTGGCGGATATGCCAGGGACGCCCTGGCTGCAGCTAATCGGGCTATGGGCACTCTGAACGGCGAACAACTGACGTAATTCAGTCCGATAATATGGCAGAACTCCACTGAAGATGGCTCTCCGCCGTGTTCCCCGCATATACCGATTTTAAGATCTGGACGGGTTGCCCTGCCCTTCTCTTTTGCAATCTTCATAAGCGAGCCGACGCCGTCGCGATCCAGGACCTCAAAAGGATCCTTCGGATAAACCTCCATGTTAGTGTAGGGAATAAGGAATTTGCCGGCGTCATCGCGGCTCATTCCGAGCGTTGTCTGAGTAAGATCGTTTGTACCGAAGCTGAAGAATTCAGCCACGGTAGCGATCTGGTCAGCGGTCAGCGCTCCGCGAGGAATTTCAATCATTGTTCCTATGTGGTACTTGAATTTCAGGCCGTTTTCCTTCATCACTTCTTCCGCTGCTTGCTTCACGATCGCTGCCTGGTTCTCTAGCTCCTTCACATTTCCAACCAACGGAATCATCACTTCAGGCTCTACCTTCACCCCTCTCTTCATCACATTAGCGGCGGCCTCGAAGATCGCGCGGCTCTGCATCTCCGTAATCTCTGGATAAATTATCCCGAGGCGGCAACCACGAAAACCCAGCATCGGGTTGAACTCGTGCAGGTCTTCGACTCTCTGATGAACCTTCTCGTAGCTGATCCCCATTTCTCCCGCAAGCTCTCGTTGTGCGCTTTCCTCGTGCGGAACGAACTCGTGCAGAGGTGGGTCGAGCGTCCGGATAGTGACAGGTCTTCCGTTCATCGCTTCGAAAATCCCCTCGAAGTCCGACCGCTGAAGCGGAAGAAGCCTTGCAAGAGCCTTCTTTCTGGCCTCGAGCGTGTCTGCCAGGATCATTTCCCGCATCGGACCGATTTTACCTTCCCCGAAGAACATGTGTTCAGTCCGGCACAGGCCGATTCCTTCGGCACCGAACGCCACAGCGTTGGAAGCCTGGTCAGGCTGATCGGCGTTCGTTCGAATATTCAACGTCCTGTACTTGTCTGCCCACTTCATCACCTGTGCGAATTCCTGGTAGACGGGGGCGTCTTTCGGATCCACGCTTTTGTCAATCAATACTCGAAGGACTTCGGACGGCTTTGTCGGGACCTTTCCTTCGATGACTTCGCCGGTCGTCCCGTCGATCGAAATCCAATCTCCTTCTTTGACAGTCTTGCCGTTGACTGCCATGACATGATTGGGATAGTCTATCTCGAGGGCGGAGCAGCCCGCGACGCAGACTTTTCCCATCTGCCTGGCCACAAGGGCAGCATGGGAGGTCATCCCGCCTCTTGCCGTTAGAATGCCGACCGAAGCGTCCATGCCTCTTATGTCCTCAGGCGAGGTCTCGATACGTGTCAGAATGACCGTTTCGCCGCGCTTGTTCCACTCCTCCGCATCGGGAGCATTGAAAACGACTCGCCCGGTGGCGGCACCAGGGCCTGCATTCAATCCCTTTGCCAGGAGATGTCCGGCCGTCACGGTGGCCTCTTTTTGTTCGAGGTCGAAAACGGGCCGCAAGAGCTGATTGAGCTGGTCGGGCTCTATCCTGCTTAAAGCTTCCCTCTCCGTGATAAGGCGTTCAGCTACCATATCCACGGCCATCTTGATTGCGGCAAAGGCCGTTCTCTTTCCAACCCTGCACTGAAGCATGTAGAGCTTGTCTTCCTGGATAGTGAACTCAATGTCGTTCATGTCCTTGTAGTGCTTCTCGAGCGTCTTACGGATTTTCTCGAGCTCCTTGTATATCCTCGGGTTTTCTTCCGAAAGGCGTGAGAGCGGGATCGGGGTGCGGATCCCTGCCACGACATCTTCTCCCTGCGCATTCATCAGATATTCGCCGTAGAAAGCGTTGCGGCCGGTCGCAGGGTCCCTCGTAAATGCGACGCCGGTTCCCGAGGACTCTCCCATGTTTCCGAACACCATGGCAACGACGCTGACGGCTGTTCCCCAGGACTCCGGTATGTCGTACATCTTCCTGTACGCGATAGCCCTGTCGTTATTCCACGACCCGAACACCGCACCGATGGCTCCCCACAGCTGGTCCATTGGGTTCTCCGGGAAATCATTTCCGGTTCGCTCCTTGATCGCCATTTTGAATTGACGGACGAGGTCTTTCAGATCATTGGCGTCCAGCTCCGTATCGTTATGGACTCCCCTTTCCTCCTTTTTCTTTTCGATAATTGCTTCGAAGGGATCAATTTCGTCTTTGTGAGTTGGCTTGAGTCCCAAGACAACATCGCCGTACATCTGCACAAAGCGCCTGTATGCATCATACGCGAATCTGAGATTCTTTGTTTTCTTCGCGAGCCCCTCGACCACATTGTCATTGATTCCAAGATTCAGAATCGTGTCCATCATTCCGGGCATCGAAGCCCTGGCTCCTGAACGCACCGAGACAAGGAGTGGGTTTTGCTTGTCTCCGAATTTCGCGCCGACGGTTGACTCGAGACGCTTCATAGCCTTCGTAACGTCCTCCTTCAGGGACTTCGGATACTTCTTCTTGTTCGCATAGAAATATGTGCACACTTCAGTGGTTATAGTAAATCCCGGAGGCACCGGCAGTCCTATATTGGTCATTTCTGCAAGATTTGCGCCTTTGCCGCCAAGCAGGTCCTTCATCTCTGCCTTCCCTTCGGCCTTCCCCCCGCCGAAGAAATAGACGAATTTTGTTTTGCTCATTTTCTAACCTCCATCAAAGATTGTTTTCCGTGTTATGTTTGTTTGTAACGTAAGAACTAAACAGGCTGAGCACTCCACTGGCAAACGGACTATCAAATCCAATTCTCTCGGGATGCCACTGTACCGCAATCATCCCGGCGCTCGCATGATCGACTCCTTCAACAGCTTCTACAGTTCCATCGAATGCTCTGGCCGCTATCCTCAGGCCGCTGCCGATCCTCTCCGCTGCTTGGTGATGGGCACTATTTACAGTGCCGCTGTTTAGTTGAATATGACTCTTCAATTTCGAGCCTTCGGTGAGTCCTACCTCGTGGTATCTATCTTCAGTCTCCGAAATCGCGGTATGCAACCGCCTTGAATACTTTTCAAGGTCAAGTATCAGGGTGCCCCCGAAGTATACATTCAAGAGCTGCAGGCCGCGGCAGATCCCCAATACGGGTATCTTGTCTTTGAGGGCCGCCTCAAGGAGCCGGTACTCGAAGCCGTCTCTCTCGGAATCGACTTGAACTGTTTCGTCAGCCCAATCTCCGTATAGCTCGGGAGCAACGTCAGGCCCACCGGTCAAAACGAGGCCGTCGCATTCTTTCAGCCGGCTTCCCTTCGCTTCGCTCAAAATTACCACCTGTGACTCGGGGATATGAAGCAGGTATCCTTCATAGTTGCGGTTCTTCTCTCCGCAGTCGGAAATTCCGATCTTAAGCATGTACTTCTCCAAATACACTCATCAGCGCCGCATCAATATGCTCTTCTCCGAAGTTGACTTCGGTTCTCTCCTCTAGCGCAAATATTCGTTTTACTTCCTCTCTCTCCGAAAATTCGTTGTCGAGAAAAATCCTCATCGCGTCTTTTGGCGTCGTTACGGCAAGAAGGTTCTCATCGCCGCCGAAAATTTCATCCAGGTCGTATTCGTCGAACCAGTGATGGTCCCTGAAACTCTTCCTTTGAATTACTTTTGCATTCAAATCGTCGATCTCGTCGAAAAACTGGTCGGGATTTGCCACTCCGCAGAATGCGACTACTTCCTTGCCCTCCAGCTCGTCAGTTGCGTGAGAAGAGCCTTGGCAGTCCGAAAGATGCGATGGGATGTAGCTTACTCCCGCTATTTCCGCGGAAGAGTATCTCCGGATAAGGCTCATGTCACTCTCCCTGAGCGTAAATCGTCCGTGAGCAGTAACAACTATAACATCAGCTTGAGCGATTCTCTTTTTCGAGTCTCTGAGACTTCCGGCCGGAAGATAAGTGTCCGTTAGGTCGGAAAGAGACTTCCTGACAAGTACAAAGTCGACGTCCCTGTGTATCTCTCGGTTCTGCAGACCGTCATCAAGAATAAACACGTCTGCTCCAAATGTCTTGAGTACGGCCATACCGGCTCGATGCCTGTCCTTGTGCACGGCGACGGGCACACCCGGGAATTCCTGCGAAATCAAAGCCGGTTCATCTCCCAGCATTTGAACATCCGCAACGCTCCCTTTTTCCGGACACGCAACGACAAGTTCATCGGTCATCCGCTTGTAACCGCGGGACAAGACAGCGGGCTTCTTGCCGAATGCCAGAAGCTTTTCAATGAGAAACATCACGAACGGGGTCTTCCCGGATCCTCCCACGGTGATGTTTCCGACAGAAATGACCGGCACCGGCAGCTTCTTCACTTTGAAAAGGCTGGCATCGTATCCTGAATTTCGGACCGATACCAGTCCACCATACATCAAGCCGAACGGCAACAATATGTTTCTGAAGCCGTGCTTCACTGGCTCATCCCCAGTATCAATTCGGCTGCACGATCAGAAGCCCCCGGAGCCCCCAGGATCTTCTTCAGGTCCTCGTACCTGTGCCTGATTTCGTCTGCCACACCGTTGTTCACGATCATATCTCTCAGGATCTCCGCTGCAGCCGGCGGCTTAAAGGCACTTTGCACAAGCTCACGGACAACCGGTTTCTGGGCGACAATGTTGACCAGGGAAATAGAATCCAACCTCACAAGGAGTCTACCTATTAAGTAGTTTACCAGTCCAGTCTTGTACACCACCAGCATCGGCATCTCTCGGAGCGCGGCTTCCAGTGTTGCGGTGCCACTCGTCACAACGCCCGCGTCAGCGGAGCTCATCAACAGATCCACGTCGTTAGTGAGGCGGACCGTCATCCCCGGTTCGCCAAGAATCTGGTCGTAAACCCCGTGGTCGATGCCCGGTGCACAGCCGACCACAGCTTCAAGGCCAACTTTCTCCAGATCGGGATGTCTGGCGAGTATCTTAGCCGATTCTATCATCGTCGGAAGAATCCGCTTTATTTCCTGCAGTCTGCTGCCCGGAAGAAGGGCGAGAAGCCTGCTATCCTCTGAGGAAGTGTGGCGTGATCTGAATTCCCTCACTTCGGAATCGCTGTGCGGCTTGATTTCATCAAGAAGAGGATGACCCACGAAATAGGCCTCAACGTCCTCTCGTCTGTACATTTCTTCCTCGAACTTAAAGACCGTCAGCATGAGGTCGACATTTCGACGTATTATCTTGATTCGTCCCCTTCCCCAGGCCCAGACCTGCGGGCTTATGAAGTAAAAAACTTTCATCCCTCTTCCCTTCGCGGATCGGGCAAATCGGAGATTGAACCCGGGATAGTCGACGAGGATGACGCCAGAGGGCTTCTCATTCTCTATTGTCCTCAAGAGCTCTCTCCTCACCCTGTGGAAGAAGAGGAGTTTGGTAAAAACCTCTGAGAATCCCATTACCGACATTTCCCTCACGTGGTACAGGAGTTCCACGCCTGCAGCTCTCATCCTGTCGCCACCGATACCTATCATTCGGATATCACCTTTCTTCTTCATACTCTCAACAAGGTGAGCAGCATGTTTATCGCCGGATGTTTCACCTGCAATTATTAAGAAAGTCTTCTTCAAGCGGCACTCCCGTAAAAGTATATCAACAGGAGAAGGACGGAGATTGAAATGAGAGCCAGCAGCGAGGATCGTTCTGAGCGGATGCCATGTCCGAGATTCGGCTTTAACCGGTTATCTCCCCTGAAGCAAGACAGTCTCGGAACGAACCTCCCCACCTTTGCGGTATATTCCTTCCATCCCGAGAAAGTTGAAGACAGGTATTTTTCCTCGAGGTTTACGATCGTGGAGTACTGGAACCCAAAATACGCCAGCGCAATTATCGGCAAATAGGGCACAAGCGCATTTGACATTATTCCTATCCCGACATACATCAGGATGTTTCCGATATACAGCGGGTTTCTAACATACGAATACGGACCGCTGGTCACAAGCAGCGTGCCCCCCACAGAACCCGTGGTTCTCGTTTCGCTTCCGGCGTATGATACTCCCCATAGCCGGATCAATTCTCCCGATAGCGCGAGTGCAAAACCGATAATCAAAGACGCAACTGTCGGCGCAGAGAAAATTATCATAACGACCAGGAAAGGAATAGGTGTATAACTCCTGTATGTGAACAGGGCCTCCTTCCAATTCCTCTTTGAAGATGGCTCCATCATTCCGACAGATAGGCCTCTCTCCGTTTTAGCTCGGCGCGGTGGCGCTTCCTGAACCTCCCCGACTCGAATATTCTCCTGAACTTGCTGAGCACCTCTTCGAAAGTACTGAACGGGTAGTACGTAATATTGTTCTCTTCGCAGTACTTCAGGAGCTCATCTTTTGCGAAAACCATATCGGCGTAGTCGACTGCACAGCGGTCCGAAAACCCGTTGCCGATATACACTATGAGATCGTCTATCCCCGTTCGCATCAGGATCTGATGCCCTTTGCAGTTGGCACACTTCGGGCAGCTAGATTCATAGGGAAATTCGATATCGAGTTTTCCCGTATCGAATCGCGCAATATTCGAATAGAATGGAATTTCCGACAGGCCATTCCTCGCCAGGACTTCCTCAATGTAGAAATCGAGCCCGTCGCTCAGGATAGTCATCTCAATTCTGTTCTCGCTGCAGAAATCCGCAAAAGCTTTGAACGTGTCGTCGATATCGAACTCTCTCACGAATTCGAGCGCAATATCACGCGTCACGCTGACAAACTCGGCTTCCTTCTTCATGAGCTCCTTGCCGGACAGCCCGTCATTTTTCCACCGGGCAACCGCTTTTATCGATTCCGCCTCATTTCCGAACCGTCTGAAGAAAGCGTTGCCGACGTCTCGTTTCGTGATCGTGCCGTCGAAATCGACGAATACCTTTGGAAATAGATTTGTCATGTGCTTGCGACCCATTCATCGACGAATCTCACCGCGACAACTTTTGAAACACCCTGCTCTTCCATGGTAACGCCATAGAGGGTGTCTGCAGCCTCCATCGTCCTCTTGTTGTGTGTAATGACGATGAACTGAGTGTCGGTGGAGAATTGTCTGATCATACTTACATAATTGTCGGTGTTGTTGTCGTCGAGCGGTCCATCGACCTCATCGAGGATGCAAAACGGACTCGGCTTAACCAGGTAAATTGCAAACAGAAGGGCTATGGCGGTCAATGTCTTCTCCCCCGCTGAAAGGAGATCTATCGATTGGGGCTTCTTCCCGGCGGGCTTGGCTATAATTTCAATCTTCGCTTCGAGCGGATCGGCGTTTTGATCAAGTTTCAGCTCCGCTTCGCCACCGTTAAAGAGGCTCTGAAACGTAGTCTTGAAGTTCTCGGATATCTGCTCAAAGGTCTCACGGAACTTCTGATGAGCCGTGTGGTTGATTTCTGCGATTGTGGTCGTCAGAGTTTTTTCTGCCTCGAGAAGGTCGCCTCTCTGCCCAACCAGAAACTCGAAGCGCTGCTTTTCTTCGCTGTACTCTGAAAACGCGACCAGGTTCACCGGACCGAAGGACTCGATCCTCCCCCTGAGATAGTTCACCCTCTCATGTGCGGCAGAGTTGTCGAAATCGGCGGGGAGTTTGAGCGACTCCCCAGTCTGCTGCGTAATGTCGAGGTTGAACTCTTCTTTCCCGCGTTCTACGAGTCCTCTGGCCTCTGCTTCGAGTTCACTGATCTTGAGGCTGACCTGGTGTGCAGCTTCGACTGCCGACTCATGTGTCGCACGAACATCATTCAATTTCTTTTCTTCAGATTCCTCGGAGCTCTTCTTACCCGATAGCCTGTCCCCGAGCTCGTTCGCCTGTCTGTCAAGAGTCTCGATCTCCAACCTGAGGCCGCTTTTGCGTTCCTCCAGTCCGTTCAACTTCTGTTGTGCTTCTTCTATAGTCGATTTTGCGGATTGAATTTCCTCTTCGGCCCTGGACGCTCCGTCTAGGTTGGTGCTCATTTGCTCCTGCGAAGACTCGATTTCTCTCTTGAGGAAATTGAGTTTGTTTATGCACTCAATGTGCTGGGCCTGAGCGTCACGAAGCCTCTCGTTCTTATTCCTGTATTCTTCCTCAATTACTTTCAATTCTTCCAGTGCGGACTGATATTCACGGTCATACGAATTCTTCACAGAATTCAGCTCCGCAAGCGAAAGCTCGACCGCATCAAGTTCTCGCTGCGCTTCCGAAAGCTCTGCTTCCAGCCTTGAAATGCGCGCCTGGGTGTCCACAAACTGGCCTTGGATCCCCTGAAAGCTGCGGTCATTTTCGAGGCTTGATTGCTCAACACGCGCAAGCTGGAGTTCCAGGTTCCTGAGCTTTTCGTTCCCTGTCTTTATCGGCAATGCATCCATCTCGGACTGAAGCTTCTCGATGGAGCCGCCGAGCTCAGCCAGCCGCAGGTTGAGCCGCGACTGCTCACTCCTGAGCTCTTCAAGCTGTTTCAGTTTGCCGACCCTTCCGCCTTCGGTCCGCCTCGTACTGCCGCCGCGGATGATTCCTCTCGCAGAAAAAACATCACCGGTAAAACTCACACAGGTTACCGACGGGTCTTCCCGAAGAATTCGCTCTGCCTCGGAGTAACTTTCGACCACCGCAACATTTTCGAAGAAGTATCCTCCGAGGGCTTCGTGCTCGGGAAGCATTTGCACGTGCTCAAGCAGTCTAGAGAAGGAAGCCGTCGACTGCCGGCCGCCCGGCGTACCCATTCGATCCAGGCACACGAACGTGACCTTGCCAAGATCGCGACTGCGCAAGGCGTCTACGGCACTCAGCGCGGTGTGTTCGTCGGGTGAGACAATGAAGTTAGAAGCCTCGCCCAGGATCGACTCGGCCGCGACTCTGTATTCCTGTTCGACATAGAAAAGGTCGCTGAGAACTTCTAACTTGGGGAAGCCTTCAATCTCACCGCGGGCGAGTGCCTTTGCTCCGTCAGGTAATCCCTCGAGGTGCTCCACAAGCCCGTTGAGGAAATCAATTCTCGCTTCGTTAGTTTGTACGATTTCTCTCAGCCGCTGAGCCTCAGCCTTATCTTTCTCGATTTCGCTGAAGAGCTCCTCGCGATGTCTTTCGAGGTCACTCAGTTGAGTCTTCTCGTTTTCTATTTCGCGTTCGAATCTTTCTCTTTCTTGCTTCGAGGTTTCGATCCTTTCCGACAGATGCTGTCTGTCGGCTTCCAGCTGGCTTCTTCGAGCGACGAGCTCTTCGTTGTGAGACTTAACTCTCTCCAGCTTGGCGTGCGCTCTCTCCCGCTCGTTTTGTTTCAATGCGAGGTCGTTTAGAATCCTGATTAGACTCTCGTGGCTGACATTCGACTTTTCCCTTGCAGCAAACAGTTTCTCTTCAAAGCTCTTGAAGCTTTCCTGTTCAACCGAGAGTGATGCAGCGAGAGCTTTCTCTTCTTCCTCCGCCTCGACCTCGCTCAGCTTCAGCTCCTCCACCTGCGAGGTGAGTGATTCGTTACGCGCAGCCAGATCGACCTTCCGGTTCTGCAGGGTGGATATCTTTTCGTTGAGTCCTCTCACTCTCTCGACGAGAACGGCGCTTTCCTCTTCGACTTCATGGAGCGCACTTTGCTTCTCCGATCTCTCCGACCTGAGAGCCGACGCGCTCCTCTCTAATTCTCCGATCTCGGCCCTGATCAGCTTCAGCAGCTCCTCCTGCTGGGACAGAGTGCTGAGTGCGCTCGCTTTTTCCGTCTCGTTAACGGATAGACTTTGCTTCAAGGGAGCAGTCTTCGCAAGTATGGATCGGTATTCGGAGAAGAGATACTGACGTTCGAGCGTACCGAGTTCCTCCGTGAATCTCTTGTATTGCTCGGCTCGCTTCGCCTGACGTTCGAGAGAATTTACTTTTTTCTCCACCTCAGAGATGAGGTCATTGACCCTGAGCAGGTCCCGCTGCACATCGTCGAGTTTGTTGAGGGCGGCCCTTCGGCGGGCCTTATATTTCGTGACCCCCGAAGCCTCTTCGAACATCTTGCGGCGCTCGTCGGTGTTTTCACGCAGGATGTCTTCAACCATTTTCAGTTCGATGACAGAATACGCAGTCGCTGCCATGCCGGAATCCATCAGCAGATCCTGTATGTCTCTGAGCCGGCATTGGTTCCTGTTTATGAAATATTCGCTTTCCCCGGAGCGGAAGACCCGGCGGGTGATGCTGACTTCGGAATAATCGACGGGAAGTACGCCTTTGTCGTTCTTTATCGTGATTGTGACTTCGGCCATGCCCAGGGGTTTTCGGTTCTTTGATCCGTTGAAGATCACGTTCTCCATGGAATCGCTACGGAGCATGCTCGTTCGTTGCTCCCCCAGGACCCACCGAATCGAGTCGAGCACATTAGTTTTACCACAACCGTTCGGACCTACGACTGAAGTTATCCCGCCGTTGAAGGTTAATTCGGTCTTTGTCGCGAACGACTTGAATCCAAGCAATTCCAGTTTAGATAGAAACATCTATGCTACTCTATTCCCGATGATAAACTTGTAGAAAAATCGTGTATAGGAAATGATGCCGTCCGTCCCGTTGTAATAAAGCAGGACAAGGAGGACCAATGCCACCAGTATAGCGGTGCCAACCAGGCCGACTCGTATGGTCGGGAGATCATAAATCACCCCGGTGCCATGAAACAACCTATAAAGGCTGAGTAGGCACAAGGCTACCAGTATAATTATCGAGGCCCAGACAAATCTCGTGTCGCCCAGCAACCTGAAAAGAATCATGTCCAGCAAGATCAGAAAAGACATCGGCAGGATGGACCAAGTAGCTATCGTGAACGCACTAACCATCTGCAGTCTGATCTTGACGGCAAAAGAAAAGAGCTTGATGACAAGAGTGACGAGCGCTACCAGCACCATAATCAAGACCGTAAACCCTACGATGAAATGCACAGGGTGCCAGATCAGATAGTCCATTTTAATCTTCAGTAGATCGCTGGGGAGAAGGAGACCAAGAAGCCGGTCAAACAGATAATCTGTCCGGAACGCATAAACCAGGCTTGACAGATAAATGGATATCCCGGCCGAAACTATTAAGAGAACGATAAACGTCTGGAACGGTGAAATCATGCGCTGATCGCGTACGTCGGCAAAGAAATTATATGGCCTGAAGACCGCACGTGCGGCGCTTTCACGAAACCACCTGCGGCTGTAATGCAAATAGGTAATTATCACCAACAAGAGTGTGGAGAGAATAACATAGATAATCGGCGGAGTTTCCGAATAATTGCCGATCGAGAGACTCGGAAGCGTTTCGTCATTGAACAGCGCTCTTACTACCGCAAAGGAAGGCCGCTTCTCCCTCCAGTAACTCACAAGCCCAAATGTGTACAAGTACGGATGTCCGTTAGGCATAAGATGAGGCACGGCACCCATCCAGTCGGCAAAACTATTCACAGATACGCCGCCGAGGCTGCCGTTCTGTACAGCATCAAACGCGTCTACAATGTATCTGGCCTGGTGTTCGAGGGACAACGGATCCGCATAACCGTTGTGATTGTTAAGCTGTGTTTGGGCCCCGATCGACGACACCCAGTATGTGATCTTTCCGGAAGTCTTCGAGATTTTCTCTACGAATTCCTTCATCTTTCTTGACGAGTTGAAGGGCGTCAGGTCCAATCCGACGAAATCCGCGCCGGTGGCAGTTGTATCCGCCATCCCGGCCAGCGGGGTATAATAGAGCGGCATCCCCGCCTCATTATGCACAAGCTTTGCCATTGAAGCTATATAATTCCGTGTGGCATATACCGAAGGATCAAGATTGCTGCCGGCCGAAAGAGCTACTACCGACGGATGGAACGAGGTTTGCCTGATTACTTCCTGAGCATAGCTCTGCAGGGACCCGCGATAACGGTCCGACTCCAGCACGGAGGCCGGAGCGTCCACCAATGGAATTTCCTCAAAGACAAGGAGCCCAAACCGGTCACATAGATCCAACAATCTTTGAGAGGGGGGGTAATGGACAGCGCGGATTGCATTCGCACCGAGAGTTTTAATTACCGCAATGTCTTTCTCTAACTTGACTTCGCCAAGCGCTGCCCCGACCCCCGGGTAGTCATCGACATAATTGACACTCTTAATGAAAATCGGCTGCCCATTGAGAAAAAATTTTCCGTCCGAAACGGTGAAGTTCCTGAATCCAACGTTCTCGACATATTCATCCATTTCCGTCTTACCGGCGAAAAGAAAAAAGTGGAGTTGGTAGAGGCCGGGATGAGAAGGAGACCAGAGATTCGGATTCTTCACTTGCAGCGAGAAATCTATCTTGGTGTTGTGATTCTCCGAGAGTGTGAAAGGAACGTTTGCGGATTTCGCTACAACACTTCCGGAAGCCTTGTCCGCAAGCTCGACGTAGGCTGTGAACGGGATAGAAGTTGCCGTAGAGTCGATTCCATACCTCGAGTAATCGGAAGCCTGAACAAGGATATCTGTCTGCACGTCGGCTAAACTGTATGTGGAATTTAGTTGTACTCTGACGGAAGGGCGGTCAAAATAAACTGGTGGCACCGCTTCAAGGTACACGCTTCTGAAGATGCCGCTGTAACATTTTGGCTGAAACGCAAGCTGCTTGAGCGGAATTGTAGAGACAGGACTCAGATCATTGTGCGTGATTATCTCCACCATGTTCTCCCTTCCGGCCTGAAGAAGTCTATCAGGGATCTTCACGTTGATCGCAGAATAAGCGCCGTTGTGAATGGTCACAAACTCATGGTTTACCCGAACTTCGGTCGAAAGTCCGCCGTTTCCTATGAACAGCTCGAAGACGTTGTGATCCACGAACTCCTTCGGAACATACACTCGTCTCTCATAGATCACCTCACCCCGATGCTCAAAAGTGGAAGGGAGGGCGATGGGGTGCCACTCCTTGCCGTTATCGGTGGAGACTTGCCATTGGCCATCAAGGTCAATCATGCCTCTTGTCGCGGTGACCTGCTCGTATTTCAGTCCATGCTGCTCCAGCTCTGCCTGGGGAGACGGCTGTTGGGCGTCGGAAATGCCAGCAGAAACGACATAAAACAGCAAGAGGAAAGGGAACGTCAGCCTTGGAAGGTTATAGGGGAACATTTATGGCGGTTTAACTCCCATTGTTATCAAATTTAATCAAATCGCGAGGGGAATGCAATTGACGAAAGCCCGAATATCCGCGAAAATTCAACCGTTTAGCAACAATATCGACTTCCTGGCGGCAGTCTCGCCGGCTCTGATCATTTCATCTAAACGGTCAAAATTCGCCCAGTTTGTCCTTCCGACATCGGGTCGTATCTGATAATCAGAATTCAGGAGGAGCTGCTGATTGAGATAATAGTTCGTTATTTCCCCTGCCCTGACGGCCACTTCGAACGCGGTTTCGGGTTCCCTGTCCCGTTTCAGGTCCATCGACACATCAACCGCGATGAGCTGTCCGGAGAACGATGTTCTCGCCGCGTTTATCGGTATGGCGCTTGTCGTACTGCCGTCTACCAGAACCGCCGACCCACTTTTCTGCGGCTCGACGATGCCCGGAATCGAGGAGCTGGCAATAAGCGCCGGAAGAACCTTACCGCGCTTCATCACTATCTCCTTACCGGTTATGAGGTCCGTGGCGACGCAAACAAACGGCAACTTCAGGTCGGAAAAGTGAAGGTCCGGCAGCAGACATCGCAGGGTGTCGTTGAGAATATCCCGCGAGAATATTGCACTCGTCGAGGCAGCTTTCAAATAGAAAAATCCCCTTCCCAGCCTTCTCGTAATCTTGTTGGGCTCAAGGACGGCGTCAGGACTTTCAGAGAGGAGGAAGAAGGTCCTGCCGAAATTCTCATGGAATTTACTGGTGAGGAATTTGCGGAAAACCTCTTCAACCTCTATCGCATCCTTGTAGTACGCAAACATAGCCCCAACTACCGCACCCATGCTCGTTCCGGCAATGGCCTTTATGCGGATGCCCTCCTGCTGGAATACTTTCAGAACGCCGATATGGGCCAACCCGCGGGCACCTCCGCCGCCCAAGGCGAGGACGTACTGTCTGGATCTTCTACGAAACATTTCTACCTCTTAAGCATCGGAAAAGAATGTAGGCCTCTCTCCGGCTCTATTTGATATGCACCGGCTCTTCCCGGCAGTAGTTCAGTTTACCCTCTCGACGACAAATTCCGTAAGCTTCACCAAGGAAGCCTTCGCCTCAGACTCGTTTATGCACTCCAGCTCCGATCTGGCTTTGTCGACAAATTCCTCCGCCTTCCTCCGGGCCCGCTCGATGCCCCCGTAGCTTTCGGCAAACTCAATTACTTCTGAAATCCTCGAACCTGCCTTACCGTTTTTCAGAAGTCTTATTATAGACTTCGTCGTTCGCCTCGGTGCACTTTCCAGCGCGTATATCAGAGGAAGAGTCACTTTTCTCTCTTTGATATCGCTGCCGATCGGCTTTCCGAGCGTAGCCTTCTTACCCTCGTAATCCAGCACGTCGTCCCTGATCTGGAACGCCATCCCGAGGAATTCACCGAATACCTTCATGTGGGTGACGATATTCTCATCCTTCGTAGCACTGGTCGCACCAAGCTCACAGCAAGTCGAGATGAGCGATGCTGTTTTATCGGATATGATCCTGAAGTAGGTGTCTTCGTCCATGTCGAGCTGCTTGGCCTTTTGAATCTGCAAGAGTTCCCCTTCACTCATCCGCTTGACGGCGATGGAGCTTAATTTAAGGAACTTGAATTCATCGTTCTGCAGTGAAAGGAGCAGTCCCCTGGACAGAAGATAGTCTCCCATCAGGACAGCGACCTTGTTTTTCCACGCCGCGTTTATCGAGGCGATGCCTCTGCGCGTATCTGCGCCATCAACCACATCGTCGTGTATCAACGTTGCCGTGTGCAGCAGCTCTACGAGTGTGGCCGCGTGATAAGTACTGGGATTGATTCCCCCGCTTGCTTGAGCGGATAGAAGTACGAGAATCGGGCGAATCTTTTTGCCTTTCTGGTGCAAGACGTAGCGGGCAATTGTATCTACGATACCTACATTGGAATGAATTGCTGTCTTGAACTCTTTATTAAAAGCCTTAATCTCTTCTCTGACGGGAAAGATTATTTCACTTAGATTCAAAACTCACCTGTAAAAAATTATGCAGCGGCCTTTTCTCTCTTTTCTTTGTTGGCTCGCGTGACTTGAACCACTAATATCGAGACTTCGTAGAGCAGATAGAGCGGGATGGCTACCATGACCTGACTCGCGACGTCGGGAGGAGTGATTGCCGCGGCGACAACGAGCGTGATAATTATAGCATGGCGCCTGTATTTTCTCATGAATCGGGGGCCCAGAATGCCGATCTTCGCAAGGAAATAGGAAAGCATCGGCAGCTCAAAAACGACTCCGCACGCCAGGATTATTCCGACCACAAAGCTGAAATAGGACTGCACGTCTATTATGTTCTCTATGTTGGACGTCCCGAAACTCGAGAAGAACGAGAGCGCTCTGGGAATTAGTATGAAGTAACCGAAAGCCCCGCCGATGAGGAAGAAAAGGGTCGAGAATACTACGATGGATGTAACATACTTTCGTTCATTGGGGTAAAGCGCGGGCTGAACAAACTTCCAGAAGTGGTAGAGCGTGTTCGGCATACTCACGATCAGCCCCGCTATGAAGACAATCTCCATATACAACATCAGCTGACCGTATGGCTTCAGATTCTGAATCCTGAACGGTGGATTGACGTGCAGAGCAGGCGCGAGGAGAAACTTGTTGACTATCGCGTCAGAAAAGAGTGCGCATATCGCGGTACCGATCGCTATACCCACCAGAGACCATATGAGGCGCGAGCGGAGTTCCTCAAGATGGTCCCAGAACGACATCTCCTTCTGCGGGGCTTCCGGAGACGCTATTTCTTCAACATGCTCAGACATTAGCTGAGGGTGGCGAACTCCCCGGCAAAATCATACAGTGGGAACTTGCTGCACAGGTCCCTCACGTCGTTCCTCACCTCTTCCAGCTCCTTTTCATTACCGACGTTTGAGATAACTCGATCTATCAAATCTGCCACTACGCTCATTTCGGCTTCCTTGAATCCGCGTGTTGTAACCGCCGGTGTCCCTATTCTGATACCGCTTGTGATCATCGGCGACTTGTCATCAAAGGGAACCATGTTCTTATTGACGGTGATCCCAGATTTCTCAAGGGCTTTTTCTGCATCCTTACCCGTAACATTCTTATTTCTTAAATCGACCAGCATGAGATGATTGTCTGTTCCTCCCGACACAAGCTGGTAACCCTTCTTCGTCAGCTCATCGGCGAGCCTTTTTGCGTTAGCCACGATCTGGCGAGTGTACTTGCCGAATGAATCGGTCAAAGCTTCCCCAAAGGCGACGGCTTTTGAAGCGATGACATGCATCAGGGGGCCTCCCTGAATACCAGGCATAACATTGGAGTCGACGATTTCAGACATCATTTTGAGCCTGCCCGACTTTGGAGCGGTCAGCCCGAACGGGTTCTCGTAATCCTTCCCGATGAGTATCAGCCCTCCTCGCGGACCCCTCAACGTTTTGTGCGTTGTCGAAGTCACGATATGGCAATACGGCAAGGGATCGTTCAGAAGCCCGGTTGCAATCAGGCCGGCAGGATGAGCGATGTCCGCCATCAAGAAAGCTCCTGCCTTGTCCGCAATCTGGCGGAACGATTTAAAATCGATGTCACGTGGGTAAGCGCTGGCTCCGACCACTATCATCTTCGGTCTATGCTCGAGTGCAAGACGTTCGACCTCGTTCAAATCTATCCTGCCGGTTTCCTTCTCGACACCGTAGGCAACCACGTTGAAAAGCTTGCCGCTGAAGTTCACTGGAGACCCGTGAGTAAGATGTCCACCATGGGCGAGATTCATGCCCAGGATCGTGTCGCCCGGCTTAATGAATGAGAAGTAGGCCGCCATGTTTGCCTGACTCCCGGCGTGTGGCTGAACGTTGGCGTACTCAGCTCCAAACAGCTTCTTCACCCTCTCTCTGGCAATATTCTCGGCCACGTCGACGAACTCACATCCTCCGTAGTAGCGTTTACCCGGGTATCCTTCGGCATATTTGTTCGTCAAGACAGTACCGAGCGCGCCCAGGACGGCCTTGCTTACAAAGTTCTCCGATGCGATCAGCTCGATTGTATTGTTCTGGCGCCAGACTTCCCTGGCGACGGCTTCAAAGACCTCGCCATCGGAACTCTTGAGAATTTCCAGAGAATCCATTGGTAACACCTCTTTCTAATGAAGGTTGATCTAACAGCTGCTGAGGCTGTGAATCTTTTGGACGCGCCGCTCGTGCCGCCCTCCTTCGAACGGCGTTGAAAGCCAGACATGTATGATTTTCTCGGCGGTGTCCCAGTCTAATAAGCGGGCGCCAAAGCTTAGTACATTGGCATCGTTATGTTTGCGAGATAGTTCTGCCATTTCGACGGTCATACACAGCGCGGAGCGGACGTTTTGAGCCTTGTTTGCGACCATATCCATACCTATTCCGGTTCCGCACACAAGTATACCTCTGTCACATTCCCCGGTACCCACGGCTTTCGCTGCCACATAAGCATAGTCGGGATAGTCACAGGAGGCGTCACTGTACGCACCGAAGTCCTTGTACTCCAGTTGAAGTTCTTGTTCGAGTAATCCCTTGATCTTTTCTTTGTAATGGAAGCCGGCATGATCCGATGCAAGCGCGAGCATCATCAATCTCCTATCGGGCGTATAAACCACACTTCACCCAGCGTGAATGTCACGTACAGCCTGAACACTCTTTCCTGCAGAGGAAAATTGCTCGACAATCCGCGCAAGCCGTATTGCGCAGACACATTTACTGTTGCCGAGTAACTTATCGGAAGCTCAACTCCGGCGGTAAGGAAAAATTCGTTGACCTGCTGGCTCTGGCCGCCACTGGTCGGAAGTGCATATTGAGTCTTTTCATAGTAGAAGCCTGCTCGCAAAACCTGCCGATCATAAAGCGATTCAAGCGATCTTCCCCGAATATATTGTACACCTCCACCGACAAACAATACGTTTTTGAAGGTGCCCGGGGGTGTAAAGGTATCTTCATATTGAGAGAGGCTTTGAGTTCGTATGTCGAGCGCCGCAGACAGGTTTGCGTTAAACTCCTTTGAGAAGCCGATACCGAGCTCGTGTGGAATATGGCCGGATGCAGCAGAAGTAAATGAAGTATCCAGCCCGTCCGAATAGACATTTGTCAACTGACTGCTGCCGTTCAGATTGTAAGGGAGTTTGTAGTACCCCGCAATATGGAAGCCTCGGAGAAAATCGAGCTTCACGAAATTATCCAGATGACTGAGCACCAAGCCAAAGGTCCCGCTGGAGCCGCGTAGGTAGACGCTGTTGTCGGAATACGTGTTTTGATAACTCGTGCTGGAGAAAGTGACTTGACCTATAGTTTCGGTCCTCCCGAATGCATAGTTGAACGTCGCACCTACTGCAAGCTCTTTTGACGGAGAGAAGCTTGCACCTACGAATCCCTCCCCGAGGCCGCCGGACCCGGTATTCAGGTAGCTAGCAGAAGGTGTTGTAGATGTCGCATTGATCGCGGAATTAATTTTGTACTCATATGAAGTGAGCGGCGTGAATCCTGCCGCTGCCGAGATGCCGAGGCTCCTATCGACAGGAAACGCGAAGATTCCGCCGCCGAAATTGCCGTTAGCAATGTACGATGACTCGTTGATTCTGTTGTCACGGGACGTTACTCCGGAGAAATCGTACAGTACGCTGAACTGTACGTTACTCAGGGCGGACCACGTTGCAGGATTCAGTCTGCTGAGACAGCCGTTCTTCAGGATTGCCAGCCCGGCATTGCCCATACCGGCTGAGTAGCCTCCCGCAAAGCTAGTGAACTCTCCGGCACCTTTGGCTGAAAGCGGCGAGCCGTCGCCGGCAAAAGCACCGTTCGCAGCACATAATAGCGCCATGCATAACATCAAGCTCTTTATCATCTCTTCACCGCAGGTGTGTATGTTATTGCCAGGCTTGGCTTGAGCGAGTCCGCAGCACTCCCGTCGTAAAGGAATCGGCAGTCTATATTCTGAAGCTCATTGTACTCAGTGATCATGAACCCGTAGTTCTTGCTGTTCAGCATGTGCTGGACAATTGTCGTTACGTTGAAAATGTACTGGCCATTCAAATAGGTAGCCACGGCGGTACCGGTCGTACTGATCTGATAGGTCGACGGGTCCGCAAGATAGAAAGCGACCAGCGTGTCTACTAGTCCGCTGTAGGAATAGGGAGCTTCAGCAGTAGTATCAGCCTGTAAGGTGAGGAAGGCGCTGTTGACAACGGAGTAATTAGGAACCCTGCTCAAGTCAAAACTCAAGTTCTCCCTCAAACCGGTTCCACTCTGGACGATCTTGTAGGGCCCGGGCGGTGCAACGGACGCGAGAGTAGTATGTGCAACCGAAGTTGCATAGTCGACAGTGACTGTCGAGGTATCCATTACACCGTTTAACATATACACTACCCTGCAAACCGGTGCGAGGGTGGGATCGCCGGCCAGTGGGGAATATACCGAGAGTACGCTGCCTGAATTAGTCGGCTTCAGTATGAAGCCATAGTTTTTAATCGAGGAATCTTGAGTAGCGTTGGTCCACTGTCTTATGGTGTTCGTGTCCAACTGAATCTCAACCGTCGAATCAGTTATGGTCCGGGACAAAGCGATATTTTGTACCCCGTGACCGACAGCGGCTATGCTGTCCCACGTAACCGTGGTGTAATTCCAAAGGCTATCCATCGTGTATCCGACAAACTGCAGATTCGAGACACCTGAGCCGGATGGATTTAAAGTGTATGGTGCGCGAGTCAGTAAGAGCGTCGCGGATACGATCGACTGTGCTCCGTAAACCGGGGATAGTGCGGAAAATTCCAACAAAAGATCTGCCTCTGTCCATGGTACCATCCCGACGGATAATATGTCGCTGGAACCTGTTGCGAGACCTGTATTCACCTGTGAGCTTGCCGCCTTGACGGAGTCGAGTACGGAATTAAAATACTGCGGGACAAGGGTGCTATCGTACGCAACCAGCCATGAACCAGTCTGGTTCACTTTATTATTGCAGCCCAGCAACATCAGCGCAAGCAGGCCGGCCGCGAAAGAGCCCTCAATTATTCGCTTCAATTTTCTTTCTTACAAAGTTTGTGACAGTGTCGTGAAGATTCTTAGCAAGATAATCTATTTTGATTCCGGCGTCAATGCACCGCTGGTAGTCAGACCGGCCATACCCCGTGAGCACGAGAGAAGTGAAAGCCCCTGCGTTCTCACCGCATTTTATGTCGCTCCACTTGTCACCGACCACAAAAGACTGTGAGAGGTCTATTGCAAACTCAGCCTTGGCGCGCAGCAGCATCCCGATATCGCGCTTCCTGCATGTGCACTGCACGCCGCCTGAATTCGGATAATGGGGGCAATAATAAATGGCATCGACTGCAGCCCCCCTCTGGTTGAGCATCTCGACGAGACGGTTGTTGACAGCTTCCACCTGCTCCGCCGTCAGAATGCCCCTGGCGACACCGGATTGATTGGATATTATTATGACCTTCAACCCCAGGCTGTTTGCCAATGCTATAGCTTCTGGAGAATCCTCTATAAACTCGAGCCCATCGGGGTCGCTGAGATAGTCTTTGTCAACATTGATCGTCCCGTCACGATCGATGAATATTGCTCGGGTCACTTGTCGAGAATCTTAGTATATAGCTCTGCGTATTGTCTCGCCGAAAATGTCCAGGAAAAATCCTCAGCCATTGCGTTTCGCATGATCTTCTGCCAGCTCTTCTGATCGCGAAATACCGCGATTGCTCTTTGGAGAGCTTTGACCATCTCGGCGGATTTGTATGAGTCGAAGGAAAACCCTGTGCCCGTTCCCTTCTGAGGGTTCACTTCTTTCACCGTATCCGCCAAGCCGCCGGTCCTTCTGACAATCGGTATTGTTCCATACTTAAGGCTGTACAACTGATTCAAACCGCATGGCTCAAACTTGCTCGGCATGAGAAACATGTCCGAGGCACCTTCGATAAGATGGGAGAGCTCGTCGTCATAACCCAGCTGAAGGATGAACTTGTCCGGATACTTCTTGGCGAGAGCTTCGAGTTTCGTGTGATATTGTTTTTCCCCGGTCCCGAGAATAATTACCTGAAGGTTCATCTTCATGATTTCCGGAAACGCTTCTATTATCAGGTCGATTCCCTTCTGCTCGACAAGACGGGACACCATACCGATCAGCGGCGCCTCCGCATCATACTTCTTGTTAAACCTCTTCAAAAGGTACTTCTTGTTCTCCACCTTCGCATCTAATGTCTTGACACTGTATTTAAACGGTATGTATTGATCGGTATCCGGATTCCAGATCGAGTAGTCGATCCCATTGACGATCCCTGCAAACGAGCGTTTCCTCTTCTTGAGAATCCCCTGCATGCCGAACCCGTACTCATCAGTGTCCGATATTTCTTTCGCGTAAGTCTGGCTGACGGTGGTTATATAGTCGGAATAGACTATGCCGGCCTTCATGAAGCTGAACTTCTCGAAGAACTCGGCCCCATCCGGGCTGAACACCTCATCAGGCAGTCCGGTCTTCGTGAAGATCTCTTTCGGGAAATTGCCCTGGTAAGCAACGTTATGAATGGTAAAAACGGTTTTTATGTTCTTGAAGAAAGGGTCATGGCCGTAAATCTTCTTCAAGTAAGCTGGAACGAGACCGGTCTGCCAATCATTGCAGTGAATTATATGGGGGGCCCACCCGAGGCGCTTCAGTATTTCAAATATACCGCGAGAATAGAAAATGAATCTCTCATCATTATCCGCGTAATCCTTTTTCGTCTTTGGGTCCTGATAGATGCCTGCTCTCCCGAAAAACTCGGAGCTGTCGATGAAGTATATCTGGACTTTCGTGCGCTCGCCTATCAGGAAGGAGGATTTTACGTTCAACTTGGCGACATTCTTGCCGATGGGGATATCTATATCCTTGAGGCGGATAATCTCATGAATCCGGAATTTTCTCTCGTTGACAAAGCCGTACCGCGGGATTGCGAGCCTTACGTCATTGCCGATTTCTTTCAGCGCCTGCGGCAATGCGCTTGCCACGTCAGCCAATCCGCCTGTCTTTGCAAATGGGAAGACTTCTGACGACAGGAATAAGACATTAAGGGGTTGAGTCATATCATACCATGATTTGTTCAGAGAAATTACCAAAAAAGGGCTTCATAATCAATTACATTTCGGCTGCCGTCAAACGCCGGAGTTGCCACTCTTATCAGACCGCAAGGCCTGTGGCGGCAACCTGGTACGGGGAATCCCGTGCCCGATTCAGTGAAAAGAGGCAAACTGCTCGGCCCTCCAGGCGGAGGGTATCGATCCTTCTCCCTGACCGGGCTCATCAGGGAAAAGTTCGAGGCGAAACCGTGACGCGGCACATCATCGACCGGTTTTGTATGACCGCGGGACGATAGCCAGGTCCGCCGACGCCTGAGTCTCTTCCCTCCCCTGCGAGGAATAAAGGCTTCTTCGGCTAGGCAGGAGCCATCTTTTCTTGAATAAAGAGGTGAGGTACAATATATTGGTTATCATCTGTTGAGCGATTGGAATGCAATTACAATTTATAGGTGCTGCACAAACTGTTACGGGTTCGATGCATCTTCTTCAGGTTAACGGGAAGAGGATTTTGCTCGAATGCGGCTTCTATCACGGCAAGCGTGCCGAAAGTATCAGAGTAAACAAGAACTTCGGATTTTTTCACCCGTCGGAAATAGATACGGTCGTGCTTTCACATGCACACATCGACCATAGCGGCAATCTGCCGAATCTCGTGAAGCAAGGGTTCTCCGGACCTGTATATTCCACCCCGGCAACGCGTGACCTTGCAGGAATCATGCTGACAGACAGCGCAAAAATCCAGGAGCAGGATGCGTATTTCCTGAACAAGAAACTCGCCAGGCGAGGAGAACCCCTCATACAACCTCTTTACAACACAGAGGACGCTCTTGCCGTAATGCCTCTTTTTGTTTCGCTGTCATACCACAGAAAAACAACGATAACCGACGGCGTTCAACTGGAGTTCCTGGATGCAGGCCACATCCTGGGCAGCTCACTGGTCATGCTTCACATCGAAGACGAAGGCACTGAAAAAATTATTCTCTTTACCGGAGACCTGGGACGCAAGGGACTCCCTATACTGAAGAATCCGGAGGCGGTTCACGAAGCCGACCTTCTCATAATGGAGAGCACCTATGGCGGAAGGCTTCACGACCCCATTGAAGGCATGCAGGGAAAGCTCCACGAAGTAATTCTCCGGACCGTTTCAAGGGGCGGCAAAGTAATAATTCCCGCCTTCAGCGTCGAGAGGACGCAGGAAATTACGTATACCCTTCATCGTCTGTTCGACAGCAAAGCTCTTCCGAAGGTCCCGGTGTTCGTCGACAGCCCCCTATCAGTCAATGCGACTGAGGTGTTCCGCTTGCACCCTGAGTGTTTCAACCCGGATGTCTTCAAGATGGTGTTACAACATGACGATCCGTTCGGGTTCGAATATATTCAGTATGTCCATTCGGTCGAGGAATCAAAGAAACTCAACGAGATTCACGAACCTGCAATAATCATCTCGGCCTCAGGAATGTGCGAGAGCGGGAGAATCCTTCACCATCTCGCGAACAACGCCTGCGACCCCAAGAACACGATATTGATAGTCGGCTACCAGGCACCGAATACTCTGGGCAGGCGAATCGTGGAGCGTCAACCCGAGCTGAAAATATTCGGAGAAGAATATCCCCTGAAAGCAGAGGTCGTCGAGATGCATTCCTTTTCCGCACATGCGGACCACAACGACCTTGTCAACTTCGCCGCGAATTTTGACAGAGAGAAATTGCGAAACATCTTTTTAGTACATGGTGAGAAAGAGGAACAAAGCCCGCTCTCACAATCGTTGAACCAAATCGGATTCAAGAGCGTAATCGCTCCGCGGAAGGGAGACAAGTTTAGTCTTTGAACAAGATACTGATTACCGGAGGCTCCGGGCTGGTCGGAAAGTATGTCGCTCAGAGTCTGGCGGCAAACTACGAAGTGACCGTGGCCGACAAAGTCGAACCCAATTTCGACGCGAAATTTTGCAGGATCGATATAACCGACGGCAGTACTCTAAAGTCAGTCCAGGGTACCTTCGATGCAATCCTTCACCTTGCCGGGATACCTCATCCGCTCAACGATCCTCCGGAAGACGTGTTTCGTGTTAACGCATATGGAACGTTCAACGTCGCGCAGTTTGCCGCCGACCGCAGCATCAGGAAAGTTGTATTCGCATCAAGCGAGTCAACACTCGGCTTCGCCTTTGCCAGGCGCCCGCACGCTCCGCTCTATTTCCCGATTGACGAGCAGCATCCGCTCGAACCGCAGGACCCTTACGGGCTTAGCAAACTGTGTTCCGAGGAAATCCTGAAGAGTTTCTCGAGAGCATGCGGTATGCAGACCATAGCTCTTCGCTTCCCGTGGATATGGGTCCCGGAGGACAAGGAACGCCAGATGTACCGCCGACTCATATCTGAATATGCCGACTGGTACAAGAACCTTTGGGCGTGGATCGGCGTCCATGACGTGTCGCAGGCGTTTGTAAGGGCTCTCGGACACAGTGGCGAGGGATTCGGCCGTTATTTTATTACTGCTGACGACAACTGGACGGGAATCCCTTCGAGAGAGCTGATAGAACAATTCTACAAAGATACCCAACTTGTCCATACGCTCGGTGGTGCTACCAGCCTCATCTCCAGCAGCCTTTCAAAAGTTGTCCTGAAATATTCTCCAAGGGAAAAAGTCTCCGATATACTTGATTGACACGAGTAATAATTGATACCGATGCGGGCGTAGATGACGCGCTTGCGATCATTTACGCAGCGCGCTCACCAGAATTGAAGGTCCAAATGATTACAACCGTCTCAGGCAACGTGCCCGTGACGGAGGTAACTCAGAACGTACTTCTGCTCAAAGAGCTCCTCTCCCTCGATACAACAGTCTATCCCGGCGCAGCGCTTCCCCGTTCGGGAAAGGCAGCCAGCGCTCCCGAAGTCCACGGTGAAGACGGACTAGGGGGCTACAGAAAACGCCATAATATCATTTTCGAAAGACGGGAAACGATGAATGCCGCTGAGAAAATCGTCGAGGCGGCAAGACGAGAAGGCAGAAGACTCATGCTCGTTTCGATAGGTCCAATGACTAATATTGCGGAAGCCGTCGAAAGGGATATCAACGCCATGCGGAATATCGGAGGTATTATCCAGATGGGCGGAGTTTTCTACGGATATGGAAATACGACTGCTTTTACGGAATTCAATATCTTTGCGGATCCTGACGCTGCAGACGTTGTTTTGAAGAGCGGAGTCAAAGTAAAGTTCGTTCCACTTGATATAACGGAAAAAATTTTCATGCCGCGCAATATTCTCTCTTCTCTTTTAAATTCATCCAGAGAGATGAATGGCGAATTGAAGAGACTCGTCAAACAATCGACGTCTTACTACATCGGTTATCACCGGACGGCTGAGAAGCTGGACGGATGCTTTCTGCACGACCCCATAGCCGTCGCTGCTGCGGTGAACCCGTCTTGGTTTAGATTTGTTGATGCATTTGTCTCGATAGAGACGAGCGGCAAATTGACATCCGGCATGACGCTGGCCGACTTCAGGAAAAAGCCGCAGAAGAATAACTCACAAATTGCCGTACAGGTCGATGCCCTCAGGTTCCTGCAGGATTTTACGCGAAAAGTGTTCGGAAGAAGGCTCCCGTTGAACGAAGCGAGAAAGGCTTGTTTGCGGGAGAGATTTCTGCCAAACTTCGGTAATGCCCTTCATTAATTCGCATGGCTAAGTCAAAAGTTCTTGTTCTATCGGCCTTCGCGCTTCTCCTGACCCTTTCGGGTTGCGAGAAACTTTCTTCGATTCCTACTGCCGAAGACAATTTCATAGCCGTTCCACCGGTTCATCTCCAGGTTCTTGCCGCGCACGACGCGTCGGTATTGCTTCAATGGAATCAGCTGGGCGCAGTCGGGTTTTATTACTATAACGTCTATTACGGGACAAGCAGGTCTCACTTCCCCTATATCGTAGAGGCTACAAGTAATTCGTTCTACGTGGACAGCCTGAGTTACGACTCTACCTATTACTTTGAGGTTACGGCGGTTTATGCAAATGGGAAGGAGAGCGGGCCGAGCAACATCGTTTCTGCGAAACCCATAAACTACTTTCATCCGCTGGCACCAACCGGTCTTGTTGTGCAGGGACATGACGATGACTCCGGCAGATATATCACTGTCGTTTGGTCGCCGAACCTGGACGGCGATCTGGCCGGTTATGAGGTCTACCGTGGCACAACGAGCACATTCCAGCCTGACACGGCTCTGAAGACTAACCTGGTCGCCACGCTGACTACGGATGCCTTCAAGGACATGACGGGCCTCTCGATAGGCAAGGAGTATTACTATAAGGTCATCGCATTCGATTTCGCTCACTGGCGCAGCACCCCGTCGAGTCCGGATTCCGATATGATTCTGGCTCGTCCAACGCTTCTGTCTCCCGCCGACGGTGCCACCCTGAGCGGACAAAACATACTCCAGTTCACCTTCAATCCGGTTCCCGGTGCCTCGGGGTATATTATCTATGTATCGACATCGGCCAGCGTGGGAAACGTATACACCGCCACAATCCCTCCCAACCAGAACTCGTTGATCTACGCGGGATACTCTTTGAATCCCAATGAGCAATATTTCTGGCACGTTGCCGCCACCACACAAGATCCTAACACCCCTAACTCGGTAAGTGAGGTCCATAGTTTCATACTGACGCAATGATAGAATTTTACAACGTAACGAAAAGCTATTCCGGAAATGTCGCGCTTGATTCAATTTCGTTCAGGATCGAAAGCGGGACCGCCAGCGGCTACATAGGCCCGAACGGCGCCGGTAAGACCACAACCGCAAAGATTATTGTAGGACTGGCGAAGCCCGAGTCGGGTCGTGTCACCGTAGCCGGTAAGGACGCAGCTTCACACATGAACGAGATCAAAAGGTGTGTCGGTTATGTGCCCGAGTCTCCCAGACTCTATGAGTCGCTTACTCCCAGAGAAACTGTCGCGATGGCCGCGATGCTGAGGCGGGCAGATAAACCAGGCATCCTCCGCAGGCTCGACCTGCTCTCCGAAATATTCCTTTTCAAGGACCTTCTCCAGAAACCGCTTCACACATTGTCCAAGGGAACGAGGCAGAAAGTTGTTATCAGCCTTGCACTGGTGTTCAATCCCGAGGTATTGATACTGGATGAACCCACTGACGGCCTTGATGTGCAGGCTGTTTCTACTCTGAAACAGTTTATAAAGGCGTTTACTTCCCACGGCGGCACAGTCTTCTACAGCTCGCACCTCCTCGATATCGTAGAGGGCATCTGCACGAAAGTTCTCTTCATAAATCACGGAAAGATTGCGGGTGAATACCAGGAGAAAGATTTCATCAACAGGAGAGGCTATCTCGAAAGCGAACTTACGGAGCATATCGGTTCGAGAAATGAACAGAAGCTAATAGATGCATACTTCGACTATGCGGACTAGCCTGCTCCTCATAGTAATCGTGTGCGCGGCACCCGAGGCGTACTCGCAGATTCGTGATTCCACAGAATTTTCGCCCGGTAACTCAGTACTGACAGGTTTCAATCAGCAGATTAACACTTTGACATGGAACGGAGTCGCGGGCGGGAGCTGGACAGACGGCGCATATTCTTTTCTAATGAATGAGACCTTCAATTCTGTCATGATAAAAGGCGCCCAGAAATCAATTCGCGACGATCAGAATTTCACCAGCGAGATAAAACGGAGAATATTGAGCAACCTTTCCGCGTTCGCGTCGTTTACCTCTGACTTTGTGAATGACAACCGGCAGATCGGCCTGAACCTTGTCGGGGCATCAACCTTGCTGGGTGGTTTGTCTTTCGTAAACATGAGAGACTCTCTTGTAGGGGGAATCGGGAACAGATGGGACCAGCAAGCGGGTGTCGACGACAACGGCTTTACGTATAATATACGCGGCGCAGCTACCATCGCACCGTTCGAGGGGTCCCGGCTGACTCCGTCTGTCGAGCTGGACGACGAACAGATTCTCCCGAGAAGAAACTACGATAAAGATGCAAGCCTGACTTACTCGCAGGTATTCTCCGACCGGGCTTCGGTGATGTTTGGGGGGACATATGGACTGCAGTTGCGCGATTTCTATTTTCCGGCCGATTCCGCAGTGCAGAGCATATACGACGTCAGGAACAATATTCAGGACAGAAACGCAAATACGAATTCGTTCTCCGCGGCAATGTCGATGCCGTTGCTGTTCTTTCAACTTGGGGCACGATCCAACTTCGGACAGCAACAAATTACATTCACGAACAGGTACAAAGTTCTGAACGACCCTGCGGCCAGCTTATACGACACCCGTGTCAGGGTTTCAAATTTCTCCGTCTCGGGTCAGTTATCCACCGGCATCGCGGACGACTCCCTTCTAGTGAATATGCAGCACACCGAAAGGACCGAGATGCACAGCATCATAAACGCCCCTCCTATCGATCCCTTCGTCCAGCAGCAGATTTCCAGCCAGGCCCAGCTGAATAATATCGGTGTACGGAACACGCTCTCAGCCCAAATGTTTCTGCATTTGGGGCGGGCCACCGCTACGGTTACGGGTCTCGCTTCTATCTTTCACTATGATACCCCGAGCGCACTTAATCACGACGATCGAGACGAGCTTACGAATACTCTTGCAATCTTCATCAACAATAGCTTCAATCCGTTTTTCCAGGCGGGGTTGGGGATGGAGGCCGACTTGATTCATAGTGTGTACATTATGTCCCAGCGAAGCGCTAACAACAACCGAAACTTCATCTACAAGTTCTTCCCCATAGTACGCTATTCCGACGGCCGGATCAGCTCATTCAACAGGTTTGAAGTTCTCGCCAATTACACTGTTTACGACTTTGAGGCTTTCTCTCAGATTCACAGCTTTTCCTTTCGCCAGGCGTCGTTTCTCGATTCTACGACTGTCAGAGTGACTCCGAAATTATCGATGCATTTATTGGTAAACCTGAAGCTTTATACGAGAGGAGAGCTTTACTGGGCCAGCTTCTCCGAGTATCCGCTAAACTATTTTGTAGATGAAACATACTGGCCGTCTGTCTTCTACTCCACAGGAGGACTCAGCTATGGAGTAGGCTATAAATATCTTTCCCTTGTTCAATACAACTATGTTACTGCAAAAGTGAAGGAGTTCTCTGTAAGTCAGACGAACGCTGGACCTACCGCCTTTCTGTCCGTTCAAATGTCCCATATCGTACTCAGGCTGGACGGTTGGTACCAGATGTCGAAGCAATCATTGCAAAACCAGATCGTTTACCCTAATTTCGAATTGACTGCGAGGTACATCATTTGACATCTGAACTGCACAGACACATAGTGATCAAGACCAAGAACAACGCGATCAAGGAAGCCGAGAACAAACTGAAGGTCATCCTCGCAGAAATCGGAATTTCAGAAACGGAAGAGCACAACTTTCTAGTGAGCGCCAGTGAGGCGGTGAACAATGCCGTCACCCACGGGAACAAAAATGACCCCGCAAAGAAAGTAGTCCTCGATCTCAATTACGCCGACCGGGTAATCACATTGTCCGTCGAAGATGAAGGAGGCGGATTCAATCCGGAGGGGCTTCCAGACCCGCTCCTGCCCGAGAATCTCCTGAAGCCCAGCGGGCGGGGAATCCATATTATGAAGTCATTGATGGATAGCGTGGACTTCGAGTTTACCCCGACCGGTACGAAGACTGTGATGAAGCTGAAGGTCAAAGCTGCAGACTAACCCGCCCTTCTGAGCCGGCGAGGGCTGTTCAGGTTTAGGTTGATGCCTGCTCTTTAATTACCCCAAAAAAAAGCCGTCCCGCCCAATCCCGTCTCACTTTCGTGAAATAGGTATTCCGTCGGGACGCCTGCAAGAAATTCAGCCTTGCGATGTCCTAGTTGAACTTCACTTTCGCCATATTTTCCCTGACATCGTTGGCAGACTTCTTAAGCTCCGCCTTTTCCGAATCGGTAAGCTTTATCTCGACAATCTGTTCCATACCGTTCTTGCCGAGCTTGACCGGCACGCCGATGACCACATCTTTCATTCCGTATTCGCCATCCAGATATACGGAGCACGGCAGGATCCTGTTCTTGTCTTTCACCACCGACTCCACCATCTGTGCGACGGCCGCGGACGGCGCGTAGTATGCACTTCCAGTTTTCAAAAGCCCGACGATCTCGGCCCCGCCGTTTCGTGTGCGTTTCACCATCTCCTCGATCTTGTCGGCCGGCAACATTTCCGTGAGAGGAATCCCGGCGACGGAGGAATAACGCACCAACGGCACCATCGAATCACCGTGCCCGCCAAGAACGAACGCCTGCACGTCTTCAATAGATACTTTCAACTCTGCCGCAATGAAACTCCTGAAACGGGCCGTGTCCAATACGCCGGCCATTCCGATGACTCGATGCCGATTAAAGCCGCTCACCTTGAGAGCGACGTAAACCATTACATCCAACGGATTGGATACGACGATGATTATGCTTTTCGGAGATCGCGGCGCAACCTGTTCCGTGACCGATTTGAGTACGCCCGCGTTGGTCGCCAAAAGGTCATCTCTGCTCATCCCAGGCTTCCTGGCGATTCCTGCAGTAATTACGATTATGTCGCTGTTAGCAGTCGCATCGTATGCATTTGCGCCTGCAATCTTCACATCGCTGCCCAGGACTGGAGACGACTCTAACATATCAAGTCCTTTGCCCTGCGGCATTCCCTCGATTACATCAGTTATAACGACCTCGTTTGCAAGTTCCCTATCAACCAAACGTTGTGCCACTGTGGCACCAACATTTCCAGCCCCAACAACTGTAATTTTCATTGGAAGTCCCTTTCTGCTGTTAATTCTTGTCTGGTCCGACCTCAGTTGAAGTACAGCAGACCTCAGCCGGCCTCGTTTTGAGTCGCGCTCAGGGGAATAATATTTACTCTTTTGCGAACTCTTTTGTATGTCTCAAATTTAACGATGCCGTCACTCAGAGCAAAGAGACTATCATCTTTAGCAGTACCGACGTTCTGACCGGGCAGAATCTTCGTTCCACGCTGTCTCACTATAATACTTCCGGCCGTCACTTTCTGTCCACTGAAAGTCTTTACTCCCAAACGTTGAGAATTGCTATCTCGGCCGTTGCGCGAACTGCCGCCGCCTTTTTTGTGTGCCATGGGTAAACTCCTGTGTTAAATATCCCCTTAACGGGATTGCGTTATAGTATCGATCTTAATCGTGGTAAAACCCTGTCTGTGTCCTTTGGTCACTTTGAAATTCTTTCGCCTCTTCTTCCGAAAGACGAGGATCTTGTCATCTCTGTCGTGTCCTAATACAGTCGCCTCTACAATAGCGCCTTCGACCGATGAGTTGCCCACTTTTTTTGATTCGTCACTGTCTATAAGAAGCACCTTGTCGAGCTTGATCTTTTCGCCGACCTTTGCGTCCAGTCTGGGAACTGCTACTTTCAAGTTCTCTGTGACTTTGAACTGCTTCCCTGCTATTTCAACTACAGCTAACATTTTACCTCCAAATTAGGCTAAAATTTAAGCAAAAGAGATCAAATCTTCAACGAAATTTGTGGGAGATTGACAAACTCGGTTCCTCACTCCGATGCTGAGCCAAGTGTGGGATTGGAACGATATGACGGGAGCTTCCGTTGTATGTTCTATCAACTGACGGGGTTACTGCCTTGTCGTTGATATGAAGATTGAGCGTTCGATGCATATAGTTTAAGAGACTGGATTCAACTGCCCAGGCGAGTTTGGGTCAGGCGATGATTTGAGATTGGTTTCGCTCATGGTGAATTACGAATCGCAAGAGATGATGAGATGGGAAAGACTTTCCCAAAGACTTCCGCGGAGTTTTATATACAGTTCACCTGGAAAAACCCCGGTCTTTATCCCCCACTTCTCCTTCCACCTGATACGCCGATAGGCTGATTCAAATTACCGAGCAGTTAAAGACGCGACACTTACAGAACATCCCTGATTAGAGTCAGCAAGATTGTGAAGCGGACAGGTAAAAGTTATCAAAAGAGACGTGAACGAGATTCCGACGTACTCATGATTACGGATAATATGAAGGTTCGGATCTCATAGACAAAAAGTCAAGAAGGAGGGAATCAACTATGCGCACCGCAATAATACTCCTCAGCGTTACACTGGCCGTGTCGTTGGTTGCATGCAGCAAGAAAACGACGTCACCGACGCAGCCCAGCTCGAGCGTAAAGGGAGGACCGAACTGGACCAATTATGGATTTACTAAAGTCCTTGACAGCGTCAATCTCACTCCCGGCAAGGCGGACAGCATTGTCTCCGGTCCCTACAATATACAGGTCCCTGCAAATGCATTCTCAACGCCCGTCACTTTCAAGTTGCTTAGCGGTAATCCATCTTCTTTCACTGCGAATGCGCCATCCGGCGAAACGCCCATACTTGCTTTCGCATTTGAAGTGATCAACACACAGAACGATTCGCTTGTCGTGCAATTTGATAACCCGGTGCAGCTTACAGTGACCGACTCGCAAATAACTCCGCAAAGCTGGTACTACAACATTCTAACCAACATGAGTTATGTTCTCAACTCGACCGGGATGCAGGTGTCAGCCGGAGTTATGACCCATCCAGTGAGAGGCGCATCGTACGGATGGGTCATCACGGCTCCCAGTTCTTCCGGTGGCGGCGGCTACGGCTATTGATCTTCGAGAGGATCGGAGCTTCATAAATAAAGACCTCGCAAACGACAGACCATCCATCCGTTCTCAGATCTCCGCAGCGTATGTCTGATGTTATGGAGATCTGATTGATCCGCAATTACTCGCATCCGGGGCGAGATTCTGAACGGGTTGTGCATATTGCGTCGCACAGCGTGTTGTCGGACAGGTCTGAGGCCACCAAAGATTCGGCTTTCCGACAATAACGTTGGAATTGAAGACCGGAACGAGTTATATTCTCACTGTTCAGTCAATCCATCCGGAGAGGTGGCCGAGTGGCTGAAGGCAACGGTTTGCTAAACCGTCATACTCTGT
>JBJKQU010000085.1:0-4327 GCA_046705025.1 Candidatus Kryptoniota bacterium | reverse complement strand
TAGGAGTCGCAGCGGCGTCGTACTGGCTCATCGGCGGTAGTCCGAGTATGAGCTCGATTGTCCTGAGCATCGAGGCGGTGCTGTACATCGTGTTGTCGACGAAATGTCGCTTGCAATACGGGCTGATCACCATCCCTTCGGTCCTGTGGCAAGCGACATGATCCCCGCCCGCCTGCGCGTCATCTTCAATCGAGAATATTGCCGCGTGCGGCCATATCTTGCTGTGACTGATTCTCTCGACGAACAGGCCGAAGGCGTAGTCGTTCTGCCCTACCATCGCCTGCGGCGTGAGCGCACCCTTTTTCGTTCCATAGGTGTGGTCGTTCGGCAGCCAGATTATGCTCAGCTGCGGGACCCTGTTCTCGGCAAGAAGTTTCGTGAAATCCCTGTTCCACGCCTCATAGCGGCTGACGTCGGAGTAATCCAGGTCCCAAGCGCGGTACATCGGATCGATGTGCCCGATCAGAGACTGCTCTCCCGGTCGGTCGGGTTTGTTTGTATCGGGGTTGCTCTCGCAGAACTCCCCGTAGTCGCGGAAGTAGACATGATGCCTCTCGCATAGATTCCAGATATAACCTGCCTCTGGAGTGGCGACTGGTTGTCCTCCCTGGAAATCGTACTTTGCACCGCGGCCGGCGTAGTTATCCGGCCAGCTCTTGACCACATAGTCCGTCGCATAAGCACCGTCGGACCAGTTGTGTCCGTCGGCGCTTACTTCGGCATTGCAATAAAGATTGTCGAGAAGCACATACTTCTCTGCCAACTCGTGGAGGTTAGGTGTGTTTTTCTGCCCGAACAAAGTAATGTTCGGATCGCCGTTGCCCTCCTTTATATCGCCGAACACCTGGTCGTACGTCCGGTTTTCTTTTATGAAATAGAAAACATATTTGATGGGCGACTTCCCGCCGACTCTGTCCGGTATCGGATTGTCCCTGATATCGGCGGCCTCTCTTAACTTACCCGGACGATAGGGCGTGTTGTTGTACACTTCTTTCGTGTAAGAGGCGAGCTTCTTCTTGTCAGGAAACTTGAAAAAGGACATCGTGCCCTTCAAGAGGGCCCCGATGTACAGGGGACCATGGCTGTTCAACGGGTAGCCGGGATTAGGGAATGAGCGGTTTCCTTTACCGTTGAGGACAAGGACGGTCCCGTCCTTTAGCATCATAACTTTTGTCGGATACCATCCCACCGGTATGAATCCGACCGGTATCGGTTTGTAGATATCGGAGATATCTATGACCGTAACGGAGTTATTGTCCGCGTTCGCGGCGAGTACATATTTCCCGTCCGGTGTAACGCAGACAGAATTCGTCGTCGATCCTTCGGGCGAATCGGGGTAAATGGATGTCGATGCAGTTGCTATGGTCTCCCGCTTGCGAAGGTCTATGACGCTTACGCTGTTGTCGTTGGCGTTTGCCACGAAAGCATAATGGCCGCGTACTGCGATGTCGGTCGGATGAGGTCCGGTCGGGACTTCAAACAACTCCCGGATTCCTTTAAATGCCTCCAGCTTCTTCGAGCTCCAGATCGACACGAGGAGCGTTCCGTCATCCAGGTACTTACAATAGTAAGGCATTCCGTCCAGACGAACCGTTGTTATCTTCCGGCTTTTAAAGTTGTAATACCTGAGTGTACTGTCTCCCCTGAATACGACCGCCAGGTCGTTGTCATTTACCGCAAGCCCCGCGGCCCAGTCGTACGGTCCCTTCTCGCGATGATCGACCATCCTCGGTTGTGCAAAGCTGATGGGGTTCATAGGAATGAGCTTTCCGTGCGAAAGATCGAATGTATATACGCAATTCTCATTTCCGCCGGAAACATAGAGCCTGCTCCCGTGGAATTGAATGCCGAGCCAGCTGTCCGGCAGCTTAATCTGTTGTACCACCTTGTGGTCTCTCAGATCAACGAGCCTCACGCCCGGGTTCGAGAACCCGTTCTGCGTGATCGCCAGGTATCTCTGGTCCGGCGACAGGGCCGCGTTCAGCGGAAGATTTCCCAGCTTGATCGAGCTCCCGGCTGGAGAGAGCCACCAGCCGTTGGGCAGCAGGACTCTCTTCCCTATCGGGCCCGGAACCTGGGCCGACGCCGCACAAATTGCCAGGAAGAAGATAGTGATGATTGTTCCGAATCGTTTTATCATGACTGTAATTCTCCTAAAGAGGTAAGGTAAAAATGAAGCAAGAGGTGTTATAGAACCTTGACCGCGCATGGCGGGCGATGTACGATGTTTTCAAAGATACGAAATATCGGGCGTTCTGTCACCCGGCTCCAATCGACAACCATACACGTCGTTGTCGCGAGTCGGGTGCCGTCGGGAAAAAAATGGCCGGGACCGCCGGTGTCCTGCGGCGGTCCCGCTCCGGAAGCGAAGTTGACTCACGTGATTCAGCGAGTCGTGCTGGTTCTTACTTCAGGAGAAGCATTTCTTTTGTAATCTCGTTCCCATCTTCTCGCAGCGAATAGAAGTAGACGCCGCTTGCAAAACGGCTCAGGTCTATTTCTTTACTATATCTGCCCGATTCCATCATTCCATAATTCCAATATTCCACCCGCTGCCCCAACACGTTATATATGTCCAGAGCCACGTTGGAGGCTTCTTTCAAATCGAATCGAATAGTAGTTGCCGGGTTGAATGGATTCGGATAGTTCTGAAAAAGCCTGAACATTTCCGGGACCTGAGACCCGGGTTGTCTTACCAGAGTTGCCGAGGTATCCCCAAAGACCTGGGCGACAGATTCAAGGAGCGTGACGCCGCTTAAATCTTCCGACAGTGTAACACTGCCCGACGGAGGCTGTCCCCAGTCGTCGTTGAAGATTGCCGTACCTGGACGCTGTGCGTGATTCCAAAGCGAGTCGGCGTTCCTGATTAGAAAGTCCTTGTAACGAGTCTGCAGCGAATCGTCAAGTGCCGGCTCGAGGTCGAGTTTTGCCAGATAGTAAACATAAATACCCTTGAACAACCCACCGTCACCGGAACCTTCCGATCGGAGGACTCCGCCCGCCGTCGCGAAGAGCGTGTCGGCCACATCGGCTTCCTTTACGGCTTCGTTCAGATACAAAGTGTCGCCCGTGATTTGATAAAGATAAAGCGATGCGCCAAGATATGTGCCGTAGTTATAAGTGTATGCCCCGTGGCTCGGGGTCCCCACCGTATCTGAATACGAAATGCCGTCCAGTATAATTCCCGTTTTGCTGTCGACGAGGTTACTGTCGATCCAGGCGTGAATCTTTTCGGCCCATGCCAGGTTTGCGGTGTCGCCGAAGTCTTTGTATAGTTTGCATGCAAGGATACAGGCCGGCGCGTTGGCCGGTACATTCTTATACATTCCCGTCGTTCGCCACCTGAACCCTCCGCCGCCGGGACTGGCACTCCAACCGCCCTTTATGGTTTGCCAGAGCGAACTAGCCTCGTTGAGGTAGAATTGTTTCTGAGTAGCTTCATAAGCTCTCAGCAGCGCAAGCGCCATCCATTCCATGTCGTCGTAATAGCTGTCCGTGAAGCCGCCTGCAGCCACTATTCCCTGATATAATGACGACATCCTTCCCGTGTAAAAAGAGTCGCGTGTCCGCCGGTATCCCATGACCAGCGCATCCAGCGCGTGCGCCTCCCACCAATAGTTCCACGATTCCCCGCGCGCTGACGTCGAGTAGTAAATCTGCGCAAACGAAAACCAAAACTTCTTGTCGAGTGCGGCCTGGGCGCTGTCTGCTCTTACTGCCCAAAGCTCCGCTGCTCCGGTGTCCGCCCTGAAGGACGTCCCGGTCCCCGCGAGTGCTGATCCGGTACTCGATAAGAAGAATACAAGGGCGATAATATCAGACTGTCTGAAGATATTCATTACCTCTCCACACCATGACCGTTGTCATCAATTCCAGCCGGCGTCTTGATTAAACAGCGATGACAGGGATGGCCTTGATTTGTATCCGGCCATCCCGCCATCATTCATGCTCCTACTTAAGCAACATCATTTTTCTTGTAATTGCGTTTCCGCCTTCGTGCAGCGAATAGAAATAAACACCGCTGGCAAATCTATCCATGTTGACGTTGTAGGTATAATTGCCTGCAGGTTTGTACCCTTCGGCGACGACGTCGACCAGCTGTCCGAGGACGTTGTATATCTTCAGACTCATGTTTCCCGCCATATTCAGGCTGACCTTTATGTCGGTGGTAGGGTTGAACGGGTTGGGATAGTTCTGGCTCAATGCGAATGAGTTCGGAACGTTATTGTGCGCCTCGTTCACTGGGGTCAGACTGGGATACCAGTTGAGGTCACCGAGCGGCTTTCCGTCCGTACCGGCAGTCATAAGAGTCGCATCCGAGTACGAG
>JBJKQU010000084.1:0-11067 GCA_046705025.1 Candidatus Kryptoniota bacterium | reverse complement strand
GCCGGGATGGAATGCGAAGATTTCGGGAGCGATGAGCCTGGGTGAACTTCCTTCCAACTGCCGGTCGTACATCGACTATATCGAGAAATACCTCGAAGTCCCTCTCAAGACGATTTCCGTCGGGGCGATGAGGGATCAGACGATAGTTCTGTAGGGGTCAGGAAAAAAGGCAGCCTTTTATTTCGATGCACCATTTAAGAGGGTTATCTTCGGCAAAGGGGGTTAGAATTGGTAGAAGAAACCGAATGTGAAATCGGTCCCGTTAACGTCCACCTTCCCGTATAACGTTTGAGGGAGATCCACTTTCAAGCCATTGTATTCCGTGGAGGGCGAACCGAAGGTGGAAGTCGTATTGAACTCGGGAGACACCGCCTTCATCTCGCCTCGAACTCCCCAATGCGGCGTAAACTTGTATGCAACGCCGGCGCATATCTGGATGCCAACCGAAGCTTCAGTTGGCGTGTTCGCCTCAGCATTCCCGATCTCCACAACCCTCTTTCCGAAATACATCGAAGGCCCGCCTCCCAGATAGATATTCCAACGGTCGTCAACAACTGGTATGTTGAAGTACCCTGTGACTTCGAAGAGCCAGATGTTGAAGCCGTCCTTCACGGGTACACCGACGTAGGCACCCGATGAGTTGTACCCGTAGATCTCGCTGGTTTGCTGAAGGATGGTGATCGGCTGTATGGTCAGGCCGACGGCGTTTCCCTTTGGAAGCATCATTCTGATATCCGCCCCCAACGCAGTGAGGCCTCCGACGTTATTATAAGTAGTGCTTATTACGGGGTCGGCATCGCGCGCAGCAGGATAGATGCGGGCTGAAGTGATGTAGTCCCCGAAGACCCCGACCTGAAAGTTTAACCCTCCCGGAATGACCCTTTCGGACTGGCCCTTTGCGCTTGCAAACGAAAGAAGCACGAGCAGTGACGCCGCCCGAAAGGATCCGGTACGCAATCTCTTATATCTATTGTTGGTTGTTTGCGAATATCTTTGCCCGGTTGTCTACAATAGAAGCCGTTTTCTGGAGGTGCTGAAGCCACTCACTCACTATGCTGGATTTCTCCTGCTGCATCTGCTGCTGCATCAGCGTCATCCGTTGGATCTTGAAGGCAGTCGAATCGAACGGTGTCTTGCTCAGAAGTTGAATGAGATAAACCCCGTTATTTCCCTTGATTGCTTTTGAGATCTGACCGGCCTTCAGTCGGCTTGCTTCCGCCATGAACATGTAGTCCTTTCCGACGCCCGGAACGTAAGACGCAAAATTGAATGAACCTGTTACGGAGTAATGGAGTCTCGGGTCCATCCTGGTAATCAAGTCCAGGCTGTCGTGCTTTGAGAGTTTTTCTCTCAGCTGATCGGCATAGGCCTGAGCCTTATCGAACTGCTTCTGCTTTATCAGCAAATTCTTGATCTGGGCGGCGACGTCCTTGAAAGGCGTCACAGCTGCATCCTTGATCTGACTTATCATGAACACCGCGTATCCCTGACTTATTGTAGTCACGTCGCTTACGTCGCCCAGCTTGCCGTCAAATGCCCACTTGGACACGCTTGCGAAGTTGCCGACACCCGGGATAAACGATCCCTTTTGGAAGGGCGAGGTCTGGCGGACGCCCACTCTGACGGTGTTCGCTGCCTTGTCGAAGCCGTCTTGTTTTGCTATGTAGATGAAATCTTCGGCGTGCTGCTTAATATCTTCTTTCGTCTGCTGTGAGGGCTTTATGCCCATCTTTATGTCTGCCAACTTCACCTCTCGGGAGTCTTTACCGAGAATCTTGATTATGTGCAAACCGAATTGAGTCCTGACCGGGCCGACCACCTGTCCGACCCTGGCACTGAATGCCGCCTTCTCGAACGGCTTCACCATCATTCCTTTGCCGAACCATCCGAGGTCTCCGCCTCTCCTGGCAGATCCCGGATCTTGAGAATACTTTTCTGCAAGCTCGGCGAAGTTGGCGCCGGACCTTGCTTCCCTCAGGATATTGTCAGCGAGCTTGTATGAGGAAGTGGAATCGGGGCCCGGGAGCACATGGATAAGGATGTGAGCGGCGTGAACGAATTCGTTCTTCCCGTTCTGCTCCGCCACCAGCTTGATCAGGTGGTAACCGTCGGAGGCAAGGAGGGGACCGATAACCTCTCCTACTTTTGCCGAGAAGACCTTCGAGGCTATTGCCGGATCCAGCTGCTCCGGGTTCTCAAACTTGTCGTTATAAGGGGTATCGGAATACTGCTTCACCAGGTCAAGGAAATCGCTGCCGTCCGCAGCCAGTGTTGCTACCCGGTCAATCTCCTGTTTGACCTCCGATGAATCATCGGAGGACGCCTGAATGGGAAACACGACGTATTTTAGGGCCCTCGTCGGTTGTGTCCTGTAGTCGTTCTCATGAGCAGAGTAGTAATCGCGCACTTCAGATTCAGTTACATGTACCGACGAGTCTGGAAAGAGGGACTGAGGCGGGAAAAGAACGTACCCGGCATCGAGTTTCTCGTTCTGTTCGGCATACTGCATTCTCAGTTCGCCTTCGGGTACCCGGACTGCACTGTAGAGTCGGCTGGTAAGCTTGTTCTGAATGCTCTGCGCTTTCAGATATTCCTGCACACTTCTCCAAAACTGCTGCACTTGCGGTCTGTCGGAAGCGAGTGCGGCATGCAATATCTGCATATTCAGATGCCCGGTTGAATCTTCGAAATTCCTCTTTATCACGTCGGGAAGCGTCTGCGGATTCTGCGTAACCCAATTGACAATCTCTTGATCCGTTACCACTATACCGAGCCTTTTGGCTGCTTGATCTACCAGGATTTGATTAACAAGTTCCTGCCAGACCTGATCTCTGATCTGGGCTGTAACCTGATCACTCGGATCCTTCTTCGTGCTTGACCGGTAGTTGTCAATGGCACTCTGAAGGGTCTTTTCAAAATTCTGATAAGTTATCTCCTCACCGTTCACCTTCCCGACGACATTGCCCTCATATTGCATTCCGCGGCGGCCGGTAATGTCCATCCCCCATTCAAATACTATCATCGCAACGAAAAGGATCGCAAGTCCGACTAGGATCGCGGGCATATTGTCCCGCATTTTGGTCATAATAGGCATGTTAGAGAAACTTCCTCTCGAACAAAGTTCAATTCTCTTTATCCAAAACTAATATGCGGCCAAGTCTCGGGTGTGAACAGATCAGGCGAACCTGAGAATCAGAGACCTTGCCGCTTCACCGAAAAATATAACCGCAACCCGCATGAAAATCAATTTACGAGTTCTTGGATGTCTCCACAAAGGACTCTTATGGGGAGTGTTGAATCACATTTGCGACTCGATTACATTCTCTCGGTTGAAAGGCATTGAATTCAGATCTATGAAATTCTGATTTTGGAAGATGTTATCAAGCCGGTAACGCTCGGAGGACGGCTTACCATACGACCAGGGACATCCGGTGTACGATGGGTCCGTCGGCCGAAGAACCGGCAAGTAAATACTATGTAGTGTTTGTTCTAAAACAATTCACCGGTCAAAGACTTCCAGAAACGAGGAAGGAACTGAAAGATGCTTATCAAAGTTCTCGGGCCGGGGTGCACGAGCTGCAGAGCTCTAGAAGAGAGGGTCAGGCAGGCCGCCAGCGAACTGATGCTTTCCGCAGAAGTCAAGGAGGTTCAGGATATTGAGGAGATGGCTGCGTATGGAATCCTTCGTACACCCGGGCTTGTACTTAACGGGAAAGTCGTGTCGTCGGGGTATGTACCTGAAGTAGAGGAGCTGAAGAGCCTGTTCCGGCAGACTTCCGGCAGCCACATTGTTTGAAGCCGGGACCGGCAGACTTAAGCAGTCTGAGGCTTATCGGAAATCCCGCAGGGCGGACATTGAAGATTCTTTTCCACGGGCGAGACGTATTTTCAGGGTGTTGCGCGAGGATGCCGTGAAATTGCCGCAAAATGCGGTACGAGACCAGGATACTTCTCAGGGTTGAAACAGGATACATAACCCGGCGTTTGTCCGGAGGTCTGCCGGGGTTCTTTATTGCTGTCTTACTCGTGGGAAATTCGAACAGGCTACTATGATTAGGGACTAATTCCCGCGGAAAACCAGACGACACATATTCTGCATTCATCCACCACATCATTTTTCCGTACGCTTAGATTGGTGGCATTGATGATGAAGAGGATTTTCCGCAAGGAGGGGTGGGGGGACATTCCAAAAGTGGCTCAACTTCCGTGATGCCAGCTTGCTTTACTACCAATGTGGTATTAATTTTTCACAAAAACTGGAGGAAACATTGTCCGAAGGATCCCATAGAGCAGGAAACAAGAAGAATTGGGCGTTGATACTTGGCGCATCAAGCGGTTTTGGGGGAGCAACCGCGATTGAACTCGCCAGGAATGGACTTAATATATTCGGAATTCACCTTGACAGGGCGGCCACTATGCCGCAAGTAAACGAAATAGTGGATAAAATAAAAGGAGCAGGCGTAAACGCCGTCTATTTCAACATTAATGCTGCTGATGCAAAGGCAAGGGAGAATGCCTTAGATGAAATAAAGCACACCGTTTCGCAAGATAAAGAATCATCTATTAAGGTTATCATGCACTCTCTGGCGTTCGGGAGTCTCGGGCCCTATTTTGGGAAGAAGGCCGAAGAATCGTTGAACCAGAAGAAGATCGAGATGACTCTCGATGTGATGGCAAATTCGCTCGTCTACTGGACGCAGGGAGTATTTTTCAGAGGACTACTCGGCAAAGGATCTCGCATTTTTGCGATGACGAGTTCGGGCGGACACACCGTCCTGCCGAACTACGGTGCGGTTTCTGCTGCAAAGGCAGCGCTTGAATCACATATAAGACAGATTGCGATGGAGCTGGGGCCATACGGAGTGACGGCCAACTCGATTATGGCAGGCGTGACGGATACGCCGGCTTTGAGGAAGATTCCGAATTCGGTTCCGATGTTAGAGATAGCCAGGAGAAAGAATCCGGCAGGCAGGCAGACCACGCCTGAGGATGTGGCCAGAGCGATAACGCTTCTGTGTGACGAGAGAGCAGGCTTCATAAGCGGGAATCTGATCGGCGTGGACGGCGGCGAAGACATTGTCAGCTACATCGGCCAGAGGTCGCCGCAAGACCTGGGAAACGAAGTAATCTAGTATTCGCAATTGTCGAAGAGTGTCGTGATGTGCAGCCTTAATCGAGGCTGCACAGACTTGAACGTTTTGTCGAGTCGAAGCCGTTTCTTGTGGAAGTGGGGCTGTTTTTGCACGCCATAAAATGGCTTATATTAACCGAAAGAAGGTTGTAAAGATGCTGAGAAATATTTCCATTTCAGTTCTTTTGTCATTTGCGCTGATTGTCCCGGTTGCGAGCGCTCAGCATCTCCATGTCAATTTTGACTATTCCACTTTCAGGTACGACTCCACAAGGACTTTTGTAGAGCTGTATTACAGCTTCAGCAGGAAGTCCGTAACCCTGGTGAAAGAGGATTCGCTTTTCACCGGTATGTTGTTATTTAGACTCGCCGTAGAATCGGCCGACGGCGATTCCGTGGTATATGGACAACAGTGGAGGGTACCGTTACAGGCCGCCGACACTTCGGCCGCCACCTTGAACGGCAATCTCGTGGGGCAGGACGAGATGGCACTTGTCCCGGGCCAGTACAGACTTTTCGTCGACGTGGTTGACGAGAATGATACAACGGACGTGGACAGCCTGCAGGGACGGCTGAATATACCGGGATACCCCTCCAACAAACTTGAGGTGAGCGATGTCGAACTCTGTACGGAGATTACTCGTGCCCAGGGGAACGCACACGGCATTTTCTACAAGAACACGTACGATGTAGTTCCCAATCCGACCAGTGTCTACGGAGTAGGGATGCCTATCGTGTACTACTATGCCGAAGTATACAACATCCCGCAGGATCCGGGCGACAGTACTTTTTCGGTCGGTTACCAGGTCAGGGACAGCTACGGCCAGGTCCACAAGGAATTCACGAAAGTAAGGCGGAAATTCGGAACGTCGAGCGTCGAAGTGGGGACGGTTAATGCTTCCGACCTCAAGACCGGCACGTATGCATTCGTATTCACTGTCCGCGATTCTGTTGCGGACATGGCTGCGTCGACCGTAAAACGATTCTTCGTCTATAATCCGAACCTCGGTACCCCTGTCGGACCGGCGACAAACATGGCCGGTGCGCCGGTGTTGTCGAGTGCATATGCGACCATGGGTGAGAAGCAGTTGGACGAGGAGTTTCGTGAAACCAGGTATATCTCCACTCCCACGGAGCGAAAGCAATATGACCAGCTTCATACGGTCGAAGCGAAGAGACGTTTCCTGTACGAGTTCTGGCAGAGAAGGAATCAGAACCCCGGTTCCCCCGGTAATGCCTACAGGACGGAATACCTGCAACGGGTCGCATATGCCAACGACCACTTCCGGTCGGGAAAAATGGCGGGCTGGCGCACGGACCGCGGCAGAGTGTACATACTCTACGGAAAACCGGATCAGATAGACAGACACCCGAACGAGATGGATTCAAAGCCGTACGAAATCTGGTACTACAACTCGGTCCAGGGGGGAGTAAGCTTCGACTTCGTCGACAGGACCGGCTTCGGGGACTACACCCTTGTCAATTCGACAGCCCGGGACGAAATCCACGACAGCAACTGGCAGCAGTACCTTAGTTCGGGGAATTAGCGGTACAGTCGCACAACGAATCGGACCCGGATCGTACGGACGCGTCTGATCCTCATGTATAAGTGAGCGCGGAAAACGTTTCGGCGTCTGTGTCATCCGTAAGGTCTGCACCTTGCTCCCGGAATCCTATCGGGGAAACCATATTCAGGTTACGAATTGAACTGATCCGGAATTAGGTCAATGTATACCAGCCGGTTCAGGGAGGCGGGAATCAATTTTCCCGTTGCCGGCGTTATATTGCGGGAGGAGTAGAAGTGCAGAGAGAGGACATCAAAGGAAGAAGCTCCGGATACAACCCGCCGAACAGGTTCGAGGAGGTCGAACTGATCCCGGTCGACGATGAAAGCCGCTTCTTCCCGGGGGAGGACATCGGTGAGCGGAGGGTAGAGACACGGTTCTTCGACGATACGTCCAAGACCGCGCTCGCAAAGAACGACAGCCCGGACGTCGGCTTCACGTACAGCATAAATCCATATCGGGGCTGTGAGCATGGATGCATTTACTGCTACGCGAGGCCGTCGCACGAATTTCTGGGCTTCTCTTCCGGGCTGGACTTCGAAACGAAGATCATGGTCAAGCGTGATGCCCCGGAGCTTCTCCGTGCAGCATTCTTGAAGAAAAGATGGGAGCCGCAAGTCGTCGCGATGTCCGGTAACACGGACTGCTACCAGCCGGTCGAGCGAAAACTGGCGATCACCAGGCGCTGCCTCGAAGTGTTCCTGGAATACAGAAACCCGGTCGGCATCGTCACCAAGAACTTTCTGATCACCCGCGACCTCGATATCCTGGCGGAGCTTGCGAGACTCGACCTCGTCAGCGTGGCAGTTTCGATCACGAGCCTCAACCAGGATTTGACGAAGAAGATGGAGCCCAGGACCTCGGCTCCGGCGAAGAAGCTGGAGGCGATCGAGATGCTCGCGAAAAACTCGATCCCGGTCGGCGTACTGGTCGCTCCGGTCATACCGGGTCTGACCGACGAAGAGATTCCATCCATCCTGCGCGAAGTGTCGGCCAGAGGTGCGGCGTTCGCGGGGTTGCAGATGCTAAGGCTGCCGTATGCCGTCAAGGACCTATTCGTAGACTGGATAAGGCGCGAGTTTCCCGACCGCGAGACGAGGATATTGAGCCGGATAAAAGACGTGCGCCACGGGAAGCTGAACAGCAGCGACTTCAAGGATAGGATGAGGGGCAGCGGGGAGACGGCGAAGGCGATCCACCAGCTTTTTTATGCCAGCTGCAAGAAGTACGGGCTCGGCAATGGGAAGTTCGAGCTCGCGACGGACAAGTTCCGCAGGCCGACAGGCTCGCAGATAGAGATGTTCTGAGCAGCAGTCAGCGGCCGGCTTTCAGCGTTCAGCGATCAGCCATCAACAATCGGCTATGGGCTTCTTAACTTATGCGAAGAACGACCGCGTGTAGGTGCACCGGCGTGTTGCCCGCGGGCTTGAAAGATGCCGGGAAGCTTCATAGCTTTCATAAAAGCTGGAACGGATTGTTACAACAAGGTCAAGAAGTGAGGTGAGTGATGCTCAGGAAACTGATTCTTTTGTTCGCTATCGTCCTTTTCTCCCTGCCCGCTTATTCTCAAAACAGACTCAGCTTCGGACTCATTGGCGGGATGTCCGCGAAAATCAAGACCAACGGCTCGGGCCTCCTCAACGACTGGGGAAACGGCCCTTCGGTGGGCGCATTTGCCTCGATGTCTGTGCTGGGTCCCTTCAGTGTTAGAGGCGAATTCTCATACAGCCGGCTTCCATATGTCGGGCCAGGTTCGTTTGTGAACTACCCTGCCGATGCGCCGGTTTACTGGAACGCTGCTGCGAGCCTTTCCGATATCTACAGGGTTTCGCTTGCGGTCGAGGCCCGCAGCGAGTTTGGTTCCGTATCCTCTTTCGTCGCATTGCAGAGCGGCCTGTATTTCATCGATATGGGGACAATTAGTCTGTCATCCGGCTCCGTGCAGCTGCCGGCCGGCCTCCCCTCCTCATACACCTACGTCGGATCGGGCGTTACGAGCACCGAGCCTTTTGTCGGTGTAGACGTGGGGAGCGGCTTCACCTTAATGAGAAATGTGCAGTTCAATGTGAGCGTAGGGTACGATGCAGCTTTCGACGGCAGGGCCGCGTTTGTGCCCATGACGGTTTCGATCGCGATCTAAAAACCAAGGGGATGCGAATGCGGACGTACTGCATTCGCCCTTGACGTGAGAGTCGTTGTCACGACGGGCGTGAGCGTCGGTTTGCTTTTTCCCCGTGTATTTGGGAAATTCTCACGGCAAATTTCGAAGCTTTACGAAGAGAGGCAGATATGAGTTCACAACCCAATCATCCAACTGTTCGCAACCCCATCCTCGCATATTTCACTTTACGGCTGAGGAACGTGATCCCGACCTTCCACTATTCCGTCATTCCATTCTTTGTCCTTTCCGTGATGATGCTTTGCGTTTCTCCCGTGGTTGCACAAAACACAGGGGAATCGAAGGCGGATCTCAAAATGCTGCTGCATGAAATCGACACCGCCTATGCCCGGTTGCAGCCGCAGGTCATCATGCCCGCCGAAGGATACCTAAAGCATGACTACCTCATCCCGGCAGGATTCTACAAGCAGATGTGGGACTGGGACGGCTTCTTCATCGGGAATCACCTGATGAATCAGAAAAAAGAAAACGCGAAGTATCTCAAGTGGTGGGTGCTGAACTTCGCAAACTCGATCGACTCCAACGGCTACGTATCGGGCTGCATAACTACCAAAGGTCCCCGCCCGATATTCGGGAAGTTTGCGATGAAACCTTTTCTCTCTCAGGGCGCGTATCTGGTTGCGAAAAGGACCGGCGACTTCAACTGGATCGCACCTATATATGACAGACTGAAGAAGGTCCTTGCCTACCGCGAGGCGACGGAGTACGATCCCAAATACGGTCTCTTCTACTGGGACATCGGGGTACAATCGGGTGCGGATAACAATCCGGCGGTCGGGAATGCAGACAGCGACCGCGACCAGGTGATGGGCTGTGACATTAACACTTTCCAGCTGCGCGAGTACGAGGCGATGGCGGGGATTGCCGGGAAGCTCGGCCACAAATCGGACGTGTCTTTTTACAATGAGAAGGCGAGCGCACTTAAAAGGGCGATGCTGAAGCACCTCTGGTTTCCGAAGGACGAGTCGTTCTTCAATGTCCGGCGCGACGACGGGAAGCCGATTAAGAGAGTGAGCTATTCGAACTTTGTACCGCTTATCGAGAAGATACTCCCCAGGGCCGAGGGGAGGGCCATGATAAAGAAATACCTTCTCGACAGGAACTATATGCTCGCGAAATACGGGTTCCGCTCGCTGTCGAAACAAGACCCGGACTATAACAACAGGATCATGATCATTCCCTATTCGAACTGGCAGGGACCGATCTGGATAAACGCCAACTATCTCGACATAATTGCGCTGAGGAATTACGGATTCTACAAGGAGCCTGTCCGGATTGCCGCTACGCTCGCGAAAATGGTGTTACGGGATATTAAGACGTGCGGGTCGATGCACGAGTGTTACGACGCCGACACAGGTGCGCCGCTCGCTCCGACGGCGGAAGAGTCCCCGAATCATGTTTTTACCGGGTTTGTCGGCTGGGACCTCCTTGTTCAGGACATGCTGGAAGGTGCGACGACGGGGAAGTGGATGATGCTGGACGTTAGTCAAACTGAGAACAGCCGATAGCTGGTTCCCCTTTCTTCGGGCTTTTCCAGGGATTGAATTCATAAACGAGGTGCTTGGGTCGGCTTCCTTCAAGGGAGGACAGATCTATTCGCGGCATTGTGCCCCGCCCCCTCAAGATCTACACCTGGTTGTCGATATAATAATGCAAGGCCAAAACGCACGAGGCCTAACAGTTCCTTCCATCAAAAAAGAGGAGTCAAAGCAAATGGGAATCAGTCCGCTTACTCCAGGAAGCGTCTCGGCTCAGGCTGCGGCTGCTTCATCGCCCGGCGCACAGGGCTCTACCGGAAGTACATCGTCAACCTCCCAGTCGAAGAAAGATTCGGCTGTCCTTTCCCAAAAGGCAAAGGATCTCGCCGCACAGATGGCAGGAAAGTCTGCCCAGGAGGAAATGAGCGAGTCTGTTGCAGCGAAAATGCAAGAGGGATCCAACTCTTAACAATGCTCAGGCATGTTCCGATAGAGAAGAAGGAGGCAAAGACCTCCTTTTTCTTTATGTGTTTCTTGTTGAGGCTGGAGGGAGCGTTTTCTGATTCACTGGAGGCAACTCCTCAATTTCCGGTACTGGCTCAGTTTGATTTAACGCAAAGTTCGCAAAGACAAATAATCGCAGAGACCGCGAAAGAATATAGTTGTTCTGCGTGCTTTGCGCCTCCTTTGCGTCCTCTGCGTTGAATGTTTTTA
>JBJKQU010000083.1:0-17167 GCA_046705025.1 Candidatus Kryptoniota bacterium | reverse complement strand
ACAATCCTCGCCTTCTCCCCGGTGGATATCCTTCGGACAATCTCGGCGTAGACCCACGGTATCGGCGGAAACTTTCCCGGCCAGTCGCTCCTGTTGTGCGGCCACCCGAGCCATGTCGCTTCGTGCTGTTCCCATTCCGCGGGGAGGCGGTAACCGAGCAAACCGGGGACGGGAATAATGTTTTGCTTTGTCATATCAATCAAAGGTAAAGGGCAAATGGTTAAGGGCTAATTGTTAAAGGTATAAGTCAGAAGCCAAAGTGGAATGGAGACAGGACACCGGAGGCCGGAGACCATTCCTGCACCCGGAGATGAATTTCGAAATCACACCGCTGTATCTCTGCTTCCTATCTCCTGTCTCCGGCACCTTCTTCCCTTTTGCCTTTCACCTTTTGCCTTTTAGCCTCACCCAAGGAATCTCTGAGCCATCCCCTCGTACGCATCTATTCTCCTGTCGCGGAGGAACGGCCAGTTCTGCCTGATGTATTCGATACGCTCGGGATCGACTTCGGCCAGGAGTATTTCTTCTTTGTCGGGGGAGGCCTGGGCAATCAGCTTCCCCTGCGGGTCTGAAATGAACGATTGTCCCCAGAATTCGATGCCGGGGCTGTCGGGGCTCACCTTCTCGACGCCGATACGGTTGACGGCAGCGGCATATACTCCGTTCGCTATCGCGTGGCTTCGCTGGATGGTCTGCCACGACTCAAACTGCGCCTTGCCATGTTCGGTTTTCTCATGGGGATGCCAGCCTATCGCCGTCGGGTAGAAGAGAACACTCGCGCCCTTGAGCGCCGTCAGCCTTGCCGCCTCTGGATACCACTGGTCCCAGCAAATGAGCGTTCCGATGTCGGCATATTGGGTTTTGAAAGACCTGAACCCGAGGTCGCCCGGCGCAAAATAGAACTTCTCATAAAATCCCGGATCGTCGGGGATGTGCATCTTTCTGTAGATGCCGGCAATTTTCCCGTTCGAGTCGATGACCGCGGCCGAGTTGTGGTAGACCCCCATCGTGCGCTTCTCAAAAACCGGGACCACAACGACCAGCTTGTGTTTCTTTGCTACTTTGGATATAGCCTGTGTCGACGGGCCGGGGATCGTCTCAGCGAGCTTGAAGTTTCGTATGTCCTCAGTCTGACAGAAATAGCTCGAGCGGAACAGTTCGGGTAGGCATATCACCTGCGCTCCCTGTTTGGCAGCCTTGCCGATCAGAGACACTGCCTTCTTCAGGCTGGCGTTTACTTCATTTTCCGGCGCCATCTGTATCAGCGCCACCGTAAACTTACCCGGGGTTACCGGTATAGCGTCCTGTTTCATTCCGAGACCCTCATGCGATTGAAAAACCGAGACTAAGATACAAAAAAGGAGGGGATGATAACAGCGCGAGTTTCAGGCCGCAATCGCCCCGCAGAACAAAGTTAAATTCCGTGGAGATCCATACCCTTTATGCCTCCTGTGATTTGGCTGCTCCCTCTTCTGTATCCCCGTACAGGTTTGAATGGACAGCAAGCTGGCCTTGTGATGCCCCTAAGGCAATTCGAAATTCCCTGCAACAATGCCTGGCACAGTTATGTCCTCGTCGAGGTCTTCCCAACGAAGGGCAAAGCCATCCAATCGAAGATGGACTTTCGAGAGTTCGGTGTCACTGACGTTAGCCAGGCGCCTAAACCGGGAGGAGGGAAAACCAACGATTCTTCCGTCCGTGAGCTCCAGGAATATCATCCTTTTTTCTACCCACACGCGGGAGGCCGCCGGTTCGACTTCCCGCAGACTTTCAGCGCTTGTGGAACTCATAATACTTCTCCTTCAAAAAGGCCTCATGCTCAAAAACCAGTTTCTCGATCTCACGCAACGCATCAGGGCGTATTCCCTTGTTACGCGCAAGGACAATAGGCGATAACCAGAATTTGCACTCACCGGCCTGCGTCGCCACATGTACGTGAGGCGGCTCATTTCTCTCGTCCGAATAGAAATGGAATCTATACGGTCCGATTCTCAACACTGTCGGCATTGCGGCTCTTTTCCAATGAGCTTTACGTATGAATATGCGAAAAACCGGGATTCACTTCAACCTGCCCGCAGGGTCCTTTCGCATGGTGATCTGCCGGATGGACCCGCCGAAGTCTTACCCGGCATCTTCCTGCACGCAGTTGTGAGATCTGTGTTCTATCTCCAAGCCAGGTCTAGCGGGGGAAAGCCCATGGTCCTATACCTTCCTCCGAATCGCCAGCGATTCCTCGCGGCTCGTAACCGTCACGTTCGAGTCCTTGAGAATCCCGTCGCCTATGTCGTAGATCCAGCCGTGAACATTCAGCTCTTCTCCTCTGTCCCAGGCATCCTGGACGAACGTGGTCTGGCAGACGTTCCAAACCTGCTCCATAACATTCGCCTCGCAGAGCAGATTTAATCTGGCTGTCTCGTCCACCTGCGCGTCCAGCACGATCTGGTGACGAAGGTAGACGTCCCTTATGTACTGGAGCCAGTTGTCGATCAAACCGTGCCTCTCCTTTGCCATCGCCGCCTTGATTCCCCCGCAGCCGTAGTGGCCGCAGACTATAATGTGTCTGACCCTCAGGGCCTCGACCGCATACTGGATGACCGATAGGCAGTTCAGATCGGAATGCACGACCAGGTTGGCGATGTTCCTGTGGACGAAGATCTCTCCAGGAAGGAGATCCACGATCTCGGTCGCCGGGACGCGGCTGTCCGAGCATCCTATCCATAAGTACTGCGGGGCCTGCTGTTGTGACAGCCGGATGAAAAAATCCGGGTCTCTCTCCTTGATTGTCGACGCCCATTTGCTGTTTCTATCGAAAAGTGCTTTTAGTGTGCGCATCTTCATCTATCTCCAAATCTGCTTCCAAGCCCTTCGTGCCGAAGCTTTCGCTCCGTCCGAGTCGACGCTGGGATAGCCGGCCGCTTATATTCAATTGGGAAGGTATCTACCTCAGCTTCGCCCTATCCGCCGAGATATTTCATCTATACCGCTCAATAATCTCCTTCAGCGGTACGGCCTTCACTCTCCCTTCTTCAAGTGACTCGTATCTTCTTTCGGCCTCTTCCACCCACATCACCTCCATATTCTTATCATGTCCGTTCAGGCTTCGCATCAACAATTCTATCAGCTTGAGCCTGTCAGATGGACGCAAACGGAGAGCTTGTTTGAACAACGATATTCTATCCTTTTCCCGTTCCATTTGACTAAGTTCTCATAATATTAAGAAAAGTCCTTGAAGGAAAATAATGCATCGGGCTGTCACCATGACTGCTCGTGCTAGGCGCTTTTCTCCCTTCCGGCAATTTCGGTGGCTTCAACAAGTACCTTCCAAATTCCGTCAATCCATTTCACGTGCTCCGGCTTCATAAGCACGGATCTCAAACATGTGATAGTCTCCGAGTCCTTCGCCATGCCGACTGATTCAAGATCGAAGAAAGCGGCCGGCAGCTCGGCCAGTGCCAGGTGAAGATTCCGCTTTGCCGCCTCGTTGAATATCGCCCGCGAAAGCGCCGAAGCTTTCGTAACCGTTTCCGCCGCAGGCGCCCAGACGACGATATCAAGCTCAGGAGGAAATGGCGTAATGAACCGGTCGTCCGACCGGAGCCTGTCATATAAATGAAGCGCGGCTTCTCGGCAGTTTTCCAGAGACCTGGCGAACTCTCCGCCTCTCACCGGCGGCAGAAGTTTCTGCGTGGCCCAAAGCCCAACGGCAGAAGCACCTGCCCTCGAACACTCAAGGCTGATCTCGCCCAAATGCAGCTCGTCTGAGGTAAAGTAAGTGTATGGCGAGTCATGCTTGTAGAACCTCGCGACCGTCGGATCACGGAAGATGACGCATCCGCAGGCGTACGGCTGCAGGCCGTGCTTGTGCGGGTCGACGACGATCGAGTCGGCTTCACCTAACCGGTCGAACACTTCCCTTGTTTCCGGAGAGAGGTTGCCGGCAAGCGTGAAGTAGCCGCCGTAAGCAGAATCCGCGTGAAGCCGGAAACCGTACTGACGGCGAAGGTCGAGCAGTTGCGGTAGAGGGTCTATCGTGCCGATCGCCGTCGTGCCAATCGTCGCCACCACTGTCCCGACATCGCCTGCGTCCAAGAGTTTCTGCAAGGCATCGAGATCCATTCGACCTCTCATGTCGCACGGCACGGACTGAAAATCCAATCCGAGCACGGCGCTTATGCGCGAGTGAGTGTAATGAGCCTGTTCCGATGCGACGACCTTCTTGCCCGGGTTGAGCTGTCCCGCGACCCAGAGCGCTTCGAGGTTCGCCATCGTCCCGCCCCCGGTCAGGTGGCCGAGATGCTTTTTGACTCCGGCTTCCCCAGACCAGCCGAACATGCTCGCGATCTCCGCGACAGCTTCCTTCTCCATCCGTGAGCTAGCGCGACCGCCGTCGAGGGCGTGGTTGTTCGGGTTGATCCACATGGAAAGCATATAGGCGATCCGCGCAATAGGATGGGGCGGCTTCAGCATCTGTCCCGCGTAAAGCGGATGAAAGTACGGATAGTTGTCTTTCATCCGGTCGGCAACTTCGCGTATGACTTTGGTGAACGCTTTCCTGTTCCCGATGGCAACCGGTGCCGCAGGCAAATCCGCGAACCCCTTTTCCAGCCGATCCAGCGCCGAGCGCAGGATATCCAGAGACTCTTTCTCAAAGGTAAACCCTGACGCCCCGCCCTTGCCGACTCCCGCGTGTGAAGTCCCTTTTCTTGCTCCTTGTCTTCGACTTCTACCTGCTCTTTTCTGATTTCTGACCTCTGACTTCTGTCTTCTACTCACCGCCATTTTCTTGCCCGCCTTTTGTCTTTTGCCCCCTCGCATGCGCTCGGGGCAAGCTTTTGCCTTTTGCCCTTTACCTTTTGCCCTTTACCTTTTACCTTTTGCATCCTACTTATTTCCCTCCGTCCTTTCACCCTTCACCATTGACCTTTTACCTTCCTTCTACTTACTGCTCTCCGCTCCCTTCCGAGTCATCCTGAGCGAAGTGCTGACAAAGTCAGCACGAGCCGAAGGATGAGCCGGGCGCTGTCGGGCCGGCTGACTTCTGCCTCTCACCCTTCACCATTAGCCTTTAATCTCTCTTCCTGCTGCCTACTTCGTTCTCCCTGCTCCCCGCTCGTCCCTTTTGACCTCTGGTTTCCGACTTCTGACCTCCGGCTTCTGACTTCTGCCTCTCACCCTTCACCATTGACCTTTTACCTTCCTTCCACTTACTGCTCTCCGCTCCCTTCCGAGTCATCCTGAGCGAAGTGCTGACAAAGTCAGCACGAGCCGAAGGATGAGCCGGGCGCTGTCGGACTGGCTGACTTCTGATTTCTGACCTCCGGTTTCTGACTTCCGACTGACAATTTAAGAATACAGGCCAAGCGAATCCAACCTGCCGCCATGGCCCATTTCAATCCCGGAGGCGAAATCGCCGTAGAAACAACCGCAACTCAAATTGTCGGGCCCTGAAAGGGCGAAACAACAATGCCATCCCTTAATGTCGGCCTTGTCCGAATACTCCGGGTAAACTCCGCCGCAATAATGTCACCCGCTTCGGGGTTCGTTGTCGCTTTGGCTTTCGTTCTGGAATAATGTCAGCCCTTCAGGCTTATCGAAAAATCCCCGGAAGCGTCCGTCACAATAATGTGAGCCTTTCGAGCTTTGAAAAGACTTTGCCGGGAAATCCTGACATACACGATTCGGAAACCCTTGACTGTGATCTTTCCCAATCGCGGAGCGATGGCATTATTGTAGTCAACGACACCACCGAGCCATATGAACCCTGGAGGGGTGGCATTATTTCTGCCGGTCCATACGCGGGCTTCATCAGATGAAACAGACAGGCCGACTTGTATATATTATCTACCGAGGAGGAAAAATGGGAATAACGACGTTGAAGCTGCAGGTGGCTAATCCGGCAAATCCGGCGAAACGGGAAAATCTGGAAATGATAGTTGATTCGGGGGCAGTCTATTCTGTTGTACCGGCTCCGATTTTAAAGAAGCTCAAAATCAAGCCGGTCGCAAAGGAGGAGTTTCGCCTGGCAGATGGGAGCACCATCGTGCGCAGGAAGGGTGTTGCCCTGTTCATGTATGACAAGAAGAGGGGCGGTGCCGACGTGATCTTCGGAGAAGACGAGGACGCGACGCTGCTCGGGGCTCTTACACTCGAGGCTCTCGGCCTGGCGCTCGATCCGCTGCGGCGCGAGTTGAAGCCTATTCCGTTAATCCTCGCGCGGCAAGGTGGGTAAGTGTGCTAATCGACCCGATTGTTGGAAGTGCTTGGGCTGAGGTGGGGCTGTCCGGTAAGGGATCGTAAACGGGGACTGCCGTACAGTTGAGGATAAAAAAAGGGCGAAGCCTGAACTCCGACCGATGTCGGGTCCTGCTCCGCCCCTGGTGTAGGCATGTGGTGGTTCGTAAAACTCTACAAATTTATAAAGCGGTACACATTAGATCGTAACGCTTGCAATCAATGCGAGGACGGCGTTTCTGACGTCGCCGCCTGTCTTGTCGGAGGTTCCCGTCGCGAGCGAGTAGCGCAGCCCGACCCCGAGAGCCGTCGGACCCACCCCGAAACTGACATCCGTGCCGAAAGCAATATTGAAATCAAAACCGTTGGTGTTGTTGCTCTCGTCGGTCGTCTGGGTCTGATCGCCCGATGATACTGTAAGACTCGAAGCGACATTGAATGCGAAATCGGGACCGGCATATATATCCAAACCCACGGGCGTTTTCGGCGCGAGCGGAACCTTGAACTTCAGAAATACTGGCACTTCAATGTAGTTCGCAACGGCAGTATAGCTCACACCTGCCCCGTTGACTGTCGTCGATCCGGATGTGCCCTTCATTGAATAGAGAACTTCCGGCTGAACCGCGAACAGTGGAGCGAAATCGTATCTCATGAAACCGCCTATCAATAGACCTGTCCTTGTCCCGTTTCCCGGATAGTAATTGGAAGCATCGCTCCCGTTAATGTTGGCGAAGTTAAGCCCAACTTCCCCGCCGAACTTCGGAACCTGGGCGCTGGCTGCCGCACTCAAACAGAGGAAGAAAACAAGCGTGCTTGCTATACGCATCCCTTTCATTTTGTCTCCTTTCGTATATAAAGTTCTTATATAACACGACAACAGGCCCCTTCTTTCTTCATAACTTCTCAGGTTGATGCTTCTCTCGGACGGGCCCGACTGATGTAATTAATTAGTCGGAATAAGTATTGATAACTTTAACGGGACAATAAATAAAGAGAGGAAACCCCTAAAATCAACCGTATTACGGCCTCCATGATTGAGTTGCCTACATGGCCTGCCGCATGGCCCACTGCAACCATGTACTGCACTGAATGTGGTACTCTCTTAGAATCATCTTCCATAGCTTTAAACCCCATCATCTTCATCCGCTGCCTTCCGCCCCTTCCAGAGCAGGGGACAAAGCGGTGGTGCTTAATCCACCCAACTTTCCCCTCCTTACTGAGGAGGGGATAAAGGGGTTGTGCTCAATCCACTTACTTTCCCCTCCTTGTCGAGTGGCGCTCCCCCTGGAATATCCAAACTGCGCCATCCCGCATTCCATGAACTATATACTGTTGAGCGGGAGAGGGGATAAAGGGGTAGTGCGCTCCGGCAAGGGCACATCCGACCCTTAACCTTTTACCTTTTACCTTCAGCGTATGCGTCAAGAAACTCGTCGCGCTCAATGCCTGACTGGGTTAAAACCGAACGAAGTGTGCTCGATTTTATTGTCCGGTGGTTCGGGAGCACTAAAGGTGTTTTGGTACCGTCCGGATTTCGACGCTCCATTATGATATGGTTCCCTTCACGAACTAAGTCGAAGCCCAACTTCTTGAAGGCTTTGATTACGTCCAGCTTCGTAGCATCAGCCGGAAACTTCATTATGAAATCGAAGCTTCCGCGATGTACACGTCTATGGCGGGCCGCCCCCCTTCAAGGTGCTCAAGGAACTCTTCTCTTCCGTATTGCTCAATAAAGAATCGGATTGCACTCTCAGTGTCTTTGAGTGCATCAGCATACGTATCGCCCTCTCCCACAATCGCCCCTCGTGTGAAACCTAATGGGTAGCCGACGTATCCGTCTTCATGCCGTTCAATCACAATTTTAACGTTGTTCATCGAATTCCTCTGTTTCTCGACACAAATCTACGATTTCCTTTCCAGACATTCCAGCATGGAAGTCGACAAAAGAGAAGAGGGGCTGAGGTGAAGGTTAAAGAAGAGGTTAAGGCTGAGGTGAAGGTTGAGGTTCAATTTTAGGTTAAGGTTGAGGTGAAGGATAGCTACTTCAGTGAGGCGACGATCTTGTTCAAGTCGCCGTAAATGCTCTGTAGTCTGCCGTCAAGTGCGTCAGCGTTCTCTTCTGCGACATAGCCTACTCGCCTCGCATATTCAACGTGATTCCGAGTTTCCGTCACGGAGCCCCCTGAATAGTAATAGAAGCTTATTTTGTCCGACGTGTGTTCGCGTCCATAAGCTTCGGTTATGTTAGCAGAGATACTCAAAGCTGCACGTCTGAGCTGAGAAGTCAGTCCATAGTCCTCTTTCTTTGGGAAGCTCTCGCTCAGCCGGAAGACTTCCTCGGCCACAGCCATAGCTTCCTGCCACACCGGCATTTCCCTGAATGATCTGTACACCTGACGTCCCTCTTTACCTTTACCTTTACCTTCACCTTTACCTGCTCCTTCACCTCTACCTTTACCTCTTCCTGCTCCTCTACCTCTTCGACCCCGTCTTATCGAGTATCCAGTCGGTCACCTCCTTGAGTGCTTTCGGAGATATCGCCTCTTTGATCAACGCGTACTCCGAAGGCGACCCGGTGCCGGCATCCTGGAACAAATGGTTGAGTCCTTTAAGCTCGACCATCTTGAAATTCTTGTTGCCGCCAGCCTTCAGCGCGTTCTCCATCGCGGGCAGGTTCTCGGCCGGAGGCACCTGCAGGTCCTTGCTTCCCCAGACGGCGAGTACGGGACACTTCACCTTCTCCAGCGCGGCCCTTGGATTATATGTGAGGAACGACTTCATCCATGGCGACATCAGGTACTTGAGCTGGATATCTATGAACGTCTCCGCTTCCTTCAGCCTCGACGGATCGACCACCCCCAGTTTGATTACCCCTTCTTCGAGGATCTTCTTGAGCCTCGCGGACGCTTTCGCCGAGTCCTTTTCAGTCTCCACCACACTGAACAGCTCCTTCTGCAGCTGCCTGTTGATTCTTATCGTGCTGTCAGGAGCTCCGTTCGCCTTCATTATGAGCGCACCCTGGCTCATGAGAATATGCCCGCCCGGAAGACCGGGCCCGGCCATGAGTACGATAAATGATACGTCGCGTGATTCGTCGGCGACTATCGGAGCGATCAGCCCTCCCTCGCTGTGGCCTACGAGTCCGATCTTGCCGCGCCTGACTTGCCTGACGGTGCTCAGATAATTCACGGCCGCGAGAGCATCAGAGGCGAAATCCTTAAGAGTGGCGGTCTCGAAATTCCCGGTCGACTCGCCCACTCCCCTGTCGTCGACCCTGAGGACGGCTATGCCGTGCTGCGTCAGGTAGTCGGCAAGGACGAGGAATATCTGATGACCTGCCACGGTCTCGTTCCTGTCCTGGGGTCCCGAGCCCGGAATGAGAAGTACCGCTGGGAATTTGCCGGTCGAGTCGGGAAGCGTCAGTGTACCGGCGAGGGTGACGCCGGCCTTCTCGTTCCTGAAGGTCACGTCTTTCGAGATGTAATTCGCTTCCTGTCCTTCGGATTGAGCTCCGCCTGTGCTGCCGGCAGGGTCTGCTTTGGCTTTCGAAGACTTATCCTCCCTACCCGGATGCTTCACATCCTCCGGATGCCGTGAGAAGAACAGCCCCGCCACCTTTCCATCCTTGTCGAAGACCAGCCTGATGTCCTGTTCGGATTTCGTAAACTTGCAGGTTACAATGACGATGTCGTACCCCTTGTACTGGAATGTCGAATCGCCGAGCTCTTTTTGAAACTTGCCCGTCTCCTTGATAAGTGAGCTCCACACGGCCTTGAGCCTGGCTTCCGGCGCGGCCATCTTCATCGTGCTGTCGAACCGGGAGATGACCTCTTTATATTTCCCCCTGTTCAGGAGAGTGATGATCTCCCGCGCGGGCTTGACGTTATTGCGCCCTGCGGCGAGCAGAATGGACGGTGCGGCTAATGAAATGATGATCGATACAGCAAGCAGTAGCTGATGGTTCTTCATGACTCAAGTTCCTGTTTTAGTTTTAACCGGCAAACTCAATACATAAATGATGGCGTACACTGAAGCGATAACGACCGGCACAGTAATAAGATAGGGCTTATATGCCGGGAAAAACACTGCCGAGAGGGCAATTAGTGCAGAGAAGTTGAAGATAATCCCGATAGTCAGGCGGGTTCTCCACCAGGAAGCTTCTGCACTCGCAGTCCGGTGAGACTCGCCATATACCCGCCGATTGTTTTCCGATCCCGCGAGAAGGACGCCGACAATATAAATTACGGCTGCCATCGCGCACGGTAGAATGATTTGGACCGTCGGGCCCATCGCCGAGAGAAGAGTCTGGACGTAAATTATGAGGGACGCAACCGGCAGTATGATAATCCCATTCTCATAATACCTGATAAATTTCGTTACTCGCGAATTAGGCGTATCGAGCCAGGGAACCGAGACCAGGATGGCGACCAGGAAAGTCATCAGGATAGGAACCGTAAAAACGCCTTCGAACCTGCTGCCGTACCGGTCGGGTCCGTGTGAGCCCCAGTGGATGGGCATCCGATCGGGCATGAGATGATAGAAATACGCTCCTATCAGGAATGAAGCGAGAACTATCCCCCCGTCAATCAGGAGAGATCTCTTCATTGGCTTCCAATCCTGCGTGTCGATCACCCTCTTAACCTCACCCTTTTCCTTTACCTCAACCTTTACCTATACCTGCTTCATACGCCTTCTTGTAAACCTCAGGATCCTTCGCGGTGTCAATCCTCATCTGATATCCCCCCCTTCCTTGTTTACTTTGACCTCCGAACTCTGACTTCTGACCTCTGGCCTTCACCCCGCCTCCCCCGTTCCTTTGGCCTTTTGCAGCTGCTTGTAAATAATGAAGGAATAGGCAACCGGGATGAATGCCGCCAGCAGGATTACGATAAGCGACACGGCCGGACTCATTTTCAGCAGCGTGACGATGACAAACAGAAATCCTCCTGCCGTGAAAGTCCACCCGCCGAGAACGTGCGTCTTCTTCCAGACAATCTCCGAAGAGATGGTCCAGGGAGTCCTTATGCCGATGAACCAGTTCTGCGGAAACTTCGGCATGTAGTTGCCGAGAACGATCAGGAGGATGCCCAGCAGTACGCCCATGTAGTTCACGTAAGACTTTCCGCCAAGGGCGGCGTTGATGCTCATGAGGAAGATGACGGCGAACACGACGAGCAGGATGTCGCGGACGAGGAGAAGGACCTTGAACTTCGGCTCGATCTTTTTCCTGAGCGGGTCGATAAATGGGAGGAAAGAGATAAGCAGATACGTGAGGATGATAATCGCCGCCCACATTATGAAGAACGCGTTTTTGCCTGTCCATCCGTTCACCTGTCCTTTGATGTCGAAGTGGCTCGGCATGCGGGCCGGGAGCATTGGATAGAAGTGGATTGAGATGACGGCCAGTGCCGCGATGACGGCTATCCCCAGGATTTCTCTTCTCAAGCTTATCTTCATTACTTCTTCCCCTTTTTTGTGATGGACGCTAAGTATTCGAGGGCCATCTCGAATATCGCCATGTTGAGAGAATACCGAATGAATTGGCCTTCAACATTATCCACCTCTCATTCATATTTCAAAGCGTCCACCGGATTGAGTCTTGACCCGCGGATTGCAGGAACAAGGCCGGAAACCACTCCCACCGCGATTGACACCATGATCGCTATAAACGCGAGCGAAATGGGCATCGAAGTCGGCATGAATCTATTCAATAATAAGCTTAACGGATACGAGAATGCGAGGCCGGTCAGCCCCCCTCCCAGACAGATCAACGAAGACTCGACTAAGAACTGGAGAAGTATGGTACGTCTTTTCGCGCCAAGGGCTTTCCTGATACCGATCTCCCTGGTCCTCTCGGTTACGCTCACGAACATGATATTCATGATTCCAATTCCTCCGACGAAAAGCGACAGCGCAGTGATAAACAAGCCGACCCCGCCTATTACTCCGATCATGCTGTTGAATGCGTTTGTAAAAAGACTCTGCAGGTTTATTGAAAAATCGTCCGGCTGGGAAGGAGACAACCTTCTGATCTTCCTCATAATCCCTATAAGCTCTTCTTCCGCATCGGCGATATCCTTCCGGTTGGATACACGAGCTTCAATTTCAGGGCTGGTGTGGGTACCGTACATATTCTCGAACTGTCGAAGAGGAATGATTACGAGGTTATCCATAGTGAACATGCCCATAAAGCCTTCCTGGGTACTCCTGACGCCGATCACCTTGTCGGGAATGCCATCTATCCTAATCATCTTTCCGATTGGATCCTGATCCGGGAATAGCTGTTTAGCCACATCCGACCCGAGAATCGCAACCGGCCTTCCTGCATGAGATTCCATGTCGGAAAAGAACCGACCCTCAGACAAATTCATATCTGAAACGAAGGCAAAGTCCGCAGTTGTTCCCTGCACTATCACATTGTCGGCAGTTCGGTTTCCGAACTTGATCATCCCGATCCGAGTTTCAACCGGGGCTACGGCCGACAACAACGTGGCATCGTTTCTTATTTCTTCGGAATAGCGGACCTCCATGTTTCTGCGGTTGCGATATTTCCACCACTCACCGAGATCTCCCCACGACCATTTGTCAACGTAGAGCACATCGGCACCGATGAACGATATGCTGTTGTTGAACGCACGCGTGACACCATCAATTGCCGATCCCATGAGAGTAACCGAGGCTATGCCGATAATGATGCCGAGCATCGTCAACGCCGCTCTCACTTTGCTTGCCATGACGGCTGCAAACGCGAGTCTAAGGCTTTCGTTCAATTCACTCTTAAGTGTCACCTCTTCACCGTATCAACAAGACTTACACTCCTCATCCAACGGCACCCAGGGTCGCCACTCTTTCTTCTTTATTAGGAAAGAAAGCAAGAATAAAACGTGCACAACACTCTATTGATTTCATCATTATATAAGAATCGAGTCGTGACCACACTTGCTGGCTGTAACTAGCCCCCAATCAGTCCACCGAAGATAAACACCATAGCCAATACTACCACCACCCAGACTCCGAACACCCACACGAAGGCAGAAGATCCTTTCCTACCCGACAGTGCTCCGATTCCGATCGAAGTTGCGGCGAGATTCCAAATAGTAAACAGGTCTGCGCTTCTTAAGAGTGAATACGTCTTGTTAAGAGGCGCCACCGGCACAAGCATTCCGAGATTCACACCTGCACCAGGACGAGACAGAAATGCTGTCAGAACAACCGCCAGTATCGATCCGACGATCATTATCCAGCTCGATACCCCAGCGACACCCATCATCTGAGAGTAGTTCACATCTCCTTTCAGTATAAGCTTGCCGACAAGAAGCCACACGGCTGCCGCGACGAAGAAAACAACGATCCTGCCAAGAGATGCAAGAACCATCGCGAGTGGTGTACCCGAGGACGGAGTATTTTCTATCGATTCCTTCATTCTGTCTGCCTGCTCGGCGCTGATCTTGCCTTCTGCGACCATTTTGTCCAGACGTTGCTCTACCTGCTGCGTAGCCTGAAAACGGATCGCCGGTGAATTGGAGCTTACATAAGCAGAAATGGCAGCAATAATTGCCAGTAGAAGGACCGGCACGAGCCAATCCGAGATTTTCACGCGATGAGTCTTGAAGGACTCGAATACTTTCAATGGTTCATAGAAAATGCCCGCGGCTTTGTCCATTAAAGAGAGCGGTTCGATGGCAGGTTGTTCCAGGGTTGACGGCTGTTCCACAATGATCCATCCTTTCTTGATTAGTTCAGGTTCCGACAGGTGCATTATGAAGTGCTAGCGCAAAAGGCTCTGACCTCTCCCGACGTTAGCACGATTGCCTCTCTTGTAGACGAGATAAGAATAAACTTCTATTATGACCATTACGGGTATGATCGCCAAACCCGGGATAGCGGCGTTAAGACCTGTCAGAGCAAAGACGATGAACATGATACCGGTAGCGGCGAAGAGCCATCCCGAAAAGATCTGGGTTTTCTTCCAAACAATTTCAGAAGATAGTGCCCATCGAGTCTTCATTCCAATCGAGAAGTTCCGCGGTATTTTCGGCAAATAGTTTGCATAGATTATCAGGAAGATTCCTACCGCTACACCAAGCCAGTAAATCCTCGGCTCCCCCTTTACAGCCGTCATGAGACTAACAACAAAGAAGAGTGCAAATGTAACGAGCAACGCATCGCGGACGAGAAGGAACGTCTTGAATCTCGATTCTATCTTTTGTCGCAGCGGGTCGATAAACGGAAGAAAAGTAATCATGAGATAGGGGACGATGAGATACACTCCCCACATGAAGAAGAACATGTTCTTGCTTGACCACTCCCTCGGCCTTCCATGCGCGTCCAGATAGCCCGGAATGCGACCAGGCAAAATAGAGTAATAATGAACTGCGATGACAGCCATTGCTGCCAGCAATGCCAGTGCAAGGATTTCTCTTTTCCAGCTCATCTTCATTATTTTTTCCCCTTTTTTGTTATGGACGCCATGTATTCGAGTGCCATCTCGAATATCGTCATGTTCAGCGAGTAACGGATAAACTGTCCTTCGCGCGTAGTCTCGACGAGCTCCGCCCTCTTGAGGATATCGAGGTGATGCGAGAGGGTGGGCTGGCTGACCTTCATGCGCTCGAGCATTTCAGAGGGAGTCAGGTCCTCCGCCTTGAGGTTCTCGACGACCTCTCGCCTTGTCGGGTCGCTGAGCGCGGCAAAAATAAGTCCGATATTTTTCATCTGATTGTCAATGCTTATATGTACAATAATACATATATCAAACAAAAGCAAGGGAAAAAGGGGGAAGGTAAAGAGGTGGAGAGGTTGAGGTTAAGGTTGAGAGGAACTACTTCTTGTCCGAGGTCACATGCCAGAGGTCAGACATCAGACGTCAGTTCCGGGAAGGGACCAGGGCTAGTCTATAGGGTACCTGGCGAAATCGGGACTCCTCGCTCAGGGTGACTCTTGTTTTTTTAGCTTGCTTACTCCTCCCCCGGAGTCATCCTGAGCGAATCCCGATGGAATCGGGGGTGTCTCCGCCGCAGGCGGAGAAGGATGAGCGAGTCCCCCAATGGGGAGACGCACATAGGAATCAGGAGATGGAACGTTGGAATGGGATGTCCACAGGACCGCTTCGCGGGAATAGTGGGGATGATGGATTGAGATAGGAGAAAGGGGAAAGGAGAAAGGACAGAGGACAGAAGTCGGAGGTCAGGAACCGGGAGCTTGCCCTGAGCGGAGGCGAGGGGTCGGACGCCGGAGATCAGAAAGCAGAACTCGGTGTTCAGCTGAAGGGAAAGAGCAGCCATGGCGTCCCGATGACACGAAGTATCCTGGGAGCCCCCTGGAAATCGCGCGAAATCCGGATGGGCGTTTGTGATCATTCCGAGCCGTTTGGCTCCACAAGGTGATCCAGTTGAATACAGATGCCAAAGATCCAGATCTATTGCCGCGGCATTTATGCCGCGGATTCATAGATTAAAAAAAACGGACTTCAGTCCGCTGTTGATGTCGGCCTGGCTTTTGGCCGGGCCCCCACCCTTCGACTCGTCGTTCCGACCATGTCGGGTCTCCTCGCTCAGGGTGACTCTTGTTTTTTTAGCTTGCTTACTCCTCCCCCGGAGTCATCCTGAGCGAATCCCGATGAAATCGGGGGTGTCTCCGCCGTAGGCGGATCCATCTCCGGCGGAGAAGCATGAGCGAGTCCCCCAATGGGGAGACGCACGGAGGAATCACGAGGATGTCCGGTTGGCTTTCCGCCCGGGCCGAATCGGGAATAGAATAGCCAGCCCCATCCTGTGCTGCTCTTAAGACGAGGAGGCAGCAAACGAAGGCCGTCATTGCGACAGGCGATTCCATTCATCCGCATCTACCGGCCTCCCGATAATTCTCCCGACTTCTCTCAGCATGAACATCAGCTGCGGTACAGAGTATTCTCTGTTCGAGAGAATTGCCAACCTGTGCTCTTCAAAGACCATGAACATATGCTTGCTCCCGCGTAAGGGCCCTCGAACTTCAATTTCCTGAGTTTGGCGATGAACTCACGCCTTTTACACGGCTTCCACATGTCGGTTTGCTGTTTGTGTCAACCAGTTAAGACGCGATAAGGGATTCCCGCGCCCGGCACATGTGCTTCGAAATTCAGGACGGCCGGGAAAACTTCTCTGAAACCGGAGGCTCTTGCGTCCGCTTCCCCGTTGAAACGATGGTCAGGACCCGGGCACCTTCCTCTGTTTCTTCTTCAGGGGGCCAGCCGTGCGTCCCGAACGGTTTCCGTCCCGGTTCAGATCAATCCCCCGATGCGAGGTAGCTTATGGCCGAGTGTCAGCCCGAGGAGTATCCATTCTCAGCGGCGTCCGTCGCGACATAGCCTACTCGCTTCGCATATTCAACATGGTTCTGAGTCTCCGTCACAGAGCCTCTTGAATAGTAATAAAAGTCAATCTTGTCCGCAGTGATCAGAACGTCAAAGCCGTTTGTGTAAAGCAGGGTAAGTAATTCGCCGTTCTTCGTACCGGCCCATTTCATCTCAACTACAGTGTGGACATCGTGTTCTGGGATAAGGTCTTTGAGTTTTCTAGGCAGATTCTCATCCAGGAGAATTTTCACTCACTTGTCTTGTGACGTGACGAGGTTTTCGGCAAATTGCAGAACTTCCAGCGCCTGCTGCCGTGAAACCGAAGGGAAATCATCGAGAAACTCATCGAGCGTTTCTCCGCCCTCGAGATAGTCGAAAACGTTTTGAATTGGAACACGAGTACCCCGGAACACGGGGGTGCCACCAAGAACATCAGGATCTATATGTACGACAGGCGTTGTCATCAGTGAAAGCTACGGAATACCTCAAAGGATTTCAAACCCTGGTGTTCTCTGCGGCGGCGCGCCCGACACCGGTCCAGGATGCACGATGATCACGGGTCAGCGTTCAGAGGCTTGCCCTGAACGGACGTGAGGGGTCAGA
>JBJKQU010000082.1:0-41828 GCA_046705025.1 Candidatus Kryptoniota bacterium | reverse complement strand
GCTTTATCGCACTTAAGTATCCCTCGTTTATCCACCTCTGCTCCGACGATTCAAAATCGTTTCTCATCGCGGCGAACTCGTTTGATATAGTTGTCGGCCGCAATGCCCAATAAGCCTGGGGCATATTTGCATCGCAGCTTAACAGAAAGGTGACCCACGGGATCGGGTGGCCGATTACCCTTGCGTATGATGTCAATGCGATGAAGCTGTTGGGATGGACCGCACGAAGGCTATCCATGTACTGAGCTGCTACAGTCGTCATGCCGGAAGCCTCGAACTCTACCTCGGCGTCTATAATGAACCCATCCATGCCCGGTATATCCAATATTTGATTTGCGACGTCAGCCTCGCTTGCCGATCCTGGCCAGTACTTGGTTCCGCGTACATATTGCCAGCCGTAAACCTTTATGCCATTCTCATGAAATCTGACGACGACGCTGTCAAATCCGCCGTAACCGGCAGCCCAGTCGTACAAATGCTGCCCCGGTGCGTCCCACTGACTGTTGCTGTCACCAAGCTTAACCGCAACCCAGGTGACACCGGCAGATTTCAGTCTTGCAATGACCGAGTCTAGATTTCCATTCTCTTCGGTCCAGATTTGCCATATCCACATACCCTTGCCCGTCGTCGGCACGGAAGCTGAGGCCACAAGGTTCGTTGAGAGCAGGAGGATAAGGACTATACCAAAAGTGCGTAACAATCGCATATCAAACCTCTTCAGATGTATCGTTAAGAAACTCATTTCGTAAGGGAAAAGGACTCTAGAATATGGTTAAAACTCTTGACGTAGCCGTTTGTACTATCCTGCAAGGCCCCTATCAAGCTCGCACTGATCTGATGTTTCGTGACCCTGCTGCCATTTATTACCTCGCCCGGCTTCGGAGTGACGAAATCATGCGATAGCGAAACGACGTAGTACTGTCCGTCGTGTAGCGCATAGCAATTGATGACCGTTTCCCATTGGCCCATTCCCGCGTAAATCGCCCAGTAATCTCGTGCGAACACCAGCCCGTTCACATCGACTGAATCACCCCGCACACGGTCGGATGCGGTTATCCCCGTGTTGTTCCCGCTGAAATAGTACTTCCCGCCGTAAGTTCCCGGGAGGTAGACAAACGGCCGCTGAGCGACAAAGATCCGGACCTTCCCTGCGTTGCCTGATTGTGCAGTCGACGAGGGGAGGGTTATGACAAATTCGCTCTTATTACTCTCAGCAAGCGTCCCCTGATATTGGACTTTGAACCCGTAGGTTGGGCTGGCATAGACATTCAAGCCCGAACCGGCTGTCTTGTTCTTTTGTGCGAACGCCGTCGTTCCTAACAGGACAATGGGCACCGATACAAGGACGCAGAGCATCTCTATCTTTTTCATGTCGTTTTCCTCACTATTTCGCCTCTATACCTTAGACCCTGGCCAGCGTAACGGGGCTATTCCTAAGAAGCATCCTCAAAAAGTTATGGATGGGGCGGCACCCCATCCATAAAGAATTTACGAACCGGCAACTCCATTATCACCTGACATCGTGTCCTCACGAGAAGAACTACTGGATGCCGTAGTACGGAGCGCCTTCTTTTCTGGCGACAATCTGCAAAAGCTCGCCGTTCAGGGTCGATGCATAGAGATTCGTTCCGATCCAGGTGAATGACCTGCAAGGTGAGTTCAGCACGCCGCTCGCCACGTACGGTGAATACGGCTTCTCGACGTTACCGCCGCGGGTGACTACAATCAGATAATCGGAGGAGTCTGTCCCCACGTACATATTCCCGTCGGCCGAGAAAGTTATCGCGTAGATGTTATTTCCGCCGGTGGGGTCGCTGGAAACGTCAAACACTTTTTCGGCAGCGCCGAGTGAATCGTTTACAACCGGCGCTCTGAAAACCTGGCTGGGGGACGTCCCTACGTTCGCGGCAATGTACAGATACCCGTCATAGTATCTGACGGATTTGACAATCCCATCGAAAGGAAATGTCTTGTGACTGGCATCGGGCGCTATGCTGTATATGCTTCCACCGCTCCCGCCGACCCACAGGTTTTCGTCAGCATCGAAATCCATATCGAGGAGCGAACCGGATGAAGCCGCAGCCCATACTTGTGCGCTCGCATTTCCGCCAGCCGGGAATCTGTAGATTGCCCTGTTGCCTCTAACTGCGTACAGGTAGCCTCCACTGCCGAACCTGATCGCGTTCCAACCGATCAACCCGGTGGTTGGCGGAGCGTACGCAACGCCGCTCGTCGGGGACATTTTGAATATTCCTCTATCGACATTGTTGGAAGACATCGCGGCGTAGAGTGCGCCGTCCGCCCCTGCACAGACACCGTACGCGGCCTGGGATGAAGAGAGACCGCCGTATTGTGAGACCGCCGGTACGAGCGAATACGTCTTGATGCCGTAGAGCAGAGCGCCGTAGACCGCCACTCTCACCTGTATGCTGTCGCCTGAAAGAGCTGGGGCTATCACTGTCAACCGCGAGGGAGTGGCATTAATGATTGCCGGGCTGCTCACATCGTTGCTCCTGCCGGCAGGCTCAATGAAATAGACCAGCTCGCTATCTTTGGCTGCAGCAAAGTTCTTTCCATAAATCGTAACCGTGTCTATCCCTGCAAGTGCACTGCCGGAAGGGGTCAAACTATCAATGACAGGATTCGGAAGGAAGGCCTGGCTCGGGTTGTAGAGACTCGACGTCACCGGATTTTTGCAGCCGTCTAAGCTCAAGGAGGCGGCGACAAACACTGCGACAACCAGGAATCCCACAAAAGATATAGAGTTCTTTTTCATCTTTTTCCTCATCGAATGATTATACACTTTTGGTACGCGGTATCACCCTTATGATACAGTAATTTTCCAGTTGTCGGGTCGTTGTAATCCTGAGTTACCGTGAACTGAACGATATACACACCGCTGACGACCACCTGGTTCGAGGAAGTATTCGAGTTCCAGGTTTCATCTCCACTACCGTTATCATGGTCTATTGTTCTGATCAGATTCCCGCTTTCAGTATAGATCCTGATGATGCAATGGCCGGGAATATTCAAGAACATGATTTTGTCGGGCTCTCCGGGATATTGTAACTGTGCTGATTTGATGTTGTACGGATTGGGGACAATCCTTATTCCGGAAAGACTCGATCCCGCCTGCCTCTGGAGGTACGCAGCTATGTCGGTCTTCGTGTAAAACCTGCTGCTCATCAGAGGTCCGGTTGGATTTGTTATGCCGGAGGTGTTGTCGCTTCCATCGTTGTAGGCAGAGATGTAGTAATAGTACGAGAACCCTCTTTGCGGGGATAGGTCATCATAATGGTCTGTCCCGGGAGGCAATGTGGCAATTAGATCAAAATTCGTGTCAGGAGTTGCGACAGCGCGAAAGATCTTGTAGCCTGCGAAGCCCGGAGTTCCTTCGGAAGGGCTAAGCTGCCAACTAAGGCTGATCCGGTCGCCGCCCGAATTGACATTGAACACCGGCGGCGGCTCCGGCGGCTCGGGAATATCGAACCCACTGTCGTAGTTTCTCACGGCACGGCTGAACGTCTCCATTATGGAATCCATCCCGGTATAAACCCAGGTATCCTTGTAGACATTTAAGTCCGTGGTGGTCGAGCCATCCGGGAGAGTGAATGGACCTTTATCGCTCGGATTCTGATATGCTGCCCAGTAACGTTTGCCGATCTTCCAGCATGCATCGCGATCTAATCCACTAACTCCCTCAGCTATCACGATGTTGACACTGTCACCCGGACTCAGGTCCCATGGGCCGAAACAGATCCAGAGTCCGGTGCCGCCGCCGTCTCCATGAACTTTCCACGGGTCATCATATTTCAGGTGCCAGTCTTCATACATGCGCTCCGTATCGTTGCCAAGGCCTTTATACGGAATTCCACTTAGAAAGCTGTACATATCGGCCTGCTGTGGCGCCGTTGATGGCGACATGTCGCCCAGGCTCGGAACAGTATCGCCGGCGTGCCAGCCGAGGACACAGGGCTGGGTGGGATTGTCTGTCTTGTCGGTTGCAGTCTTATCCACGTGAAGAGTGACAATCCCGGCGAACTGTGGAGAACATAGCCTGCCGGTTCCGTGTCCCGTAAACGGGCCGTCAGGTGCACCGATGTTGTCATATTGATCTTCATCTCTCTGACCGTACCACTCAAAACCGGCACGCAGCCATTCGGGAATTCCGCTTGCCTCAGTCAGGCTGGCCAGTTCGCCCACATGTTGGGCATAATCCTCGCCGCGCCTGGATACCCAGCTGTGCTTCCCGTATTCCTGATCGTAGCCGCTATTGTCGGCGCCTTCGCGGCAGACACTGTAACGATCAAGGGTCCCGAATCGGAAGCCGTGAATGGTTTCATTCAGCTTCTTTACGTTCGTGTAGTCGATATAGCCGGTGTTCTTGAATGTGTACTCTACGATGAAGTAGTTATCGTGGTATTGCTGGCTGAAAGCGAGAACGCGCCGCGTCATCGTGATGCCCATCGAAGTATTCACGACGTTCGTAACAATCCGGTCCGGAACCTGATTAGGATCGACACTGTCGACATCGGAAGCATATGGAGCACTGACATCCACCCCGTCGACGAATATACCGGGGTTAGCAAACTTCGCGGTCTCTTTGAGCACCATCGGGAAAACTGAGACTCCGGGATAGGCTAAATTTATACCGACACAGTAATTAGGCCTTTGCTGCCCTGCCGAGTCGGCGAAATCCTGACATCCGATGTATGTGCGCTCAATGACGGCATTGTCCGTGTACGGATAATCCGACGGCCATGTAAGCCCTTCGTAGTATGAATTGTTCCACGCCCTTTCCGCTCCTATGGAGGTGAACTTGCTCTGGAGCGAGCCGACCCTGATGTATCGTGTCTCCGTCCCGGTCAGCTGGGCGAACGAAGGAGCCGTAATGGAAAGCAGACAAATTGCGGCAGCAGAAGCCACCAGGCATTTGTATAAGCGAAACATTGTAATTCTCCCTTTTATCATGGCAAACCATAGCATTAGAAGTTTATCCTGATGCCGAAACTAACAAGACGGGGATTCAGGAATGTCATGGACTGATCTTCCGGCATATGGATATATGATTTCGTAGCTATTCGCCTGTTGTTAGCGGCCGTAATCGCCGGGTCGTTATTAGGATTCGGTTGAAGCGGGTCGTATGCCACACCCGCCGGGCGGTAGTCGCCGATGCGATCGTTCCCCTTTTGGATTCCTGTTTCGAACGGGAAGCGCAGCGATGCAAGGTAGGCCTGATAATCGTATGAATCGACGAAGCCCGCATAGTTGAGGAACTTGAAGTTGAAGACATTGGTGATATCCATGTAAAGCTGGAAATCTGCGCCCTTAATGGGAAACGAATGGAATTCTTTTGCCAGCCTCATGTCGACGTTGTAGTAGTCGACCCACTGGACGTTGTTGGCAACGCCAGGGATACCCGCCGGATTATATGTCGTGTACGATCCCGCCTGCCACGTGCCAATAAGACTGAGGCTCCAGCCACCGAGCGGTCTTGTCCCGTTCATGCTCGGGCCGAAGTCGTCAGGTGTAACGAACGTGAGGTCAGCGTTGGCGTACGGCTGGGGTACCGGCTTGTCTTGTTGAGGGTTCTTCATGAGGTACTCGTTTTCCAGATTTATATCCTGGAAGTATTCCATTTCGCCGAAGAATCCGTTGCTCGCTACATCGTAAGTGTAGTTGATGAATCCTCTGATCCATCCTCCCGTGACCTTCGACAGGGTGGCCTCGAAACCCATGATGTCGCCATAGTTATTATTCGTGGCCTGGTAGTAGTTAACCGAGCTCCCTATGTTCTGATACATCACCCAACCCGGCTGATTCGAGATATCCTTGTAGTAAGCCGCGAGATGCAGGAGAAACGTGTTGTATATATTTTGCTCGTACCCGAGTTCATACGAGATCGTCTTCTCGAACGCCATATTTGGGTTTGCCATGTAGTCGACCTGTCCGTTGGATTCGCGCTGAATCGCGAATTGATAGACCGACGCCGGAACCGAAACGAAGTGACCGTAGTTGAAATAGAGCTTCGAGTTTTCCGTAATCGGATGCGAGATGCCGAGCCGCGGGCTTACATAATAATCCGCCTTGGCCTTCTCTGAGGAAGCATTCTGCGTAATTTGATTTCCGAAACCTGCGCTGAAGAGCGAGCTGTAATGAGAGAGGTTATAGTAGTCTGTATTCGGGTTAGAGTAGTCCAGCCTGACGCCGAGGTTGGCTATGAACCCTTCCCACTCGAGCTTGTCCTGGGCGTACGCTCCGAGCCGGTAGGGCGAAACATGATATACCAGGCTTCGGGTCCATGTCGACATTGAGGGACTATATGTACCCGTGTTGATGTTATCATCATCATAATAGAACTGAAGGCCGGACTTGACGAGGTTGTACTTGTCAATTTGGCTCGTAATGCTGAAGATCAGCGACGTGGTGGAGTTTACGGTGTTGTCCCGGCCCAGATTCATCCATCCCCCCATGCTCATGACGCCGTCGATTGAACCGGTGCTGTATCCCCAGTAGCCAAAAGGTGACACGTCCACATAATATCCTGGGACAGGCTGGTATATTGCGACCGTGTCACGCGTGCCAACCTGAAATGTGTTGTACTGGTTCTGGTTGCGCTGAACTTGAACATCTAAGAACGTGGTGGAGCTCAACACATCCGTCAATGAAGCACCGAATACCCACCTGTAGACCGAGCTCGGGCTGTAATAATCAGGCATGTAAAGAATATTCATCCCGTTCGAGCTGCTGAGAAGGCCGGCAACCTCGTTCTGACTTCTCATCAAATAGCCGGTGGGCGGAACGGTCCAATCATATGGAGAAACGGAATTGTTTTCCCCGTAAATACCCATCACAGTCAGCTTCATGTTCGGGGTAATGTCCGAGTTGAATTTCAGCTCCGTATGGTTGTCCGTGTATGCGTCGCGGGAAAGAGGGATGACAAACATGTCCTGCTCGTTGAAGTAGGTAAGGTAAAAGCGGAGATTACCCAGCGATTTCCCGATGTAAGGGACCGGTCCACCGAAGCCCGCGTCGATGGTGTAATCCGGTTTGTTAATATCACCTGTTCGGCGGCGCTGCCATTCCCACAAGCGCTGAGCGCCTGTCGGCGTGAGAGCGGTCGTGTCGTTGGACTGAAGCATTTTCAATACAATCGCGTTCCATCCCTGAAAAGTGGGATAATTCTCCTGTGTGTTTGTGCTCCACGCGCCGTTATTCGTGCCGGTCCAGCAAACGGCCGGATCTGTAAACGGGCGGTTGAAGTAAGAATTCGGATCATACGGCGAGAGGCCGAAATGTTTCTGTTGGGGCGGAGCCATCGAGACATTTATCGAGGCGCTGTAACGATTCCTGCCGCCTTCTTTCGTGATGACGTTGACGATACCGGACCTCACGTCTCCATACTCAGCGTTGAAACCGCCGGTCTGTACCTGGATGTCTTTTGCCCCCGACAAGCTGACAGCTGAGTACGGATCATCCGACCGCTCATCGTTTAACCTGAAGCCGTCAACGAAATAAACGGTCTGGTTCTGACCGCCAACATAGTTGCCAGCTCCATTCGGGCTGCCTACAGGGCCGCCTCCGCCACGCACAATAATGCCGCTGCTGCTCCATTGAATTCCAGGCTGCAAGGTGAGAACATCTGTCACACTCTCAACCGGCAGCGATTGCACACTTTGAGTCTGAATATTCAAGACGCTGTTGGACACGTCCGGCGTAACCACCGGCCGCTGTGCAGTCACAACCACTTCACCCGTCTTTATTGCCGTCTGACGCATTTTTACGCTTACTACAGAGTTCAAATCTATATCGACCCTTACCGACCTGACCCTGATCTTTTCATAACCCACGGCGCTGAAGATGACATTGTATGTTCCGGGAGGGACATCCAGAATCGTATATGTACCATCCAAACCCGTGGCAGCCCCGAGCGTTTTACCCTCGATCATGACGTTGACCCCCGGAAGGGGCTGACCCGTCTTTGCGTCGGTGACTTTTCCTGAGATCTTTCCGGTCGTCCCGGCGAAAAGAGATCCCGGCGCGCCGAGTGCCATGACTATCAGCAGTACACGAATATATTTCATTTTTCAATCTCCTCTAAATGTACAGCCTAACGTAGATAGACTTAGATCGCGAACCTAACCGAAATTCTATGGATATCGTTGAAAATCCTGTGCGGTGTATAGGAGTAATCGATCGAAATGCCGAACTTGTGCACGCCGACCCCAAGACTCAGGCCGTAGTCATCCTGCTTCGTGATATATCCCGCGCGCAAAGCCAGGATGTTCATAAAGGTATATTCCCCGCCGATATTGAGATACTCGGAATATGAACGCGGGTGAACGGCATCAATTGATACGACGAACGAATTCAAGTGCTGGAGGCTCGGCACGAGATCCATAAGGTTCATGGAGATTCCGAATCTGAATGTAAGAGGAAGCTCGAAGCTCTGTTCCTCGTAGGCGATCTCTCTCGAAAAATTGCTTATCGACATGCCGAACGCAAGGCTCTTCAGCCCTGTCTTGTAGATTGTGCCGAAGTCGAAAGCCAATACGCCGAGGGAATAATTCTTCGTGACATAACTCGTGTCCGTCGTCAAAACGTTATTGACCATGACCTGTCTGTAAACCGGCACAATGCTGTTGCCGAGGTTTTGATTGGCAAATCGCACCTCGCCTCCGACGGAGAACTGCTCCGACAGCTGCTTCGCGTAGGCTAGTCCGACGGCGTATGCGTAAGGTTTGGGGTATCCGGTGAGGTCCGTGTAGCCCTGCTCATTATTCGCAACCTCGGTAAAATTGAACTGCCCGTAATCCACATTGACAAAATCCAATCCGACCACGCCGTACTTCCCTCCGTAGGGAGCGAATGCAATAGACCCGGACAAGTACTTAATGTCGGCAATCCAGGTCATCTGGCTCGCGCTAAGATCTACGAAAGACGGAATGGTCGCTATTCCAGCCGGGTTGTACAGTAACGATTCCGACGTCCCATCAATTGTCGTAAACGCTCCGCCCATGCCTGTTGCCCTCGCATCCGTGGCAACATCGAGAAACTCGAATCCGGTCTGCGCCAGCTTCACTTGCGAACGAGCGGCCGGTATAAACAGGCCCTGCACAGCAAGCACCGTCAACACAACCGTGAGTGTCTTCAAGCTTGGTTTGACCAAATATCTTGTAAGGATATGCAACGCGACATCTCCTTTCAGTATTACCGTTGTTAATGTTAGGCAAGAAATGTTAGGCGGGATCTCGGTCTCTAGAAAACCGTATGAACGAAAGGCCTGTAAATTCTACTCGATCTTCCGTCTCACATTTATTTGCGCACTAAACCCCCTGGCACGTGCTGCTACTTGTCAGGTACTTATCAACTTCAGTTCAACTCACCCATGTCCCCTCCCTGCAAGCAGTGAGGGGACATGAGCGTGAAAAACAAATGCCGGAGTTACTTCATCAAGACCATCTTCTTGGTGATAGTCACCCCGGTTGATGTCTTCAGAGAATAGATATAGACACCCGAAGCGAAATTGGAAGCGTTGAACGTCACAGAGTGCTGTCCAGCAGACTGGACGCCGTTCACTAGCGTAGCAACTTCTCTTCCGAGGACATCGTAAACGGTGATGGTGACCCTTCCGTTCTCCTTCAAGGTATAGTCGATCTTCGTCGTCGGGTTGAACGGGTTCGGATAATTCTGCGACAAGGAATAGCTTGAAGGTAGGGTGTGAGGCGGCTCGATGACCGGGGTCGCAGTATTGACGAACATCTGAATATCTCCAGGGCCGGTCACGTTGAAAGCACCGACATAAACCGTATCACCTGTCGGGCTGAATGCGATGCCTCTCGGCCTCGGATCGTTCGCTATGCTGTCGCCGGCAATTCCGGTCGCGCCGTTCCATACGATGCTGTCCTTTAACACGGGACTATCGGGATTTGACATATCAAATCCATACCATGTATAGCCTTGATATGGCGGATTAGGCATTCCACTTGTGACGTTCCCGGAGCTGACGAACAATTCGTTGGTGTGTGGCTGCCAGGCCGAGCTCTCGATATCAAGATCTTTGAACAGAGTGTCGACAAAAACATACGGTCCAAGTGTACCATTGTCGGAATGGTAGTGAAAAGTACCAAGTCCTATGTGGTGGCAATAGACATCATTCCCGTCCGGAGTGACCGAAATGTTTCTGGCGTAGGTACCATACGTGCTTGTATCAACCGATATCAGGACACTGGAGAGATCATTAGAAAGCACTGCTGGCCCAACACCGGACGTCGGCAAAACCGAGGAAAAGAACACCTCGCCCAAAGAGTCAACCGCGGGAGTGGTTGGAATGATTCCTTGATTGAGCAGGTTTCCCGCCACATCCAGCAGTGAGCCATCATGGTAATCGATTTTGAAGATATAAACGCTGCAGCTAACATCGTAAAGATTCCCGTTCGGGCCGGCTGTCATCCCGTAATTATAAGAGCCGTCCAGGGCAGGGTAGTTAAGGGTATCGACTATAGAACCGTCCTTGCTCTTCAGAATATGCAAGGGAGAAAACGACGCCGGCGTACCGTCCGGATTGAAGCAGTAGAGGCTTTCTACGTCGATTTAGCTTCCGTCGCTTGTCTGGATGCTGTCGGCATATCTGTATGAATTTATCCAGACTCTCCCCATCGGATCCACGGCGAGACCATCGTTTATGCCGCTCCCGCTTATGGGAGTCGGGACAAAGGTGTTATTGGGAAAAATCTCCGCGAATTTCCATTGTGCGTTGGCGGAGCCGAGAAACACCGCGACAGTCATCAGACTGGAAAACAATAGAAATCTCTTTACCATTTTTAACCTCCTTAAGTGAACTGTTTGTAGTGACAAGAAACTCAGATGTCGGTTTCCCGCTCTAGTGTCGCCAGTGCAGATGCGGGATTCGTGCAATCGCACTCACATCCGACGACGAATTGAATGCTGCGCAAACATCACCTCCTAACACCAACATAATGTTTTCTTTATTGCCGATTTATTTATTGGAATCCATAATACGGAGCACCTTGTTTCCTGGCCAGAATTTTGAGCAATTCACCGGATCCCGTTGTTGCATACAGGCTGGTGCCATACCAGGTAAGTGACTTACACGGAGAATTGAGCACGCCGCTGCTTATATACAATGAATACGGCTTCTCGACTGTCCCTCCCGGATGCACAACTATCAGGTAATCGGAAGAGTCCGTTCCGGCGTACATGTCGCCGTCGGCAGAGAATGTTATAGCGTAAATATTGCTGCCGCCTGTAGGATCGGTGGAAAGGTCGAAATACTTCTCAGGTGTCCCCAGTGAATCTCCGACTATGGGAGCCTTGTACACTTCACTGGCAGCACCTCCGACATTCGCGGCGAAATAAAGGTCACCATTGTAATACCGGATTGCCCGCACGTTGCCGGAAAAGGAAAACGATTTGATGGTCTTGTCAGGTGCTATCATATAGATATTCTTGTTGTTCCCGCCGACCCAAAGGTTACCGCTCGGATCGAAATCCAGGCAGGAAAAAGAGGCTCCGATTTCCTGGGCCCAGGGCTTTCCCGACGCACCCTGTGCAAGCTGGTAGATCGCTCTCACTCCCTTCACCGCATAGATATAACCGTTGGTGCCGAACTTGAAGTCCGGCCAGGCGATGTTTCCCGTTGTCGGCAGCGCGTAAGGGGTAGCGGCCCTGAAGCCGGAGACAGGACCGATTTGAAATATGCCCTCGTCCTTTGTGCCGCTGAGATTGATATTCGAGATCGATACATAAAGCGAATCCTCAGGCCCGACCGCAATGCCGTAGGCACTCTCTCCGCGCGCAAGGCTGAGGAGGGGGCTGACTCCGGGTAGGAGCTGGTAATTGACCATCTGGCTGAAATCCGTCGAGGCCAAAGTCCACACAAGAATTTGTACGGTGTCGCCTGAAATTGCCGGGGCTTTCAAGACCAGCCTCGTGGTGGACGCACTTATTATTTGGCCGTCGCCTGCCTTACTGTCAACGGTCGCGGCGAGCTTGCCGTTTATCAAAAAGTCGACCCCGTCACTGTCTTTCTCCGCCAGGAAGTTTTTCCCGTAAATCACCATGGTGTCTATTCCTGCGAGTGCGCTCCCTGATGGCGTGAGGCTGTCCACTACCGGGGCGGGCGCGTTTCCCAGATTCGGGTTGTATAGAGACGGTGCCTCAACCTTTGTACAGCCGCTAATGTTCAGTGACACGGCGATAAACACGAGAAGCGCAGTCAGTCCAAATAGAGCTTTAAATGTTTTTTTCATTATCCTTCACCTCAGTAAGCAACGACAAATGAGAGTCTTTGCACATCTGAAAACCCGCCGGTAAACGGAGTCCACGAATAGTCGATGCCGAGATTGACGCCGCCTATATCCTTGTGCACTCCCACTCCGGCCGTAACGCCGTAAACACTGTTGTTGAACATATAACCTCCGCGCAGCGATATCATCTGCATGAAGGTATACTCCGCTCCGACATTAACCTGCTCCGGATAGTCCCTCGGATGTGTGGCGTCCGCAGCAATGATGAGCGACTGCGACCTGCTGTCGATGTTCCACAGATCCAGGACGTTCATCGAGATCCCGATGTTGAAAATAAGCGGGAGGTCGAAACTCTCCTGAACGTACTTCAGCTGACGCGAAAAGTTTCTAAGGTCCATTCCGAAGGCCAGGCTCTTGAACCCGGTCCTATAGAGCATGCCGAAATCGAAGGCCACGTCGTTGAGTTTCGAGGTAGAATTGACTAAAGACCCGTCAGGGTTGATGTTCGTTACGGTCTGTCCTAGATCCTGGTTCACGTAGTCTATGTTGCCGCCGACGGAAAATTTGTCGCTCAACGCCTTTGCATAACCGATACCTACCGCATAAGCGCTCGGTGAAAACGTCCCGAGGTCCTGATACCCGTCGGCGTTGTTGGCTATGATCGTCTCGTCCATGGAACCGTAATTGACCGTCCTGAAAGTAAATCCGAAGACGCCGTATTCTCCATGGAACGGGCTGAAAGCAATGCTCCCGTAAAAATGTTTGATGCCTGCAATCCAGTTCACCTGCCCGACCGACAGCGAAACCGTGTTCGGAAGCCTCGCCATCCCCGCAGTGTTGAAGAACATGGAGGTTGAATTGCCGTCCAGCGACGTTACCGCTTCTCCCATCGCTTCTGCGCGGGGATCCGTCGCAACATTCAGGAAATCAAACCCCGATTGCGCCAGCTTCTGCTGGGCGAGTGCGCTGCCAAAGGAAAACTGGAGTATCGCCAGCACGCAAACCGGGAATAGAAGCAGTTTTTTCATTTCAAATCCTGTTTTCAATTCTATTAACCCTGCTAGTGTCTTGAACTCCGACAAGGCTCTGTTCGTTCTATTTTCCATTTTCATGTGGCTCACCTGATCACTACGAATTTCTTTATTGCCGTTTGTCCCTTCGGAGTCTGGAAGACCACTATGTATACCCCGCTGACCACAATCTGGTCTGAGGAGGTCGTGAGGCTCCATGCCTCGTCGCCGCTCCCGTTCGTGTGGTCGATCGTCTTGATCAGCTGGCCAAGCTCAGTGTAAATCTTGATGGTACACACGGGCGGGATATTCAAAAACTCGATCTGGTTTGGTTCGCCCGGATACCTCAACACGTTCTCTGCTGCAGAGATGTTATACGGATTGGGAACCACTCTGATGACACTCCCTATGTCCGCGCTGTTATTCTGGACAGCCGAAAAAGTGATTAGGCTGTCGCCGATGCCGCCAGATTTGACGAGCGTGCCGCTAGCCTCCGGCTGGCCCGTACCGAAACAGACGACCTGCCCGGAGCCGCCGGTGATGTCGGTGGACTGGACGGTGAAGATCGCGCCGTTGTTGGTATAAACGGAGTACTTCGCGGGTGGCGTATTCACACCGCTGACCGTAAACACGGGCTTGACGGCAGCAGACACGCCGGGCCTCAGCAGCCTTGCAGGATCGTAGGTTTGGGTGTAGTACCTGCCGCTTACCAGGGCCACCCCGGCCGGTGTATCACCGGCTCCGTTATTGTCCGCCGGGTCTCCGACGGAGACTATGTAGTAGTAATAGTCGATTCCGCGGACCGCAGATGTATCGTCAAAACTTGTCACGCTCGGCGGACACTGGAAGAGCACAGAGTACGTGCTGTCGACCAATCCCTCCGCACGATATATCCTGAATCCTGTCAATTTAGGTCCGCCCTGCGGTGGAGTCCACGAAAGCGAGACCTTGTTTCCACCCGAAGTGACGGTAAAAGTCGACGGCGGCAATGGAGGCTGTGGTATGTTGTATCCGGAATTGTAGTTTGCAATCGCTCTCTGGAATGTCTGGAACAAAGAGTCTCTTCCCGTATAAACGGAATCATCTTTCTGAGCCGCCGTGATTTGTCCCAGCTTGAACTCACGCCCGATCCTTATGCAGGCCTCACGGCTCAACCCTGCTGCAGCTTCAACCATGACGATGTGGAAACTCTGTCCGGGCTGTAGATTATATGGACCGTAACCGACAGCGGGCGACATTCCACCGGTCGTACCGAATGATGGATCACCGTAGATTCCGACCTTGTCTGCCATCCTCTCTCCAGTCCAGTTCACTGCTCCGTTAATCCAGCCTGCATCCTGGCCGAGGGACAACATCTGGTACTCCGTCTGCATGATGCCTTCATTGAACTGGCTGATGCTGCTGCTCTGATTGAACGGGTCGTCCGAGCTGATGTAGGCAGTGGTACTCGGCTCACCAGGATCGTCGGTAGAATCTGTGGCCGACTTGTCGGCATGTATTGTGCAGACGCCTACGAACTGGGCCGCACCCAATCTGCCCAGAGTGTCTGCGGCAGGCGGACCGGGCTGAGCGGACGGATTCACCCAGATGGGTCCCCCTATATTATCGCTGGTCGGAGCACCATTCCCCAACCCGGGCATACCGGGCACAGAGAAATCATAGCTGCTGCTTTTGTAGTTGCCCTGCCATGAATAACTCGCACGGATATTGTCGTACTTGTCTACCGGCTCGTTCGTTAGTACCTGCCCTCCGAAAAATGCCGTCGGCGGGCTGGGGAAGTCGCCACTCACGTCATTATCGGTGTTTATTCCCCAGCCTGAGGAGTTTGTCCCAACCACGTACCTGGTATCCGCACAAATCGCATATCTATACTGGAACAAAAGACGTATACTGTCGAGCGGAACCTTGGAAGTGTTGGTGAATGTGTAGTCATAGATTACATAGTTATCATGGAACTGCTGACTGAACCCGATGATCTTCTTGACCATCGTAAGGCCGATATATGTCTCGACGCTGTCATATATCAGTCTGTCTTCTTTCAAATTCGGATTGGTAGCATCCTCATCAGGCGGAATATTGTAAGACAGACTCCCGTCGACATAGACCTGCGGAAGGGGGAACTTGTCGGTTGTCTTCAGTTCCTGCGGAACGAACTCGGACACGTCGCCGTCCGGCCTCGGGCCGAAATGGATAACTTTGTAATCCCAGTGCGAATTATCCTTAGGATCCGTCCAGTTTCTTACGCCGATCCATAGTCCCTTGGCGCAGACCATATCCTCATTAGGATAAATTGCCGGCCACCGGTCGCCGTCCTGCTCGACGCCGACCCTCTCTTCTTCATACTCGGATCCCGCAGCGGAATACCAGGTTTGAAAAGATCCTATGTCCATCCATTTTATTGCATACTGAGCGGAAGCAGAAGCGCTCAGGACTAGGAGCGTGAAGATCACGCTCACAAGAAAGGTTCCAAGCTGCAATTCCCCGGCACCGAGTGAACCGCAACGAGCAACGAAGCGATCTTTGAAGCTTACGCCCTCTTTTCTTGATTTACCGTATAAGGGCTGCCTTGGTTGGGAAACCGGTGTTTGGCGCTTGTGACTTGCTTCAGTTTCGATCTTTAAATTCATTTCTTCCTCATTTGTCAACTTCTTAGCTTCCAAGTTTTTCGACTTACGGTATATCGTAACTGAAACTGATTCCGTAATAAAATGTCCGAGGATTGAGCATCCCCATCTGCCAGAGATAAGGCATCGTGATATAAGGCTTCTTTGAGGATTGATAATCTCCAGGCTGGTCATTTCCCGGTGTGTTGATGTAGCCCAATTTCTCGTGCGTCGCATCTCCAGCCACTGCAGCCGGTAGATGCAGAGACTCCATGTAAGCCTTGTAGTCGATCGCGTTGGGACCAAAGCCATCGAAGGGAGACAGATACTTGTAATTGAAGAGGTTATAAATGTTGGCGAACAGGTCGACCTCTAGCCCGGCGAAATTGAAGCTGCGGGATATTTTCAGATCAAAGTCCAGGTAGTCTTTCCATTGGATGTTGTTCTGAATTCCCGGGATCGTTTCACCGCCGGTCCAGGTAAACCATTGTCCTGCCGTCCATTGGCCAAGGAGATCGACATGCCAATGTGCCAGAGGTTTTATGCCGCCCCAGGTCGGCCCAAGCCAGCGTGGAGTGAAGAAATCCAAATTCAGGTGTGCATAGGGTTGCGGAACAGGCTTTGTCTGGTAGAGGTCAGTGTAGTGGTTCAAGTCATAGGTGCGCTGGTCTGCCGGGCTCTGGTATTGGGCAGCATATCCGAACCTCCCACTGCTTGCAACCATATAGGTGTAATTGACAAAACCCTGCAGCCAGTCACCCCGGTTCTTTGAAAGGGTGATCTCAAAGCCTCTGATGTCCTCGTAAAGATTACCTGTATAAAGCGAATAGTCCACCAGGCTGTTCGAGCTGATATAAGCCGTGGTTGTTCTTTCGTCCGAGACATCCTTATAGTAGCCCGCGATATGGAGCAGGAACATGTTGAACGCACTCTGCTCGAAGCCCAGCTCATAGGCGATTGTCCGCGGAAGTGGAGCGTTTGGATCTGCCACGAGGCTTACATTTTTCGTTCCCAGCAGCCTTTGAATCAAGTACAGATCATTCGGCGAGGGCATGGAGTAGAAGTGACCGTAATTGAAATAAAGCTTAGAATCTGTAGTAACCGGGAAAGATACTCCCAGACGAGGCTCGACCATGAAGATGTACTTGGTCGGCGATTTGGAAGTTGTATCAAGCCCGATCAGATCCGCCCCGGAGAATATCATGGAATAGGGATTGTCGGAATTGTACCATAGTCCGCCGGCGTGAGACATATCGACCCTGACTCCCAAGTTCGCTATCATTCCTTCAAACTCGATCTTGTCCTGTACATATGCGGCAGCCCGAATAGGATATGTATGCCAGTGCGACCAGTTGTTGTTTGAAGTCAGAGCCGAGTCTATCAATGCATAGTTGACATTATTGTCGGTGTAGTCGTACTCCAAGCCCGTCTTGATCTGGTTATGCTGGTCAACCTGGCTCGTCAGGTCGAATTTGATATTATATTCAGCCAGCTTGCTTGAGTCGCGCGAATCGCTCATTCCCAGACCGTTATTGTTGAAGGTGCTCAGGTAAGAAGCGTAAGAAGGCGCCGAGGGATAATACCCGAACGGGAATTGATTCGGGAACTGGAAATAGTTTCCGAACAGAGGACTCGGCGTATCAACTCTGTCTGGGGGAAGGGGTGTGTGGTACTGACTCCCCGACTCGCGGACGTTTATCTCATAGTATGTGGAAGGATTGATTACATGGGAAAACCTCGCACCAACCATGTTGAAGTCAACCTGGGTCGGATTCCAGTACCAGTCGGTGAACATTCTCGTATCGATATAAGATCCTCCGAGAGCTCCAAGTGAGGACATATAGTCTGAGATGGTCCCACTGTTTTCAAAAATTCCCGATCCTCCGGCCCTGCTGTCTGATGTACCGGCCTGCTGACCATACATTCCTTCGATGTAGAGCTCCATCCCGGGTCCCAAATCCGATGTCAGTTTCAATGAACCGTTGTAGCTCGTGTACGCATCCGTAGTCAGCGGGATCATGTACATAGACTGTTGCTGGACATAGGAGGCCCAGAAGCGGAGGTTGCCGAGCTCCTTGCTCAGGACGGGGAACGGCCCGCCGAAGCTCGCGTCGATATTGTAGTTCGGCTTCAGGATGCTGAAGTCTTTACGATGCACCCACTCCCACGCTTTTTGGGCCGCGAGAGGGCTTAAGAACTGAGCGCTATCTCCGGCTGCGAGCGATTTCTGGGACTCGGCAATCCACCCATCGAATCCCGGATAATGTGCTTGCGTCTTCGCATCCCATGCGCCGTCGTTCGTACCGAAGTATGCCACTGCGGGGTCCATATATGGTCTGACGAAATAAGTATTCAGTCCATTTATAGGGCCGCCAAAATTCTGTGCTTGCGGAGGAGCTATCTGCCCCAGGAATTTTATGGTGTAATGGTTCGTACTTCCACTGTTAGTCGTTACGTTCACTACGCCCGACCTGATGTCACCGTATTCTGCGTTGAAGCCTCCCGACTGGATCTGGATGTCTTTCACGGAAGTCATACTGATGTCCGTATACGCATAGTTGTTTCGTGCGTCGCGCAAGGTAAATCCGTCCACCATGAACGCGGTCTGGTCGCTCCCCCCGCCTCTTATTACCAATCCGCTGGCATTGCTCTGAATGCCGGCCTGCAGAAGCACTGCACCTGTGACGGTTACAGTCGGAATCGAGGCCACTTGAGCAGGTGAGATGTTCATCGTGCTCGCCGATACGTCTTTCTGAATAACAGGTCTCTGTGCAACGATGGTCACCTCGTGAGTCGTGATGGCAGACTCGGACATCTTCAGGTCGATCGTCGTCGTCTGATCGATTGCAACCCGGACATTTTCAATTGTCGTCGGTGCATATCCGACCATGGAAGCTTTGAGGGTATACGTCCCCGGGGTCAAATTGAGAATCGCATAATACCCGTTGAGGTCTGTCGCAGCTCCCAGGGTTGTTCCCTGGACGACGATCGTGACACCAACTAACTTCTCGCCTGTCGACGCGTCGGTCACTACCCCTGCGATCTTACCTGTAGTCTGGGCAAAGCCTGCAACAGTAACCATCAAAACGAAGAAGCAGCATGCTATAAGCCTCCTCATTAACCACACTCCTTATCTTATTCGGTGTTCGGTAGTCCTAATGAACCGGAAGTGAATTGTATTTTATTTAGAGAGGAAAAACCCAATACCAACGTGCTAACTGCACCTCCTAACTTTTATGGCATAAATATTTCGATTATTTCTGACTTTGTCAAGATGGAGAGCAAAGTTTTTTAAAATTATTCTCGTTTACCGAGCCGTCAGGGTATTGACATCAAGCCGCGAAAGTATTATCATCGTGAGTAAATCGGGACGGGGGCGACATCAGACCCTGCTCGTTTATGTTGGACCAAAGAAGTTCAGGAAGGGAGGTTTGCGGTATTCGCGGCCTGATAAAGACTCTGTTGATCCTGTTTGTTCATTCCGGTAGAAGTCGTGCGAGTTCTGTTTTCCTTTTAAGCAAGCATACCGCAATTCCTCTCCTTTTTGACGCAAGCTCTCGATATTTCGTGCAAATTAAATTCATACGCCTACAAAGGAGGAAATTGCATGCGAAGTATTTGGTACAGGGGTCACAATTCCTTTAGGCTAACCTTAGCGATACTGACTTTTCTTGCGGTCGACGTAGCTCTTGCCGCAAACGGCAAGCTCGCAGGGAGAGTTGTGGATTCGAAGACCGGAGAAGGTATCGCCGGCGCCACGGTGATTGTCGACTCGCAGTGGGTTGCAGGCAGACCTGTCAGGCTTACCACGCCTATTGGCTCCATGACCGACGCCAACGGCTATTACACCATACTGAATGTCCATCCCGGATTTTACAACGTAACCGCCAGAATGCTCGGATACGTGCCGATGGTCCAAAAGGAAGTGACCGTAGAAGCGGAACGGACCATAACCGTCAACTTTTCACTCGAGCAAAGCGCCATTCAAATGAAGGGCGTCGAAGTGGTCTACCGGGCGAACATAATAAGGCCTGACGTTGCGGGGACCCAGGAAATCGTTCACACTCAGAGAGTTGAAGAGGCACCGATGACCAGAGTGGACGAGTTTATAGGCAAACTCGCCGGCGTACAGCTGATCGATAACAGCCAGGGCCACGGCCTGAGCATACGCGGCGGTGCAATCAGACAAACGGACATAACACTGGACGGGATCTCCCTCCAGGACCCTCGATCGGAGAATTCCTACCTTTCGTTCAATTCCACCACCATTCAGGAGCTTCAGGTGATGACGGGTGGATTTCAGGCGAAGTATGGCGGGATCCAGTCCGGACTAGTGAACGCAATAACGAAAGACGGAAGCAGACAAAGGTATACCCTGGCAATAAATGCCAACATGACAGCCGGTGGTCAGCAGAAGTTCTTCGGCGACAATCCGTGGGGTTCTAATTCGATGATTCAGCAGGTTTTTGCCGGGAAGTATGCCATGCACGGTATACAGACACGTGCAGACAGCATGGCTGTTCCTTCAGAATTCTGGGGATTCAAGGGATGGGCAGCCGGAAGGCCGTATGGAAGCTTATATCGCTACAGCACGGGCTCATATCCATCGCCTTACGTCCAGTTCCCCGCGGGCTTTAACCCCCAGGTCAGTCTGGATTCAACTCAACGAATGGAGATTTGGAAGCTCCGGCATCCGACAAGCCCCGTGGCCACAAAGCCCGATTACTACTTCGAAGGAAGCTTGACCGGTCCTGTTCCCGGCGAGAACCTCCCCTTGTTGGGGTGGTACCTCGGAAGAACCACCTTCCTTCTGGGATACAAGTATGAAAACACTCAATTTGCGTTTCCAATAGGTCCTCAAAATAATTATGTCGATTGGAACACGCAGCTGAAGCTGACGACCGAACTCACTCCAATCGACAAACTGACTGTCGAGGGCCTCTATGCGGACGTAAGCACGCTGAACACGGGCGTAGGCAGCACCTATGGCGGGTCGCTCCAGGAGGGTTCATCAAGCTTCGGCTTCCTGACGAACACGCAGAGCTCCATCGAACAGCAGGCGAGGCTGATCGGGGGCGGCAGCTTCCAGCAGATATATAACATAAGCCGCATGCAGTTCTACGATCAGCATTTTCTGATAAGCGGTGCGAAATATACGCACACGATCTCTCCAAAAGCCTATTTCACTCTTGAAGGACACTTTCAATACAATAATGATAATCTCCAGCCATATTCGCTCGATACGAGCCAGACGAGCGCCTGGTGGTATATGGTCGGTGACAAAGTATATGATACGCCTCAGCCCGGTGCGATTAAGATACTCAAGGTCCCGGCAGGCGGAACCCCGAACGGATCGACCAACTACATTCCGGATGCCCTCAGCATGTTCAACCTTTCCGGTGGACCCCAGCGCGTCGATTCTTCTTTCAGCTGGTTTGCACAATTGAACGGGGATTTCGTGTGGCAGATCGACAGACATAATCAGCTTGAAGCTGGGTTCTCTGGAGAAATAACCAGGCTCTTTGATTATGCCGGCACCTGGCTTCAGGTCCGGCTCTCGTACACACCGGACCTTTGGCAATACTATGACGTGATGCCCATAACAGGCGGCGCTTACATCCAGGACAAACTGGAGTTCCAGGGAATCATCGCTAACCTTGGCGTGAGACTCGACTACTGGAACCCCCGCAGAAACGCTTTCATGGTGTCTAACCCGCCTGATCCGGCCTATACTGCTTTCTATAATGATGTGTATTCGAATCTGCCCGGCGGATTCGGTTCATATCAAGCCTGGTTGCTCTACCGAGCCATGCTCTCCAATCCTCCGGGCTGGCCTTCCACTGCAAACAAGGTTCAAATGCCGATCTCGCCTCGCCTGTCGGTTTCATTTCCCGTGACCGAAAGCAGCAAGATGTATTTCAACTACGGGCATTTCTACCAGCGCCCTGCTCTTCCGTTCATCTACGACTTGGCATTATACCCGTCGGCGGCTACTATACCTTCTCCCGATCTCTCGATGGGAAAGACAGTCTCTTATGAATTCGGATTTGAACAGACGATAATGGATGAGTACCTGGCGACTGTCTCGTTCTACTACAAGAACCAGACAAACCAGCCCCTGCCCATAACTTATGTCGACTACTATCAACAGAATGAAGTGACGATGTACGTACCAGCCGGATACGACGACATTGACGGCGTCGAGTTCCGTTTGGAAAAGACGATGGGACGATATGTTACCTTCTGGGCCAATTACGACTACATGATGTCCGGTTCGGGCCAGAACGGCTTGCGTTACGTATATCAAAACCAGCTCGACGCTGCAAACGCCGCGCGGACAGCCAACATTACAACCATCATCCCGACTCCAAGAGCACATGTGGACCTAAATCTTCACACTCCTATGGACCTCGGACCGGGCGGGTTGGGCATCAGCCCTCTCGGCGGCTGGAACCTCGACTTTCTGTTCGACTGGCAGGCCGGCGGCAAGATGCTTTTCAATCCACAGGAGTTAGATCCTAAGAAGCAAGAGTGGCTCGGCATCGTCGACTATACTAATCTCGACATCAGGCTGTCAAAAGTAATCTCGATCGCCAAGAGAAACTTTGAGCTGATACTCACGGTCCAGAACGCCCTGGATGAAAAGCGGCTCGACCCAGGCAACATGACTCAGCAGGAGTATGATGCTTACAAAAATTCGCTCCATCTGCCGTGGAACTCCGGTGCCATGAAAGGGAACGATAAATGGGGAGACATGCCGTCTTCATCTAAGCCGTATATCAAGGTCGGCTGGTGGCAGGCTCCCGTTTACCTCAACCCGCGCAGGATACTGCTCGGAATTCGCTTCAACCTGTGAGCGCAGGCGTGGAGTATAGGTTCCCTGTAGAATATTCAGATTCACGAGAAAGAGTGATGCCCTGGAGTTTTGTCCTTGCGCTGATCGCTGTTCTCACCCTTCCCGCTTCCTCGCTTGCGGCAGGCAGAAGTGTGGTTGGATACTACTATTTCTGGAACAGGTATAGTTTCCCGGCGTCGTCGATAGAGTACAGTAAGCTCAGCTGCATCTCTTACGCCTTCATTATTCCCACTTCTGCCGGAGGTATCTCTCCCGAGCAGAACGCGACCTGGCAGAACTACCTCTACCCGGAGTTGATCACGACGGCTCACCAGAATAACGTAAAGGTTATCGTTTCGGTCGGAGGATACAATGCTGCAGCAACCTCGGCTTTCAGCGCGCTGTCGAAGACGGCAGTCGCAAGAGCGACATTTGCCGGGAACATGAAGAGCTTCTGCCTCGCAAACGACTTTGACGGAGTTGACATAGACTGGGAGTACCCGACTAACAACGACAGGGCTAATTTCGTCTCAATGATAAGGGCACTGCGAGACTCGCTGAACTCAGCCGGGAGAAACCTTACCCTAAGCATCACATCCGGCGGGTCAGTGAGGAGCGGGTACGATATCAACAGTCTTTACCCGCTTCTCGACTGGGTCGGCGTGATGACGTACGATTACCATGGATCATGGACAAGTAACTCAGGTCCTGTTTCGCCTCTTTATACCGGCGACGCGGAAGGATCGGTGAGTAGCTCTATCACCCAGTTCCTCGGCTCCACTTCAATCCCGGCCTCAAAGCTCTTCATGGGGCTCCCGTTCTACGGCTATGACTTCAGGAGCAAAGGGTTGTATCAGAAGCTGGACACGGCGTATGCCCCTCCGGTTACTTACCCGCAAGCGGTGGCGTATGAGAAGAAAGGCTGGACTTACCACTGGGACAACGTCTCGATGACTCCGTATCTTACCGATACATCCAACACTCACGTCATAGCCTTTGACGACACCGTTTCCATCAGGTACAAATGCGATTACCTGAAGAGCAAGGGCCTCGGCGGCGTGATCACCTGGGAAATCAGTCAGGACAACCTCGGAAGCTCGCAGCCACTCCTCGAGACAACATGGGATCAGCTGAACACTCCGACCGCGGTCGTAAGTCGACACACAGAAGGCGTGCCGAACGACTTCTCCCTTTCGCAGAACTACCCCAATCCTTTCAACCCTTCGACAGCGATCAGCTTTCGGCTGTCATCAAACAGCCGGATAACGCTGAAGGTGTTTGATGTGCTGGGGAGGGAAGTCCGGACTCTCGTCAATGGGAATGAATCCGCCGGGAGCCACAGCGTTTCGTTCAATGCCAGCGGGCTTTCCAGCGGCGCATACTTTTATGTCCTTTCGATAGATGGAAAGTTATTTACTCGAACAATGCTTTATCTCAAATGATGTCACCGGCGCCGACAGCGCTTCAGATTTTTGCAGAATCGTCCGGAAAACTTTTCCGCGACATGATTCAATCGAGAAAAAGGAGCAAATAAGATGTGGAATTGTAAGACAGGATTACGGATCCTTACCATCATTGCAGTGGTGGCGCTCTACCAGGCTACAGCAATGAGTCAGGAAAATCCGGCAGCACCTCCTCTGGTTATAAATGTAAACTCGATCGACTGGACCCTCAGCAAGACCAGGGGCGACGGCGGAATGGTAAACGAGTACAGTTGGGATTTTGCGACCGACGGTTCCATGACAGATCCCCAGTCCGGTTTTGATTTCTTCTGGCCGTCAGACGAATATCTATCCAATATGCTTTACCAGATATTCAGCCCGATCATGCTGTCCGATTCGGGCATCGTCGACACGCTGGGGGTGAGGCATTCCAAGTTTGCCGAACCTTCACAGCCGATCAGCCAGGCGACGACCGACTGGACATGGGAACGAAGGCGATATCGTCCGCCGAACGTTACGGTTGACGGTGTTCAGCTCAATCCGCCCTATCAATGGCAGGTTGATCCTACCCTGCCCGCAGATGAGATCGGAGAATTCGACGATCTGATACCCGCGTACGGCATGAGAGCTCATGTGACCATCTATGCGTTCAGCAATCCCGAGTTGTCCAACGTCGTGATATGGAAAGTGACTTTGAAATTCACCGGCGAAGTCGCTCTGGAGAAGACTCACGTGACCACGCGTATGCCTGATCAGACGATTTCCATGTGGTGGCCTTTTTCAATATGCTTCGGTCCGACAATCGGCGGGTATATCCAGGTCTACGGGGGCTCAAGTTATGAAAGCGAAAATGTCATGGACGACTGGTTCCAGTTCCCGGACAAGTACGTGACCGACGATGCGAGAAAAGATTTGCGCGCTGCTTACTACTGGTGTTATTACAACGCGGGAGTGGCCGGCACTCCGACATATCCGAACGGTTCACAGGATGCCAGCGGAAACCCGGACAGGACAACCGGACACCTCTATTCTCCTCAGGTCCCCGGATACGCACTATTATACGCACCGGTCTCCGTCCAGAACGCTGCCGACGACCCTAACGAGCCTTACTCGATGATGCACGCCTCGATTCTAAACAACCTCTGGCAGACCGGACAGGACTTCAGGAACATCTATGTCGGGACAGAGAGCACCGATAAATTCCCCCCGGATCCAATTACGATGGGAGTCGGAGTTCAAAAAGGGCCGATGCGCTTCGTTACCGCCGGCCCGTACAGTATGACGAAGAATTCGGCCGCCGGCAGGTACGACTCGGTGACCTTCGTTTATGCAATAGGTGCCGGTACGATTCCTTACGCAGAAGCGGACAGCATCGGAAGAGCCTGGTTCAGCGGACAAATTTCGGATGCTGAAAAAGACAGCCTGGTCCTGACCGGCAGCAAAGACTCCCTTGCAAATTCTCTCGATCGGGCATACTGGGCATGGGATCAAATCAGCCACGGAAACCCGGTGCCTGCCGCTCCGGCTCCACCTGACGTCAACGTCGAAAGCGGTCCCGACAGGGTTACCGTCAACTGGTCCTACCCCGATCCATCGTATTTCAAAAACGCCGTGACGGGAGCCGACGACTGGTACGCGTGGCGTGTATATCGCAAGGTCGGTTCCTACTATGTTGACGACCCGCTGGACAACCAGGATGGCGCACAATGGCAGCTGGTTTACCAGACTACCGACAGAAACCAGACTTCTTACGTGGATACGAGCGTCGTAAGAGGAGTCAACTATTTCTACGCTGTCACGGCCGTCGATAACGGTACCCAGAACCAGGGTCTCAATCCCGGCGAGAAACTCGAAAGCTCCCGATACGCGACCCGGACGACTGTAGCGGCAACTTCTTTCAAGCCGGGTCTTAGCCTTGCCGGCAAAGTAAGAGTGGTTCCCAACCCGGCAACCGTAGCCGCGGGAGCACTCCTCTACGCGGGAACGCCGGACAAGTTACTCTTTGTCAATTTGCCCGTCAGCTGCACCCTCTCTATATACACTGAAACCGGTGACAAGGTCAGAACATGGCAGCATTACGGTACGGCCGACGACACCTGGGATCAGAGAACTTCAGGCAACCAGTATGTTGCAAGCGGGATTTATATCCTTGCAGTCACGAACTCGAAGGGATTGAACGGCCAGAGCCTGCCGGATCAATTCGTAAAATTCGTGCTCGTAAGGTGAAACGAGTTGACAGGAATCCAATGGGAGACAAAGAGATGAAAAAATACATTTACTATCTGGTAACTGTCATGCTGGCCGTGCTTCTTGGGAACGAGGGTCTGCATGCGCAGGTCGAACAAGCTCAGGTCGGCTTCCGGTTTCTGGAAAATCCCGTTTCGGCAGAGGCAATGGGACAGGCTGGAAGCGGAGTCGCAACTATGACGAACTCGAACGCGATCTTCTGGAACCCGGCCGGGATCGGCTGGATCCAGAAGTCGATCGACCTTAACGTCAATTACACCGTCGGGATCGCGAACATAAACTACCTTGCTCCCACAATCGCCATAAAGCTGGGCGAATTCGGAGTCCTCGATCTTGACGGCATCATCATGAACTACGGAGACTTCTACGGAACTCGCGTCGCGAGCAACTCGGAAGGATACGTCGAAACCGGCACCTTCAGCCCACAGGCGTTTGCCGTAGGCATCGGCTTTTCCCAGAAAATCAGCGACCATTTTTCGTACGGCGTACACTTTAAGTACGCTTATCAGGATCTCGGAGACGCCTGGGTCAGCACATCGGGCACGAGCCTGGACGATCCCACGCTTCAGATAGGGACCGTCAAGTATTCCAAGCTTGAACCGGCTTTCGATGTGGGTGCACTCTACGATTTTCTTTATCACGGCATTCGCTTCGGCGCTTCGCTGCAAAACGTTTCAAGGCAAATAACATATGAGCAGCAGTCTTTCCTCATGCCTTTTGCCGTGAACTTCGGGCTGACCGTCGAACCGCTCTCTTTCATTACAGGCAATGAGGCATCTCTTTCTCGCTCTCTCGTAATCAGCGTCGAGTCTACGCACCCGAGAGATTTCAACGAGAGCGTGCACTTCGGAGCCGAATATAACTATGCAAGGATACTCTCGCTCCGTGCAGGCTATATGATCGGAATGGATCAGCGAGGATTTACTGCGGGATTAGGCGTATCTGAAGACGTGGCGGGTTCGCGGCTGCGTGTGGATTATGCGTATGAACCGTTCGGCATCTTTGGTGCCGTACATTATATCTCGTTCGGTGTCGCCTATTAAGCCGGCAGACCATATCGGGACAAGGCAATCGAGAACTTGATTCGGGCTGCGCGATTTGGGTTTCCAACCGGTGCGGCGGTGTGGAAAACACCGCCGCCGGGAATTACCTTGTCAAGCATTTGAAACTCAAAACCTGAGAGGATATCGAATGGGAATTTCCATTACTCCGGTATCTAACCGTGACATAGAAGCTGTACTGACATTGTGGAACAAAGTCCTCCCTCTGGATGCCGTCACGCTCGACAGCCTGGAGGCGCGCGTGCTTCTCGACGAGAACTTTGACGAGAACACTTTTCTTGTCGCAAGAGAGAACGATCGAATCGCGGGTTTCGCCGTGGGAACATACGCCCGAAGGGTCCCGCTCGGCGACCACGATCCGAAGGGCGACAGGTGCTGGATTACTGCGTTCGGCGTAGACCCGGAATATCAAAAGAAGGGCGTGGCGATGCAGATGCTCACTTCGCTTCTCGAGAAATTCAAATCCCTTGGAAAGAAAGAGTGCTACATAGCTACTTATGCCCCCGGCTACTTCGTACCGGGAATCGATATAAAAGAGTATGCGGACGCAATAACACTTCTTAAGAAGAAAGGGTTCGAGGAGACGTACAGGCCGCTCAGCATGGATACTCAGCTTCCCCTCTTCAAGGTCACTCCCGAAGCGGAGAAGAAGGAGAAGCAGCTCCGTGAAAACGGTATCGTGATAAGGCCGTATACCAGGAACGACCTCCTGTCATTCCTGAAATTCCTCGAAGCAAACATGCCCGCCGACTGGATGCGCGTCTCGCGCTCGAATTTGAGAGACCTGACACGCGGGATGTTCCAGACCGATCAGATATTTCTCGCGGTGTCGGATGGATCCGGCGGGAAAGAGCCAGAGGTCATCGGCTATTGCCAGTTTGAGGGAGCGCATTTCGGACCTTTCGGAGTTGCAGACAAGTACCAGGGAAAAGGTATCGGCACGGTGCTTCTCGGTCGCACATTGGAGCGCATGCGTGCGAAGGGACAACATTGCGCATTTGTACTTTGGACGGACGATTTGGCCGCAAAGGTATACTCTAAATTCGGCTTCAAAGAAACCAGGCGATTCGCAGTCTTGAGAAAGTCACTTGACTAGAAAGCTCGACAGAAAGGAACACTCTATGAGTTCTACAGAGGTTGAGGCTGTCCCCCCCTCCGTTAGCGTCAAGCCCGGGGCCGGACGACTGGTCTCGCTGGATGTATTCAGGGGGATCACAATTGCCGGCATGATCCTCGTGAACAACCCGGGTGATTGGTCACACGTTTACCCGGCACTGGCTCATGTCGCCTGGAACGGCTGGACCCCCACCGATCTCATATTTCCCTTCTTCCTTTTCATAATGGGCACGGCAATGCCGTTTTCATATGAGAAACGGCTTGCGCGAGGCGAGAAGAAGGGTAAGCTTATGAAGCACGTCTTGACTCGCGCATTTCTCCTTTTCGCGATCGGGATGCTGCTTTCCGGGATTCCTGATTTCAACTACTCACATAAACTCATACTTGATGTGCTTCAGAGGATCGGAGTCATCTACCTGATATCGGGCGCCCTCTACCTTGTCACGGACATGGCATGGCAGGTCGTGGTGGCTGTGCTCGGCATTGTCATATACTGGATTCTGATGCTCTTCGTGCCGGTGCCCGGTTACGGTGCCGGCGTGCTCACGCCGATCGGCAACATGTGGTGGTTCGTCGACAAGACTCTGCTTCAAAGCTGGCATTACCACGCCGAAGGGATTCTCAGCTTGATACCGTCCGTCTCAACAGTGTTTCTGGGAATCCTGACGGGACACTTCTTGAGAACGAAGCGTTCCGGCATTGAGAAAGCGGCAGGGATGCTCGTCGCGGGAAATTTCGGAATGGTGATCGGCGTAATTATGGCGATCTGGTTTCCAATCAACAAGCTCCTTTGGAGCAGCTCGTACGTCGTCTTCACGGCAGGCTTCGCGCTGGAGATGCTCGGTGTATGCTTCTATCTGATCGACGTTAAAGGATATCAGAGCTGGACCCAGCCATTCAAGGTGTTCGGATCAAATGCGATTACTTCTTTCTTCCTCTCCTCTTTTGTGGCGGTCCTTCTCGACCTGATTGGAGTCTCAGTACTCACGCCGGGCGGCGCTGCAGTCAGGGAGAGCCTTAAGACCTACATATTCAACGCAATCTTCTCGCCTATCGCGAACGGTTACAATGCCTCCGCGCTTTACGCAATTGTCTACGTTCTCATCTGGTATGGAGTAATGTATGTCTTCTACAAACGAAAAATATTCATCAAAATCTGATATGAAAAAGGATCTGTATTCTTATGCATTCGTACTCTTGCTCATGCTTACGCCGTTCTGTTCAGCTCACCTCAAGACCAACCAGGAAAGGAAGGGTGACAAGATGAACGAGCCCAAGAACACCATACTTGCGATCGGAGCCCACGCGGGCGATATGGAAATCTCCTGCGGAGCCGTCCTGGCAAAGCAAGCCAGGCTCGGCGACCGGGTCGTCCTGCTTCACCTGACACTCGGCGAAGGTGGAAACCCGCGCATGTCCGCGGAGGAGTACGGCAAACAGAAGAAAAGAGAGGCGCTTGAGGTAGACAGCCTTCTGGGTGCGGAAACTATCTTCGGCCCCTACAAAGACGGCCAGCTCCCCAACGACGAGACAGCCAGGCGATACGTTGCGAACGTGATCAGGGAGGTGAAGCCTACGATCATTATCACTCACTGGAAGAACAGCCTGCACCCGGACCATGCGAATACTTACGCGATAACCGTGGACGCGGTTCTGCTGGCCAGTCTGTCCGACGTCAAAACAGTCACGCCTTATTCCCCGGCTGAATATCCCGCCTGGCGCGGTGTGAGGAGGATACTATACGCGGAGAACTGGGAAGACATGGAAGGCTTCAAGCCGTACATTTATATCGACGTGACAGACGCTTTCGAGACGTGGGAGAAGGCCGTCGCCAAATACGAATTCATAGGGGGCAAGATATCCAGCTATCCGTATCTCAACTATTACAAGGCTCTTGCCGTGGTCAGAGGTGCGGAAGGCGGTTACCGATATGCGGTCTCTTTCGACATTGACAGCTTCGAAAAGAAAATCAGCCTGGAGTCATTAGATCGTTGACGATGCCTTCTCTTTCAGCGAAAGGCGAAAAGCCGGCAGGGGCTACAGCGGTTGAAATTCGTCCCTACTTAGGCGAAGATGAGAAATGGGTGGTCGGTCTCTGGAATAAGTGCCTCGCGAGAGATCCGATCACCACTGAGACTTTCAGACGGAAGGTCCTGCTGGATGAAAACTTCGACGCCAACGGATGCTCTGTTGCGGTCCGTGGCGACGAAGTAGTCGGCTTCGCACTTGCCATAAGGCGGCGGTATCCGTATTACGGCGTCGGACTCGAGCAAGGCACGGGGTGGATCACGGTCTTTTTCGTCCGGCCGGATTCTAGACGAAATGGAATCGGGTCCAGCCTCATACAAGCGTCCGAGAACTTCCTTAGGAGCTGCGGAGTCAGCGAGGTGTTCGTTTCGTCTTATACCCCGAACTACTTCATCCCCGGTGTGGACATCGACGCATACGAAGGAGCGTACACTCTCTTGAAGAAGCTCGGCTACAAGAAACACGAGAGAGCATACAGTATGGGGCGGTCGCTGCTCGACTTCGATTTCTCTTCGAATACCGATGCCTTCGCCAGCTCCCTGGAGAGCCGCGGAATAGAAATCCGGCTCTTCGAGCCGAAGTACATTACGAGCCTGTTGGAGTTTCTCAGCACGAATTATCCCGGCGATCTTCTCAGGGTCGCGCTCGAGCAGCTGAGAAAGGACCCCAGCAGCGATCAGATAATTGTCGCCGTCAAGAACGGCCGTGTAGTAGGCTTCAGCCACTATGAAGACGAGCACTTCGGACCCTTCGCTATCGACCCGAGTTTAACCGGAATGGGTATCGGTACCGGCTTGTACTTCAAGACGGCGTTACAGATGAAAGAGAAAGGGAAGCGGAATCTATGGCTGGCCTGGACTTCCGGTCATGCGAAGGATTTCTACTACCGCCGCGGCCTCAGGGTTACGAGAAGGCATGAAATAGTGAAGAAACTGCTTAAGTAATGAGGGAAGACTGCGCGAGACGAAAACGATAAAACCGATGCATAAAAAGGAAAACACGGAAAGACCGAAATGAACTTTCACCTCATTGACTGGATCATCTTGATCGGGTATCTGTCAGGCACTGTATATATAGGATTGAGGGCCAGAAAGTATGTCGAGAATATGGAGGGATACTTCGTTGCAGGAAGGAAGGTGAGGGTTGCGCTTGGCTCCGCGACTCTGATCGCGACGGAGATCGGTGTTGTAACCTTCATGTACATGGGGCAGCTCGGATTTCTCACCGGCTATTCGTGCTTTATCCTCGGAGTGATCGGCTTCCTCGCTTACATATTCATCGGAAAAACCGGCTTCATCGTCCAGGGACTGAGACGGCTGAGGGTAATTACTATTCCGGAGTTTTACGAGCTGCGTTACAGCAAGTCTGTGCGCTGGCTCGGCGGCGTTCTCCTCTTCCTGGGAGGAGTTCTGAATATGGGGATCTTCCTCCGGTTTGACGGGATTTTCCTTACTCAGACGATGGGACTCGGCGACCAGGCAAAAGCAATGGTTATGGTAATAATGCTTATCATCGTGGTCAGTTACACGGTACTGGGGGGAATGTTCTCGGTCGTCATAACCGACTTCATCCAGTTCGTGATACTCACATTCGGGATGCTGGTTTCGACAATCTTTGTCCTGTCCAGGGTCAATCTGCAAACCATCTCGGCGACAGTTACTCACCAGCTCGGCTCGCCGGGAACGAACCCGATTACAAACCCGCAATTCGGATGGACATTCATAATATGGATGCTGATTGGGAGCGTGGCCCTCTCGGCTTTGAATCAGCCTGCCGTTTCCAAATCCTTCGCGTCGGAGAGTCCGGAGGTGGGACGAAAGGTGTTCCTGTACACCGGGCTCACGCTGGCAGGGAGGTACATGGTACCGATGATGTGGGGCGTGGCAGCGCTGGCAGTTTTCGGGCCGCACACGAATTCCCTGATAGCGATGCCGAAGCTGCTCGGGTCGACAGTTCCGTCCGGCCTGCTGGGACTGATGGTTGCAGGCATGCTGGCGGCTTCAATGTCGACATACAGCGCTTACCTGCTGGCATGGAGCACGGTGGCGACGAGAGATGTGATAGCGCCGCTGCTAAGGTCGCCGCTGTCCGAAAAACAGAACGTGACGATGACAAGAATTATCGCAACGTTGATAGGTATATTCATGCTCATCTTCGGGTTGTTCTACGAGATACCTTCCACCGCGTTCCAATACCTTGCAATCACCGGCGCGATGTACGCCGCAGGTGCGTTCGCCTGCGTAGTGGCGGGGCTGTACTGGAAAAAGGCGAACACCGTCGGTGCCTATTACGGACTGGCACTTGGAGCAGTCGCACCTATTGCCTTTCTCGCGTTGTCCCTTTTCAAGGACAGCCTGCCAGCGAGTCTACATTTTCTTGTCGATGTAAACGTCTCGGGATTTCTCAGTTTTGTACTTGCAGGTGCCGGCATGGTCATCGGGTCGCTTATGACCCAGAAGTCACATCCCGCATTGGTGGTCCGTGAGCCTTCCGAGGAAGGACAATTGGAAGGAGGCTTAAATGTCAACAGCTAGCGTGTTCTGGCTAATCATTTACGGAATCTCCGCATTCCTCTTCTTTGCAGTGGCCTCTGCTATAACGTACTTCGGGATACAGGATTTGCGCGACCTGCTCTCGAAGTCCGGTAGAAAAACCGTCAAGAAGAGTCGCAACTTTAATTCCAATTCCCACGAATGACTCGTGGAAGGAGTGGAAATGAAAAAAACAGTGTTTTTGTTGTCCTTGATTTTGGCCTTATCCTTGACCGCTCTCAGTTCATATGCGCAGACAGTGAAGGTGAGTGTCAACGCCGCGAACCATGTCTCGCAAATCAATCCCTACTTGTACGGCCTCAATGTCGCGAGGTGGGATGAGGACCTTTTTCCCGGTCCGGCAAGGGACATGCTTCTCGACTGCGACCGCGACGCGATAAGGAAGGTCATAGCCGCGGGATTCAGCGTTTTGAAGTATCCGGGCGGAAATGACGCAGATCATTATATATGGAATAGCCCGGACAACAGTGGCGGTGAAATGAACACCGACGAATACGCCGCGATGCTGAGCGCTGTTGGCGCACAGGGATTCATCACGATCAATTTCAACGAGCCCCCTTCACTCGCCGCCGACTGGGTCAGGTACTGCAACAGGATCAAAGGCTATGACATAAAATACTGGGAGGTCGGGGACGAGCAGTGGGGAGTATGGGCGCGAGGGCACACAACTCCCGAAAAGTATGCCTCCAGGTTCATCGAGTTCGTAAAAGCTATGAAGGCCGTGGATCCCACGATCAAGATAGCAGCGAATGTCAATCCCACCGATAGCCTCGACGGCTGGACCTGCCGCGTCATGAAGGCTGCCGGGAACTATATCGACATGGTGACATTTTCCTATTATCCTTTTTCCAACAAGGAGGAGAATGCGGATTCGCTCCTCGCCAGTACCCCGCGCTACCGCGAAGCCTACGAGACGATCCGTCACGCACTTGAAGAGACACTTCCAAAGGCCAGGGCCGATTCGATGTGGATAATCGACGTCGGCTACAATTCAATATCGGGACGTCCGGGGCCGATCACGGTATCGATGGCGAATGCGCTATGGGTCGCCGATATGGTCGGGACGATGGCGGAAATGGGCGAGCAAATGTCGTGTTACTGGGCGCTGCACAACTCGTATCCCCCGAGAGGCGGAGACTACGGAATCCTGTCCGAGGATGGAAAGAACACTCCCAGATACAATTACTATGTCTTTCCGATGTACACTCATCTCTTCGGCCGGGATGTCATACAGAGCTCATCGTCCGATCCCATGCTGTCGGCTTACGCGAGTACGTTCGGAGACGACACGCTTTCCATAATTCTCATCAACAAAGACAAGAGGCATGCAAAGCGTGTCTCACTTCATTTGAACGGCTTTGATCCGCAGGGTTCGGCAAGCGTGTGGCTGTTCAATGCACGGCACAGGCTCGACAGAATCGCCGACCTGAAGAATGTCGGCCGCTCATTCCTGGAGCGGGTCCCGCCGTATTCAATCATTGTTTTACAGATCCTGAGAAAAGGGGTTGTGCTCCCTCCGAAAAATCTGGCTCTCCTCGCGCACGCCACATCATCCACAAGAGCCCAAAACGGGCCCAATTACGGCCCATCCAGCGCCGTCGACGGTAAGCTATACACCCGATGGGCATCTGCCGCATTGTGGGGGGAGAAGCATGGACTCGACAAGCAGTGGTTCGAAGTCGACCTCAGGAAGGTAGAGCAATTCGACAGGATAGTCATACACTGGGCGACAGGATATGGAATAGAGTACAGGATACTGGCATCGGTGAACGGGAGAAAGTGGAGGCCGGTATACACTCAGAGCAGCGGCCAGGGAGGCGTTGAGAATATTGACTTCACGCCGATCAAGGCGAGATTCGTGAAACTTGTAGGCTCGAAGGGTTCATACGCAATCTCAAGTTATTCAATCTATGAGTTTCAAATTTTTGACTCGAATAAAGTACAATAATCTGAAGCACATACCATATGACAAATGAAATAGCGGATCACAAATCGGACCCGGGTTCGTACACCGGCCCCGTAGCGCGAATGGAGAACAGGGTGAAACTCGGATGCGAGGTGCTCCTTGAATCCGGAGCAGGCATCCTGAAGGGCAGGCGGATCGGAATTATCACAAACCACAGCGGCGTTCTCCCCACAGGTGAACACATCGTCGACCTGTTAAGAGCCACTGCAGATACCAGGATAGTTGCCCTCTTCTCACCTGAACACGGCATAAGAGGAGACGCACCTGCGGGGAAACATGTCGGGCACGGAACGGACCCCGGTACCGGCTTGCCCGTTTACTCGCTATACGGTGAGCAGAAGAAACCGGACAAGTCGATGCTCGAAAATATCGATGTCTTGGTCTACGACATTCAGGATGTCGGAGCGCGCTTCTATACTTACATAAGCACGATGGCACTCGCCATGGAGGCGGCCGCCGAAAACAACATACAGTTTGTGGTGCTCGACCGGCCCATGATACTGTCGGGTGACCTTGTAGACGGCCCCGTCCTGAAAGACGACCTTCACTCGTTCATCGGGATGCTTCCTGTTCCGGTGACCTACGGCCTCACTCCCGGTGAACTTGCCAGGCTGGTTGAGCAGGAGTATCTGGCTCCTAAGCGACTTGCAGTTGACCTCGTCGTCGTGGGGCTCGAGGGTTATTGCCGCTCGATGTGGTACGACCAGACGGCACTCCCCTGGGTAGTTCCATCGCCCAATATCCCGACAATCGACACGGCCATCATATACCCGGGAACGGCTTTGATCGAGGGGACCAACGTAAGCGAAGGAAGGGGAACCGTTTGTCCGTTTCTGCACATAGGAGCCCCCTTTATCGACAAGAATGAACTCGCAGACTTCCTCGGCGCTCTTGAGCTGCCCGGAGTCAGGTTCGAGCCACTGGATTTCACCCCCAGGGATGCGAGCACGGTGTCCAATCCGAAATTCAAGGGGGAGGTGTGCCACGGGGTCAATATCCGGGTTACGGACCGTAAAACGATCAGGCCTGTGGATGTGGGCATTGCACTTGTGTGCGCAATCAGAAAGGTTTACCCATTCTACTTGATGTTCAGAGCGGACGGAGCGTTCGACAGACTGATAGGCGACCGGAAGATTGCCCGGCTCATATCCGACGGGGTTGATTACAGGGATATAGTATCCTACTGGCAGCCGGAGCTAAAGGAGTTCGAGGAGTCGAGAAAGGAATTCTTCCTTTACTAAAGACATCCTCCATACTGGCTTTGCTTGAAATGCGGCTGGTGTGGCAACGTACCAGCCGTTTTTTTCACGGTTGAAGGCATGATCGAAGGTAACCTTCTTCCGTTTGTCGGTTCTGACGGTTGCCTTCTTCACCAATTATGAGAGCACATCCAGGGGTCTTCGCTGCTTCTTCGGAGTTCTCACCCAGAGTCATTCCGACGGCTTCTTGATAAGCTTCGTCAGCAAGTCCAGGATAGTAGTCAAATTGTCGAACGACCTCTTCAGTCTGTCGCCTACGATTTGCGGCGACGGCTTGTAGGCAATTATTGCTTCGATTGCACCCTGCATTAGATCAGTTGCCTCGTGGATATCTTTTTCGATCTCTCTGACTTCGTCAGGGGTCTTGCACCCGGGCTCCATGTCCTGCAATGTTGAGATAAAGATGCTCTGATCCGCCAGAACACTTTCGAGCGCTTGAACGATTTCTGCCTCCTCGATCATGAGTTGTAGCCTCCTTTCACTCACCGATGGATCAGTTCCGGTTTGCACGGCGCTCCGGAATTTACCCGGCAGAGCGGGGGCGCTGCGAAGTATCACCCGCCCGTGATCTGTCAGAAGAAATGTATTCATCCGATACCGTAAGAACAACCGACCCTTAGAACTGCCGTCAGCCGTTGCAGTGAAGCCCCGTTAGGAGCGCCCTGTTTGCAGGACATCCCAACCACCGATAAGGATTAGCTCCGTTAGGAGCGGCCTGTCCGAAGAACCCGCTACCTGCGAGCGATCAGCACAGCCAATGATATCGAATGTATTGCTCGAATGGAAAGGAGCGATTAGCTCCGTACGGGCGACCCGCTACGAGGATTATGCATCAGGTTTCTTCGGAAGCTTGATCTGAAAATACTGTTTTGCGTCCGCGTCATCTGCCAGGTCGAGCCGGCTGAGGATCTCCGTTACGCGCGAGCCTTTCATCTCGACCTGGTAGTTCCTGTAGAGCACTATCGTCTTTTTGAGCGAGTCGTAGTAAGCCGCACAGTCAGGGCACTGCGCAAGATGCTCCTTCAGCTTTCTGCACGTCGGAGACTCGAGATCGAGATCGATCTTCTCGCAAATCTCAAACAGATACTTCTTGTGTTCGGCAGTTTTCACTTTGAAAAATATGGGTTTAGTTCTTCCCGCAAGAACAGCCTTGCGCGGTGGAGGCGCGATTTAACGGCAGGGACGGACAAATCAAGCGTTTTTCCCACCTCTTCCGTCGATAATCCTTCGACATCTCTCATCACAAATACGATGCGGTAATCGAGAGGAAGTTTCTGAATCGCCTTATCCAGAACCTCTTTGAGCTCCTTATTCAAAACGGTATCCTGTGGAGTCTCACCCCAATGCGGTACCTGCAGCTCGCCGGTCCCTTTGAAAAGATCGGCCTCCTCCAGCGAAACGACGGGCTCATGAGACTTTTTCCTGTGCATCATCAGGCAGTTGTTCGTCACGATGCGGTACAACCACGTGGAGAACTTCGAGTTTCCCGAAAAAGATTTCAATCCCCGGTAGGCATTGATGAAGGTCTCCTGCAGGACCTCCTCGGCCTTCTCCTTGTCGCGGCATATCTTGAAAGAGAAGCTGTAGACCAGCTGCTCGTACTTTTTCACAAGCTGGCCGAATGCTTTCTTGTCACCGGCTTTTGAGGCTTCTATGAGGTCTGTGTCATCTTCCAAGTAGGAAATCCTAAATTCTAATGCCTAAACTCTAAATAAATTCGAATTCACAAATTCAAAAAGCGAAATATTTTGCTGGCCCTTTCACCTGCCTTCCGATTTCGTGATTATCGCCCCTAGTATCCTCATCAACTCCGTCGCTTCTTGTACGAGTGCATTCCGCTCTTCCTCCTGGATTGGTCTGCACTTTATGAGCTTCAACCAGTATCGGGCCTCCTTGGCCTCCTTTCGGGAAATCTTGGCTCTCATGATGAAGTCTTTTCTACTTAGTGACTCGTTTGCCTCGATGTAATTTGCGCCAACAGAACCCGATGACCTTACGAGCTGCTTTATGATTTCATTGTCCACAACATCCTTGGGAACGGTGTCGACGAAGCCGATAACCCGTTTCGAAAAAGCTTCAGTCCTATCCTCCAGGTCATACTTCTTTGCGTTTTGGATTTCAGGTTTTGGTGTTTGTTTAGGGTTTAGGGTTTGGTGCTTAGTATTTTCTGCTCCTGCACTTTTCTCCGCTGCCATGTATGTGTTCTTCATCAGCATCGAAATGGTCATCGCCCCGACTCCGCCGGGCACGGGTGTTATCCAGCCCGCGACTTCCTTTGCAGCTTCGAAATCGACGTCGCCGACGAGCCCGTCATCCGTCCGGTTTATGCCGACATCGAGGACGACTGCACCGGGCTTGATGAATTCCTTCTTTATGAACTTCGGCTTCCCTATCACCGCAACGAGTATGTCCGCTTCTCTGCAGACTGCAGCGAGGTCCTGCGTTCTGGAGTGGGCCATCGTTACCGTTGCGTTCTTCGAAAGCAGCAGCATTGCCGTCGGCTTCCCGCCGAGGTTCGAGCGGCCGACTACGACAGCTCTTTTCCCCGCGACGTCGATTCCGTATTTCTCCAGCAATACTATCATGCCATATGGCGTGCACGGGAGCAGCAGCCGCTTTTCCATTATCTCGCTCCAGGCCTTCGCCGCACTGAACTGGCCTATGTTGAATGGATGAAGCCCGTCAACGTCCTTCGACGGATGGATTGCCTCTATAACTCTGTATTCGCTTATTTGTTTCGGAAGGGGCATCTGCACCAGGATTCCGTGAACCCTGTCGTCCTGGTTGAATTCGTCTATTTTGGCAAGCACTTCCTCTTCGGAAGTGTCTCCCGGCATTTTCTCGGTCACCGAGTAGAAGCCGAGGGCGTCACAGGCCTTCGCCTTGTTCTTTACATAAACCTGGGAAGCCGGGTTATCGCCGACGAGTATGAATGCAAGCCCAGGAGTTATTCCCTTCTCCTGCTTCAGCTTTTCGGTGAGAACCTTCACTTCTCCCTTTATTTCCTGAGATACAACCTTGCCATCAATAATTTTTGCTGTCATAACCTTAGTAAATCCTAAGCTCTAAATCCAAAGCTGAGGAGTCTGCAATCCCCGATGACAATCGGTCGCCATCTATACAGGCTGGCTTCGGAGGCCCAGGATAGAGCAGTCATGCGGGTTGAGCTTCGGACATTAGAATTTTTTTTAGAATTTAGGATTTCGTGTTTAGGGTTTGTTCAAAAGGTGGATATAGAATTCTCTCTATGCTTATGGATTTGCCTGTTGATTTATCGATTTGAATGACGACCGCCGCGAATTTCGCCTCGTTTACGGCAGCCTCGTACCGGGAAGGCGTAGCGTAGACAAATCTTCTCAACGCATTTTCTTTCTTCATTCCTATGACGGAGTCGTACGGTCCGGTCATGCCGACGTCGGTGATGTAAGCCGTTCCTCCCGGCAGTATCCTTTCATCGGCAGTTTGAATATGTGAATGTGTCCCGATAACGGCAGTCACCTTGCCGTCCAGGTACCATCCCATCGCCACTTTCTCAGCGGTCGCCTCGGCGTGCATGTCGACGAACACGAGGTTTGTTTCTGCCTTGATCTTCTCCAGCGCCCACTCCGACGTCCGGAACGGACAATCGATCGGGTACATGAACGTCCGGCCCTGCAGGTTCAGAACGCCGACTTTCCCTTTTTGACTGAGGTCATAAATAACGAACCCCGACCCGTACGAGCCTTTGGGGAAATTAAGCGGCCGCAGGAGGTTCTTTTCCTGCATCATATACTCGTGAATCTGGAACTTGTCCCAGATGTGATTGCCGCTTGTGATTACGTTTACCCCCGCGCCAAAGAGTTTTTGTGCGATCTTGTCGGTTATACCCTTTCCGTCGGCAGCGTTTTCGCCATTGGCTATGACGAAATCTATCTCGTGCTTTTCTACAAAACTCCTGAGAAAATTGGTAACCATCCCGATTCCGGGAATCCCTACTATATCGCCGACAAAAAGAACATTCAGTGTGTCCAGCGTCATTCCTTTTTAAAAATATAACCCCGAATTGCGAAAAATAGAAGAGGTCCGTTGAAGTCTGCACATTTCGTGGCAAATTATCCGAACACTTGTTCCTATTTGCCACCCCTTGCTCAATTTCTATCCGCTCGAGGTGCCCAAACAGTTCGTTTTGACCGTAGGATTCCGGCATAACCATTGACAATACGAGTGAAGTATGAGGCACTTTACATATATACAAGAGGAACAATAATGGAGCGTTTCTTAACCTTGATACCGTTGCTTGCGGCAGTTGCAAGCATCGTGTATTACAGCCTTTCAAATAGAAAAGAGAGTTACCTTCGACCCGCACGTTCGTTCTTTCTGATCAACGTCTACTCGATTGTAATCATTTACGGATATTTCCTTTACCTGATCCTGTCACATCAATATCAGTACACCTACGTCTGGAGCTACAGCGCAAATAACCTTTCAGTCCCTCTTTTATTCTCGACCTCCTATGCAGGACAGGAAGGAAGCTTCTTCATCTGGGTTTTCTTCAGCGCGATAATCAGCATATTCCTCCTGCGATATTCTAGAAAGCACGGTTATGAATCGATCGTGATTCCTATCGTGCTACTGTTCGAGGTCTTCATCCTGACGATTTTGACTCTTAAGAGTCCCTTTTCAAAAGTCTGGGAATCCTTTGCGAACGTTCCTGTCGGCACAATGCCGCAGGACGGAAGGGGATTAAACCCGCTTCTTCAGAATTTCTGGATCGTCATTCACCCGCCGATCCTCTTCCTCGGATTCGCTACGGCGATAGTCCCGTTCGCATATGCGGTCGCCGGACTCGTGAAAAAGGACTTCGTGAATTGGGCCGGCTATCTTCAGCCCTGGCTTATTCTGAATGTGCTCACCCTCGGCGCAGGGATCATTATCGGAGGGTACTGGGCGTACATAACTCTGGGTTGGGGAGGATTCTGGGGATGGGACCCTGTTGAGAACTCGTCTCTCATTCCGTGGTTATTCGCTGCAGCCGCACTCCACACTATCATTGTGGGGAGGCGGACCAAAGGCTACCTTAAAACAAGTTTCGTATTGGTAATTATAAGTTTCGCATTAGTTCTCTACAGCACATTCCTTACGCGCAGCGGCGTGCTGGGAGACACATCGGTCCACGCGTTTGTGGACCCGGGAAGAAGCGAGTATTTAATCCTCTTAATTATGATGGGGACATTTTTGCTGCTTGGCTTCATCCCGTTTTTCAAGAACAGGTCTTCAATCCCGAGCGTGGGGGTAGGCCACAATTTGTTGTCACGAGAGAACGCGTTGTTCGTGGGCGCAGCTTCCCTCTCTGTGCTGTCGCTCTTCGTCCTCGTAGGAACCTCCTCTCCCATAATCACTGGACTGCTCCAGGGAAAACCAACTGCGGTTGACTCCTCATACTATGTGACAACAAGCCTCC
>JBJKQU010000081.1:0-5822 GCA_046705025.1 Candidatus Kryptoniota bacterium | reverse complement strand
GACGATTAAGTGTACCAGGTCGAGAACCGAATCGAGGGAATTTCCTTTTCTCTCTTCAGTTGGATCTGGCAGCCAAATCTACACTTCACGGGGTCTATCAAAAGTGAAGTAAAATTGTTTTTTGGTTGTCATGCTGTAAATTGGGTGCGGATAGAAAACGTCTTGCAGGGCAGGGCGGACACGGATAAGGTAGTACGCATTTTAGCGCGGGTAGCATTCTAAGTCTAACGTGGTTAATTCGCTTCTGCGAATTGAATTCGGAGATTTAGTCCTCCTGCAAATCTGGTTATTACCAGGCTGTCTTCCTATGAACAAGTGGGCCCTCCTTCCCTGCGAAACGATTCTCCATGCCGCATCCAATAGGATGTCGGAGTCACGAAAACTTTAACAACTACAGGAGTAAAAAGATGAAACACAATTCAAATTCACCGCGGGCAACCAACGCCCGCAACAGGGCCAGCTCAAAAGCAGCCTTCAAAACATTCAAACCAGAGGAGCTCAAAGAAATCCTCGATGCAGCGGCCACCCTTCGCAAGGATCTGGACAAGGTGATCGCGCTTTGCACCTTGACGGGGTTGAGACTCACTGAAGCAGTAACACTGAGTTTCGCCGACGTTGATTTGCAGGCGAAAATCATAAACGTGCCGGAAGGGGCAACAAAGGCCAGGCGGTCACGCCTGGTTCCTATAGGCGACCGATGCATCCAGCTTCTCAGGTATCTCAAAGTACGCTATGAGAAGCCGGTTCCATTCGACATGGAAACACTCAAAACAGACTTCGTCCAGGCGTCCAAGAAGGCTGGTGTTGCGGGGACCTTCCACGCGCTTCGAACGACCGCTTACCGCTGGTTTAAAGCTGTCGGATCAATCACGGCTGAGGCCATCGATGCGGTAATGGGGCACTCTATAACTTCCGCGTCGCAAGAAGCCGATGCGCCTTCTGATGACACGCAAGCTTTCGAGGATATCAGGGCGGCCCAGGATAAACTGACATCGTTAATCGATCCGCAATAGGCATGATAACGGCCCTACGTTGCCGCGGGCAGGATATGAAAGACGCGGCGACGCGGGGTTAGTCACGGAACTAAACTTGGAAAGGGATTGGGTATGAATAATACTTCTTGACAGCCAGTCGCTGATTACTCGGCGAATGTTATTGGGGACTTTTTCAGATATCTCTCAACAGCGGCACAAAGCCAGCGTTGATATTTTTACGGCATAGTTTTTAGCAGTACCTCACGGTCCGGCAGCAACTGCCGGCGTCAGGGGCTTAATAATTCTATTTTATCGATCCACTCCCATTCTATGGTCATGTAAAAACGTGATGATGGCGAGCTGCGTCTCTGATTAAATGAGGCGCAGACGCCGCGTCTCCCTGACTATGTCAGGGTTATACCGATAGGACGTATTAGAATATGAATTACTTTGAAGATCTTTCAAGTATAATAATCGCAGATCACCTGCGACAAGAGGGTCCACACAAATTCTACTATCTGGATATTATGATCAAAAGAGATCGGATACGTAAGAATCTCCACACCCGGGACAAGAGAGATGCAGTGCAGCGTGCCACGGAGATCATTAGGCAGAGGATGCTAAGCAAAGAAAAGGAGACACAGTCAAAAGAACCGACAGCTATGAAGCTGTCCGGATTCAAAGACAAACTTCTGAAGACATATTTGACAGGTGTCTCCAAAGGACGTGCTGGAAAGGCTTCTCTGGCGCTGACTCGGTTGAAAGACTTCCTGGGTGATGTAGATATAAATGACATTACCGTGGGAATGGCAGACGAATTTCGATTGAAACTCTACAGCGATGGCGTCAAAGATAGAGATGGGGTGACAACAAAACTAACTGCAAGAACAATCAATAATAACATGGAGGTACTCAGAGCCTGTTTCAATTACGCGTTTAAGACGGGGAAATGGATCTCCTCTAACCCGTTCAAAGATTATAAGAAGATGACCGTGGAGGTCCATGATCCGAATCCGTACCTGCCCGAAACTATGCGGGACATTATAGAGGAGGCACGGAAAATAGATGAGGATTTTGGCGCCACAGTCGAAATCTACGTTTACACCGGCATGCGCCTTAGTGAAGGGACGAAGTTGACGACAAATGATGTGAATTTCGATCATTGGACCATCACCCTGCGCGCGTCAACTACAAAGATGAAGCGCAAACGGGTAGTGCCTCTGAACTCAAGATGTGTCGACCTTCTTCATCACAACTGTGAAAAATACGGGAAGCCGATCCCTTTCACACCTCGGCAGGTTGATGAACTGTTTGCACAAGTACGTGACAAGCTCGGATTTGAAGGCCGGTTTCACGACATCCGAAAAACTACAAACACGTATTTGAAGTACTATGCCGGTCTCGATGACTCTATCTGTGAGAAAATCCTCGGTCACGATACACCGAACAATACGAATTCGAAGATTTACACGGGATTTATCGAAGCTCCTATTTTCGCGGCCATGGAAAAAATATACGAGACGCTTTTTCCCGAACATCCAGAGACGTCCCGCGGCGCCGAGCAAAAGATCAATCCGGAAACGCAGGAGCCCGTTGAGGCGATCGATGGTTCCTCAGTTGAAGAGCTGCCGCCAATGAATTGAAGTGAGCGACAAGTGGCAATACCAATGTCAATAATTAAGACAAACGTTCCTCAAAAGGCCTCAAAACGCCCGATGAAATTGGTCCTTAATCGTGAAATATGGATAATTTTCGTATTTGGCCGGATCATCGTGAGAGTCCAAGTCCCTCCACGCATGCTTTAAAACCGGCTAAACTGCTGAGATTTGAAGCATTGAATTTTTTGATGACAAATCTGAGACAATATGGTATAGGGGATCGTAACCGCTTTTGCAAGGTCTTTCGAGACACAGATTTGTTATTAACGAAAGGAAGTATAGTCAGGAGGCCCAGGACAACACACACATGAATTGACTTATCGCATTTCAGCAATATGATGAACGGCTGTATCAGCAGAGCTAGCATCGTGCCATGATACACACTTATCAGATGACAACGCATGTCGCCCCTGGTTTTCGTTCGGACCGATGAATTTTTTCACTTATGAATATCTGCGAGCTTCGGGCAGCGCCACCATCCTGATCAGACAGCCGAACGCCCGTACAAGTACTCCGGGATACGACTACACTCGCAGTATTGCCTGCGGCAGCCGATAACCAGAACTAGATTGATACAAATGGGGCTGGACAGAATTGTCCGCCTCGCGGCATCCCCCTCCATAGTTCCAAATCAACAATCACACCCGACATATCAAAACAATTATCAGTCATAAGACAAAACATCTAAAGAAAGGTAGTTCAATATGAACTTAGCAAGCAAGGTGAAATATCTACGGAAGAAGCTTAACATGGCACAAAGAGATCTGGCCGCGAAATCAGGCTTATCTCAGCCGACGGTGTGTAGAATCGAGAGCGGGCAAACCAGGCAGCTCAAATCGTTTGCAATGTTGCGACTGGCCACCGCGTTGGGCGTAACAGTTGACCATCTTCTTGGACAGGATGGCTCCATGAAAGCGATAGATGTTCTGAAGGCGGATCCAAAGATCGAGGAATTTGTCCAGCTTTATCAGCAGCTGGACGCTTCGAGACGCGATGAGGCACGTACCTACATGAGATACCTCCTTGCATTGTCGCAGCGAGAATCCGCGTAAAACATTCGGTGGCCTCCCTACCAGAGCCGCTGTATCAACAATTGATACAGCGGCCTTCCCCATTTCACGAAGAATTTGAAAACAACCTAAAGGAATCGCGCGATGAAACCTGAAAGAAGAAAAGACCTGTTGACGACGAAGCAGGTCGCAACAAAACTGAACATCCACCCGAAGCTCGTTCTCCGGTATGTGAGAAATCTCTCACTGCCCTGCTATCGCTTCGGAAAGGAATTTCGATACGACGCTGATGAAGTTGAGGCATGGATCGAGCAGCACAGACATCAGAATACCTTTTGTGCGAACTGGCGGTCTCGCCAAAGAAGAAAGCGTGATAAGGAATAGGTTGGAAGAGCCTTTGCCAGGACATCGAGCTTAATTCCTTTCTTGATGCAGACAAGCGGGGAGAAGTAAAGGGCTGGATGCGATACATGGTATCTTCAAATAAATGACGATTGAGATGGCAAGTAAAACGGGGGCGATAGGCCGATCGCCGTAGCCCCCGTTCACATAACCCACCAGTTAAAGAGTCCGGTCTACTCCCAGCTGAAGAAGCCGGTTGTAGGCGCTGTCAGCGTGGACATCACCTGCGTCGACTCGTGCAGGTGTTCCGGCGACACATGCGCATATTTCTCGGTCACCGTGATGCGGCTGTGTCCCATTAGTTCCTGGATATCCCTGAGTGGAACCTTGTTCTGGCACAGGAGCGATCCGAAAGTGTGGCGGAGCGAGTGGAAGTGATACTTCTTATTCAGCCCGCACCGGCGTATGTACTTTCGGAATTTCTTCGTCAAGCGCTCAGGTTTCAGCTGCTTGCCGTTTTCATCGGGGAAAATGTACTCGGATCCCGGCGCCTTCATGCGTTCAGCGACTATCTGAAGCGCCACGTCGTTCAAGGTCACGATCCTTCGCTTGCCGAACTTGACTTTGTAGCCGGCGGTGGAGTGGACACTGACGACCTTGTTCGCAAGATCGGCGTCTTCTTTCTTGAGGTTGGTTATTTCTCCCCGTCTAAGTCCTGTCTGCATCGAGAAGAGTACAATCTTCCCGAACCACGGCTCGCGCATCGTCGACTGGAGGAACATTTCGGCATCCTCTTGTGTGAGATAGACGGGCGCCTGTTCTTCCTCCCGTATCCCTCTTATTTTTGCGGCAGGGTTCTTCGTGATTAGCTCGAGCTCGAAAGCCTTTCGGAAACAGCTTTTGATGCCCCTGACATTGTTGTTGACTGTAGCATCGGACACTTCTTTCTTCCGCAGCGTTTTGAAACGTTCGATGTCTGCGGGGACGGTCTTCTTAACGTCCTTATCCCCTACGTGCTTGATGAGTGCGTTCAATGAAACGCGATACCATTCGGCAGTCTTCATGGAAAAATTGGTTTCCCCATACTCGACGGCCCAATCTCTGAGTTCTGATATTCTCATAATTTTCTCCTTATGAGATTTGATGTTTTAGAATTGGGCTTCAACACCCCCGTGAGGCTCTACCCGTTGATTAATTTTCAGGCGACCCCCGTCGCCCGGCACCTGCCTTGCAAATGCACCAGTAATATGCCACGCGGGCTCGAACGATCCAAATTCCACTTCCGCGAACAGACCAAGGCCCCAGCCCAATAGGAAATAGGAATCACAGATTTGCTGGCCCACGGAATTTTCTTGTGTCGCATTCTGGTGGACGTTCCTGCCGCCTGAAAATTGATCGGAAGGGAGACTCGACTTCAATAGGAGAAGGAGATTCGCCAGCGCATCATTTGTATAGTCCGATGCGTATTGCGGAGTTGAATTCTTCGTGGTAGATTGGACGAAAGAAAATGAGAGTCCGCATGAATGAAAGATCAAATACTGGCAATCAATACCGCGAGCTGCTGAACGGACTCACTGCGGATCGAAAAGGTATGATGGCACAACGAGCAACCATCGGGATCGGAAAAATTTACTGTACAGTAAAGCGTACAGTAACTTTTGGACTGGGTCGGTCGGGAAGTCGGAAAGAAACTTCCAAAACGGAAGGGAAATGCGGGGTTGACGAGGCTCGAACTCGCGACCTCCTGCGTGACAGGCAGGCGCTCTAACCAAACTGAGCTACAACCCCAGATATTTAAATGATCTGTCAAGTAACAAAAGAACTAAGAACCTGGACTT
>JBJKQU010000080.1:0-3210 GCA_046705025.1 Candidatus Kryptoniota bacterium | reverse complement strand
GCGGGGAAGATTGAGGAAGCTAGGAAACTCAAAAGTGAGACTTTCACGGAACGGGCATTACTGGCCAATGGCTTCGTCGATTCAACTTTCAAGCGATTTGACAACAGGAAGAAAAGGAGTCTCGGCGAGCTAGCTAGTAAGATCGGGAGCGGCTCTACGCCAACCGGGGGTAGGGCGTTCTATCCACCGAGTGGGGTTCCGTTCATCCGCAGTCAGAATGTATTGATGCGCCGGTTCACAAAGGATGGAATGGTATTCATAGATGATTCGACGCATGCGCAAATGGCATCAACAAGAGTACTTCCAGGAGACGTTCTGCTTAATATAACTGGGGCATCGATTGGGCGAGTTGCAATTGCTCCCCCAGATTTGTCTGAAGCAAATGTGAATCAGCACGTAAGTATCATCCGCCCTACCGATGAGTTGTCAGCGAGATTCTTGATGTATTGGATCAGCCAGCCGTCTGTTCAGAGTCTCATAAACAACGAGCAGAAGGGGGCGACCCGGCAAGGTTTCACTAAGGCGCAAATAGAGGGCCTAGAGATTCCTGAGGTGAAGATGTGGGAACAGGAAGAGATCGTCGGCACACTCGATGCCGGAATTCAGAAAATTGATTCGCTCGCGCCGTTGGGAGATGCTAGTTTGAAGGAACTTGACGCCCTTCTTCCTTCGGTGCTGGACAAGGCGTTTAAGGGAGAGCTGTGAGACGCGTTCCGAAAGCCGAAAGAGTCGGAATTTCATCTGTTTTGGCGGGTGAGCCTAATCAAAAGGCCGACGAATCGGCTTGCTTGGCTCTACGACGGCACTTAACTTATAAATGAAGCGCAAGTTCTGTCTGCGAGAGTACTACGACGGCGACAAAGGGACCGTATTGGCCGTCCAATTCGCAGGTGATTCCATCACGACATATGAGCAATTCGTACAAGATTATTCGAAGTCGCACGGCTCGATCCTGGATGATGTGGCCGATAGGATCTTTACGATGGCCGATAAGACAGGAATTCGTGACATATTCTTCAAGGATGAGGGCGCGCATTGCGTCAAGCGATTTGAAGATACCGACAACCTGAGGATTTACTGCCTTAAGTATGGCGGTGCGTGCATAATACTGGGACAGGGTGGAATCAAGCCGAGCAGGGCTCGCACATATCAGCAAGTCCCGGTTCTTAAGAGTGCGGTCCATACACTTGAGCTGATAGACAAATGCCTGGTTGATCAAGACGTCGACTTCACAGATTTAATGAAATACGTAGATATGGAAATGGAGATAGATGTATGAGAGGGAACAACCCCAACAAGTCCTTCCTGGAACAGTTGAAGAGAGTGCCCAAGGCCGTGAAGAGCTTCAACCGTCTTTCCATGGGATTAGCCGCGTCCATCGAGGATGCGTTCAAGTCAAGAGGGTTGAATCAGAAGAAGTTCGCGGAGCTTTGCGGAAAGAAGGAATCCGAAATAAGCAAGTGGCTGAGCGGCAGGCACAACTTTACGATCAAGTCGATCTCTTTAATCGAGTCGAAACTCGATATGCGGATTCTATATACCCGCAACGACTGGCCATTTGCGAGAGCTGAAGAAAGCTATGACGAAACGTTTCGTCCTTCTTTGACAGAATTTATGATTCTCGACAAGTCTTCACTATCGCACAACGTAACATACGACATCGCTTTCCCGGAGACGCGGGTGCCCGCCCTTCATATGTTAAAACCTGAACCTGCCGCGATGGGAGAGATCTTAGGATAATTATGACTGTCCAACCAACAGAGCAGCCCGTAGCGCTCAAGATCAGTTTTAATATCAGAGAGATTCAGACTCTGAAATTCTCAATTGATAACTTGATGAAACAGGACTCTTTCGATAAGAGCAAGCTGCAGTTTGGAATCGGGGTTGGCGTCCGCTTTGATCCTCCCAGGCGGGAAGTAATCGTCGACACCGCGGTCGATATTTTCTGCGACGAACAAAGAACCAGAAAAATATCCGAATCGATTACAAGGGTAACATTCGCCATCGAAAATTTCGATGAAGTGTTCAAGGTCAAGGAAAATCAAATCAGCGCTCCTGATGCGGTCATGAAAACATTGGTTTCGATGGCCGTCTCGTCCACCCGCGGGATACTGGCCGCAAAGACGGAAGGCTCAATACTCAACGGAGTATATCTGCCGCCGGTAGATCCTTCAAGCTTCAGACCGATGCCGCCCGGCGGCAAAGAAACGAAATAGCAGGAGCGATTAGGTATCCTTAACTGTCCCCGCTGTCAATGATGGGAAGATCATGAGGGGCTGAGGATGCCCCAGGGAGAAATGACTAGGTTCGTGAGGCAGAATGCTGGTATAGCCAGTTCGGGTCGTAGATAGGAATGTCAGGCGGGCAAGATCAATGACGGAATACGTCGCCTTTACGGATGAAAGCCAAATCACAGCATCTAGGTTTCGCAGCTTATCGGCTTTTTCGATGCCGGTCAGTTCATGGCCCGTGGTTTCGGAAGCGTTGGGCAGAATTCTCCTGGAGTCCGACGTTACCGAGTTTAAATGGAATAAGGTCAAAGACGCAAAGTATTCATTCTGTGCTGAGAAGCTAATCGATTTCGTGCTAGCAAATCTCGGAGCATACAAGCTGCGAGTTGACATACTAGTCTGGGATACTCAGGACTCGCGACATAAGCTGATAGGCCGGGACGATAACGCGAACTACGAGAGGATGTTTTTCCATTTGCTGAACAACGTGATGAAGAAGCGCGATCGAGGAAGCGAGTGGCATGTTCGTCCCGATGAGCGCGGAGGAGTCGACTGGGACACGGCAAGAGATTGCCTTTCTCGCGTGGGTCGCCGAATGAATGTGGAGGATACGATCTTTGGTAGGTTCTTCATGGATCCGGCTTACTTCGTCTCGTCATTCAAAGAAGCGTGTTCCATTGACGAGCGGCCCATTCAAGTAGCGGATCTATTTACAGGTTTGTCGGTCTTTTCACGAGATGACTATGCTGGCTACAAGGCGTGGGAAACGCAGTTCAAGCCATCACTGTTTGAAGGCAACGAAGAGGTAAAGCTGTCAAACAGGGAGAGGTACCGGTTCAAGCTGCTCCATGGTTTTTATCAGAAGTGCCGAAGCAGATCTCTTGGGGTTTCGATGAATACCAGGCGTTGTCTCTGCACCTTCAAGCCGACGAACCCGATCAACTTCTGGCACAACGAGCCGCAGGGGAATTATGACAAA
>JBJKQU010000079.1:0-71246 GCA_046705025.1 Candidatus Kryptoniota bacterium | reverse complement strand
CTGGCCGACAGAAAGCGGCGCAGCCATCTTATGTGGCTGTGAGACCAAAAGTCAGAAAACAAAAAATAAGATTTTTGTTAATGGGATTGTTTTTTCTCTTGACTTTCTTTTCCATAGGCAAAGGGATGCCTTCCCGTCCCAAGGATCACTTCGTGAGACGCTTTGGACACAGCAGAAAACCCCGTACGGAGTTTGGCGGGGCTTGAATCAAAACACGCCCCGAAGGGGCCTGCCCCGAAACGGTCCTGCAAACGGGGAGACGCGGGAGGCACGGAAAATGAAATAGTATTTAATTCTGTGTTCCTCCATGTCTCGGTGTCTCTTGTGGTTTAGTTGTTCAAGGCGCGGGCTTTGCGCGTTTAACTGATGACGAAGCTTAGACTGCCATCTTGTGAACCACCACCGGCAAAGCCGGTGGTTTCCGGAAGGCATCGATTGAAATCGACGCCTTCAAAAAGCACGAAACCCAAAAGGGTTTTGCGCAACCGCGAGCCGTCCAAGCCTGCCGCGCGCTTCGCGCGGTTATTGGATGGCTGACTCTGAGCCTGACTTCTGGGCCAACTGGCCCCGGCCAAGCCATCCTTACATTACCACTGCCTTAGGCAGTGGGTTTGTCCTTCGGACTAAATCACAAACCGGGAAGAGTCAACAACGGGAAGAAGAGGGTGAAATGAGGGAATAACGGAATGCTGGATCAATGGGGTAATGTCGAGCACTGCTTCCGCGCCTCCTGCCCGGCAAGCACGGAGTAAGGATAGAACACGAATCAGCACAGATAAGACGGACTTTCGCGGATGAAGAATCAAACTCACTCAAGAGCTACCGGGAAGAGATCGTCACGTGCGCTGCCGGCTCCGCCCGGGCGACTCCGGAGGATATAAGACTCTTCTCTTCCCTCAGTTACCGACCACGGAGATGCTTCCGACGATCGTCTCCAGAGTCCCGTCCGTATATATGTAGTCTCTCACTTCCAAACGGTTGCGCAGTGTCAGCTTCTTCATGATGTTCTGAACCTGGGTTCTCACCGTTTGAGTCGGCGTATGAAGCTTCTCACCGATTTCCTTGTCGCTGAGGCCGCGGCCGAGGAGTCCAAAGACTTCCTTCTCGGCCTTCGTCATCCGAACAGGCTGAGTCAGTTTCGTCTTCTTTCCCTTTATCGCGTGTTCCACGATGCTGGAGAAAAGCGAATCGGCTAGCGTAGGTGGAAGAACCTGTCCTCCGTCCGCTACGGTACGAATCGTAACGATTAAATCTTCGGGCGTCGTGTCCTTCAGGATGAAACCCGACGCCCCGGCTTTAACGTACTGCACGACGTCCCCGTGAACCGGCGCCAGATCCATTACAACGACTTTCGCCTCCGGAAATTCCTTCTTTACGAGACTGACTACATGCAGGCTGTTCTGACTGCGTAAATTCAGGTCCAGCATAACCACGTTCGGTTTCAACTGATGAAGCTTAAGGATAGTGTTCTCGCTGTCGCCGGACGTTGCCACTATAGTAATGTCGGCGTGTTTCTTGAGAATCGACGTGAGTCCATCCCTCAGCAGACGATTCTTTTCAATTAGTAGAAGTCTGATCCTCTTCATTTATTCTCCTGACGTTTGAGTAGCGGATTGGTCAATTGGTCTGTCCGGTTCCCCGCTTCACTGCATCCGGGGACGGACATTTTTCGGGATCACTGCAGCATCAACTTAGGTGGGGACCGGGGGGGATTCAATAGTCCAAGAGGATGAAAACGGGATTAACCCCTTTATCCGCGAAGCTACTCTCCGATAAGCGAAATGCTTTCTTGCGCCTTCATGAGCTCGGTGTTTGCCCGGGCGTATTTGGCAATCTGGACGCGGGAGCGAAGGAGGCGCTTCTCAAGTATATTGTGAACGTGGCTCTTTACGGTATAGGTGGAAAGATGGAGCTTGTCGGCGATTTCCTTGTTCGACAGTCCGTCCGCTATCAGGACGATCACCCGGCGTTCGCGCTTCGTCATCCGGACGGCTTCCGTGACGCGCGGGCGAATTGTCCCCTTGACGGCCTGCTCCACGATATGTGAGAAAAGCGAATCCGTCATCAGCGGGGGGAGCACCTTCTTTCCGCGTGCCACCGCCCGGGTGGTTTTCAGAAAGTCTTCCGTTGTGGCACCCTTGAGGACGAAACCGGACACGCCCGCGCGCACAAACAGCAGTATGTCCGTCTCTGTCGGAGCGAGGTCCATGATTATCACCTTTAGCGGGCCTGGCGGGCTATATCTTAATCGTGAACCGGCCCCGCTTCTTTTTCGAGCTCCTGAGCTTCCTCGCCGATTGCAGAACCGATCTCTCCGCGGCTTCAATAATCTCCCTGATGGAACTGGACATGTTGGAGAATATTATTTCCGGATCCTTATCCTCGGAAAATTTGTCGCGGAATTCGGCAATGACGCCGGCAGCAGATTCCGAAATCTGTTCGATTCCCTGAAAATCGAGGACCAAAATGCCCGCCGATTTCCTTGGTCCGTCAGTACTGTCCCTCCACAGACTTATGACAGCCCTCACCAGCCTTTCGGCCGAATCCCGGGAATGCAATGTCTTTTGGAGGGTATCAGCAACTCGAACCGTAAATTTGTCGTCTGTTTTTTCTCTCACGGGCCTCCTTAATGTAACAATATAGCACCGATTCGCTGAGAAACCGCACTGGAAGTCCGATTGCTGGACATCGTTTTAAGTAGTGGGGGGCACCTGCGGAAATTTGTGTTCCATCTCTTACTTGGGCATGTCGACTATGGAGCACGGGGTTCACTCCTGCGTGCTGAAGCGCGCTTCGGCTCGTCCGCAGGACGTTCCGGGCAAGCACGGAACATGGGACAATCACCGATTTTCATTGCTCGCTATTTCGACGCGTGCGATTCCACAGTCCCCGTCAAACCCGTGTTCTCGCTCATTCCATGTCCCCGGGTTCCGGGGAGCAGTTCCGTTGGCCGGTCGTCAGCCGGTTGTACACCCTCCGGTGGGGTTCTCACCCAATGAGCACCGTCGGCCCCGTCATCGATCCATCTCTCCAATTCCTGGAACGGTGGAGAACTACCCCTGTTTTTTCTCAAATTATGATCCATATATTGCATAGTGAACTCTCTCCTATTCGCTTAAAAAAGTATCAGCTTCCGTGATGCCTGAGCTTGATTTCGTTCGCGAAGGCAAGCGCCTGATGCTCATCGTTGAACCAGTCCGACGAAACCCTCTTCTTGAACCACAAGAATTTCTTCCAGCGCCGCACAACCCAGGCAGCAGGTTCTGAATCGCGATGGATAATTTCAACAAAGCAATCACGGGCATTCGATATTACAATCCTACTCATAAACAATTCCGTCCCCGGTCTCAAACTGACCCGCGAATAACTTATGAGGCCTGGTGATGCTGCTACCGTGTACCTTCCGCCGGGCGTCCTTCGTCCCCACGCAAAGCGCGTACCCGTCGGCATGCAATAGCTCCTGCGATGCGGCGGCTCCAGCTGATTTCCATTCGACGGCCTCTATAGTCGGTCCCATTTTCGATCCATGTGTGTTTGATATTAATATTTCATCTCGAGTTGCCTGGCGGCGTTTCGGCCGCCTGACAACCGAGATCCATGCCCTTGCCAAAGAACGCAAGAAGCTTTCTGCACGGTCAGCTTCCGGAATCCTGTGCAACTTTCCGGTTGCGCCGCCCGCGAAGGTTCAAATAGACGCGCCTTGGCATCGTGATTCCCCTTCTAAAAAGGAACAGCCTGAGGCGCAAATATTGCCAACCGCGCTGGTCATAAAGGCGATGAACGTTCAGCCATGCGATACCGATAAGTTGCTTGTATTTTGCCGCGACACCGGAGATTAATTCGTCCAGTGATTTCCCCCACATTCGCTTCGATTCTCCCTTTGATCGCTCCCACTTCATCAAATGCCTTCCTTTCCTTCCTGAAGCCGGATCCGGATTTCAAGTATGGGCACCAGTACTCTTTTGAAAGTATACCAACGAGTGTGCGAACAAGGAATGCCTCCAAAGGATGAAAAGAGGACTACATCCTTCTAAGTCCTTTATTATGAGCGGCGGGACGGACGGGACAAACCGACTGGCCCCGGCAATGCAAAATGAGGTGCATTGGGGGAAGCAGAGTGTGCGCTGCCGTCGGGAAGCCGTCCGGATGTTGCCACTCCCAAAGGCAACGGGCCTCAACGCCGCATCAATTGGGACTGGTCCGTCATCGGTAAATCAGTCCGCGTGCGCGACGGCCTGCAGAGTAATTTCGGGCTTCCGCAGGGACGAGTTACCTTCTCAGGAGATCGATTCCTTTGCTCTCGTTTTTCTTTTCGTCCTTCTTGATCCTTTTGGCAGCCTTCTTTTCCTTCATCGTTTTTGTCGGCTCCTTCTTTGAGCCCTTTCTGATGTCGCGACCTTTGCTCATGATTTCTCCTTCCCCATTTAAGTTCAGATCACCCGGCGGTCGTGAAATCCCGCCGGTCCCTGCACCGTTGGAACGTTCTTTCCCGATCATTATATAAAGAACTGTGAGAGTACGCTGTAGAGCAAAGGGATGAAAAAGGGACTACATCGTCTTCTGAGCACCGGCTGGTAGAATAGAGAAGCCGCAATGCCGTTCCACCACGGAAGGACAATGGTATCAATGCGTCGGCGCACTGAATCGCGCCCGGTATTCGAACCGGGAGAGACCGCAAGGCGAAGGAAACGGCACGAAATTTCACAGTCCTGACACCTGCTCCGGATGTTCTTTATCCACATTTGTTTGCCAATCCCTGACGGGAATACTATCTTAGCATTCGTATACAAGACGGAACACGTCGCTGCAGGAAATGGTATTCGTGAGGCCGGGGTCAAACTATGCCGTGGATCTGCAGGCGGCGCGGGATTTCAGGTCGAATACAGACTAAACAGATTGGAATCCACAGATGATTAACGCGAGCACGGCAGCTGAAGCCATACCGTCCGCCGGTACGGAAGGGAAAACGCAGACATACCGCGGACCGTTCTTTATCATGACGAGCCTGTTCTTCATGTGGGGCTTCATGACCGTATGGAACGATATCCTCATCCCCCGGTTCAAGGAGGCATTTACACTCAACTATTTCGAGGCGATGCTTGTGCAGTTCGCCTTCGCCGGAGGATATACCATCGGCGCCTTGCTTTACTACCTCATCTCCTCTACCGCCGGAGATCCCATAGCGAAATTAGGCTACAAGAACAGCATAGTGGTAAGTCTTCTCATTGCCGCCCTGGGGAGCGCACTGTTCCTCCCTGCGGCAGGCGCCATATCTTACCCCCTGTTCCTGCTGGCACTCTTCATAGTCGGGCTCGGTTTCTCTCTCCTTCAGATTGCCGCCAACCCTTATGTAACCATCCTCGGACCGGAACGCACCGCTTCGAGCCGTCTTAACCTGGCGCAGGGCTTCAATTCGATAGGAACGACGATCGGTCCGCTGGTCGGCGGTTACCTGATATTCGAGTACTTCAGCCGCGCAGGAGAGAACGGCGTAATGTCTGTGAGGATACCCTACCTCGCTTTCTCAATCGTCTTCGTGATTCTCGCGTCGGTGTTTTTCTTCGTCCGCCTTCCGCGCGTCGGCGAGGGAAAGATCGAGAAGGGGCTGGGCGCCCTGAGGTTTCCGCACGTCGTGCTCGGCATCGCCGCAATATTCATGTATGTCGGAGGGGAAGTATCGGTAGGGAGCTCGATAATCAACTTTCTCGGACAGCGCAGCATCGCAGGCCTCACCCCTATCGAGGCGAGTAGATACGTCTCCCTCTTCTGGGGAGGAATGCTGATAGGCCGGTTCATGGGAGGGGTCGAGCTGAGTGAAATGAAGCACACGAACAAGCGGCTAATACTCGCCGCGATACCGATCGCGGCTTTCATAGTCCTCGGACTTATCAGCGGGTGGAATATCGTCCTGCATTACCTTCCGCTTCTTTTCGGATGCTGGCTCCTCTTCCAGTTCGGGAAGGCACGTCCCGGGCGTACACTGACGATATTCATGGCCGCGATCGTGGTGCTCCTTGTAACCACGATTGTTGCCGGCGGCAAGGTCGCGATGTGGTGCGTGGTCGGTGTAGGACTGTTTACCTCCATCGGCTGGTCGAACACCTTCTCTCTCGCGCTCGAGGGAACGGGGATATACAAGAGCCAGGTTTCTTCGGTCCTCATAGCGGCGGTGCTCGGCGCCGCAATACTTCCGCCGCTTCAGGGTCATATCGCCGACCTGGGCGGCCTGCAGATTTCATACATAGTGCCGCTGATCGCGTACTCCTACGTCGGCTTCTACGGACTGAAGGGTCACAAGATCGGAAGAGACAGGGCGGTTGTGTAGCTGTTTGCCGCGAAAGTCAGAACCACCTAACATGGCCAGCGGAAAGGTGGAATGATGGATTAATGGAATCATGGAATTGTGGATAATAGATCTACCGACCGCGTCCTGCCGTCTTCTCCACCGCAAAAGCCCGAAGGGCTGACATTATTGTAGAATGATCCCCAAAACCATAGTTCAACCCCGGTGACATAATCAAACCAAGTGAGACAGTCATTTCTTTTTCTGCCTCAGGAGCTCGCTGCATCCTCAGCTACCGGAACAATCTTCTTGTTCCGCCAGACAATCACCATGAGCACGGCGATGATTATCAGGAGCGGCACAATCAGCATGCTACCTTCGGGACCCGTGGCTCCGCCGCTCCAGAGTATGTTCCCCTGCGGATGAGCGCCGAGAAGGTGTCCCTTCATGACGAGTCCGCTGTCTGCCGTTCCCCAGAAGTACGACTGCCCCCAGTCCCAGGCAGCGTGAAATCCTATCGCCCACCAAAGAGTCCTCAGGTACCACAGGCTGACGCAAAACAACAGCCCAATGGCACCCGCCGAGAAGATTCCGACAGGCGATTCGCCTGTATTGGAAAGATGAACGGACCCGAATGCGACCGAAAGAATGATGGCACCCCACCAGAATCCTATCCCGCGGGAGAGGGTCGCGAGGACGTATCCTCTCATCACATACTCCTCATACATGCCGACGAGGAGGAAGACGCCTCCCCATGCCACGGCATACTTGAAGGCTCTCCATCCGGAAATCTGCACGCCGTCGAAACGAAGGAACCCGAAGAGCATCATCGTCCCCACGAGCACAGAGAGAGCGATGAAGCCGAACAAAAGTCCCCAGAGAAAATTCGGTAGCCGCCGCGGTCCGTCGAGGCCGTATGAGATAACCGGTTTGTGTTCGATCCGCGTCATCACCATCGACGCGCACAGTAGCCCCAGGAAGAGGGCAAGCTCTACGGTTCCCATGGGAATCGGGAATCTGTTGCTCATGGGTGTGTGCCCGGGCTGAAAAATTAGTCGCACCGGAGTCAATAACACGAGCGAAATCACCACGAGCAAAACCACGAAAATCCCGATGCTCCACCCGGCACGTATGCCTTGATTCCCGATGAAAATCCGGCGGACTAATGACGGAGGCTTCGGTGTCACCTCATCTTCCATAACGACTCCTCTATTTTATGGTTGAAAATCAAGGTGTGCCGCTCGACAACAGGTGTAAGATGCCGTGGCGATTTCTGTAACGATAGCTTACCCCCTTTGAATTTGCAAGAGGATACCATTCCTCCGGTCCTAAGGGATGGAAGGCGCCTGGCTTCTATCCGGATAAAAAGGGGGAGCCGAAGCTCCCCGGTTGTCAAATCAGAATCACTTCATCTTATTCACGATCTCGGGAATCGCGCTCTTCGGGAGCATGACGCCGAGCATCTTCAGTTTCACGTAATCGCTGCTGAAGAAATCGTATCCGGGATGATCGCTGTTCCTGGACCCCGAGTCGGAGTCTTTTATCAGATACCATGTCTTCCCGTCCTTGACGGTGTACCCGATGAGATGCATTCCGTGGTCGTCGGTGGTCGTGTGATTGTAAAACCTGAAGATCCTCGCATTCGCGTCGATATACTTCGAAGGGATATCCCAGCTCGGGATTACGGCTATTCCTGCGTGTCCGTAAATCCCCGGCTCGCTGACGTCTCCCCAGATCGATTCCGTGTAGCCGGAACGCACGGCGTGGTCGATCGCGCCCATGAACACGTTGAGCGGGACGTTGATATAACCCTTGCTGTGCCACCAGTTGTCCGACACGTTGTATTCGGTCCATTCGTAGTAGGGACGGTCGGAGAACGACACGAGCGAGACGTAGTCCTTGAGATTGAGCTTTACGACATCTTTGAGATACTGCTTCGGCGTCATTTCCTTCCCGTCGACGTTTATCTCGGTCGGGGGCGTACCCATATAGTGATCGAGAATGGATTCGATGGTGCTTTTCACGACCGCCGGGTTCCAGGCATTTTCCGCCTTCACGGATTTCAGGTAGGAATACATTTCGTTATACAGCTTCGATTCGTCGTAGAACGGCTGGCCGTTCAGCAATCCGGTGTAATCCTTCTCCGGAACGATGCCGTACTTTTCCCAGTCGATGAGAACCGCGTTCGCCTCGGAGCCGGGGCCGAACTTCGATTTCCCTCTCGTACGGACGTAACCCATCGCTTTCCTGACGTATTCCCAGTAGTCGGTGTACATCTCCGAGAACTTCATCTTCCGCCCCGTCAGGCGGTAGACCTCGGATTCGAGAAACGATGTCGTGGAGAAGTCCCAGCAAGTGCCGGTGTTTCCCTGCGATACCGATGGATTGGCCCAGTTTTGTTTGAAGTCGCTCATCGACTTCGGCGCGTCGTACTGACTGAAGTCGACGCTGAGGACTTTGTTGAATGTGGTGGTCTTTTTCTCCCGCTGGTAGAAATTGTGCAGCGAGGTCATGATCGAATCGTAGAATTCGTTCGCGGGCTTGACGAAAATTGCCGAGTCGCGTTTCGCTGCCTGCGGGAAAGCGCTCCCGCAAAGGGTAAGGAGAGAAAGTACCAGGGCAAGAGTAAATGATTTCATGCAGCTCTCCGTTGTTAATGGTTCGATAAGTTTGCATCTCCTGCTTCGGATCGCGTGTATGCGCGGGCGAAGGGCGATATTTCATTCTATATAGAATCGGCGCCGTAACGGGCCTTGCGCGACTTCTTCTCCCGAATTGAATAGTATTTAGCAAAATGAACGGGGATTTTCAAGGAAGCTACGGGACAATAACCAGGCGTGAAGTCAGACGGGAATACTCTCTCGCTAAGTCGCGAGGCGCCAGGTCCAATCGCATTTTTCGGAGAAGCATCCAGCGAATGCGATGAAAACCAGCCGCCAAGCATACGCGGATCAATTGCCGGTTCCCTTTCAATTCCTTTGCGTACTCATATGTTTTGTATGGAGCCATAATCAACCGGAATCGCGTACCACCGTCACACTCTCCCTCTTACCTGAACTTTGTCGCTACCCGGATCGCCTCGACCGCGGCCTGGTTGAACCTCACCGGCTCCCAGTTGTATATGCTCAGATACCTGATTTTCGGCAGCGAAAGCGTGTTCTCTATGGCAAGCAGCCACTTTATTTCGCCCGTGCTGTGGCCCCAGTCGTACAGCCATTCCGCCGCGGCCCAGTACGGGGCGGTGTTCTTCTTTAGCGCGTTCATCGGATCGTATTTCATTGCCGGGTCGTAGGCATACGGGGGGTAGAAGCTCCAGCCGGGACACGAATACTTGTTCAGCGCGGCGTAGTTTGTCGGGTCGCCCCGTCCCCAGCCGCCGCAGTGCGTGAATATATGGTCGCGCGGAACGCCGAGGCCGTAGCAGATCTTCGACAATTCCTCGAGATGCACCCGCACCACCTCCGCGATCATATTTTCGGTCAGTTGTCCCGAATGCGCGAGTCCGAGCGTACTGACAGCCGCATAGCCTATCGTCTGCACGCCGCGCGAAGGTAGATTGCGCACGTTCAGTCCGTAAGTCGGGTCATCGGATTCGGGCTTGTTGAGCAGCGCGTTCCCGTCCGGATAATACCAGTTGTTCACGCCGATGGCGCTCTCCCAGCCGACGCTCATGCCGACGAAGAGGTACTTGAGCGAATCGGGGAGGCCGTGCCACCAGTTAACGACAATCGGTACAAGCCTTCGCATCGCGGAGTCGCATGCCTGCTTGTAGCGCGGCGCCATCAGGTTGGGCATCGGGAGCACGCGCGTCTGAATTCCCCAGTTCCTCCAGCCTATCTTCACCGCCGAATCGGGCGACCAGTAGTCCCACTCGACGTCGTATTTGTTCTTCGGGTTATACCCCGGTTTATTCGGGTCCCACCAGTTCCAGAGGTCCGGCCTGGCGCCCCAGTAGCTCTCTCCGTCCCAGCGAATGAAAACGGGGATGTCATACTGCCGCGAGAGCGACAGGACTTTCCTCAGCGCGCTGTCGCAGTGCGCCGGAGAATATTGAAGGAAGGATATTACATATGACGCCCCGATAGCGATTCTGCGGTGGGCGGAAGTTCCGAACACCGAGTCGATCTGGTGAAAATCCTGCACGGTGCTGTCGCGGTACATCAGGTTGAGCAATATGTATTGAGATGGATCAGGGACTCCGGGAGGATCGTCTCCGGGAATTTTGGCACTGCAAATTGTTGAAAGGGAAAAGATGAATGCGACCGCAAGGAGCACTTGTTTCATTTCCGATACCTCCGGGATTTGTTTGCCGATATCTAGAATCGCATGCAAGAACCTTCAGCGCTGCTCATGCTCGCGCCACCAAAATTAACAAGTGCTGCGGGCTCTACCAAGTGCCGGCTGCCGGCGGTCTCCTACCTACTATATGGCTTCTTCTACCTACTGCCTACTGCTTATCCCGACCGCAAAGTATACATATGTCGTTACGCTCTTCGAGGCATCTCCCGGCCAGAGTTTTGTATACGTCCCGACAACAATTATTGTATCTCGGCGAGCGGTTTGCCCCGTCCCGCGTTATTTGCTTTATGTCATGTTAGAGCGGAAGAAGATACGGATAAGTACAGTTAGTCACTGATCGGATTTCCAGAAGCCGTTGAGCCATAGGCTCATGCGCTTTCGGCGCAGATAATCCGTGCTTCTGTCTGTGTATTCTGGTGCGATGATTTGAGGATAGCCCACCACTGAGTGGCGCGGGGTATTTATTGCAGTGAGTCGCGCCTGTCAATCGGCGGCCGATTGATTGCCCGGCATCAGTTCACTCTCGATGATTTCCTTCAGCTGATCTTTCGGCAGCGCGCCGACCGCCATCTGCGGGGACCCTGCTTTGGGAATGAAAAGGAGCGACGGAATGCTCCGAATCCCGAATACACCGGCAAGTTCCTCCTCCGCATCGGTGTTCACCTTATAGAAGTCAACCTTACCCTCATACTCCTTCGAGAGCTCTTCGATGACCGGCCCTACTGCGCGACAGGGCCCGCACCACGGCGCCCAGAAGTCCACGACGGCAGGCAATGTCCCGGCGAATTTCCATTCTTTATTATTCTTGTAGTCGAAAACCTTCTCTAGAAATGTCTGTTTCGTCAAATGCTCAGGCATTGTCAAATTCCCTTTTATGTTGATAGCTTTTTTGTCTCTCGTGAGATGATAAATCAGTGAAAACGATTCGGGTTTCTTGAGAAAACCTTGATTACACTCATTTATGACGAGTTCTCTATGCTGTAATCTGAGCCACGATTGGCGCCTTAAGCGATGCGACTCGTCCGCTCCTCTCGGCATGGACTTGCTTATCCTTCTCCGCCGGAGGCGGATCCACCAAACAGACGGCGGACAGGTCAGCCTTCGGCTGAGCCTTGTCCCGACTCCGTCGGGATTCGCTCACTATGACTGAGAGGGAGGCAGGCAGATCGAGGATTATGCAAATTTCATTCGGTGAGGATCCGTTACCACCGTTTCCCTCGTATTCCATCCCTACGCTGCATCTGCGAAGGGAGCGCGTTCCTACTTCAACAACATCAGCTTTTTGGTCGATCTGAAGACCTTCCCGTCCATCCCTCTGGCGACGATCGAGTAAAAATATACTCCGCTCGAAAATTTGCTCCCGTCGAACCGGACACTGTGCGTCCCGGCCTGCTCCATTCCGCTCACCAGCGTTGCCACCTCTCTCCCGAGTACATCATATACTTTTAATGTCACCTCGCTGACCGCTGTTAGCTGATAGCCGATAACTGTAGATGGATTGAACGGGTTCGGATAATTCTGGTTTAGTACAAATGTCGTCGGGACGTTCTTCCGCCCTGCCACCGCGGTGATGATCCCCGGTATTTCAAGTATGCTCCATCCCATGTTGTTGTCCTCGTGGATCTCGTTGATCTTGTTCTGCGGGTCCACAAGGTCCCACACATGGACGTAATCTCCCGAGTAGGCGAACCTTGTTTTCACCGTCGAAGGCGCGATCCACTTTACCGTCAATATCTGCGAGCCGCGAGCTGCGATCGGTCCCGGCGTGGAAAAGATCGTGGCTCCGTTTATGTCCCTTATGATCGTTCCACCGGAATCGGGTTCTCCCACGTAAATGCTAACCTCGACCGACGAGTCTGTAGGAATCAAGCTGTAGTTATGAATGCGGATTGTGGTTGTCACAGTGTCGCCCGGAGCCGGGTTATCAGGATCGCAGAATATTTCTTTCGTCTGGTATATCTTCGTCGGATCTTCGACAGTGAATCCCTCCTCGGGCCAGTCGAGATAGGGAAGGGCCATGGCGGGGTCGGGCTCATGCCCGTATATCTTCTGCCACCATGTTTCGGTTCCCGCCGGCGGCGCTTCGTCCGGCTTCACGGCGTAGTCCACTACCAGCGCCCCGTTGTCGCCCCAGTACGCGTACGGCGAGACGAAGTACTGGTCCTCCCCGATTGACTGGTCGATCGCTCCGAGGTAAACCGCCAGGTTGAGATCGCTCGTAACCGAGGAAGTGTGCGATGTCAGGTTCGAGTTGCTGTAATCGCCGCTGACGCCGGCCTTCACCGATGCTCCGAAGCCGCCGAACTTTTTCCCGACCTGAATGTCTGCCGCCACATTCAGCTTGAAAGTCTGGGTCGTCGACGCACTCGTTTGGGAGAAGTTGCTTGAGGTCAGATTCCACTTGAACGAGTTGGTGCCGAGATTGTAGCCGATGGATACAGAGCCTTCGATCAGCTGCAGGAGGTAAGGATTATTTTGGAGCGAATCGTAAGTGAGATACGACAGCACATTTCCGACGACATGATCCGGTACGAACGAATATGCCGACCAGCTTTCCGTATCGAACCACTCTCCGATCGGCAGACTCGGGACCGTTACGAGCACGTGTCCCTTTACTTGGCTGCTGTCCATAACCGGGTATTCCCACAAGTCGTAGTTGTCGACGATAGCGTATATTTCGTCCTCCTGCTGCGCACCGACATCGACGCTCACGGTATTAGAGTAAGACGAGTTCTGTACCTTGTCGAAATTTATTCCGTAGTGCGTCTTCAGGCTCGCACTGACTTTGACCGCGGCGTAGCTTGCATTGCCCGAAAGCGATGCGCCCAGTCCGTAAGACGTATTGACCTCGCTCTCCATCATGTCCATGTTAGTCGTCGATTGGTCGTAGGATGTCACGAAATTCCCGTAATTGCTCCCGCCATTGAAGACCTTGCATATGTCATAGGACTTCCCGTCGAAGACGTCGAAGTGAACGGGCGGCGCGTTCAGGATTATGAGAGGCTGTTCTATATTAGACACATAGAAATGAGACGGCTGTCCGAGTATGAGGCTGCCCTGGTCGAAATCGCCCAGAGCAAGAGCAAAGTGGCGCTGGAACCCGGAGGCAGCGCTCGTGTATTCCTGCATGTAACTCGTCTTCTCGGCTTTTATCGCGAGTGTGAAAGCGGAGTCGGTAACGCCCAGAACCTCGAGGTCGAGAGCCTGATAAGCGGAGTCTCCGCTGACGTTGTAATCGGTGTGCAGGACCGTTATGTCCGCGTCCGCGCTCTGATCCAGCGCTCCGACTCTCAGGAAGCCGCCTGAAAACTCCGGCCCCTGCGAGGAGCCAGGGACGTAAGTGTTGCTCTCGAAAACGGGCTGGAAGTAGCTGCCGTTTTGCTTCGCTTCGAAAACGGCGATTTCATCTCCGCCGAAGCCTCCGCCGTACGTGCCGAATGCTATTTCATCGGTTCCGTCGCCGTTCAGATCCCCGCAGGCTATGTCTGTTCCCGGTTGATTTGCAAACACGATCTCACTCAACCCGTAATAAGTCCCACTGGAGTCAGTGGATAATCTGACGCTTTGAAGATCGGTAGACGGCTGTGCTACGTATAAGATGGAGCCGCTGCCGAAGAGAAAACTCACCCCGGAACACGTGACCGCTAGCGCTATGTCGTCTTTGAAATCGTCCCCGGTAAAATCGCCCGTCGCCATCGCAAGGTTGGTGATGCTTCCCGAGGATATCGGTGCAAATTCAGTCATGCCTCCCGGAACGAGCTTGTCACCGGCGTTCAATTCGTATAGTTTGATGTATAACAGGCTGTCGCTGGCAAATCCGGCCAGCACGACCTGGTCGGTACTGTCGTGTGTGAAATCACCGGCGGCGAGTGCGAACATGCTATAGCTGGGATTCCCCGCAGGGACATCCCTGTCCGACAGCGAGTCGATCAGCATCAGGTGCGAAGGTGCGGCTGAGCTGTAGCCGAAAACCGAGATATGGATCATGTTGTCGGTGGGGTCGTGCCATGCTACTACCAGCTCCTCCCGCCCGTCACCCATCAAATCGGCGAACCTGGCCCGGACCTCGCCGTCATAATTTGAAGCGGTGGGCGTAACGAATCCGATCGGCTCGCCGGTTATGGCTCCTCCCTGGAAAGACAGGTCGGATTTATTCACGGGCACGACCGCCGCGAAGACTCTCGCCGATGATCCGCCGGAGATATCGTAAGTTTCCCAGACAGCGGCGAGCTCGTCGAACCCGTCGCCGTTCATATCACCGGCCAGTATTATAGAGCGCTTATTGCCGGCTATCGCGGGATGTTCCGCTCCGGTTGAGGCGTCGATCACGGTGTCTCCGGTCAGTGAGCCGTCTTCAAACAGGCGCTGGTCGGGAGTCACGTTCCCGTTGCCCTGAATGTAGCTGAGTATCCGGAAATGATAGGCATCGTAACGGCCGCTGTCCGTCTTCGACGCCGGTTCGCTCCAGAAGATCACGGGCTGATACGCGGCGGCGATTGTGCGGTCCCGACTCAGAGGGCCGAGCGATCCGCTCTCCGAAATTATCTTGTTCAGTCCGTAACCGGGTATGTGCGAGGCCGGCCGGTCTCCGTATCTCTGTTGAGCGGCGGCCGCGGCCGCGATGCAAAAGATCATTGCCGTGGTAAAAAGACGGCTTCCCCTCCTCATCATTTGTGTCATGATGCCATGCTCCTCCATTTTTCGCGGTGTACAACAATTGGCCCGCCATTCCGTCGGTGACGGTCTTTCAAGCAATCCTACATCAAATGCCTTTTCTCTCCCCTGCCGCGAGGGGACAACGTCATCTTTTCTTCAAAAGTTGCTTTAATATGCTTGTAAGAAGGGGAACACCGCCGTTCGCGAAACGTCTTTTCCTGTTTCAGGAATCTCTGAATCCGTTCTCCCTCATGCCTCATAATTGGGGAACAGAGGTGGGATACTCGTGGTTCCCCGCCCTTCGGCTGAGACCCGTCCCGATTTCATCGGTACTCGCTCGGGTAACTCAGAAGGGGGGCGGTCTTCATAGAAAGCAGCGAGTCACCCTGAGCGAGGAGTCACGATCACGCAGGGGGGTGACGGGGACGACGAGTCGAAGGGCGGACGCCGGCAGAAGGGCTGAGCGAGGAGTCACGGGATGAACGGACCCTCATGAATTGACAAATATTAAGATATTATTCCGTCTTTATCCGTTACCTCCGTATTTACCGTGTTCTATATCGGCACCCGGCAGAACCTTCGTTGCTCGCGAGTTAGTGGCTTAGTAGATTAGGATCAGCCAGACAGGAGGTGTCCCTTGAAGAAACTCGATCTGAAATCTTTCGAACGAAGCATAGCCGTCAGAGAGCTCCACGAGTCCGACTATGACGAGGTGACCGCGCTGCAACTCAAGTGCTTCCCCGGAATGAAAACATGGTCGCCGGAGCAGTTCCGCAGCCAGCTTTCTATTTTCCCTGAGGGGCAGATCTGCGTGGACTATGAGGGGCATGTGGTCGCCTCTTCGGCAAGCCTCATCCTCGACTTCCCGCTCTACTCCGAGTGGCACAGCTGGCGTGAAATCGCCGATAACGGTTTTATACGGAACCACAGCCCGGAGGGAAACACGCTCTACGGGATCGAGATAATGGTCGATCCGGAGTTCCGCGGTCTCAAGCTTGCGCGGCGTCTCTACGAGGCGCGAAAGAACCTCGCGAGGCGGATGAACCTCATGCGCATCATCATCGGCGGAAGGATCCCCGGCTACGGCGCACACGCGGACGAGATGACTGCGCGCGAATACGTCGACAAGGTCATGCAGAAGGTGCTTTACGATCCCGTCCTCACGACGCAGCTCTCGAACGGCTTCGTCCTGAAGAGGCTTCTGGCCGATTACCTCAAATCCGACGCGGAATCGCGGGGTTACGCCACGTTCCTGGAGTGGTCGAACCTCGACTACAACCCGGACACTTCGCGTTCCTTCGTGCCGGTGAGTCCCGTGAGGATTTGCGCCGTCCAGTACCAGATGAGAATGATACAAAGCTTCCCGGAGTTCGCCAGGCAGTGCGAGTACTTCGTCGACATAGCGTCCGACTACCGCGCGGATTTCGTTCTCTTCCCGGAAATCTTCACGACGCAGCTCCTTTCGTTTCTCCCCAAAGAGCGCCCCGCTCTCGCCATGAGGAGGCTCTCCGAGTTCACGCCGAAATACCTCGACCTCTTCACCAGGCTCGCGACGACTTTCAACGTCAACATCATCGGCGGCTCGCACTTCACCGTCGAGGAGGACAGCCTCTATAACATCTCCTACCTGTTCAGGCGCGACGGATCGATCGGCAAGCAGTACAAGCTCCACATCACTCCGAACGAGAAACACTGGTGGGGAGTGAAGCCGGGTAACAAGCTGGAGGTATTCGACACAGATAAGGGGAAAATCTCGATCCAGATCTGCTACGACGTCGAGTTTCCGGAGCTCGGCAGAATCGCGGCGGAGAAGGGTGCGCAGATAATCTTCGTTCCGTTCTGTACCGACGAGCGGTATGCATACCTCCGCGTCAGGTACTGCGCTCAGGCACGGTGCATCGAGAACCATGTGTACGTCGCGATCGCCGGAAACGCCGGCAACCTCCCCGACGTGGAGAACCTCGATATCAACTACGCTCAGTCGGCCATCTTCACTCCGTCGGACATTCCCTTCTCGCGCGACGCGATACAGGCTGAGGCGACACCCAACATAGAAACGGTGATCTTCGAGGACGTCGACCTGGAGCTTCTCAAGAGGCACCGCCAGTCCGGGAGCGTCCTCAACTGGCGCGACAGGCGGACGGACCTCTACGAAATCAAATACAATCATGGCAGACCATAGGACCTTCAGGCTTCACCGCCTCCATCCGGAACGGGAGCTCCTGCGGCCGCGCGAACGATGCTGACGGGTCACGCAAATGGATGACTCGCGATCACGGCGTACTTCCGATGCCGGCAGCGCGGCAGGGAAGAAAGCGGATACAAGAGAATATTACAATTCCCTGAGCCGGTGGTACGATTTCCTTGCCGGCTCTTCGGAGAGGAAGTATGTCCGAACCGGAATAGAGATGAGCGGCGTCAAAATCGGCGACTCGGTACTCGACATCGGCTTCGGGACCGGCGCGTCGCTGATAGAGTTCGACGGGAGGGTGGGTAAATCCGGACGCACTTACGGAATCGATATATCGGACGGGATGTGCCGTGCCGCCTCATCCAAACTGAGAAAAGCATCCGTGGAGAGCAGAGTATCCCTTGCTTGCGGGGACGCCGCCGCGCTCCCATTCTCGCATGCGTCTTTCGACCTGGTATTCATGAGCTTCTCGCTCGAATTATTCGGTCCGGCCGAGATCCCCGTCGTCCTCGGGGAATGCGGCAGGGTTCTGAAACCGGGCGGCACACTCGGCATCGTCGGACTGTCAAGAAGAGGGAGGAGAAGTGCGATGACCAGGCTCTACGAATGGGCGCACTCGAAATTCCCGAAACAGATCGACTGCAGACCGATACCTATCAGGACGTTCGTCGAAGGCGCCGGTTTTGAAGTGATGCGCACCTCGGAGCTCTCGATGTGGATGCTTCCGGTGGATATCGTCGTCGCAAGAAGAGGGTGACAATCCCTTCCCCTTACTGCCTCTGCCGGCCAGGCCATTTCGTCGCGGCGCTAAAGTTCGTCAGGCTGCGGCAGCGCCTGCCTGAAGAGAACAAGACCGAGCGTCATCAGGATGCTCGTCCCGATTATGATGTAGAAAAGGATCCCCTGGTCGAAAAACGGTATCGCGAACCTTTCCGGGATCGAATAGAAAAGGAGTATCGTGATCAATCCCCTCGGCATGAGGAGTACCTCCGGGAGAAGGTTGGACTTCATCACGTACTTGAAGTAGAACATCCGAATCACGATCAGCACGACGAGGATTGTGGTTCCGATCAGGACGACACGCGGGCTGGCGAGAGAGTTCAGGTCTATCGAGAAGCCGAAGAGGATGAAGAAGAACGTGCGGATCAGAAATGACGTCTCCGCCGTAAGGGCCCGGAACTGCTCGACGATAGGCTTGAGCGCGCCCATGCGGATGAGGCTCTTCCCTATGGGACGGAAGACGATGTCGATGTTGCTAAGTGTGATTCCGAACACAAGCACCAGCACAAGTGATGGCAGATGGAACAGATGACCGACCGCATACAGCAGGAATAAAATCGCCAAAAGGAGGAAGAACTTCACCTGCGTCGCCAGCTTCGCAGCAAGGTAAAGAAGGAACGAAGTAGAGACCAGCGATGCGACGACAATCAACACGAGAGAACCGGCAAAGGAGACAGCGGCGCTGGCCGTGAATGCGCTGTCGAGGGTCAGGTAATCGAAGAAGAGCACACCGAGTATGTCCGAGAAGGACGATTCATATATTATGAATTCGCGCTTGTGCTCGGAGAGATGCTCGATGCTCGGGATGACGATCGCGCTGCTGATTATCGAGAACGGGACGGCATAAACCCACGCCGTGTGGAAAGGGACCCGGAGCGAGATGTGAAGTATCAGCGCCACCGCGAGGCTCGAGACTATCAGCACCGCCGCGGCCGACGAGAATGAGCTCCTTATCAGCTTCATCTTCTCCCCGGAAAGGCGAAGGTCGAGACTCGCCTCCAGCACGATCATTATAAGCCCTGCGACGCCGAACACTTCGACGAAGCGGTCCATCAATCCGAAGTTGAAGCCGAGAAACCCGGAAACATACCTGAGGAGCATTCCAGTCCCCAGGAGAAGCAGGACCGACGGAACCTTCGACCACCGGCTGACCAGGCCGAAGAGGTACGACAGAACGATTACCAGACTCAGGCCTATAATTATAGTATCAGCACTCATATAGCCTCTCTGTCAAAGTGTCGGTGATCTTAAACTTGTGTTCTTCTTAATAGAGATTTTGTGTTACCGCAAACGGTGCACGACAATACAGGAATCTATCGGGGCTGTGCTCGAATGTCAAGCCTGATTGTGAATTTGGAGGTGCAGGGAGAGAGTAAAAGCGAGATTAGAATTACACCAGACTCTGTGGTTGGCGTTCGTACCCTTCACGCTCGGGCCTTGCCGCAATAATTCAACCGCCGCGAAGTGGTCCCGGGACAGGGTACGCGAAAAGGCGCCAGGGACGCTAAAGGAAAAGTGTCCGCGTCCTACTTCTTCAGCCTGTCGCTGAAATGCTTCCTGAACTTCGCCACCTTCGGCGCGATAACGATGCGACAGTAACCCTGGTTCGGATTGTTCGCGAAGTATTCCTGATGATAATCTTCCGCCTTGTAAAACGCAGTGAACGGCGAAAGCTCCGTCACTAACTGGTTGTCCCACAGCCCTTGCTCGCCGATCTCCTTCATTATGTCCTCCGCAGCCTTCTTCTGCCCGTCGTCGTGATAGAAGATGACCGAGCGATACTGCGTGCCGACGTCGTTTCCCTGCCGGTTCAGTGTCGTCGGGTCATGTACGGTGAAGAAGATTCTCAGAATGTCTTCGAATGAAATGACCGCCGGGTCGAATGTTACCTGGATAGTCTCCGCATGCCCCGTCCTGCCGGTGCACACCTGCTCGTAGGAGGGGTTGGCCACGGCTCCGCCCGAATATCCGGACTCAACGCTTACCACCCCTTTAATATTGTTGAACACCGCCTCGGTGCACCAGAAGCAGCCGCCGCCAAGAGTGGCGACTTCATAGTTACTCACGGCTATCTTCTCCCTTCCTCTTTCTAGGAATATATGTACGCCGAACCGCAGGCTCAAGAGGAACGATTCGACAGGCTCATCATCCGGGGCTAAATAATTGTTTGCTCTTTGATACTGTAGACAGTTTCGTTCCCAATGAAGCGCCGAGTATGTTGTCGGCGGTGCGGTCTTTCTGGTCGACGGAAGTAAGTGAAGGGTATCGCAGATTGGTTAATGATCTCCGAGAAACTCCCCCGATTGAGCAGCTCCCTTACTCGCCCTTCAGTATCACCGCGCTTCGATAACCGCCATCCCGAACGGCTCGAGATCGAGCGATACGTCGCTTATCACCGGCCCTCCGAACCGGGCGAACGACGAGGCTGCCGGCACAATAGCGAGCAATATGAAGACGCCGCATTTCATGCTTCTCTTCTTCCCCTGCTTAGAGGATCGCGAACTTCTTTCTGTTTTCTTCAGAATCTTCAAAGATGCACCACTCGGCGACGAGGTCGTTCTCGACTTTCGCGGTCCAGATCGCCGGGTCGTACGGATTTTCCGCCGACCAGAACGCATACCCGCGGACGACGACAAAGTTATCGTGCGATTCTATCCTGTTGAAGGAATTCCTGTAATCGGGAAACAACCGGAAGAATTCCGCCCAGCATTTGAGCATGTCAGATTTCGTGTTGTGTGAATTGCCTTCCCTGTCCACGAACAGATGGTTATCCGTCATCAGGCCTGAAAGGCCGTCGGCACTCCGGCCGTTGATGAATTCGTTGAACATCAAAACAGTCAACTTCGGGTCCCTGAAGTTCATGATGAAACCCTCGCTTGTTGTCGGATGCAAACAAGATGTCTCTGTCGAGTCGTACTGTAGTTTGAGGCAGCCCGCCTTACCTGCGCAATTTAGTCCGCTGGTTTTTCAATCGCAACCTTTCTGCTTCCGCCCCCAGATGCGTCTCTTGTCAGATTTGCCCGGCTTTTCTCACCGACGCGATTTGACTTCTCTCGTGTCGACCTTATTCTGGCGGCTTTCTTATCCTCGCCAGGCAAAGATTCTGAGCTTAATTCCGGCTAAAAAGAGAAGACATGAGGCTCCATTCGGCTATCATAGGCAAATGCGAATTATAGACAATTTCTGCGCACGAAAAGACACCACCCAACAATAAACACTAACAAACATTAAAATACTTGACAAATCAACAACTGAATATTATTTTCTCTTGTCAATTCTTGAGAGCCTTTGAAGAAAGGAGTCGTGTCATGAGCAGCACTACTTTGAGTTTCACCGACCTATTGCCGGGTCTCCAGAACAAGGACGAGTTCTTCGACAGAGTTCTTCACGAGACAAATCCGTGGGGTCGGATATGGCGGCTGACGGTCGCCTTCGTCGTTCTGACATTCATATATGGCATTGTCATGGGATTCTACAGCGGGCCGCTCCAGGCCGTCACGGCAGGCGTCAAGGTGCCGATACTGTTTCTGCTCTCGCTGCTGATCTGCTTCCCGGCATTCTTCATCTTGCAGTTCATACTCGGGTCGAAGATGAAGCTGTCGCACATGGCGGTCATCGTACTGTCGGGATATGTGCTCGCCGGTGCGATAATGGTATCCTTCACGCCTATCGTGGTGCTCTTTGTTCTCACGGGCGGGAATTATTATTTTCTCCAGCTCCTTCACATTGCGATCTTCGCCGTCGCCGGCATCTTCGGAATGAAGATGGTTCTCGACGCGTTGAAGTACTCGTGTGAGGAGAAAAACGTATACCCGAGGACCGGCATTGTTGTGTTCAGGTTCTGGGTGGTGATCCTGGCATTCGTCGGTATTCAGCTTGCCTGGAATTTACAGCCGTTCCTGGCCGAGAAGACAGAGGCTTACGCAATGTTCAAGAAGTACAAAGGGAATTTCTATACCGCGGTGGTTTATTCGATCCAGCAGTTGTCCGCCCCGCCTGCCGAATCCGACGAAGGTCCGGCACCCAGTGTTAGTCCGCATCTCTTCCCCGACACTACGAAGACGGTGAAGTGACATGATCGACGACGAGATCATGACGCTGGAAGAAGTCGCGGCGTATCTGAAGGTCAAGCCGCAGACTATTTACACGTGGGCGCAGGAGAAGCGGATTCCGGCGGCGAAGCTCGGAAAGGAGTGGCGGTTCAAGCGGTCCATCATCGATGCCTGGTTCAACCAGCACATCGACGAGAAGTTCGACGAGATAGTGAAGAAGACCGGCAACAACGGCGGCCAGACCTAAGAGCGAGATAGAACACGACAAAACAGATTCAAACCGATCTTCACTGATTTTTTATTGCCGTCAAAATCTCTCCGTGAAAATCCGCCCTCGCCGTGTTATCCGTGTTCTATTGCTTTTCATCCGACAGCGCGAACTCGACCGCCGCCGTCGCGTGCAACGTAGTCGTGTCGAACACCGGTACCTTGCAGTCCGACTGTTTGATGAGGAGCGGTATTTCGGTGCAGCCGAGTATGATTCCCTCGGCGCCTCTCGCGGCCAGGCTGTCGATTATCTCCAGGTATTTCTTTCTCGTCTCGTCCTTCAGCACCGCCAGCTCAAGCTCCGTCATTATCGTCCGGTGTATGTACTCCCGCTGCGACCCATCCGGGACGAGCGTCGTTATCCCGAATTTCGCCAGCCTGTCCTTGTAGAAAGCCTGTTCCATCGTCATCTTCGTGCCGAGGAGTCCGACGGTCTTCATCTTCTGTTCCGTAATAGACCTGGCGGTGACCTCCGCGATATGAATGAGCGGAATTCCGATATTCTTCTGAACGAGGTCCGCCGCCATGTGCGGCGTGTTCGCGCAGAGGACAAGGCATTCGGCGCCGGCTGTCTCCAGCCGCTTCGCTATTGCCGTCAGGTAATCCGCGAACGCCGTCAATCCCGCCTCGTCGGTTGCCGGCCTGAACTCCTGCTGGTTGACCGAATACAGCAGGATCTTCGCGGAGCTGAGGCCGCCGAGGCGGTCGTTCACCTGCTTGTTTATGACTTTGTAATATTCGACGGTCGATACCCAGCCCGTCCCGCCGATAAGACCTAAGGTTTTCATATATTCCCTATGCTGAATTCGCATCCCATGATTCGATATTATCCGTTCTCAGGTTGCGATGCAACAAAGAGGGTGTCCAGGCGAATTCAGCGGTCGCGCTATTGTCGAACTAGCGAAAGTCTTAATGGGCCGCGGCGTGTGGTAAAGCCAAGAAAACCTTCGCATTCGGGGGTCGGGTATTTTCAACCTCGTTGCCTTCAAGACTCTTAGCGGCCTCACGCTAGCCAGTGGAAAGCTTTACCGCGCATTCCACAGGCAAAAGCCGTTGCTACTTATAGTGTGTAGACTTTTAATCATCACAATGATAATGTCAACGCGTGAAAAAGAGCCGTTGTCAGATTGTCGGCCAGCGCCTAAGGGAATTCAGGCAGGCGAGGGGGTTATCGCAGGAGGCGTTTGCTTCCATATGCGACCTTCACAGGACCTACATCGGCGCAATCGAAAGGGGTGAACGAAACATAACCCTAGAGACCCTCCAGACCATCGCTGACGCACTGGGCGTGAATGCACTTGAGTTGCTCAAGGAAAAAGAAGAAGATGTTTAATTCGGCTCGCCACGATCAATTCCAGCGATACAAAGAAGCGCGGACTTATTTTCTGCAGAACCCCGGCACCCTGATATCCTTAGAAAAGCTCATGAGCGATTCACTCTATGACCTCCTCGACAGAAACGTTGACGAGATAGTTTCCGATTACGACGAAGCCAGCAAGCTATATCCTTTTTGGCAGAACTATCCCCCGGACAATAGAGGTCGAATGCCGAAGGGTGATCAGTATCCCTGGATCGAAGTTGGGGAACAGGTCTTTGGCAATAAACTGCTGCGTTTGCTTGAGGACAGGTTCAAGCTTCGCGATGCTGGATTGCCTTCTGGCCCAGACAAGAGAATGATTCTAAGTTCGAATGAGATCAGGGAAGCCTACGACGGTTTTACCGACTCCTGCTGGCTGTTCCTTGACATAAAATCCGTTGGACCGAGAGACGACCAAGAGCATGCTGTAATGTCCCATAATCAAGTTTCAGGTGACGGTAAATGGGATAAAGAGGAGGACCCGCTCAGAAACACACCCATAACCGCACAAGGGGTTAGGACATCTCATAAATTCCATGTAGCAATCCCCCCCATCTACATCTTGAGTGACGGGACAATCGCCCCAGTCGTGAGCGTGGTCATCAAACCCGTGTACCGAATGCTCTCGTTGAAAGCTAAGTCGTCGGGCAAAGGACAACCGCTTCAGAGAATGTCAGTTGTTACGATCCCAAACGGGCTGCTCCTTACGAAGAATCCCGGCTACCTGAAGAAGTACCCGCGCCTCTTCTTCCCAGGCAAAGACGACAAAGGCAAGAAAGCGAACAAGATACGTGCACGCGTTTCTTTTGGCCTGTTAAGGAAGATTGACTCATGGCGGGTTCGCACCAAAAGCGTTTGACTCATCAGTCGAGGAACAGACTTATCTGTGCTTCTGCATGCTTAATGTTTTTCTTAGCTAGGTGAAAATATACTGGCTCCTTCTCAATCCCCACATAATGCCTTCCCAGCTTGACCGCCGCGATCGCGGTGGTACCGCTACCTAGGAACGGGTCAAGCACAGTATCCCCGCGATCGGAATACAACTTAATGACTCTTCTCGCGAGCTCCTCGGGGAACTTAGCTTCATGATCGTCATTTCGTCTGACGCTCGGGATCTCCCACACTTGACGATAGCCCCACCTCTTCCATTCTTCTGGTGAGAGCCTTCTCCTATCTATCGTGATCTCTCCGGGTTTCCAAAAAACGTATATATCCTCTATCTCACTAACAGACTTTAACGAATTGCTCGTCCATTTGCTGTTTGCCCACGTCGGGTCCTTTTTCCAAATGCGCCTATCATAAAGGTAGAGACCCGCCTCATAAGCGAAAGCCTCAATGCTCCCTCCAACAAGCTTCACTCTTGTTTGATCCTGGTACTTACCGCCTCGTATGTTAACCCCATGTAATCTCCTATCAATAGTCTGTTCGCTACACCCGAGTAAGTCTGCGAGTTGATACCGGTTATACTCTGGATGGCTCGCCTTCGCTTTTAGTACCATCTCCCGAGTGACGGGAGATTTCTGTCCTGACAAGTTCATGGCTTGAAATCGAGGCATCGAAGGGTCCCTGAAAGCCATAATATCGGCAATGTTAATGACAAGGAATCCCCCTGGCTTCAATGCAAGCGAGTGATGCTGTATTACGACTTTCAGGAGGGCTTGCCAAGATCCATAGGTATGCTCCCTTTCATAGGACTTCCCAACGAAATATGGGGGCGACCAAAAACTCAGAGATATTGTCTCCGGCTGCAACCGTCGCATAAGTTCCTCAGAGTTGCCACAGTAGATTGAGTCGACTTTCAAGCAGTCTATCTCGTCACGATAGTGGGAATCGTGCTCTTCCGATACTCGTTTCTTCCGTGTAGAATGTTTTGCCAAGACTTCCTCCACGGATAAACTAATTGACCCTCTTAATAAGTTCAACTGGCGGTGTCGACGACATTACCGCTGCCTAGATGTGTAGAAACGAACTCACTATTCCGTTCACCGACTACGTGCTTGAATCTCACTTACCCTCTCTTTAGCTGACAGCTCGACAATCGGAAGACGGGAAGACGTGCCTCAGTAGAGCCAACTGTCATTAATTGGTCAGAGGGGAACAAATCTCTCATTGTTATTGGGTTTAAGTGACAATTCTAATCAACTGCATAGCACCGCATTAAAACTCAGGGCATCGGAACAATGAAATCGTTTAACGGCAAGCAAATCATAACCATAGCCGCAACCCTCCTTAATATCCTTCCGGCCCCGCGCGTTCTGATGGTGGTCCCTCCAATTTCGACTTCCAAGCCTGTTCCGCATAGCGAGAATCCCCGCATCAGGTGAGGTGAATGGCCTAACTTTTATCTATGCACCTAATTTTTAAAATCCTCATTGCACACTTTGTCGTCGATATCATAGTCAAAGGTATAGTTCACTGATTCAACGGTATGTTCCTGCGTATAAAGGGTGTTCCTGTAAAATATGGCGAAAGTATATGTCTCTCCCATTTTCAACCTATGCAGTGTAATGAATCCGTTGTTTAACGTACCCAGGCTTACCTTTTCACCTGTGCATGATCTGATAACATAAATGTCATACCCGTTTGGCTTGACTTGCACGGGAGGATCAAGGTGACGGCAATACGCAGTAACGTTCACGTTGACGTCTGTGTAACCCGACTGACTCACATCCAGATTAATCGTATTTGTAGCGCAGAGATCCGGTATGGTTACGCTTCCCGCCAGCGCCTCGGGACACTGAAGCTGGGTATAAGCTTCAATAGTAACCGGGACCCCTTTGGGAACCGTCAAACTATTGACTGTAAAACTCGATTTATTTCCACTTAAAATGGCTGAGTAAGCCAGATCTTCGCCACCAAGCAACGCTTTGACTCTTAAACTTGAATAACTCCCCACAATATTCACGGTGAAATTGTTTGTGCAAACCTGAGCACCGCTCGCGATCCACCCGGCCATCCAGTCCGACAGATGTGAAGCCTGAAAAGTAATGCTGAAGTTTCCCTTCGCGTCCGGTCCGGCAGCGGTTCCGTTAGTCTCAAATGTCCAGGTCTGTGAGGCCTCGTCGAAACTGTATATTAGAACGGTGTCGCCGTTTTTTATCGCTGCATTTGTGGTGGGATTAACGGTACTCCCGGGCACGCTGAAGGACAACGTCACCGGCGTTGAAAACGATTTGGCCAGTTGTCCATTCTGGTCGGTAATCGAAAATGTCGCGAACCCGGCAGCCTGCAGAAACCCCGACCCGGTCGACCCGTCTTGGTTAGTGATAGAGGCACTCAAGCCGGTGGGGAGCGCGCCGTTTGCCGATTGGTTGTTTGAGAAATATGTTACGTTAACCGTCAGAGAGCCCGCAAGCGGGTCACCGTTTGCGTCTTTTATTGTCGTTCCCGAGGGTACAGTAATTTCTGCGGAGCCCCCCGTCGTGGATTCTGCGTTGGTCTGGACTGTGGTGGTTGTACTTGTTTGTCCCCCCGAACTGGTTTGAATCGGTGTCGAGGGCGCGGTACTCGTTCCCTGCGGAGGCGCAGACGTTTTTACCATGGCCATTGTAATCGGATGGCTCCCGGTAGAAGAGATCGTCAAAGGATAGCTCGTTGTTTGATAGCCACCTGAACTGGCCACCAATGTCACTTTGACAGGACTCTGAGAAGTCGGTGTGACACTGCTGGAGACGCCGAACTCGAGTGCGCCGGATTGTGTGGAGATGGATGTGATCGGCTCATCCAGTGTGGTGACAATTTGATTTGCATTAGTTCCTGCGAACCTCAGATTCACGGTCGCTCCTATCGACTGGCCTGTTGCGGCATCAACGAAGTTTACAGATGCCGTCGAACCTATCGACAACGTGTTGAACACCAACGCGATGTTTTTCACGGGATCGGTGATATTGCAGTGTGTATAAACAAGGGCGAACATCATTACTACGATAACGCCCCACAGTAATTTCATCCTGCGTGTTAACCCAGCGATCATGTTGTTTTCTCCCCCTCGCTTAAAACTTGTAATAGATGCCTAATGCCAAGACCGGGTAGAACTGAAACCACTTGATGTTGTCCTGCAGGACCGGTCCCTGAGACTCCATCGGAGCCAGCAGCTTCGTGCCGCTCATGGTAGCACGCGGCTTGCCCTGGTAGAAGGTCCCGAAATCAAATGTGAAGCCTAAGCCTGATGCGCCTGACGTCGGATTACCCAACCCTACTCCAAGATATGGTGCTACCTTATTGAAGCTGATATCTGCATTTACAACACCGAGCTTTTCTGGTGTGTATTCGATGTTGCCCGACTTCTTGGTCACCGTCGGCGTGAGCAGCACACTCGCCTTGTTCAGATTCACGACCAGACCGCCGGTAACCCTCAGGTTGTTTTCAAAGGGGAACCAATCCGCAAGGGCAGAGACCTCCAGAAGATTCAGTTTCCCGTCGACCCGGTAATCGCTGGTCTGTTTAAAGTTGTTTGCATTGAGTGAAATCAGGCCGGCTCCCAATCTTACATTGAAACTCGATGACAGAGACCTGTATCCCTCGAGGCTGACTCCCTGTGTCCCTATCTTCAACGAGGCGGCATACTCCTGCGCTTTCGTCTCATGAGAGCACAAAAAGGAAGCCATCAAGAGAAACGGGACTAGCAACTTTGCTTTCATGCGCGACTCTCCTCCATTATCAAATGATCGGTCATCAAATACTCCTTGCCCAACCTGTTTGGTCAAACCATAGAATTACGCTCGTAACCTTTATGGATTGTACTTATGAGGGTAGATTTGAAAAATGGGGTCGTGCTTAGCAACTCGACTCGCCATGATAGCACATCACGACGACGAAGTCACGCATCCTTGAATCTCACTCCGCCCCTTTTTAGCTTATAAACCGATAGTCGTAACACGGAAGTCGTGCCTCCGTAGGACGAACTGTCATTCGTAAGTCAGAGGGCGGCTAATCAGTCAGTGTCAGGTGGCTTAAGTCCCAGTGTAACAACACGTTGTATAACCGAATCTAAATTCAGGGCATGCGAACTATGAGATTATCCAGATGTGGACTAACTGTAATCACTCTACAGATTGCTGCATCGATTTTCCTGCCGCGCGGTGTACACGCGCAGGAACATCCGAAGTTGATTCTGACCCTCGACAAGGCGATCTCCATCGCTTTGGCGCAGAACCCGGACGTCTTGGTCGCGGACCAGGATCGTTACAAAGCTGACGCGCAAATAGCCGAGGCCAGGTCGGGAGCCCTTCCTCAGCTTTCAGTTTCTGCACAGTACGTGCGAAACATAAACTTGCCGGTCATCTTCCTCCCTGCTAACTCGCCTCCGTTCAACCCGACCAGTTCGACAATCTCTTTCGCTATCGGCTCCAATAATTCTTATCAGGGTGGCGTGACACTGACGCAGGCGCTCTACAGCAGGCAGGTCGGCGTCGCGCTGGATATCGCAAATACATATAGAGACCTTTCCGGCGCCGGCTACGAAGCCGCCAAACAGAGCGTGGTGCTGCAGGTGAAGAAGGCGTTTTACACCATACTCCTGATGCAGAAGCTGGTCGAGGCCAACCGCCAGGGGCTCGAGGTCGTGAAGGCAAACTTTGAAAACGTTCAGTCGCTCTACAGGCACGGGCAGGCAGCCGAGTTTGATTTACTCAGGGCAGAAGTGCAGGTCGCGAATACCGAACCCGGTTTAATCTCGGCGGAGAACAACCTGGTGCTCGCGGTCAACGGTCTAAAGAGCCTCCTCTCCCTTCCTCTTGACAGCCCCGTTGTCGTCCAGGGCGACTTCTCGTTTCAGGAAGTTCCGCAATCGGTTCTGGACGCAGGGGGACGAAGCGCCTTGCTTGACAATCCGACACTGCAACAGCTCGCATTTCAGGAATCGATGCTGGACAAGAATATAACAATCGAACAATCCGGTTACTTCCCATCGCTCTACGGTTTCGGCGCGTACCAGTGGCAGACACAGGACAACACTTTCCAGTTTGGCAATTACCTGTGGGCAAAGATAATGAACGTCGGGGTGACGTTATCATGGAATATATTCGACGGTCTGCGCACTCCTGCACGCGTCGAGCAGGCGAGGGTCGATCTGAAAAAAGTCCAGTACACGCGGCTTAAGGCCGAAGAGGGAATTGCGATACAGGTACAGTCCGCCCGGCTGAAGATGAACGAAGCAAAGAAACGCATAATGGGACAGGAGAAGAACATAGAACAGGCAAAGAGGGCGGTGTCCATCGCTGAGACCAGGTTCAAGAGCGGCGTGGGTACCCAGCTCGAGCTCCTCGACGCGCAGGTGGCCATGACTCTGGCGCAGACGAACTACGCGCAGGCAATTTACGATTACCTGGTCGCCAAGGCCGACTGGGAGTACGCCGTGGGGAGTAAGAAATGAAGCAAGAAGAAATAATACCACTAGAGGCACGGAGAAACAGGTACTTACACTTAGTGCCTCCTCGATGGGTCCTTTGGATCGTGTCTCGGTGTTTTGATTCGATAACGCCCAGGAGGTTGAACTTGATAAAGAAAGCATATCCAATCAAAGTAATTCTCACTGCAATCCTCGGCGCGGCGATCCTGGCCGGGTGCGGGAAACCGCAGAATGCCGAAAAGAAAGAAGGCAACCTTTCATACGCCACGATTCCGGTCGAGATCGCTGTCGTCTACAAACAGAACCTTTCGGTCACTAAGCAATACTCCGGAACGCTCGAAGGCGAGGAACAGGCGAACATAGTCGCGAAGATCTCGGAACGGATCACTGTGATCAACGCCCAGGTCGGACAGCCGGTAAAAGCCGGCCAAGTCCTCGTCGTCCTCGACCGGAGCGGCGCCACCTCGCAATACTATCAGGCGCAGGCGGCGTTCAACAACGCCGCGAAGACGTACGAGCGGATGAAGGCCCTTTTTAAGGAAGGCGCGATCTCCCAGCAGTCCCTCGACGGAACGCAAACAGCATACGAGGTAGCGAAGGCCAACTTCGACGCTGCAAAGAGCGCGGTAGAATTGACGACCCCGATTCCGGGAGTCGTCACTGCGGTCAACGTAAGTGTCGGCGACCTGACGGCGCCGGGTGCGGTGCTGATGACGGTGGCGAAGATAGGCAGGATGAAAGTCGACTTCGACGTCAGCGAGACCGACCTGGGAAGTCTGACGGCGGGTCAGAAGGTTCAGGTCTATTCGGAAGCGCGGCCCGACGTGAAGATAGTCGGGAAGATCGTCCAGCTCTCCAAGTCGGCCGACGTCCGTTCACGTACGTTCCAGATCAAGGCCTTGTTCGGCAACACGCCCGACAACTGGTTCAGACCCGGTATGTTCTGCCGTGTAAATGCCGCGGTCTCGTCGCACGGCAAGCAGCTCGTCGTTCCAGCGACGTCCATAATCAGCGACGGTGTAACCAACCGTGTCTTCATCGTCAGCAATGGCCGCTCGTTCCAGCGGACGGTCCGGACCGGCCTGACGGACGGGAAAGTGTTTGAGATTCTTGACGGGCTCGAAGAGCGCGATACGGTAATAACGACAGGAGCAACAAGCGCCCGCGACAGCGGCTACGTTACCATCGCGAATCTGGGAGAGACTGATGGCAAGTGAGCGCTCGTTAATCCCGGCGGAGAGGATAGAAAATTCGATTCTGCTGATTCGCGGGCAGAAGGTGATTCTCGACAGAGATCTCTCCTCGCTCTACGGCGTGTCGGTGAAGGTTCTGAATCAGGCCGTAAGGCGAAATATCGGACGTTTTCCAGAGGATTTCATGTTCCAGCTCACCATGGAAGAAGCGAGAGCATGGTGGAATCATGTGACTTCCAATCGTTTAAGGTCACAAATTGTGACCTTAAAAAGAGGCGGACACATTAAGTACCGCCCATACGCGTTTACCGAGCATGGGATTCTGATGCTTTCGAGCGTCTTGAAAAGTGAAAGGGCTGTTCAGGCCAATATCGCGATCATGCGAACGTTCGTCAGAATGAGAGAGCTGCTCGCGTCAAACGTAGAACTCGCCCGCAGACTGGATGCTCTGGAGAAAAAATACGACCGGCAGTTCAAAGTCGTGTTTGACGCGATACGACAGATCTTAATGCCGCCGGAAAAGCCTAAACGACCCATGGGATTTCAAGTAAGAGAGACGAAGTCCTCTTACGGGGGGCGGAGGAGAAATAAGTTATGAAACTTGCCGATACATCTATCGAACGACCGGTGTTTGCCACGATGATGATCCTGGCCCTCATCGTGCTCGGTTTATTTTCGTTCATGAAATTGAACATCGATCAGTTCCCCGATATAGATTTTCCGTATGTCACGATCACAAGCGTGCTTCCAGGTGCCGGGCCGGAACAGATGGAGACGGACGTGACGAAGAAAATAGAAGACGCCGTCAATACCATCGGTGGAATCGAACACATCACTTCAATTTCGCGTGAGGGCGTTTCGTTCGTCATAATCCAGTTCAAGCTGGAAATAGACGGCAGGCAGGCGGCACAGGAAGTACGCGAAAAGATCGCCGCCACGCGCGCCGACCTCCCGACCGACCTTGAAGATCCCGTGGTGCAGCGTATCGACCCGGCGAGCATGCCGATGTTCACCCTGACCGTCTCGGGACAGAGGTCCGACAAGGAGATTACAACCTTTACCAAGAACGTCATCAGGAAACGGCTCGAGAACGTACCGGGCGTCGGCCGTGTCGACCTCGTCGGCGGAGCGGAACGTGAAATCCAGATAGCCGTGGACGCGAGCAAGCTCGAAGCATACAACCTTTCCATAAACGACGTCATCCAGGCGGTCGCCTCTTCGAACATGGAAGTCCCGGCGGGCAACCTGACGCAGGGGCCGCGCCAGATCCTCCTCCGCACGATGGGAAAGTACACGAACGTCGACGATTTCAATGGGGTCATCGTGTCAACCCCGCGCGGAAAACCGGTTTACCTTTCCGATGTCGCCCAGGTTGTCGACGGGGTGAAGGAGCAGACCAGTCTCACTCGCGTGAACGGGAAGCCGGCCGTCGGTCTGAGTATTCTGAAGCAATCGGGCAGCAACACCGTCCGCGTGGCGCAGGCGATCCAGCAGCAGCTCGGTACCCTCGAAAAGGAAATCCCGCCCGACCTGAAGATCACCGTCGCCCAGGATAACAGCACGTTCATAGTCGAAGAGGTCAACGACGTCCTGTTCGACATTTTCTACGGAGGCTTGCTGGCGGTCATCGTCGTATTCCTCTTCCTGGCGAACATTCGCTCGACCATCATCAGCGCGATCGCCCTGCCGACGTCCATCATCGCGAGCTTCATTATAATGTACGCGCTCAATTTCACGCTGAACATGGTTTCGCTGCTGGCACTCTCGCTCGCAGTCGGCCTCCTGATCGACGACGCTATCGTAGTCATCGAGAACATATTCAGGCACATGCAGCAGGGCGAGACGCCGATGGAGGCTGCAAAGGCTGCGACCGCCGAGATCGGACTGGCGGTCATGGCGACAACGTTCACCATCGTCGCCGTCTTCGTCCCGATAGCATTCACTCCCGGCATCGTCGGGCGCTTCTTCTACCAGTTTGGACTGACTGTCTCCGTCGCGGTGCTCGTGTCGCTTTTCGTTGCCTTCACACTGACACCGATGCTCTCCTCCCGCTGGCTCAGTGCCGCAGATGAGGAACTGGAAAACAAAGGCTCGCTGCTCCGGCGCGGACTCTATTACTTCAACCATTTCTTCCAGATCCTCAGCCAGAGGTACAGGAAGGCGATCGCCTGGTCACTTCACCACAGAAAGACCGTTGTCTTCGGCTCAATTGCGGTATTCGTGTCGAGTTTCTTCGTGATGGGACTCCTCGGAACGTCATTCTTCCCCGACACCGACGAGAGCGAGTTCAACATCGGCATCCATGCCGCCCCGGGAAGCTCGCTGGAACAGACTGCCGCCATTTCCTCTTACGTCGAGAATGTTCTGGAAAGGCAGCCCGAGGTCACTACGACCCTCCTCACAATAGGCGCGGGAAACGACCCAGTCACGGCGGGCAACATCCTCGTGAAATTGGTTAAGAAGAACGAGCGGAAACGAAGCGTCTGGCAGATCATGAGCTATTTGCGTGATGCCCTTCGAAACACGCCGGGGGCCAATATTTCCTACGCGACCCAGGGCGGTCCCGGCGGGAATCAGAAGCCTGTCGTCATGAGCGTTCGCGGTGACAACATGACGACCCTCAAGACGATCGCCGACAGAGTCGAAAACATCGTGCGCTCGACGCCCGGGGCAGTAGACGTAGAGAACAGCCTTGAGACATCGAAGCCGGAGGTACGAATACAGATCGATCGGGAGAAGGCCTCCGATCTCGGCGTGAACGTCGGTTTGATCGCCACTACCGCGCGGGCGATGGTCGACGGCTACGTCGCGACGAAGTTCCAGGAAGGCGATGAGCAGTACGACGTGCGCGTCAGGTTGAGGAAGCAGGACAGGACCACCCTTGAAAACGTGAACAACCTGACGGTGAAGAGCAACAAGATGATGGACGACGGTGAGAACCTGCTGGTTCCGGTGAGTTACGTGGCAAATATCCGGCAGAGCTCCGGCCCGTCGCAGATAAACCGGTTCGACCGTCAGCGCGAGATCCGGGTCGACGCGAACCTGTCGGGCCGGCTCCTGGGTGAGGTGTTGGGCGATATTCAGAGCCGGACGGGCAGGCTTGCGCTTCCCGCCGGGTATAATGTCGGCGTTGTCGGACAGGGCCAGATGCAGGCAGAGTCGTTCATGAACATATTTCTTTCGCTCGCGCTGGCCATCGTGTTCGTCTACATCGTCCTCGCGGCGCAGTTCGAGAGCTTCACATACCCGTTCGCCATCATGCTTGCGCTTCCCATGTCGCTCATCGGGGCGGTGCTCGGCCTGCTGGCGTTCGGGAGCGCGGTATCGATGATGTCGATGATCGGGATAATCATGCTGATGGGACTCGTGACGAAGAACGGCATTTTGCTGGTCGATTACGCGAACGTTCTGCGCGACCGCGGGCAGGAGAGAACCGAAGCTCTCATCAACGCCGGCGCGACGAGACTCCGGCCGATACTCATGACGACATTCGCCATGATATTCGGAATGATGCCGGTGGCGTTTGCGGTCAGCGAGGGAAGCGAGTTCCGCGCGCCGATGGGACAGGCAGTGATAGGCGGGCTGATCACGTCGACCCTCCTGACCCTCTTCGTGGTGCCGGTCGTGTACTCGATACTCGATGACTTCGGAAAGGTCTTTAAGAAAAAATAGAACACTGATTTTACAGAAATTACGGATCTCCACGGACATTTTATTAATGCTGTACGAAGATGTGACTAATAAGATCATTGAATCCTTCTATAGGGTCTATAATGCACTTGGCCCTGGGTTTCTCGAAAAGGTTTACAGGAATGCAATATCAGTTGAATTGGCAAATATGCGCTGCCGTGTGGAGCAGGAAAAGAATATAAAGGTCTACTACAACGGTATTGAAGTTGGCGACTACTATTGCGATTTGCTGGTCAACAGGTTTGTCATCGTCGAACTGAAAGCGGCAGAACACTTACGGCAGGAACATGAAGCACAGTTACTCAACTACCTCAGGGCCACCGATATCGAAGTGGGACTCCTGCTGAACTTCGGGAAAAAGCCTGAGTTCAAGAGAAAGATCTTCACCAATGATCGAAAAAAGAGGAAGTAGTCAGTGAAGATCCGTTTCTTCCGTGTAATCCGCGTTCTATTCCTGAGCAAGGAGGCATCATGAAAATCGTATTTGTCGTTTGCAACGATGTGGTTTCGCCGCGGGTGATGAAGATGCTCGAAGGCGCCGGCATTGATTACTACACCCGGTGGGAACACGTCAAGGGGAAGGGCCACGGCACAGACCCGCACCTCGACAGCCGCAGCTTCCCGGGAACCAACGCCGTCTTCATGATCGCGTTCGAAGAGGAAGGGACACTCGAGGTGCTGGTCCAGGAGATCCGGGAAGCCAACAAAGAAATTCCCAGGCCGGACGATCACATCAGGCTATTTCAAGTTCCTCTCGAAAGAGTAGTATAAGCGCGGATCAACCTGCGCCGGCGAAGACAGCTGCCGCGTCAAATCTGTTACCGGCGATCTGATGCCACAGCAGCTCTCGACGATGATCTGCTGAAGCGTGTCCCTCAGGTACAAGACCACAGGCTGGATATCCTCGCGGGATGCGCGAACGAGCCGAGGCACCAGGTCGCCTGCCAGTATCCATGCGGAGTCGACGTATCTTCCGGAAAAGGCTATTGCGTCGAAGCCGTTCACTGTCGCGATTGCCGACCCGCATGCGGCCAGGAGCCTGTATTCAAAAAGGCGTTTGGCCGGTCCGTACATATCTTCGTGAGACAACACCTCGTCTATCGAAATGCTTTTTCCCGCAAGCGCTGTCAACCCGCTCCTCCTACTGAGTATCTCGTTTATCATCTCCGGGCCCCATTTCTTCTTCTCTTCTATGGTCAGCAGGATGCCTGGGTCTATCTCTCCGCAGGTTGTGTTGCCGGGTATCCCTTCCATCGGGGTCGAGCCGCCGGAGATCATGACAGGTTTCCCGTCGTAAATCCCGACGACTTCGGGCACCGGCTCCAGACAGACAGAAATGATTCTCCTGGCATTTCTATATTGCCGGCTAACGCTCCGGTACGCCGCCTGGTGGTAGAGTCCGTGGTAACCGAATCTCCTCACCGCCCCGAGAGAGCCTTCACTCGTGTCGAGGAATTCACTGTCCAGGGCATAGACGCGCTCCTGTATCGGAAGGTCCACGAAGAAGGCCGTGTCGAAGAAAAGCAGTATGTCGGGCACCGGCACCCCTCTCTCCAGCGTCTTTATCAGCTTGATAACCAGGGACATGTGCAGCGGCGATTCCGGAACCAAATCTTCGAGCTGCGGCATAAGCGACCTGTCGTACACCACGGTCTTCTTAAAATGTTCGCCGCCGTACAGAACCCTGATCGCGACGGCCTCGGGCCTGTACTTGTCGAGGATACTCCTTATATCTTCGGTCGACGCGGCCGAATCGCGCGATCTGATTCTCCCTTTCCTCTGGAGTTCGTATTCCTTTTCGTCCGGCGAGTGAACTTCCCGCCCCGAATAGACGAAGTAGTTAACGTAAAAGCCTTCAGGAATTAAGACAACTAAGTTCCTCATCTGCCCTTTCTCCTTTCTGCCCGGCACGGTTTTCGTCCTCATCCTCCCGGCCGCCGACGGGAATCAGCCGCGGGACGAACGATTTCCTCCGGCCGAACAGTTCATAAGTTCTCCTGGCAATCGCTGCTTCTTCGTTCGTCTTGACGACGAGGATGCGAACCTTGCTGTGGGGCGACGATATGTCTGCCGGAAAACAGTTCACGGTTTTGTTCTTCCATTCATCCAGCTCCACTCCGAAATAATCCATGTTCCTGCACACCCGTTCGCGCACGTACGGGACCGACTCTCCGATTGTGTCGGTAAAGATGATCGCGTCGGCCCTTCCGATTACGGTCAGATAGGCGCCGAGATATTTCTTTATTCTCGACAAGTAGACATCGAGAGTCGTCTGGGCTCTCTCATCGTCGGTATCGGCGGCTCTGTCGATGATGTCCCTTATGTCCGACGAAATTCCCGACAGGCCGAGCACCCCGCTCTTCTTGTTCAGGATCTTGTTCACCCTCGAATAGTCGCCGCCCGAATAGGCGATCATTTTCAGGACTACGGAGGGGCCGAGATCTCCGCACCGCGTGCTCATCACCAGACCCTGCAACGGGGAAAAGCCCATCGTGTTGTCGACAGACTTTCCGCCCACGACCGCGCAAAGACTTGCGCCTCCGCTCCCCAGATGACAGCTGACCGCATTCAGCTTCCCGAGCGGAACGTCCAGGAACTCTGCCGCCGCCTCGGTTACATACTGATGGCTTATGCCGTGGAAACCGAATTTCCGAATCCCCAGTTCTTCGCGTATTTCTTCGGGGATCGGATAGGTATGCGCGTAGTCGGGTATTGTTGAATGAAAAGCGGTGTCGAGTATTACGGCCTGCGGGATCTCCGGGTATTTCCTGCTGCACTCCTTGATGAGTTCTATAACCGGCGGGTTGTGGATCGGGGCGAGGTCTCTGACCTTCTCGAGAGCCGGATAATCACTGCTCGCAAGGATCGTGCTGCTGTTGAACTCCGCTCCTCCCTGAACCAGCCTGTGTGCGAACGCGTCGGGAGGGAAACTCATATCCTTCTCCATGAGCTTTATTACTTCTGAAAATGCTTCCGCGTAACTGCTCACCCTCACCGGGAAGGTCTCTTCACGGTCCGACACCCGGTGAACTATCCGCGATGGCTCGGCAGTCTTTGCGCCGAATCTCTGCACCTCCCCGCCGAGTATCTCTTCGCCGTCCGGCATGGAGATCATTCTGTACTTCAGCGACGAGCTGCCGCAGTTCAAGACAAAGATGTTCATATCGGTTAGATCTCCATGTCCGACGTCCAACCGAACACCGGGATTCCGGCAAGGCTGTGGACTATCGACGCGGTACCGAGAATGCCTTCGGTTATCCTTCCGAGCGAAACATATTCGTTTGGAGAATGCGCCTCGTCTTCTCTCCCCGGTCCGTATCCGATCGTTGGAATGCCGAACCTCTTGGTGAGTACGCTTCCGGCTGTTCCCATGCCGAGTCGTGGCAGCAGCCACTTTCCCGGCTGAGTCTTGCATCCCGCAGACTCCAGTGCCTGACGCGAGCGGTCCATTATCGGTGAGAACGGGTTGGTCTCCCAGGCGTCGCTGAGATACCGCACTTGCACCGTCTGGCCGTTGTTCAGCTTCTGCACTTCTTCGCGTATTTCTATTTCCAGGTTCAGATTGCTCTTCTCTTTCAAATCCTGAAGACTGAACTCCCGGATCTTCTCCGCCAGAGTCTCGGTGTCGTCATCTGAAAACAATCTGCGGTTGAATGTAATGTACGCATCTCCGTTTTCGCGGTCGAACCTCGGCTCCTTTACGTTCATCAGCTCGATGAAACCCGGAAGTCCCTTCGCCTGGCTGGCCGTCAGGAGGTTCTGAAAGACGATATGAGCGGCGTCGCGTAGGAAATTGGGATTCGGTGAATCCATTCCAATCTTGAATTCCGCCCAGCCGTCATGACCGTAGAACAAGCCCAGGTCAGTCGGCTCGCCGAGGATCGCGTAGTCGATTTTTATTTTCATGTCGGCGAGCGTTTTGGTAATCAGATGCTGTACGCCGAGGCTGAGGCCGTTTTCTTCCGAGACCGTAGCCGCGACTATCAGGTTACCTCTCAACGGCAGGAGGGCGCGTTTCAGCAGATAGCCGCTGTAAACCTGGACGGCAATCCCGCTCTTGCAATCGGCACTGCCGAGGCCGTAAAGCTTGTCTCCCTCAACTTCGCCCGAGTATGGAGGTATTTCCCAATTCGAATTCTCTTTGTCGGGTACGACTGTATCCATATGGCTGTTTAACAGTACGGTGGGTCCGGATTCTACACCGTAGATGATGCCGAAGACGTTTCCGAAATCATCGACCACCACCTTGTCGTAACCGAGCTGAGACATTTTCTGCTCGACGATCCTCGCGACGTTGATTTCACAGAGGCTAGGACTCGGCGTGCGGACCAGTTCGGCGGTGAATTCAACTGCCTCTTTTCCCAGGTAGTTGGCGTGTTCCTTAAGTAGCGTATACATTTCAAATCCTCTTTTTTCTTTCACTGCTATTAGGTCAAGGGGCGTGCCGTTCGCCGAAGCCGGCATTTCACCTTATTTGCACGACAATTTGGATTGCTGGTAAGTGAGAGGCTTTGTAATTTGCAATGGTACGATTGCAGGACACCATCGGAAAATTTTGAATTAAGAAGATGAAAGCAGAAGATTTAAGATTAGAAGAGATAGTCAGTTTCTCAGAAGGAACACTTGCCCTTCAGGGCCGTGAAGTGGTACTTCACAGCCTCCATGCGTTTGCCCAATTCAGAAAAGATCTCGTCGATGCCGTAAGCCTCGAACACGCAAGGGGTTTTCTCACCAGGTTCGGATACTTCCAGGGCCAGGCGGATGCTTCCGTGCTCATCAACAACTTCACCTGGGACAGCGACATCGAGCTGATAAAGGCCGGCTGCAAGCTCCATTCTCTCGAGGGAATAGCGCGAGACATGATCAACAAGCTCGAGTACGACGCCGAATCGGGAAAATTCCTGATGGAAATCACGTGGGTCGACTCAAAAGAGGCGCAGGAGCACATGTATGTCCTCGGTAAATCGGAACATCCGGTCTGCTGGATTTTGAGCGGCTATTTCAGCGGGTTCACCTCCCTTTGCCTCAAGAAGGACATCTACTTCATCGAGCATTCATGCAAGGCTCAGGGAAACACCGTCTGCCACGCAACCGGAAAGGACGTCGAGTCCTGGGGAGACGAAATAAAGCCGTACCTGGGCTATTTCAAGTCTCATGACATCAAGGTGAAGATCGAGAAGCTCACCGAGCAGCTGAAACAAAAGGCGGCCCTTCTCAAGAAATATGAGAAGGAAATCGAGGCGTTGGGCACGGTCGCGAAACCGTCGTTCATCGAAATTCACAGCAAGGCTTATAAGCACGTCCTCATAGTCGCCAACAAGGTCGCCCCTTTCGATTCGACCGTCCTCATCACGGGGGAGACCGGCGCCGGGAAAGAAGTGATGGCAAAATACATACACAAACTTTCCAACAGATCGAAGGGGCCTTTCATCGCCGTGAACTGTGGAGCATTGCCGGAGTCTCTCCTGGAGAGCGAGCTGTTCGGACACAAAGCCGGTGCTTTTACGGGCGCGGTCAAAGATCGGACCGGCCTATTCGAAGAAGCAGATAAGGGGACCGTCTTCCTCGACGAGATTGGCGACATAAGCGCAGCCATGCAGTTGAAAATCCTCCGGGTGCTTCAGGAGCACGAAATCATGCGGGTAGGGGAAAGCATCCCGCGTAAGGTCGACATCAGGGTAATCGCGGCGACTAACAAGAACCTCAAGGAGCTTATAAGAGATGGCAAGTTCAGGGAGGACCTCTATTACAGACTTAGCGTCATGGAGCTGACGGTGCCGCCGCTGCGCGACCGCAAGGAAGACATACTTCCACTCACGCGGTTCTTCGTCGACAGGCTCTCAAAAAAGCTGAAGATACGCAATCTCCATATAGACGCCTCGTGCATTGAATATCTGCAGAAGTACAACTGGCCGGGGAACGTAAGAGAGCTCGAGAACGTGATCGAGAGAGCCGCGATACTCAGCCCGGACGGTCGGATCCTTCCCGAGCATTTCCCTTCCGCAGTCGTCGACTCCGGAAAGAAGACTTTTGAATCGGTACTTAGAGGAAATCCCACCCTTGAGGCGGTGGAGCGGGCCTATATAGAACAGATACTGGAGGAAACCGGGGGAAACAAGGCTAAGGCAGCGCGCATCCTGGGAATAGACGTCACGACACTTTGGAGAAAACTAAAGAAACACTAAGCGGAAACCGGAGGCAGGGGACCGGATAAAGGAAACTGAAAGAGCAAGACTTTGAGTGCTCGGCATCCTGTCTCCCGCCTCCTGTCTCTTGTCTCCTTCTTACCAGCCCATTCTTTTCCTGAATGACGTTATCTGAGCGACATGGTGTCTGCCGTGCCAGGCGTAAACTTGAAGCGTCATCTCGAGCTTCTGGACACCGGTCTCGGGGTGGCGAAACGTCCGCTGGAAATCTTCCGGCTTCATGCTCTGAAGGAGAAAGACCCAGCGGTGGTGAAGGTTCTCCAGAAGTTTAAGCGATATCTCCACGTCGGCCGACATTGCATCCGGAAGCCGGGCCCAGTCGGCCTGCTCGTACGGTTTGACTGTAGGCTCATTCTCGGTAAGCGCCAGACGGAACCTGATATAGGCATTCATGTGGCTGTCCGGAAGGTGATGCACAACCTGCCTGACAGTCCACCCGCCGGGCCGGTAGGGAGTGTCCAGCTGCTGCTTGGTCAGATCGTGTACAGCCTCTCTCAAAGCGGCCGGAGCTTTTGTGATCTCATCGATGAGAGCGATTCGCCTGGCCTCAGTGAGTTTGGACTCCGGATTAAACTGTCCTATCGGATGACTTAGGTCTTCCATTTATTTTTCCTCCTACCTATGGTCTAACCTTGTACCGCGGCGAAAAGTTCTGCAAGCTTTCCGTCATCGAGCCTGCCTTCGGTTCTGACTCCAGTGCAGATGTCGATTCCATACGGACGAACAAATTCGACGGCATCACGAGCGTTTTCCGGGTTGATTCCCCCGGCGAGGAATACCGGCACTCTCGCCTTCTGCACTATCTCCCTGCTGATTTCCCAATCGTGGGTTTTCCCGGTACCGCCGAGGATCTTCGCCGCCGCGTTCGGCCTGCCGGAATCGAGAAGAATTGCGTCGACATACTTTTCCAACTTGAGAACCCGGTCAATGGCAGTCCTGTCTTCAACATGCACCACCTGCACCAGCTTGACCCACGGAAGCTCACCGCGGATTTTCTCGTACGCTTCGGTGTCGACGTAATCGACGATCTGAATCGTGTTTGTCCAGACTCGCCTGTAGTGATTTACAATTCCCTCCGCCGTCACTTCGCTTGTCAGAAGGAACGTCCCGAGTGCCGGGGGAACGGAGGCCGCAATTTTTCTTATCGCCAGGTCGTCGATTACACCGGGTCCGCTGGGCATTTTGCCGACGAGTCCTATGGCGTCCGCGCCGAAACTGACGGCCAAAGCGGCCTCTTCACGGCTGGAGATACAGCAGATCTTGATGCGTGGTTTCATCCCGGAAGTACGCCTCCGGTCGGCCACGCCTTATAACGGCACCCGTCTTCATTATGCATAATGCGATCTGCTTCTTCGTTCATCCTGTAAGGAAGATAAGGCACTGCGGCACGAACGAAAAAGAGACGACAAATCATAACCCCGGCCCGCGAGGCGAACCCGGCTGGTGTTATAAAAGCCTTCTTCTATCACCGGATCTTCGTAATTCCTTGTGGCATCGGCTCGGCCGCGAGATTATCCCAGCCTTGCTCTTGTCAGAGGATCACTTGATGATTATTACGGGCGGACTGTTCCCCTCCGCGAGGCTTCCGTCGGCAAAGAAATACATACTGTAGTGGTACTCTCCTGGAACTGCCTCAGTCTTAATCGTCCGCTCCAGGCATTTATTGCTGCTTACCCACGGATCCTTCTTCTTTTTGTCCGGCACCAGCGGATCGCTTTCGGGCGGAAACCAGATTCTGAAGTCCGAAAAGGTGCTAGACCATAACACCTTATCTCCCGGCTTCGCCGTTATGCGGTCGACATGATGGTTGCTCTGAGATCTTACCTGGTGTTTCTTCATTTCTTCTCCTTTCTCTTTCCTTGTTACTTGTATCGATAATAGGATTGCAGAAGACAACCCGTCATTTCTTTGGGCTTATCTCCTTAACAAGCCTGATGAAACGTGGGTCCTTCCTTAGTCCTTTCATCTCAGGAGCGTTCTCGACCTCGGTGGGCGAATAGCCGTTCTTGAACGCCTCAGCAAGGAGCCGGAGCGCCGTGCTTCGTTCCCCAAGCTCTTCATAGGCCATCGCCGCCCGTCCTACGAGCATAACGTTTGCTGGCGAAGCCGCGAGCGCAGTCGAAATCAGATTCTTTGCCTTTTCTTTTTCGCCCAGCGAAATGTAATATCCCGCAATATCTTCCATTAACGCAGCATTCTCCGGGTTCAGCCTAAGTATCGCCCCGCCTTTGTTAACTGCCGTGCGGTAAGCCGCCAATGACTTTTCCTTATTACCGGTTTGCGAATAGGCGGCTGCAAGGTTCGCCCAAACGAGGTAATCTTTGTCGTTGATCTTCAGCGCTTTTTCGTATGCCTCCGCTGCGCCCGGGAACTTGCCTTTGTAATAAAGAATAGTGCCGATATTAGAGTAGCCGACATAATCCGGCTCGAGGCTCACAGATTTTTCGAAGGCTACAAGAGCCGAATCAAACTTGCCTAGGTAGAAGTATGCACCGCCAAGATTAGAGTAACCTCTGTAGTTGTCTGGAGTGAGGTCAATAACTCTCCTGAATTGCGACATCGCATCTCGAGTGTGACCGCGAATCAGATAGTATTTTCCCAAGTAGTTGTGAAAACCCCAATATTTGGGGCTGATGGTTATTGCCTCACGAAAAGCCGCCTCGGCGTTTGATGTGTCTCCAAGGTTGCTGTAAGCCTCGCCCAGCTCAGCGTGCGCGTAGCCGTTCGCGGGATCAAGTCGGATCGCCTCTCTGAACTGGCCCACGGCCTTCTCGTTCCGTCCAGTCCCTTCGTAGATCATTCCGAGAGTAAAATGTACGGGCGCAAGAGAACCATTCAGCTGAACTGCCCTTGAAGAGAAGACAATCGCAGAGTCGACCCAACGCGCGTCTCTGTCGTCCTCGAACATTCGCCAATACACCTCCCCGAGACCGGCGTAAGCCAGAGCGTACCCGGAATCCTCTCCGAAGGCTTTTCTAAACAATGAAGCTGCAATCACCAGATTCTCTTCTTTTTCGTACCGCTGCATGTATCCCCTCGCCTGGAGGTAAGACTCGTAGGCCTTCGACTTACTGGTTTCGCCGGCTTTCATAAGATTGACGGATTCTCCATCCAGGCGAACGTTGAGGAAGCTCGCGAGAATATCCACGGTTTTTTCCTGGAGCCTTGATATGCTCGCCGTAGATTCATCGAACACGTGGGATCTCAGCTGCCTCGATGTTTCAGGGTTGACGAGGTTGAGCGTCAACCTGAGTCCTCCTTCCATATGCTGCACGCTTCCGGTTATGACCAGATTTGCGCCGAAGATTCGCCTTGCATCGCTCGGTGTCTTGACGTTGTCTCCCTTCACCTCGCTGCTCGCAACGACCCATAGAGAATCCGACGGCAGGTTGAACTGCGTCAGCGTGCTCGTAAGCGTTTCCGTGAGACCGTCGGCCATAGCCGATTCCTTGGCGCTGCACCCTATACATGTGAATGGAAGGACCACGATGTGCTTTTCCGGCGGAACTCCGATTCCGACCAGATGGTTAAACGCAGACCGCAAACCGAACGGCACCAGGATAGCGGCCGCTGCAACAACCATGACGGCAAGTGCTATGGTTAAGCTTTTTCGTGTAACATAACGGCGCACATGGCTGATTCCCTGTTCAACTTTGGAGACACCGGAGGGAGCGGTTAATTCTCTAAGCGATATCAAAAGTTCACCGCTTGTTTGCGGCCTTTTCACGGGATCCTTTTGCAGAAGTCTCATGATTATTCGGTTCAGAGTTTCCGGAATCTCGGCCCTGAGTTTACGCGGTGGCACAGGCTCATTATAGACGATCGAATAGAACAGCGCCGCTTCATGTTCGCCCGCAAAGGGCCTGGTTCCGGTCGCCATCTCGTAGAGCACCACGCCAAGCGACCACAGGTCGCTCCTCGCATCCACGGGCCTATTCTGGATTTGCTCCGGCGACATATATGCGACTGTTCCCGCCCAGGAACCCGTCGTCGACTGACCGGCACCACCGGCAAGTTTCGCGACACCAAAATCGACGATCTTCACGACCCCATCACGCGTAACGAGAATATTTGCCGGCTTGATGTCCCTGTGAACAATTCCGGCCTCGTGGGCGCGCTTCAATCCGTCGGCGACCTGGATACCGATCTTGATGATCTCCGGGACACCAAGCGGGCCGCGCTCCATCTTCTGCTTCAGCGTCTCGCCGTCGTAAAGGGCCATGCATATGAACGACCGGCCGTCGTTCGTCTCCTCGATCTCGTGGATGACTCCGATGTTCGGGTGATCGAGCGCCGAAGCCGTTTGCGCCTCCTTGATAAAGCGTCCTCTTGCGTCCGGGTCGGAAGTCATTTCCGGCGGTAGAAACTTCAGCGCGACATCGCGCTTCAGCTTTGTGTCCTCTGCTTTGTACACGACGCCCATTCCGCCCCGTCCCAACTCTTCAATTATGCGATAGTGTGATACTGTCTCGCCTATCATAACCGGCTCACAATCGGTGCATTTACGTTCCGGCGGACAAGTCCGCGACAGTGAATGCCATTACCGTTTCCCGGCTCTGCTTGTTCGGTCATTTCGCCAGCCCCATATTTCTCATTAATGCGAAGAACCGCGGATCGGGACGTAGAGCGTCCCATCTCGGATCACACTTTAAGGTGAGAACAAATGTCGGATTTCTCTCATCCGAGGCAATCTGAAGCCACTCAAATGCCCTGTCGGTTTCGCCAAGTCCTTCATAAACCAAAGCAATGTCGGAAGACACTGAATATCCGTTCTTCGAGCGTTCCAGCAAATCATGAAGGATGGAAAACGCCTCTTTTTTCCTTCCCATTCGCGCGAGACAATATCCCAGTGAATATTTTACATCGGGAGCGCCCTTTGACAACATCTTTGCAGCTGTCTGCAGCGACGTAAGAGCCTGGTCGAATTGGCCCCGTGCCACGTAGACTAAGCCCATCAAATCATAAGCACTGACAAAGTCGTTATCAATTTCCAGTGTCCTCTTTAACTGAACTATCGCGTTGTCATAGTCTCTCATATCATAGAAGATGGCAGCTATGTTGTAACTTATAATTGTCGAAAGCGGATCCAGCTCGCGCGCTCGTTTGAACTCTGAAAGTGACGCACCGAGTTGCCCCTGAACCCGAAACAGAATGGCATACCAGTGATGTGTGGTCGGGTAGTTCGGGTTCAACTCTATCGCCCTCTGGAATTCCTGCTCTGCTCCCCTCCAATCCCACTCATATTCCGTTCTAACCAGTCCAAGGACCGCATGAGCTTCGGCTAATGTCGGATCTATCCTCAGGGCTGTTTTTGCTTCAGCCTCGGCTTTATCGTAACATACTTTTGGTGCGACACGGGCGTACTCGGGAAGCAACACGACCGCGGAAGCCAGTGCCGCGTGGCCTTGAGCATAGTTGGGTTCTAACTGAACTGCCCTCGTGAAATATTCCACCGCTCTTTGCAGGTCATCTCCGGTCCGCTTGTTCCAATAGAACAGCCCCTGCAAATAAAGCCGATAGGCTTCTGGGTTCTCCGTCGCCCGCTTGGTGAGCTTCTTGAAATCTTCTCCGCCCAATTTCAAGCTTAACTTTTCCGATATGTCTTTTGACAATTCCTCCTGCAACCCGATCAGGTCGGACATCCTTCTATGGTACTGTTCTCCCCAGATTTGGCTGTTCCTGGCGACATCGACAAGTTCAGCACTGATGTCGAGATTGTCCCGGCGCTGAGTCACCCTTCCTGTCAGCACGGCCTTCACCCCCAGCTCTTTTCCCGCTGTTTGAGGATCTATGCTTTTCCCTTTGTAGTGAAAGGCGGAACTCCTCGACATAACCGTGAGGTTCGACAGTTGCGACAGGCTATTGATCAGGCCCTCAGATATACCATCGCTGAGATATTCCGTCTTAGGGTCACCTGTTGCATTTACGAACGGAAGCACGGCAATCGAGTTGATTGGCCTGCTCCCGGACAGGAAGTAATAGAGCCCGACCGCGATGACGACAACAGCCAGCGCAGAGCCCGTGAACGCGTACCGTCTTATCCTCTTTCGTGTTGTCCCGTCCGACTGCTTCCCGGCTGGTCCTTCAATCTCAAAGGATGGTTTCGGTTCTGCCAATACCCGAGAAGATCTGTCCGTTTCCTTCCTGAGTCTTTTCAGATCAATAACCATCTCGTGGATGTTTTGATACCGTTCCTCCGGATCCTTCTCAAGCGCCCGATTTAGAATGTGAAGCAGCTCGGAAGGGACTTCAGGCAAGTACCTTTGTATCGGTATGGGCTCCTCATTTACGATTGAGTACATCATAGCCGCTTCGTGCTCACCCCTGAATGGCATCTGCCGGGTCAGCATCACGTAGAGCAGAACCCCGAATGAGAAAATGTCGCTTCTAGCGTCCCCGTTTCCTCCCTGTATTTGCTCCGGTGCCATATAGGCAAGCGTACCCACCGTGCGTGAGGTCTTGGTCAGCCTCGAAGACCCCTTCAGCTTCGCCAGCCCGAAGTCCATCACCTTTATCTGGTTATTCGAGTTCACCATTATGTTGTCGGCTTTGATGTCGCGGTGTACAATTCCTTTACTGTGAGCTTCCCGGAGGGCTTCGCCGATTTGGATAGCGTAGGAAATGCAATTGTCAGCTCTGAGCTGTCCAGCCGCGATCATCTCGCGAAGTGTTTTGCCATCAACATACTCCATGACGATAAACTGTTCGCCTGCCCAGTTGGGAGCATTCCATTTTTCAATCGCGTGCACGGTGCAAATGTTCGGATGGTTCAGTAGTGCAGCCGCCTTTGCTTCCTGAAGGAAACGGGCCTGTTCCGTTTCATCCGTCGTGATGTGGTGGGGAAGGAACTTTAGCGCTACATCGCGGTCGAGCTCGGTATCGCGGGCCTTGTACACGACACCCATTCTGCCCCGTCCCAACTCTCCAATTATGCGATAGTGTGATATTATCTGCCCGATCATATTTGTCTGCTATTCTGGAAAGTTCATCCGCCGCATCAGATCCTGGAAGCGCGGGATGTTGCGGAGCCGATCGAAAGTCGGAAAAACATTGACATACGGCATGTTGGGATCGCGCACATCGAGACTTTCCTCTGTCCATTTGATTGCCTGATCCTTTTCGCCGGCACGGATATATAGCGCTGCGATATCAGTAGGACACGCATACATACTGTGATATCCCGCTGCCATCACGTCTGCAGCACGCTTCATCGCGCCTGTGTAGCCCGATTGCGAGTATCCCTGTGTCAGGGCTTCTTCGAACCCAGGGTACCAGGCGTAACTCGCTTTCGTTTCTGTCAAAGACTCTTCATACTGGCCCTTCATCAAGAGAGCACTTGAGAGCATCCAGTGCGCGAACGGAATCCCTGGAGACATGTCGAGCGCCTTCCGCAACTGTACGATGGCCTCGTCATACCGGCGTGCGAGCGCCAGGTCCACTCCGTAGAAGGCTTGATAGAAAGAATTCAAGGGGTCCACCTCCATGGCTCGTTGAATCTGGGCCATCGCTTCCTCCGGACGTTTCATACACATCAGGAAATGCGAGTAAAGCGCCCTGGCATCCGCGAAGTTGGGATTGAATTCGATAGCTTTCTTGAACTCATTATCAGCTCCAGCCCAGTCCCATTCGTAGAAGGAGTTAATGGCAGCCAACGAGAAATGAGCCTGCGCGAGTCTGTTATCCAACTCTATGGCCTTTAGAGCGGCCGCCTTCGCTTTCGGAGCTGCCTCGCGTGGTGGCGTGAATCCCATCTGCTGGCGTCCGATCCAGACCAGCGCAACACCCGAATAGGCGGGAGCATAATTCGGGTCCTTCTTCAGCGCCAGATCGAAGTATTCGAGCGCGCTGTTGAGGTCCTGGGAGGTGAATCCGTACCAGTACTGCATGCCTTTGAGGTAGGCATCATAGGCCTCGGGATTGACCGGTCGGGCGCTTGCCAGACGAGTCCGCTCCGCGGACGTCAGGGCGGCGCTTACCTTTTCAGCAATCGCTCCGGCGATCTCGGCCTGCAAGGCCAGCACGCCCCGCAGGTCACGCCGGTAACTCTCCGCCCACAGGTGCTGGTCGGTTGCGGCTTGAATGAGCTGAGCACTGATCCGTACCTGACCTCCCTCGCGCAGCACCGTACCTTCGATCACCGCGTCCACGTTTAACTCCTTGGCGATCTGCGGCAAAGGCTTCTTCGTGCCCTTGTACTGCATCACCGAGGTCCGCGAAATGACTTTCAGTGCACTGATCTTCGCCAGGTCCGTAATCAGCTCGTCCGTCATCCCATCGACAAAGTATTCCTGCTCCGGGTCCCCGGAGAGGTTCGCCAAGGGCAGCACCGCAATGGAATCCAACTTTATGCTCGGGCCGGTAAAAAGAAACGGCCTAACAGCGACAATTGCTGCTAAGAGAACGGCGATGGCGCCAAACACATATGCACGCTTCTTCCGTGGGATCCTCAATCTAATCAGTCGTTGCTTTGCTACCCCTGCATTCATCTCCTCCCTCAGTGACTGCAGCTCTGCAGCTATTTCGTCCGCACGCTGGTAGCGTTTGTCAGTACTTTTAGCCAGAGCCTTTTCCACGATTCGCTCCAGCCTCACCGGGATCTTCGCCCGGACGGTTGTGACCGGTTCGGGGTCTTGATTGAGGATACCGTACATGATCGCCTGCTCGTAATTTCCAGGAAAGGGCAACTTGCCGGTGAGCATCTCGTACATCACCACGCCGAGCGACCAAATGTCGGTGCGCTGATCGACTTCTTCACCTCGTGCCTGTTCAGGTGACATGTATGCGGCGGTACCAAGCGGGCTCCCGGTCTTTGTCAACCGCGCCTGACCGGCGAGCTTGGCAAGTCCGAAATCCAGTATCTTCACCGTCCCATCTGTCATGATGAAGATGTTGGCCGGCTTGATGTCACGATGAACGATCCCTTTTTCCTGCGCCTTTGCCAGTCCCTGTGCAATTTGAAGAGCAATGTCCGTAGCCACCTCGAATTGCAGTGGCCCCTTCGCAATTCGTGATTTCAGTGACTCACCTTCATAACACGCCATTGCGATGAACAGATGTCCCTCGTCCGTCTCACCGATTTCATGGATGTTGCAGATATTGTTGTGTTCAAGGGCCGAAGCTGCCTGCGCCTCGTGGATGAAGCGCTCTTTGGCTTCACGATCGAGAGTGAGTTCAGGTGCCAGGAATTTGAGGGCAACTGTGCGCTTCAGCTTGGTGTCCTCGGCCTTGTAAACGACGCCCATTCCACCCCGTCCCATCTCCTCAAGTATGCGATAGTGCGATACTGTCTCTCCTATCATGATTCCCTTCCAATGGCAAGATTAAATATGGACGATGTCTCGTCCCTTCCGCTTCGCGGAACGAGACGGACTTCGCCGGGCCTCTCTGCAATCTTATGATGAGTTACGACTTCGCAAACCATAACCGTTACAGATCCATCTCCATTCCCAGTCTCATCGTCATCGGCGGTTGAAACTGAATGGGGACCATGTAATTCGGGTTCGGGAAGTTCTGCTCGTAGTCGTAATAGCGGTACTGATCGTAATCGAGCGGAGTTCGCTGGCTTGCGACATGCAGTACGTCGAGTATGAACCTTGTGGATGATCCCAGATGCACGATGCCTGAAAAATCGTACGAGAATCGCAGGCTGAGATCCCAAATGGAAGGGGTCCTCCCGGCAGTACCACGGGGGAGCAGAAAAGTTGATGCTCCGAAAATGGAATCGACACCGAACTCGTTTAGGGGCGTCCCGCTCATCCACTGGAATACCGCTCCTGCTGCGAGCCCGAAATCAAAAGTGTACGAGACAAAACCTTTCAAGGCATGCGTTCTATCGTTGGGCAGCAATCCTCCGGAATTGACCATTCTTTCCGGAAGGCCGAATTGATTGGTGTTATTGGGAAATATCATAGTACCGCCCGTAACGTCCGCCGTCTCCGCAAGACCGTCATAGTTGCCCCAATTCCTTGATAGTACATAAGAGACAAGGAAGCTGAAGCCGGTCGGTGCAAAACGCTGCAGTGTCAGCTCCAGTGCCGTGTACTCGCGCTTCATCTTTGGGAGCATGCCGAGGACTCCACTCCCCGGGTTGCCGTAAACTTGAAGACTTCCATATTTCATTTGGTCTTCTTGAGAAACCACACCGTCCTCAATTCCCTGTCCAAGCCGGCGGTATAGCCCACGGACTCCTGCTTTCAGCTCAGCCGGGAGCTCCCTTTCATATCCCAGTGAGAACTCATCGAAGTACTGTCCCTTTAAGTTCGGCACATTTGAAACGAAGGCCGTGAGGTTCTGCATGGAGTTGCCGCCAGTAGTGTCGACGCGGGGGTCATTCGGATAAAACGTCGCATTCCAGCTTGCTCCTTTGATATGGTAGAAGACCGACAGGCTGAGGAGAACCGGCTCATAGAAACGCCCATAGGAAGCCGTGATCTTCTGCGATCCAAGTTCTCCGGGTTGATACACAAGCCCGACTCTCGGCTGAACCTGGTCGGTAATCTTCTGCGCGAGGGTTCCGTCAGATGCAATCAGCCACTGAGGATCCCACCTCACGCCTGCATTCAAACAAAACCTTTCGGAAATTTGCCAGGAATCCTGAAGAAATGCCCAGAAGTTGTCCGATCTTACCGTTCCCACATTCGCTTGATTGATCACATCATAGTAGTTTGGATAGCGTTCAATTAACTGCCACTTGATATCGTTTGTCGTGGAGTTCTGGGCATATCCGAGACCTGCTTTCACAGTGTGGGATGGTAGAGTCAGTGTACCCTTGAGAGAGCCGCTCAGGACTTGCTGCGAAGGGTGCATTTCTGTGAAACCTTGCCCTCCGGAGGCAGTTCCATTAACATAATCCATGAAAGACGGTCCGGTTCCATCGGGGGATGTCGGGGTTAACTTGACTCTCATGACGCCAACAGATAGAGATGACTCAAGCATAAAATTATCCATCACGTTGTGGATTCCTCTGACGGAAGCATTGGAGATCAGGCATGTCACATCTCTGTCAACGACTTCCGGATTGATCACTTGCAGCGAAGGACTGTTATTTACGACCTGGCTGCCCGAATATGGATTACCGCAAACCGACAAAGTCAGAAGATTTCTATCGTTCACGCTCCAGGTGAGTTTGCCGGCGAATTTCTGGTGTCTCAGTGTGCTGTTCTGCATGCCCAATCCGTTGACATAGACGTCCTCCGAAGCAACATCCGGGTCGTAGGCGACGTAGTACCACAGCCGGTCTTTGACTACCGGACCTCCCAGCCCGAACCCGACATCGTAATTGGCATAGCTCCCCTCCGGCGGCTGGCTGGCGGATAACCTTGGGGCGCTGCTGAAATTATTGTTAGTCAGAAATCCAAATACCGACGCATGAAATTCATTACTGCCGGAATAAGTAATTGTATTGACGACACCCCCGAGAGCACTTTGATACTCGGCCTGGTATCCTCCTGTTCGTATTTCCACCTCGCGCACGAAATTGTAAGGAAGGTCGTACCGCAGCAATCCGTTCTCTGTACCGGTCACCTCAGCTCCGTCGATGAAATACCTGTTTTCAACTCCCGTCGAACCCATGAAATTTGTTCCGCCGTCACTCTTGTAGCTCAGGTTTGCATTAGGCAGTAACTCGGCTATGTGAAAATAATTGCGCTCTATGGGAAGCTGATGGAACTCCTCTTCCGTCAGCACCTTATCATTGGCAGCGGAGCGCGTATCGACGTCCGGCCTGTCCGCCGATACGACCACTTCAGTTGTCGTGATCGCCTGTTCCGGCAGGTGAATTTCTCCCAAGGAGGTCGTTTGTCCGAGCAAAAGCCGGAAACCTTTCACGACGACCTGTTGAAAAGACACGTGGCTTATCCTGGCGGAATATGTTCCCACCGGGAGTGCCGCAATGCGGAAGTATCCTTTTTCATCCGTAACGGTCCCCCTGATTCCCTGCAGATCCGGTGAGGTCACCTGTACATTAGCAGACATAACCGGCTGGTTGTGCGAATCCAAAATCCGGCCCTCGATGTTTCCCGTAGTTGACTGCGCAAATACATCCTGCAATCCGACGAAGAAACATACTGCAAGAAATATGCTCCATTTTCCCATGACAGCTCCCTTTATGCAAATGACTTATTTTCTAATCCGAGTACTCCTTTATAATTCTTTTGTACTCCGGCAAACCGCGGAGTGGGTCATACAATGGATCAAGCTTCAACCTGTTGACGGAAAAATAAGGCCAATCTCGCGAGAGCAAAGAATCAGCCTGTCTCAATGCAGTTTCATAATCACCGACAAGAATCGATATTTGCGCCAGATACAACTTCTGCGTCCCATTGATCCATTTCTTGTCTTCGTACCAGTCGAGCAGCTTTATTCCTTTCTCAAGTTGACTCAGAGCCTTCTCTTTCTCACCCAGTCCGGCATAACTGATGCTCAATGACAATGGCAAACGAAAATCATTGGGAGAAGCAGCTATCATTTTTTCAATTCCGACTCTAGAAGAATCGAAATATCCCCTGGAAAGGTCGTTTTCTCCTTGATACCTGTAGACGAGCGCAATCATCTGCAGATTTGAAAGGTAAGAGCTTGATGTACGACGATATTCTTTGGGGGTTGATTTCAACTCCCGCAGTGCTTCATCTAAGTTGCGGTCCAGAACGTTCAAATAAACAAAGATGTTGCCGCTCATTTCCAGGTACTCGTCATCTTTTACGTGCTTGACAGCCTCCCATGCAAGCCTTGTGCTGCCATTTAAGTCCACGTAGTTCTGAGCGAGATCCACATAGTACCCGCTGGTCGCAGGGCTCAGTTCGACTGCACGTTTCAAGTAATGCTCCGCATCCTTGTATTCCTTTCTACCGTTGCAGTCTAATCCCAGCATCCACGGATAGCGGGCGTTCAGGGGGTCCAGTCGAATAGCTTTAGATTCGCACTCTTTTGCCAGCTCTATCTGGCCTCTCTCCCTATAAAAGCCAGCGATGTCTATGTTGGCTTCAGCGTTGTTCGGTTGTATTTGAAGCGTCTTCTTTAGTTCATAGAAAATTTTCTCTCTGTCGCTTGTGAACCAAGCGTACTGGTAGAACTTCGCCATATGGACCTCCGCAATGTCAGGATTCAGCCGGATAGCTTTTGACAAATGTTCGGAAGCCTCCTTAAGATTCAAGCTGTCTCTGTCCCAATGCCAGAAGAACAAACCATTGTAAGCAATCGATAGTTGAGCATGCGCGGCAGCAAAGTTTGGATCCAGGGCTATAGCTTGCTGATATAGTTTCACTGCAGTCTTTATGTTAGCTCCCGTCGACGGGCCGTAGTGAAACTTGAGCGCCTTCAGGTAATAGTCGTATGCTTCCACATTATTCGTGGGTGGTGGACCGGCGACCTGTTCACCGGGCAGTATCTTAATTCCAAGCTTGTCGACAACTTTTTGAGCAATTTCATCCTGAACCTGGAATACGTCGTTTATCACCCTGTCGTAAGAATCCGACCATACATTTATGTCGTCCGATACCCGTACTAGCTGCGGAAAGATTCTCACGCGGCCCTCTTTGCCCTTGCCTTTTGCCCACTGGATGGTTCCTTCGAGTATATAATCGACGCCCAGCTCTTTTCCGATTTCCTTCGCAGATTTCCTGGTACGTGCAAATTTCTCCGCGCTGCCCCTTGAAATTACCCCTATTGAACCGAGCGCAGAAAGCTTATTTGAAATTTCATCTCTTACCCCCTCCGCGAAATAATCATCGTCGGGCGAACCGAGGTTCTCAAACGGGAGGACCACAACCATCTTCATCTTGTCTGATGCGGCGACAACGGAGTTCTCCACTTTAACGACGATCCGGAAGTAGTACACGGCAACAAACGCCAATACCATGACAAGCATTGCGGCACCGGAAATCTTAGACTTCAGGTCGGCATGCCGAATCCCGCCCACAAGTCGGAAAACTGCCCTCGGGCCGGCGAGGTTGTTCCGCAGGCGCTCGAAATCAGCAATCACTTCCGCCATATCCTGATATCGCTCCTTGGGCTGTTTGGCGATCGCCTTCCGCAGAACCGGGATCCATTCCGACGGAATTCCGCCAAAGTCAGGCTCTTCATTTAAGAGCGAGTAAATTATCGCCTGGTCATAATCGGAATTAAACGGCGATGCACCGGCGAGCATCTCGTATATCACTACTCCCAGGGACCAGATATCGGTCCTTCTATCGACCTCTTCTCCTCTCGCCTGTTCAGGCGACATGTAGTTGCATGTCCCGACAGTCGAGCCGATCTGGGTCAGCTGCGTTCTGCCGGATGCTTTTGCCAATCCGAAGTCAAGTATCTTGACCACTCCCTGCTTCGTTATGAAAATATTTCCAGGCTTGATGTCCCGATGAACAATCCCTTTTTCGTGGGCCTTCGACAGTCCCCCGCCAATCTGAGCAGCGATATCCAGAACTTCATCACGTGTCATCGGACCACGCGAGATCTTTTCCTTCAACGACTCTCCCTCGTAGCAGTCCATCACGATAAACATCTCTCCATCGTCCGTCTCTCCTATGTCATGGACGGTGCAGATATTGTTGTCCTGGATAGCAGAGGCGGCCTGTGCCTCTTGTATGAAGCGGCTTTTGGCTTGCGGATCATTGCTGATTTCCCGAGGAAGAAACTTGAGAGCGACCTCGCGCCTGAGCTTCAAATCCTCGGCTTTGTACACTACTCCCATTCCACCCCGTCCCAACTCTTCTATTATGCGATAGTGTGATACTGTCTCTCCTATCATGATTCCCTTCCGATGGCAAGATTCAATCGCGACGAGGTTTCGTCCCTTCCGCTTCGCGGAACGAGACGGACCTCGCCGAGCCTCTCTGCATTCCTGTAGCGTGATACAGTCCCGCCCATTATCATCCATGCCTCATTTTCCTGCGCGTTGGACACGACATCGGCTGGACCTCGCCATATGTGTAGAACGTGAAGACAGCCCATCCTTCTCTTCAACTTTCCCTCCTGACTACGAGCGCCGTGATGTCGTCGTGCTGCGGCGCCTCGCCGGCGTGAGCTTTCACGGCTTCCGTGATCCTCGCGATCAGTTCGTCGGCAGACAATCCGATGTCCTGCCTGACAAGCCTCATGAGAGTCTCCTCTCCAAACTGCTCCTTGACCGGGTTCATGGCTTCGGTTATCCCATCGGAATACACGACCAAGACATCCCCCGGCTCAAATCTTACGGTTGCTTCTTCGAACGGGAGACCTTCGCCGATACCGATTACCGTGCCGCCCTCCTGAAGGAGCTTCGGCTCATCTCGGCCTGTAAAGAGTAACGGGGGTTCATGGCCGGCGTTGCAGTAGGTCAGCTCATGGCTGGCTGTGTCAAGCGTCGCGTAAAAGAGAGTGGCGAATTTCTCCGGACCCGTGCTCCTGTAAAGATGCTGGTTCAGCCTGGCAACACAGTCTTTCGCGGTGTCCGCGGCATTCGTAATGCCATGAAGCGAGGCCTGCAAATTTGCCATGAGAAGCGCCGCCGGCAATCCCTTGCCCGCAATGTCCCCCACGCATACAGCCACCTTATGCTCGCCGAGCGGAATAAAGTCGAAGTAGTCGCCGCCGACCGTCCTCGCCGGGAAGGTCGCCCCCGCGATATCATACCCTGCATGATGGGGCGGCTCCCTGGGCAGCAGGTCCCGCTGGATTTGCGAAGCCAGTTTCAGCTCCTGCCTCATCAGGATAAGGGAACGCTCTTCCTCAAACAGCCTCGCATTCTCCACTACTTGCGCCGATTGGGACGCGATAATCGCCAGCAAACGCTGATCATCGTCTGTGAACCCGGTTTCTCCCCTCTTATTGTAAACAGCAAGGACACCCGTCAGCGAGGATCGAATCAGCATCGGCACGCACAACACGGAACTCACCGTTTTGTCCCATTGCAGGCCGCGAAACCTTTCATCGGTGGACGGACTGTTGACTGTGAGAGGCTTCTTGTTGAGCACCATCCATCCGAGGAGCGCCTGGTTGAAGTGAAACTGCTCGTGCTCCGACGAACTGATGGTGGTTCTCACGAGAGTCTTCATTGGAAGATCCGGTTCTTCTTCAACCAGCGAGAGGACCCCCTGCTCCGCATCGACCGCCCGCAGGGAACGCGCCAGGATTTTCCGAATTATTTCCCCCGGCTCACTGAGTGCACCGATCGCAGCCGCAAGCTCGTTAAGAATCGAGAGCTCGTCAACTGCCCGTCTTAGCCGCCGATTTTCATCACGCAACTGGACCGGATTTTCCATGCGTCGTCCGCTATTATCCCTTCCCGAGCTATGAAAGCAACCGTTCCCCGTGCTCCTGCAGATATTAAGTCACGAGTTCTGAAAGCGCCGCCGGAGACTAGGACCGGTCTATATAAAATCTGCTGCCTGTCGATTGGGATGCTCTGGGCTTGAATCGTCTGTTGATGGTAGGTTCGGTGTTATCTCGCCATGGGCTTTGACTGGAGCTTCGCCGGCTATTCGCTGCGGTTCCTGCCCTTCCCGAAGCACGCACGACTACGAGTAACTACGCAGAATCTAAGCGAGGCGGGGAGAAAAGTCAAATACGGGAGCCGCCAGATGTGACTAGCGCACTGCCATTCCCAGTGAAACCGCACCGACCGGCTATTCAGCGCCCCCAATCCGAAAGAATACGCAAAAAACCAGGAACCAGCAAGGCTGCGGGAACTGTTGAGCTATTAGCAGCCGAGATATAAGCGTAATTTCACGGGATGTTCACAACCGCTTAACATTCTTTCTCGATATTTAGCCGGACAAGATCGGAGGCACAAGACGCATTTCTTAGCTTTGATAATCGGCATTGGGCTGTCGTACTATTTGATCATGCTCCTTGCTGCGACGTTCAAGCTCTTTTCGGCGAGGAAGAAGCGCGCGCACGGCATTCAGAACAACGAAGCATTTCTTCCCCCCATTTCTGTATTGAAGCCCGTCAACGGCATCGAGGGAAACCTCTATGACAATCTGCTCTCCTTTGTAAACCAGGATTACCCCGAATACGAAATCATTGTCGGTTTTCAATCGCCCGACGACCCCGCCATAGCTCTCGTGGAGAAGCTGAAAGATGAGTTTCCGGAAAAGAAGATAAAATACGAGGTCAACGAGCGGATGCTTGGATACAACCCTAAGGTGAACAACCTGTATGGGATAATGCCGCTCGCAGACTACGACTACATGGTAATAAGCGACAGCAACGTAATAGTCAGGGAAGATTATCTGAAGGAAAACGTAAAGTATTTCGCGGATAGCAGGGTTGGCGTGGTCACAAATTTGATTAAGGGTATCGGTGGGGACCGTATCGGGGCACTGTTCGAGAACCTCCATCTCAATTCTTTCATTATCGGAAACATGAGTTTCCTCGACTACATCGACAGAGAAGTCGTTGTCGGGAAATCGATCTTCTTTAAGAAATCGCAGTTCGATCGACTGGGCGGATTATGGGAATTCAGAAATTATCTTGCGGAAGACTATCTGATGGGTCGAATGTACAAGAAGCACGGGTACAAAGTGATCGTGTCCCCACAGATGATCAGCACGACAAACTATTCCTGGACGATGAAGCGTTTTCTCAACCGCCACATTCGCTGGGCGCAGCTTAGATGGAACCTGAACAAGCCGGCTTACTTCGGCGAGCTCGTCATGAACTTCTCACTGTGGTCGCTCGTTTTCGCAGCGGTATCGGGATTCTCCTATGAAGCCTCTCTCGTCACTGCTTTTTGCTGGGGGGCGAAAATAATCGGCGACGCTCTCATGAATGCAACGCTTCGAACCGGGCTCGGAATCGGGCAGTGCATGGCTGCACCGGTAAAGGATCTGGTTATCGCATACACCTGGGCTGTTCCGCTCGTCAACAGGAAGACAAACTGGCGAGGGAATCCTGTCAAAATAACGCGCAACACTCTTCTGCTTCCCTCCGGCGAGTAGCTTCCTAAACTCCTGTCAGGTATGGCGGGAAGACATCGGATCCCCGCGCAGAATCGGCGTCATACACCATCACGGCTTACGATCTCGTCTACTTCGAAAGTGCCTGTCTTCGGCAGGTTCCTGTACCCCATCTCGGCCAGCGTAAGCAGTCGTTCGCTTCTCCGGCTCTCTTCAAGCCAGCGCGCGAAATCGGAAACGGCTCCCATTTCCACCGCGCATTTGTTCCCCAGCAGGTAATCGCGGTTGGCGGCTTCGTGCGCTCCTATGGGCGGTAGAAATACCATCGGTATTCCGAGTGCTGCATAAAATATGATTTCACCCGGCTTCGTGATCATCAGGTCGACAGACTTCAACGCCTCGTTAAACCTATCGAAAGAGTCGAAGAGGTTTCTGTCATACATTATCTCTGCGTATTCACACTCGTCGAGGCCGTAATTAACGAAGAGGTTCTCCGCATTCCCATACGCGGCTTCGTTGTCGCCGCAGGAAACGATCAACCGGATTCTGCCCACCCTGATCCGGTCGAGCAGCGTCTTGACAAGATCCGCTAACACGTTCGAATACGCCCCCGCCCCGCTGAACGGAAACATCACCGTCAGGGGAACAGTTGAGTTGCGACTGAGCCTTCTTCTTCTGATCTCGAAATTTGATTGCAGCGTCATAAGGTTCCTCGTACCCGTACATGCCGGCGGCAAAGGAAATCCCGTTACGTGAATTCTGTTCGCCGGCACTCCGTACGAGACAAGTCTGTCCGCAGATTTTGTCATGGGAACCATGTATTCGATTTTCCGATTGACGGGGTCGACGGGTGCCCACACGCGGTGAAAGTCGGTATCGCAAAGCAGCAAATAGTTTCTTCCGGGATAGCCGCGGTACACCGAAAGCATCGCCTCCAGATAGAATGTGTGCAGCAGGGCAGGACTTCTTCCGTCGAAAGCCCGGAGAAACGCCTTCCCCATACCCAGCTTTTCCAGAAGGAATATGAACCTTGATCCTGTCATGGAGGGCGACTGGTGGTCTCCCGGTATTCGCATAGCGCTTTCGAACCAGTTATAGACGATCCTGTTTCTGCTCTCGGCATCTCTGGATGCGTAAGTGTGAACGTGCTGGGCCGCACTCCATACGAGCTTGTCCACCCTCTTCACGTAAGGGTCTCTATCCACCCTAATGACGGGCGCCCCGCTTAAGGAGGAGATGTTATGAGCCGCCCTGAGGTGCCCGAACCCCATGAGGGCAGTTGTGATGATGTATTTCGCTTCAGACGGAAGGTCAGTCATATCTGTTTGATATCGAACTCGTTCAGTGGCTGATTTTTCTTTCAGAAGGGCAAGAGGATTTTTCGGTCATAAATATACGGAAAGGATTTTCAGAAAGCAAAACATGGTTCGTACAATTCGTCGGGCGCCGTAAGATGCCAACGCATGCTTGGCTGCACACGCCCCGGTTAAATGGATCTACTAATTCAACAAGAATTCTGCCGTCGCGATTCCATGTACGTCGCGAGAGGCCGCGTTCAGCCTGAAATACGAAAGAGATGCAAACGCCGCGCGTGAAGGAAAACGCATCGGGCTGCATTATTGGCCGGCCGACTCCACGGATTCCCCATTCCCATCGGCTGGGCTCCTGAAATACGCCTTGATATTCTGCGCCGCCTTCTTACCGACGATCCGGGCCAGCTCTTCGAGCGATGCCTGCTGTACTCCCCTGGCCGACCCGAACTCTTGAAGCAGCTTTGTCGCCCGTATTTGTCCGACCCCATCGATTTCGGTCAGTTCCGTCGAAATAACCCTCTTTTCACGAAGCGTCCTGTGAAACGTTATCGCAAATCTGTGTGCCTCATCGCGGACATGCTGCAGGAGTTTCAGCGCGGAAGACGTCCTCGGGAGGAGAATAGACTCCGACTCATCGGGCACGAACACCTCTTCAAGCCGCTTGGCAAGCCCGATTATGGGCTGGTTCGGGAGTCCGATCGCCCTCAGAACCCCGACGGCAGAAGACAACTGTCCCTTTCCGCCGTCGACGATGACGAGGTCGGGCAGCTGTCCCCCCTCGCGCGTCACCCTCGTGTATCTCCGCCCGATTACCTCTTCCATGCTCGCGAAATCGTCAGCCCCTATTACGGTCTTTATCTTGAACTTTCTATAATCGCTCTTGTGCGGCTTCCCGTCGACAAAGACGACCATCGAGGCCACCGGGTCGCTTCCCTGAATGTTGGAGTTGTCGAAACACTCGATCCGTCTCGGCGGCGCAGGAAGATGGAGGTCTCTCTGGAGAGCTTGAAGCGTATGCGGCACAGTCTCCTTGCTCTTCTCCTTCTGAATCTTCAACTCGTCCAGCATGTACTTCGCGTTAGCGCGACACATCCTTACGAGCTTCAGGTCTTCGCCATCCGCGGGCACGACGACGTCGACGTTTGCACCCCTCTTCGTGTTCAAGAGACCGCTTACAAATTCCATATCGGTCGGCTCGGCAGAGAGGTAAACCTCAGCGGGAACGTATTCGGCTTTAATGTAGTAGCGTTCGATAAGCGTCTCTATCATCTCGGATTCGGACCGCTCCGAGACGTTGGTCAGGTAGAAGTGCTGTTTTCCGATCAGCTTGCCGTCGCGCACCTTGAATATCACGCCGCAGCCGTCGTCGTCCTCGCTGACGGCCGCGATGATATCACGCTCTATAAGCTCGAGCGAGACCATCTTCTGCCGCTCCGTGTAAACTCTTATGGCCTCGATCCTCTTCTTCGCGTCGCCCGCTCTCTCGAATTCGAGCCGGTCCGAGAATTCCTGCATCTGTTCAGAAAGCTGCGCGATGAGCTCGTGGGTCTTTCCCTTCAGCAGCCTCTCGACCTGGGAAATCATCTCGTTATATTCTTCCCTCGTGACGAGTCCCTCGCACGGTCCGCCGCACTTCCCTATGTGATAATCCAGACAGATCTTCCATTTCTTTTTAGCGATACTCTCTTCCGTCAGGGGAAGCCGGCAGCTCCTGATCTGAAATATGTCCCGGACCGACTTTAGGGCGAAGCGCATGGTCTTGACGTCCGTGTAGGGCCCGTAGTAGCGCGAGCCGTCCTGCTTGATCCTGCGGGTCACGTATACTCTCGGAAAGGGTTCGTTTGTCACGACGATATACGGATAGCTCTTGTCGTCGCGCAGGTCGATGTTGTAACGCGGCTTCAGCTTCTTTATCAGCGTGTTCTCGAGGATGAGCGCTTCCATCTCGGTGTCAGTGACGATCACTTCAAGATCTGCGACCCGGGAGACCATGACTTTCGTCTTCGGGTCGTGCCTGTCCCCTTGGGAGTCATGCCCCTTCTGGAAATAAGAGCGCACGCGGTTGCGAAGGATCTTCGCCTTCCCGACGTAAATGATCTTGCCGTCAGCGTTCTTGAACTGGTAAACGCCGGGCAGGCGCGGCAGGCTGTTCAGCTTCTCCCTCAGCTCGAAGCCGACTTCGCGTATCTCTATGTCTTCGTAAATGGCCATCAGCGTTCAGCGGTCAGGTATCAGTTTGCTATTTGTCATCTCCATTGTCTCGCTTTTCATTCATCGGTTGCGGCTCGATTCGTTATCTCTTCCCGGTGAGCTATCTTCCCCGTGTGCCGTATCACCGTTTCCCCTGTCCCCGTGTCTCCTCGTCCCCCTTTCCCCCGTTCTTTCTTTTCTCGCTGAGCTCCACAAGCACCCCGCCCGTTGTTCTCGGATGTATGAACGCGATCAGGTGCCCGTCCGCTCCCTTCCGCGGCTTCTCGTCGATAAGCTGGAAGCCCGCCGCCTTCAGCCTTGCAAGTTCGGCTCTAATATCCTCGACCTCGAAACAGACATGATGAATCCCCTCCCCCCGTTTTTGGATGAATTTGGCAATCGTGGAGGAGGAGTCGGTCGGTCCGGCGAGCTCCAGCCTCGATTCTCCGACAGGCAGCATGCCGACGCGGACTTTCTGATCGGGAACGTCTTCGACCACCTCCACTTTGTTACCTGTGAGCGTTTCAAACGCTTTTTTCGCGACCTCTAAATCTTCCACCGCGATAGCAATATGGCTGATTTTCAGAAAGCTCATTTTCTACCTCCGAAAAAATTTAGGAAACTTACGGGCTAAAGTCTATGGAATCTGTGCAGCTTCGGCCCGCCGACAATACCCGTCCCCATTTCCTGACTTGATGAATTCAATGAACGGTGCCAAATTAAAACACTGGTTACCTGTGTGCGCCTATTTTAAATTGAAAAGGACTCCGCTGCTATCGGTTCTCCTCTTTCTGTTGCTTCTCGCCGGTTGTGCCTCGACACAGAAGGTCTTTGACCCCCCTGGAAAGGTTTCCGGTCGCATACTCGTGGTCGGGAATGAACCCTTCACGAAAGTTGCGGTCAGAGTCTCAAACAACAAACTCTATTTGATAAGCTGCAAACGAAAGATCGAACAAATTCTCCTGTCTCACCAGGGAAAGATTTTGGAGCTCACTTTCGACAGAATGCGGAGGGTTCAAATGGGCCAAGAGATTCACGTCATAGGGGTGAGAATCCTGTCAAAATAAGTCTTACGAAACGTTGGAAAGAGACATGAAATTCTTCGTCATACTCAGCCTCTTGGTGCTCGTTTGCGGTCAGTCATTCGGGCAATCAATTCAAAAGAAGCCGTCGGAGGGGGCTTCGCCCGCTCGCAGCTACCCGATAGACGGCACACCCCTTCTTCAGGAACAGTATGAACAAGCGGCAGAGTATATGGCCTCTCACCCTGAAATAAGCAGGAATATGAGGGTAGAGAAGGTGGGCTCGTGGGGATTTACCGCGGGAAGCACCAAAAGCTGGTGGGTATACAACTACGCTAAGAAGTCTTACTACCAGGACCCATCGACCTGTCGGCTGGTCGGCCCGCACTGCTACATCTTCGTCGAAGACTCCCTTTGGGGAACGCGAGTAACCCAGGCTGCCGTCGATTCCATTGAGAACGACTTCGACAACAGAACCCCCGCCGACCCGAACGAAGGCATTTATAACATGGACGTCAACGCTTTCGGCAATCCGCCCGACATTGACGGCGACCCGAGAATCATAATACTTATTTGCAACATACAGGATGGATACGACGGGACGGGGGGCTACGTAGCGGGATTCTTCGACCCCATTAACGAGACGAACCTTATGTACAGCAACAGGGCCGAAATCTACTACGTGGACGCCGACCCGACAAACCTCCTCACGGCAGGCGGGATCGAGCTGGCGATGTCGACAGCCGCTCACGAATTTCAGCACATGATAAATTACAATTACCACCACAACAGCAATAACCAGGAACCTACATTCATAAACGAGGGCTGCTCCAAGCTTGCCGAAGTCTATTGCGGATATCCTACGGACGACCTGTCGCTTTATGCAAACGAGACGAACATCTACCTGTTCACCTGGAGGGGAAGCAACAGCACACTGGTTCTTAATGACTATGCAAGGGCGCAGAGATTTTTCCTCTACATCTGGGACAGGTTCGGAATCGGCATCTTCAAATACATCGTTCAAGACCAGTCCACGAACCCAGAAACCATCATAACCGACGCTCTGCAGGAAGACAACGCGTCACTCGACTTCAACTCGCTCTTCTCTGACTGGCTGATTGCCAACGAGGTGAACGACACGACCATCAACCGCCTGTACGGATATGCTTACCCGAACCTGCCACCTTCGAGCGGCAAGATATTCTACAATCCGAACGTTTCCGAAACGGATACGGTGCAGAGCGTCGGCGCGGAATACCTGATATTCAAGGGGGGGAGCAACCTCAACGTCACTTTTACGAACACGGGGAGAGGTTCGGGCCTCTCCATCAAAGCTGTCGAGTTGGGAACCACCCCCAGGGTGGAGGATGTCTCGTTCGGGACGACATTCTCCGAGCCCGGTTACGGCACCGCGTACAGCACAATCGCCTTCGTGGCGATCAACGAGAATCAGGACTCCAGTGCGTCGTTCAGTTATGCGGCGTCGGGGACCGGCCCGGCAACGGTGACCGAGCTCAAATGGGACAATACCGAACCGATCGGGTATTTCCCCTGGTCGGCGTCTGACACAGTCTGCGTGAGTTTCGGGTCCTATCCCAACGGAATTCTTGATTCTGTCCAGGTAGCCCTGAGAAACGCGGGGGCCATAAGCGGCGGCATCTATCAATTCACCGGAAGCCTGCAGCCGACTCCGCTCGGAAAGCCGCTTGCGGTTCCCATTACTGCCAGTATCGCCACATCATCACAGTATCCGTACCCGGTCCCATATCGAAATTGGGCAACGATCGATCTGACAGAAAAGAAGATTAGTACAGATAATCCATTTGCGGTCGCGTTCGTTATACAGAACCCGGATCCGAGCGTTATGGTCACAGATTACCCCGGACAAAATTCCTATCACAGTTTTACATACCTGAACTCTTCGGAAGCATCTCCAAACCCGGCGGGCTGGTACTACGTTACTAACTCCGATTCGACTGTCGCGATCTATCTCGTCCGGGCCTTTGTTAGCTTTCCGAACAAAGGCGGACAGCAGAATACGCAGGGCCAGCCGACAAATTTTGAACTGTTTCAAAATTATCCTAACCCCTTTAACCCTGCGACAACAATCAGTTATCAACTCTCGGCTGCAAGCCGGGTGACTTTGAAAGTCTACGACGTTCTTGGCCGCGAGGTCGCGACACTGATCAACGGAGATCGGAACGCGGGGACTCATTCTGTTACATTCGATGGCGGTGATCTGCCGAGCGGCGTTTACTTCTATCGGTTATCGGCGGCGGGAAGTAACGGAAAGAACTTTTCGGCTACCAAAAAACTTGTATTGATGAAGTAACCTGTCGCCCTCTGCCGCCCTGCCCCGAACGGGTTTCTGGGACGAGGGTCCCCGCGGATCTTCCCGGAAACACCACAGGGTTTTCATAGAACAGAAAGCGGCGCTTCTCCAGCGCCGCTTTCGTTCGTATCCCAAATTTCACGCCGCCTAGAACGGCAGGTCATCTTTCTCCTCCGAAACCGAAGGAGCTCCACCGGGGACAGGCTCTTCTCTCTCCCCGCCATCCTGCCGTGAACCAAGCATTACGAGATCGTTGACGACGATCTCCGTCACGTAACGTTTGTTCCCGCTCTTGTCTTCATAGTCCCGGTACTGCAGCCGCCCTTCAACGTAAACTTTTCGTCCCTTCTTCAGGTATTCAGCAGCAATCTCGGCAAGCTTGCCCCACACGACCAGGTTATGCCATGTCGTCCGTTCCTGTGGGTTCCCCTCCTGATCCTTCCATTGCTCGTTAGTCGCAAGGCTGAAGCTGGTGACCGCGGAACCGCTCGGAGCGTACCGAAGCTCCGGATCTTTTCCCAGGTTGCCGATCAGAATTACTTTATTAACACTGCGAGCCATTTTATTCCCTTCCTCTCTTTTATCTCGATTCTCGTTCAAAATAACAGTGGGGCTCTTCTATGTCAATCCGAAGAGTCCCCTGCATTTGACCTCGACTTGTGCTGGAGCGGTTAATTGTTTACCCCAAATTTCGGAGCGACCTTCTTCATCGCATCGTAGACTTCCTGAAAATGATCCTGGAAGACCATGATGCTCTGCCGCTCGAACTTCCCTTCTTTGTTCTTCTTGCTCTGCGACATTACGAGATACGTGGATCCGTTCTTGGCTTCTTTGACATCGAAGAAGTATGTCCGGTCGCTCGCCGGAATCTTGATGCCTTCCAAAGGTGCCTTGCCCATTTCGTCCCTCCTTTTTTGAGTTTCCACTCGAAATTGCCTCGAATTTCGAGAAATTTCACCTGTTTTGTTAGGGGTGCGGATTAACTCTTGAAGCACGATTAATGAGGCGGTTGACAGAAGAAACTAATCTACCTCTTTTAGAAAGTCAAATTTTATACTGCCGCTAACTATTTTCCTTAGTATGTCTTAATTACAAGAATGAAGGTGGTCACTATCGCTGCTACCGCTCCGACAGTTCCAATGACGTCCTTGAACATATTCCATGTATAAAGCTCCGGTTTGATCGTGGGCTTCGGAACGTATACAAAGTCGCCCGGTTCGATCCTGGTGTCTCCCGCGCTGTACCACTGATATGTTACACCCTTTATAATCTTTACTTCGCCTGTCCTGGCGTCCTGCGCCGGGCCGCCCGCCGCTGCTATGTAGTCCTTATACTTCCACCCGTCGTGGTACTCGACATACCCCGGATACTTCACCTGTCCGTAGACATATACGGCGTTCATGTTCCGCGGGACGTACACACTATCCCCGCTCCTCAGGGTGCAATCATACTTCCCGTCTTCATCGACGAAGAGCTTGACGAAATTAGTCGAGACAATCTCCATCGCCGAACGCATTTGCAACTCGGCTCCGAATTCGGCAAGCTGCTGCTGAGAAATACCGGTAGCCCTGAAAACATGTGACAGGCTGTCGAGCCTCATCGCCCGGCGCGTATCAAGACGCGCTGTATTTCGATAAACGACTGCCTTTGGCAGCGAAGCCCATCTTGTGAAGCCTCCGGCAAGATCTATCACCGTGCTAAGCTTGGTCGAGTCGGCGGAGATTGGGTATATCCCCGGCGACATAACCTGGCCGCCGACCCATACATAATAGTCGTTAACCTTCGACCAGTCGGTCGGCACGACGACGCGTGAGTTGACGGCCAGCGGCTGGTCAAGAACGGTCGTGTCTTTCATGCTCACGACCCGTTGATCGTATTTGCCGCCGTCCAGTGTCAATATCCTGATATGCGACGAGTCGGCCAGAGAGTTCAGTCCTCCGCAAAGCTCGAGAAGGTCCTTCAGCCTGTCACCCGGGACGTATTCAAAATTGCCCGGCATTTTGACCGCACCCGAGATGCTGATGCTTCCTGCCGTTAAATTCTCTTCCGGAACGACTATGGCATCCCCTTCGCTGAGATACGGATCGTCGGAAAGGTTGCCGGTCATAAAAAACTTCAGGAGATCCACGTTCTGGATCTTGCCGTCCCTGCGTATCAATTCGATTTTGCGAAGCGAGAAATTTGGATAAGCATTCGTTGTGTCGGCGGCATTCCTCTGAAGATTCGCCAACTCGAACGCCCGGTCAACGCGGTCAAACGCGGTAACGGTATACCTTCCGGGATGTCTTACGACCCCCGACACAACCACGTAGAACGAGCGGGGATAGATCAGCGTAAGGGTGATGGCACCGTTCTTGAATTGCTTCCGCAACTCTTTTCGAACATAAGCCTTCGCTTCAGCCAGCGTCATCCTGCCGATGTTCAAAACCCCTAACGTCGGTATGATGATCGATCCTTCCGGCGTAACGCTCAGATCGTAGGAAATCGGCGTCGGTCCCCAGACACCTATGTTGACTATGTCGCCGGGGCCGATAACGTATGTGTTCGTGTCGACGGAACGGTCGTACGGCGGGGGCTGAATGAGCATCCCCGGCGCCTGGAGATTCCGAAAGAATTCGGCGCTCGACGAGAACGTGCTGGTGCCTGTCTGGGGCATTTGTACGGACGGTTGCTGTTGTGGCTTGTTTGCCTGCTGCTGGCTTGACGGCAGCATCTGCGCAGCCGCGACAACTGTCATAGAACAAAATATAAGCGTCAGCGAAAGGAGTCTTTTCATATTCTTCAGCATTTTGTGATTGAAGCGGTTCAATAATAGTAAGAAAGAAAATCCGTTTACTCAAGATACTTAAGGGTGATTCGGCATTGGGGGGGGCAGCCGCATAAGCTATATTCTGTCGGAAAATATCGGGTGCTCAATGTACGAACATAAGACAGAACCGCTTCTCCCCAGGCGGAAGTATATACGGCGGGTTGCGAGGCACGGGGTCCTCGCTTTCGGGATAATCTTTTTCTCGCTTGCCATTGGAATAATCGGGTACCACACACTTGAGGGAATGAGCTGGATAGATGCAACCGTCAACGCCTCAATGATACTCGGCGGAATGGGGCCGGTTAACGAGCTCCACACCGTTGCCGGAAAACTGTTCGCATCCGCGTATGCGCTCTTCTCCGGAATAGTCTTCCTGGTGGCAGCCGGCGTTCTCTTCGTACCTGTATTCCACAGATTCCTCCACAAATTCCACCTCGACCGAAGATAGAGATTCGCCGCCCCGCTTTCAGCCGAACGACAGTCGGGCAGGCTTCGGTCTCACCGTACAAAGGGACAATTATTAGCTTTCAGCCCGTTTTTGCTTATATTTTAACAAATAAACGATTCATCCAGGAGAATAAGAAATGAAAACCGGTTTGAACAAATATAGTTCACAACTGACGCAGAAGACCTCTCAGGCCGCCTCCCGTGCTATGCTATACGGCGTAGGCTTGAAAGACGACGACATGATCAAGCCGCAGATCGGCATTGCAAGTATGGGGTGGGAAGGCAACACCTGTAATATGCACCTTAACGACCTGGCAAAGGTCGTCAAGCAGGGCGTTCAGGACGCGGGCATGGTCGGACTGATATTCCATACTATCGGGGTAAGCGACGGCATCTCCATGGGAACGGAAGGCATGAAGTCTTCGCTCCCGTCGAGAGAGATAATCGCCGACTCTATCGAGGCCGTGATGCGAGCCCAGTGGTACGACGCAAACATATCGCTTCCCGGCTGCGACAAGAACATGCCCGGCTCGGTAATGGCCATGGGAAGGGTCAACCGTCCGAGCCTGATGATCTATGGGGGAACCATACGGGCAGGGCATCTGGGAGGAAGAAAGCTCGACATCGTTTCGGTTTTCGAATCGTACGGAGAGTTCATAGCCGGCAACATAAAGGAATCGGAGATGAACGAAATCGTCAGGCACGCATGTCCCGGTCCGGGCGCGTGCGGCGGGATGTACACGGCGAACACAATGGCGACGGCCATAGAAACACTCGGCATGTCGCTGCCTTACAGCTCTTCCCTTCCGGCGGACAGTGACGCCAAGAAGAAAGAATGTCTGGCAGCGGGAAAAGCTGTGCTTGGACTCCTGGAAAGGGACTTGAAACCCCGGGATGTCATGACGCGGCAGTCGTTCCTGAATGCCATAACAATGGTTACGGCCCTGGGCGGCTCGACGAATGCCGTTCTTCATCTCATCGCAATTGCGAAATCCGTCGGAATCAAACTGACCATAGACGATTTTCAGGACGTCAGCAACCGCATCCCCTATATCGCGGAACTAAAGCCGAGCGGCAAGTTTGTGATGGAAGATGTCAACGACATCGGCGGAGTGCCTGCCGTGCAGAAGATGCTCCTGAAGGAAGGCCTGCTCGACGGGAACTGCATGACGGTGACCGGCAGAACTCTCGGCGAGAATATCGAGAAGGTGGCGGACCTTGCTCCCGGACAGAAGATTGTCCACCCGCTTTCGGACCCCATAAAGAAAACGGGCCACTTGCAGATCCTTTACGGAAATCTCGCGAAGGAAGGCGCGGTGGCAAAGATAACCGGCAAGGAAGGCCTCCGGTTCTCCGGGCCGGCAAAGGTGTTCGATTCAGAGGAGGACACGCTAAAAGCCCTCGAACAGAAGAAGATCGTCCCCGGAGACATCGTTGTCATCAGGTACGAAGGCCCGAAAGGCGGACCGGGAATGCGTGAGATGCTGACAATTACATCGGCTATAATGGGAGCCGGTCTCGGAAAGAGCGTTGCTCTGATAACCGACGGAAGGTTTTCCGGCGGGACACACGGCTTCGTGGTCGGACATATCACCCCCGAAGCGCAGGCTGGCGGAGTGATCGCGGTCGTTCACGATGGCGACACGATAACGATCGACGCCGATAAGAACCTGATCACGCTCGATATCCCGGATGACTTGCTCGAGAAGCGGCTCGAAGAATGGAAGGAACCGCCCTACAGGGTTACGAACGGAATGCTTTACAAGTATATCAGGAATGTGTCATCTGCTTCAGAGGGGTGCGTAACAGACCAGATGTAGAGCAATCCTCTACCCCCTGGCATGAAATGGAAAAGGCCCGCGCGATCGTTCGACAGGGCCTTTTTGCCGTCAAAATCGTTTTGACCAGTTACTTCAGATTCCCACCCGGGCTACATC
>JBJKQU010000078.1:0-3501 GCA_046705025.1 Candidatus Kryptoniota bacterium | reverse complement strand
CCAAATCCCGAAGACGATCGACCTACTCAATCCGATCCTTTCGGTGATACCGCTTCAGCTCCTTGCCTACCATATCGCCCTCATACGCGGTTGCGATGTCGACAAACCAAGAAACCTGGCAAAGAGTGTGACGGTGGAATGAGCCCGGTAGTCTATCCCGCAGCATATTTTGTAATTTCGCATTGCTTCATGAAAGAGAAAACGTGAGAGCAATTTGGCAAGGAGGGGAAGGATTTGGTTAATGGTGAAATCTCGGTCTCGGTCAATTCAGGGCTCGATGTGATCAACGCGCGCCAGAGGTGTCGATGGCTGGCAGAGAAACTCGGATTTCGAGCTAGCGACGTGACCCTGCTATCTACTCTTGTGTCCGAGCTGGCAAGAACCGCAATCGCCCTCGACTGCACGGGAGACATAGTCATACAGTCGCTTCAACGGGGTGCGAAAAAAGGTCTTTCAATCAGTGTGGTAGAATCGCCTCGCTGGAACCCTGAGGATCCCGACAGCCGTGATTGGACGGCGTCGGCGATGGGGAAACAAATCTCCGCCGAAGCCAGGCTCCTGCTTCTTGCCAGCAAACATGTTGCGGATGAATTCGAGGTGAGGCCCTCCAGAACGCATGGATCGGTAGTGAGGTTGGTGAAATGGTTGTAGAAAAACGTGCCTCAAGCTCCATTCACAAATGCGAGAACAAACAACCTGCACAGCAATCCCTGGAATGGGGAGAAGAGATGATTCGATACGTTTCGTTCTTTCAATCAGCTTTATTTCAAAGAGCTAAGGCAGGGAATTCAGGAAAACGACGTGAGAAATGATTGCGACTTCCAAGGTAGTACAGAGAAACATAAAGCAAATGACAGGTTCCGTGACGAACTCTGAATCCGGGGCGGGTTTTGCCGTCTTCATGATCGACAATGGCGGGCGTGTTGCCGGCTGGAACGAATCCTCCACCCACCTTCTGGGATATCAAGAGAGTGAGATCATCGGGCATGACATGTCGGAGTTCTTTCCTGATGAGGAAACGAAGGACGCGATTTCGGCTTTTCTCTCGTCGGGTCCTGAAAACTCGATGATTGAATTCGATGCGACATGCATCCGGAAGGGGAATGTGAAATTCCAATCCAGTGTGAGTATGTGGAAGCTTATCGATGAATCCGGGGGTGAACACGGAACATCTGCGATTATGCTGGATCTTTCCGAACATCTGCTTGTGGAGAAGCAGATGAATGAAAGCGAAATGCAATTGAGATCTCTTGCGACACGGCTGCAGGAAGTCAGGGAAGAGGAGCGCACAAAGATAGCCAGGGAACTGCACGACGAGTTCGGACAGATGCTGACTGCGCTGCATATGGACCTGTCACTCCTCCAGCGGATGGTGTCCAAAATTGTGACCGATCCCGTCGGCAGAATATCCATCTTCGACAAGATCAATTCGATCTCGGAACTCGTGGAGAAAACGATTCGCTCGGCACGCAGGATAATTACAGAATTGCGTCCCGCAGTGCTGGATGAACTCGGACTGTTGACTGCGATCCAGTGGCAGGCGTTGGAATTTGAGAATCGCACAGGTATTCGTTGCAGGATTGCCAGACTCCAGCACGGTATATCTCCGTCCAAAGACGCCTCCACTGCCGTCTTTAGGATTTTCCAGGAGGCTTTGACGAACGTGGCCAAGCATGCGGAAGCTTCAAATGTAACCGTGTCGCTTCAGATTGTGGGGCAGTCAATGGTCATGGAAATAAACGATGACGGAAAGGGAATGGCCGAAGAGAAAAAGATTGAACCGACGTCCACGGGCTTTCTGGGAATAAGGGAGAGGGTCATGGCCTTTAATGGCCGGCTCGAGATCCGCAGCAAATCGGGGGAAGGAACAACGCTGATGGTGTCGATTCCATATCCGGCATGACCTTTCGATCGCCCTTTCGGGGACGGAGCTTCGATGGGCCTCCGTCCACCACCCATTCTTGATTCCTATTTCATTGCCCCAAACCTCCTGAGCTTGTTGTAAAGGGCCTTTCTGCTGAGGCCGAGTACATTGGCGGCTTTGGATTTGTTGTTGTTCACAGATGCGAGGGTCTCGAGGATTATGTCTTTTTCCGCCGCGATAAGTTTCGTCCCAAGAGGAATCGAAACTATGTGGTCGTGCTGAATATTGATCTTCGAAATCTCAGACGGCAGATACTTGAGAGTTACAACATCGACGGGAGCAAGTAAAACAGCCCGCTCGACCACGTTCTTGAGTTCGCGGATATTTCCAGGCCAGGAATAGCTCATCAGCGCTTCCGTCGCCTCTTCGGAAAATATTTTTTGAGGCCGGTCGTGCTTCTGGCACATTGCCCTGAGGAAATGGTCCACGAGGACCGGTATATCCTCCATTCGTTCCCTGAGAGGCGGCAGCTTCAGTTCAAGTACGCTGAACCGGTAGTAAAGATCACGGCGCAATTCACCGGACGCGAGCGCTCCCTGGACGTCTTTGTTCGTGGCGGCAACCATCCTTACGTCCGCCTTCATTTCGTATGTGCCGCCGAGTCTTATGTATGACTTCGTCTCTATGACACGAAGGAGTTTAGCCTGAGTGTCGGGGTTCATCTCTGCAAGCTCGTCGAGGAAGAGAGTGCCGTTGCTGGCCATCTCAAGATACCCTGCCTTCCGCGCGATTGCGCCGGTGAAGGCTCCTCGTTCGTGCCCGAAAAGCTCGTTCTCAAAAACGTCCCTCGGTACGGCCGCACAGTTGATCGGTATGAAGGGCTGGTCCGCGCGCGGACTCTTCAGGTGTATTAGTCGGGCCACAACATCCTTTCCGGTTCCGCTTTCTCCGGTAATGAGAACGGCGGTGGTCGAATTGGCAACGACCTGAATCATGGAGTAGATCTCTCTGATTGCAGGGCTGTTTCCTATGAAATCAACCTGCGGCTGCTTTCCGGGATCCACCGGACTGATGTTCCGCGGCGCTTCTCCAGCCGCTGCACCAGGCGCCGGATAATAATCGGTCGTTCTGTATGACATCTCTCTCCTTTTCCATTTTCGATGAACAATAGGACGTCTCGTTGTCCTTCTCTGCGCAACGTGTATTGCGATGTCATGATAACATGCGAGTAAAAAAGCGACAATTGCCTCCGGTAATGATTTTACCGTACACAGTCCGATGTACTTTTAATACATTGCATGATATCGCGGGAGGTGTGGATGTAGTGTGAGAGGGCTCTTTGAGTTGCGGTGTAGAAAAGAGAGACATGCCGACCGGCATGCGTTCCTGCGGAAATTTCAGATTGGGAGTTGTCCCGAATGTTCCTGGCTTGCCGTGGTGTCGGGCGTGCTGAGAGGCGGCCCGGGTTGATTTCCGGGCGGATCGCTCCCGGTGCCGATCAGGAGTTCGCGCCGATTTCTATTAGCTTCTTACGGATTGCGTATTTCACGAGTCCGACTGCATCATGGATATTGGTTTTCTTCATGATGTTCATCCTGTGTCTGATTACCGTCGTTACCCTGAGGAACAACGTGTCC
>JBJKQU010000077.1:0-6025 GCA_046705025.1 Candidatus Kryptoniota bacterium | reverse complement strand
ATTTCTCTTGAATCCTCTTGCTTTTTCGATGATATCCCGGTAACGCATTATACCGCTCCCGTTCCCCCTCTCTAATATTAGAGAGGGGGTTAGGGGGGTGAGTAATCCTACTTCAGCAGCAACATCTTCTTTACCGAGTTGAAGCTCCCCGCGCTGAGCCGGTAGAAGTATACTCCGCTTGCGAGCCTCGATGCGTCGAATGTTACGCTGTAGCTCCCCGCACTCTGGCGCTGACCAACCAGCGTCCTGACTTCCTGGCCGAGAACGTTATATATCTTCAACGACACCATTCCGGCCTTCGGAACCGAGTACCTTATTGTCGTCGACGGATTGAACGGGTTCGGGAAGTTCTGCTCAAGGGCGAATGTCCCCGGGACCTGCACCGGCAGGCGCTTCACACCCGTTACCGCGCCGAAATCTGCATTCGTCCGCGGCTCGAGCTTGTAGTTGCCGTTCGCATATTTCAGCACTCCCGTAAGGCTCTGCAACAGAGCACCCTTCGGAATTATCTGGAAACCGTATGCGGTATCGTGCGGGTCGACACTGAACGTGTTGCTGCCGTCGTCATCGACGCGGCATCCGCCCGTGCCGTCGTCAACGATATATTCTCTGAAACTGCCGTTGGCGCTGGTGATACTGTAACTCGGGTCCGGATCGATATTAGTAACTGTTGCACTGTCGAACCTTATGAGCACGCTTTCCCATTGCTCTGCAGTCGAATCTCCGCTCATCTTCCCGCCTACATCGCCCGTCTTTAATACGACCGGCGGATAGGTCTGCATGCCGCTTTGTATGACGACCGCAGTATCTACCGTAACTTCGGTCATCCCGGAGTACTCGCTCACCACTCCCGTCACCGAGACGCTGTCGCCTCTATGTAGCGAATAGGCTTCGGATCCATACAGCAGGATTCCGCTATAGGGCTTCGCAGCATCCTGAACATAAGAGTAAGAAGTCTTTGTAGCCTGATTACGATTGTCTATCTCCGCCGGAAAATCGCTCGAGTCGGCCTGTACAATTCCATTGAACGTAACCTGCAGGTCGGTTACCCCACTGTTGCCATCCTTGAAGGGAGTATACTGAATGTCCTTTATGGAGTAGCCGTGTGCCCTGACATAGTAGAAGAAAGCGGTCTTGGCCGTATCAGGAGTAATTGAGCCGAGTGTGTCCGCCCATGCCATGTAGAAATACTTCACGAAGGAACCGTCGGCCTGCGGCGGGATATCAGCCGAGTAAGCAACCGTATCTACAGCAGTACCCGGAGTCATTTTTATCCTTGAGTACGGACCGTTATTCACCGAATAGTACACCGCAGCCGAATCCATCTTCACACTCGGGTCGGGATTCGTGGAATAAGCCGACATGGTTACCGTAACCGGATCGGTGGGAAGCGGAAATGCAGCCGACCGTCTCGACGCTCCGCTCGCAGCTATGCTCGGAGTGAACACGCTGATCTTCACGTCGCCCGGATACAGCGGGATAATTTCATAACCGTAAGAGACATAGGTTGCGAGTATTCCTCTTATGTAATCAAGCTTGGACCCGACCGGCGGGGGAACCCAGGCGGGAGTAACCGCCCATGACCTTCCGGTGAAGTATTTTGACGGATCGTAAAGACTGATGGTATTTCCCGCCTGATCCTGCAGGACTACAGTCCACTGTCCCGTGGAGCTGTTCTGCGATCGGGTCTTTACTGTAAGATTCCGAATGATCACATATGAATTCTTATACTTAGCGCCCGGATAGAAGTGCATGGTGCCGCCCGAAGAAAGATCCCCGGTTACAAGATCACTAAGCTTAACCTCTGCGGGTGCTGGCCTATTTCCTACGCCAACCACGCCGATTGTTTGAGAAGCAAGCGGCTGCAATTCGAAATTACCCATTATGTCAGAGCCATATTTCGTCAAGACACCCGTCAACTGGATAACATAGCCCGTATCGACTGAGCTGATTCCTATACTGGCTGCTGTTGTCGAATTGCCGAATATGTTCATACCCCCCCACTCGGCGCTGGCCGTGTCCTGAATGTAGAAGGACGTATTACCCTGACTGAGACCTATGAGATTGGGATCGGCCAGCACAACCCCCGTAACGGTTACGGTATCATGCAGATACGGAGAGTCCGTCAAACTTGCCCGGCCACCGGTTCCCAATGAGTCGGCTATCCTCAAAGAGTCCATCGGGACAAAGTTCAGATCGTACAAGGATACAGTGTCTATACCTGCGGGTTTGTTGCCGCCGTGCGAGTCGACGGGGCTCATACTTGACCCGCTTGAACCCTGCGCGAGCGCAAACCCCGCAGTCAAAAGCAAAACCGATAGAGCTTTTTTCATCCGAGCCTCCCTTCTTAATAGTAGCTGTCAGCAATCAGCTAATTGCTGCCCGCTGAATGTTATTTGATTACCAAGAACTTGCCGCGCTTTATCGCGCCCGTGTCCAGATCCTTCACCGTAAACAGGTACAGCCCTGTCGCAATAGCCTGGTCTCCGTCCGTTATCAAATCCCAGGCATGTAGTCCCCCCGGAAGCCTTTGCGTATTATCCGAAGCGTAATGCTGGAACCACTGTATGTCCGCTCCGGTGTAAGTCGAGGCGTCGTGCTCGAGTGTCGCGACTATATCGCCGGCGACCGTATAAATTCTGATTTCACATCGGGGCGGAAGGTTATAGAAATATATCTTCTTCTCCCGTACGCTCGTGCCGTCCCAATAAGCCCTTGTATAATAAGGGTTTGGAAACACGCCCACGGCCGCGCTGTCTTTCACGTCAGCCGCTGGTCCCGGAAAGACCTTTCCCAAAGCCCTGACCGAAGGTTGGCTTGGCAGGCCGAGCGCCGGGTTCCCTTTGTCGTATGCCTCCACCCCGAACACATACTGCCAGCCGTTCAACAAATAGGGCACCTTGTAGTCGTACACATATTGGTGCGGGTCACCGGAAAACTGCCTGGGAGGATCAAGCCTGGCAGGCAGCCCGGCATCGAGGCCCACAGAATCTATCAGGTCGAAATCGGCTATTTCCTGGTACGGGTCCTGAATCCCCTGGAAATCAAAACCGGGCTTCGACATATATATCCTATACCCCTCGAAGTTTCTCTTATTAAGTAAAGGATCAATAGCGCTCTCGGGAGTATCGTCCCAGTATACAGTAGCCTCTCCGTTGCCTGGTTCCACATGAACGTGAGGCGGCGGCAGTATGTTCGGGAAGATGTATCTGGAGATCCTTCCGTTTCCATCGAGGTCCTCGCCCGGGTCCAGAATTCCATTGCCGTTCCTATCCTCACCGTTGTAGGTGCGCTGCGCCCACATCGCATTGTCGTAAAGAGTTTTCCTCGAAGCGGCGACATTATTCTGATAATCGGCTGGGTTCCCTGTATTGAACTTCGGAGCACATACCACAGCAAACACAACCGTGACGGACGAGTCCGGGGCAAGATGAAACGGTCCGACCGAAAGCAGCGTATACCTGTTCCCCGCCTTGCCCAGGTAACTGGGGTTCGAAGGGTTATTATAGTAGTCGGGAGGGATGGACCTCTCCATCTTTTCAAACCGCAGCGCGTCGGTTGAAGGCGAGAGAAGATTCGCATCACCCGTGCTGAGCCTGAACTGCCACGCGGAAAAATGCGTGTAAGCATTCAAGGAATCGAGCGGCGCCGTGCTCGAGCCCACAACGGATCCCAGCGGATCGACTCCGAGCAGTTTCATCGAGACATAGTTATCTGTCGGTCCGTCTGTCGGAAGGTGCTGTGCATCGAAGGCATAGACTAGCCTGAGAGAATCTACGTAGCCTACCCCTGTGCCGCTGTAGAATGCCGTCCCTTCTGTAGGCAGCCTGAAGTTTGTGTTCCTGACCACGAAATCGTTGACGAAGCCGGCAAACATCGAGTCGATGGGGCCGGTCCCCGTATTCTTGATCGTAAAACTGAGGACCACAAAAAAGTTGGCGCTGGGGTACTCCCATGCGTACGACTCCTGATGGACGGAAACATCGAGAGGGGTATGTCCTACAAGTTCCTGGCCCGTACCGGGATCTACGGTATTTGAATCCGTGCAGTCGGCAATGAAATCCTGATGGCTGATCGCGTTCGGCGAGTAATAGCGCGATTCGAGAAGGGAGCTTCTCTCTGTTAGTCCGCTGTCCAGCGGCTGAGTAAACTCGGACGGACTGCTGTAATAGTCCGTCGTTACAGTGCTTACGAACGGCCCCTGCCCACTCTTGTACCCGCCGACCCAAAGTCCGCCGCTGAACAAGTGCTCGATCCGGGACCTTATTGGAGTTATCGGATATTCACATGACGGTTGGGCGGGCCAGAAAGACTGGCTGAAAGTATTCCCGATGCGGCCGAAACTGGTAATTGTAAGCCCGATGTTGCCGATGTCGGTTGACTTGTTGTCCGTGACCTGACTTTGTGCTACGGAAGAAACAAGTATGACTATTAATGCAGCTCTCAGGACATTGTGCACGACACGCCTTTTTCTCCCTAATTCTCTTGATCCAAGTGACTGCAAACTAACAAACGAAAAATGAAATGTCAAGGAAACTTGCGCTAATTCATTGTTGTTACATCATTGACTGCTTGTTACCGGCAGGTTCACACAACAAATGGAGGAAGAATGTCAAAATCGATCCACTGGGGGAGAGTCATCGGGATAGTCGTATCCGTATTGGCTGTCGAGCTGATACTGATGGTGATCTTTGTGTATTCCGGTATATATAATGTATCAACGATGTCGCCCGACCCCGGTTTCTTGCGCTGGGTTTTCGGTACAACGAGCGACAACTCGGCACAGCATCATTCGGAAGGAATAGCCGTGCCATCCTTGACGGACAGCACCATGATTGCTGACGGGTTTCATCATTACAACGAGATGTGTGCTGGCTGCCATGGCGCACCGGGAGTCAAACGCTCCCCCGTAGGGAGAGGTCTGTACCCCCACCCGCCGGACCTTGCACGATCAGCAAAGGAGTTGTCTCCGGCACGGCTCTTCTGGGTGGTAAAGAACGGCATCAAGAGCACCGGGATGCCGGGATTCGGCTGGACGCACACGAATCAGCAGATCTGGTCCATCATAGCCTTTCTTGAACAGATGAAGAACATGACGCCCGAGCAGTATGCTGCACTGCGGATGGCCGCTGTCAACCAGAAGAGCATGGAATCCCCCGGAAAGAAGATGGGGCGTCAGGACCACGAAAAAATGTAAAACCCGGAGAGGGATCTCCCGATGAGGAGGAAAAGCGGACGGCGTTGGAGGAGGCGCCGCCCGCTCCGGGAGATTTTGACGACACTCCACCCCCCCGTTTCCAACCGGCGAATCCTAAGCGGATCCCAAGTAATTCCGTAATCGTCGTACACCATGATGTGACCGCAATGTTGGTTTTTAGCATGCTTTCCTATTATACTCGATAAAACCTAAGGGTAAGTGGGTCTGTAACCACAGACTTAATTCGAGAAACAAATCAGGAGGCACAAATGAAGCGTGCTATCTTACTTTCAGCATTGATGCTATTCTTTGCCGGCCAGAGCCGTGCACAATTTGAGAAGGGACAGAGTGAAATCTCTTTCCTCGGAAGCTTAGGTTCATCTAGTTCGAAACAAAGCACTGGCGAAGCTTATCCTTTCGCTTCGTCCCTCACCCAATGGTACCTCTCATTCGCCACCACGTATGACTATTACGTGACGAACGGGTTTTCGCTGGAACCTGAAGTAGCGATGGATTGGATAGAGAGGTCGTCACCCGCAATCTTTCTCCTGGGAAACTTGTCTTACACACATATGCTTCCCGATTCAAACGTCGCCCTTTTTGGAAGAATCGGATATGGAATCACCAACGGCGTAGGAGCCCCCATGTACGAAGGGGCACTATTCAAGGTGATGAACCCCATGAAGATCGGCGTATTCAATGTCGGGGCGGGGACAAAAATCCTCGCGAGCAAAAGCGTGATAGTGAGGGTGGAATTGAACTACCAATCACAGAGCTGGACGGAGAACGACTACGGTATCGTAAGAGACGAGGAGACGTCGAATCTGG
>JBJKQU010000076.1:0-5233 GCA_046705025.1 Candidatus Kryptoniota bacterium | reverse complement strand
GGTTTGATTTCGGATTGCTCGTCGACTTCGACAAACAGTGTCGCGCTGAGCTCGTTTTCCCTTGGGATAAGCTCGTTGTATGTATCTACTTCAGATTTGATTTTCTCGTCGTCAACCATTCGCTCGACGCGCATCATCTCTTCTATCTGGAATGCCACGGTATATCTGTTCTCGAAGGTGAGTGTGACGAGTTCACCTACTTTGAGCCTTCGTCTGTTCTTCATCTCCATAATCTTCTTCCGGAATTTGTCTCTGACCTTTTCGTAATCCAGTATATTTTTAAGTTCGCCGAATTCTATCTGCTTCACTTTATTATCCTTCTCCTTTCATCTAAACCTTGGGATCCTGCTCCATGCCGTAAGCATCCCTCAGGATCTGTATGGGGTGTCTTGGCTTGGCGCCTGACCCCTTTTCAATCTGCAATTGTGCGAGGGGGCAGTCGCTTGCAGCACTCCCACCATCCCTGAACTTCACGAACAACTGTTCACCGACGTCAAGGGACATCTTGAAGTTGTCTTTCTTCAGACTCCATGTGCCGTCGTGGCCGGAACATTTTGCCACAACCTCAACGTTGGTGTCGGGTATCAGTTGCAGCACGTCACGCGATTTGAAGCCTATATTCTGGGCTTTCAAATGGCAGGGAAGATGATATGTGACATTTCCCTGAGAATTCTTGAAATCCGTCGATAACTTGCCTTCCTTGTTGAGCTTCGCGAGGTATTCCATCAGATCGAATGTATGCGAGGCAACCAGTTTCGCATCCGGTTCGTTAGACAACATCGGGTATTCCTGCTTGATGAGGTAGCTGCAGCTCGGTCCCGGAGACACGACGTCGTAACCTTTCTTCACGTAGTCGGCTAACTGGCCCAGGTTATATGCCGAGTGCTTCTTCGCATTGTCTATATCGCCGCCGTCCAGGAAAGGCATTCCGCAGCATTTCTGCGGCGGGACCTCGACGTACACACCATTTTTCTCGAGCACCTGTACGGCAGCCTTGCCCGTGTCGGTGTCATTGTAGTTCACCGAGCAAGTGTAGAAAAGTACTACTTTCGGCGCATCCTTTTCTTCAGACCTCTCACCTCTTGCCTCGTGTGCCCTGTGCCGTTTATACCAGGCGCTGAACGTCTGGCTCGAATATTTCGGGAGGTTTCTGTCCCTGTGAATGCCGATAGTCTTCTCCATCAGGATTCTGAACGGTTTGACCTTCATCGTCCAGTTGACAAGCGGCGCTGCTTTAGTCGAGACTGTTCCTAGGAGGTCAGTCCTGCTGAGCATCTTGTCCTGCAGGGTTACGCCGTGCTTTTTTGCTTCAATAGCCTTGCCCCTGAGCATGTGCCTTGGAAAATCGAGCATGTATTTATGAGGAGGGGTGTACGGGCATTTCGGGAAACAGAGCTTGCAGTCGTAGCAGAGGTCTACAACCTTCTTCGTGTCTTTCTCCGTCAACTGATCCATTTCCCCGTCGAGTTCGTCGATTCGCTTGAAGAGTACATCGAACGACGGACAGAGGTTGAAACAGAGCCTGCAGCCGTTACAGATATCGAATATGCGAGCCGATTCTTTGGCGTATGATTGAGGATCGTAAAAGTCTGTGGCGTTGAAATCAAATGCCATTTGCTACCTCCGTTTGGTTCGACTGCGACTCACCGTGAAAGTGAGTCGCAGTTCTGTCCCTTACTTTCCGAGAGTATCGAGAGCCTTTTGGAATCGGCCCGCATGCGATTTTTCGGCGCGGGCGAGCGTCTCGAACCAGGTAGCAATTTCCTCGAAGCCTTCTTCTCTGGCCGTCTTTGCGAAACCCGGATACATCTCGGTATACTCGTAGGTCTCACCTGTGACAGCAGAATTGAGGTTTGCTTTGGTATCGCCCACGGGTACGTCGGTAACGGGGTCGCCGACTTCTTTCAGGAAATCGAAATGTCCGAACGCATGGCCGGTTTCTCCTTCGGCTGTGTCGCGGAATACTCCTGCGACATCAGGGTATCCTTCGATATCCGCGTGACGCGCAAAATACAGATAGCGGCGGTTCGCCTGGGACTCACCCGCAAAGCCCGACTTCAGATTGTCGAAGGTCTTCGAACCTTTGAGTGGTTTTGCCATTTTATCTTCCTCCTTTTGTTAGTTATAATAATAGGAATCGTTGCTATATTATAGCGCATCGGTCAGGAAATGTCAAGAGCAAACCGCGTCGAGTTGCAGTGGCGGCGGCCGATATCGCCCCGGTCCGGCGGCGAGGTTGTCTCCGATTGTAATCGTGGACGTCTGATTGCGATCAATTGAGGGGATGAACGAAACTGCCCGATTAAGTTCGCGGGGAGCGGCCGACGACCGGCGTGCTTCAGGCCCTTAACGCTGTATTTTAAGTCATGGCTCTTCCCGTGAAGACTCAATTACTGATAATCCGGGTTTGAATGATTTCTGTTATATTAAACAAATTCTTGCCGAATCAGTGCGCAATGCGATAAGGGTTTGTCAAACAAAGGAGCCTCACCATGCCTCTGTTGGAGTGGAGTGAGAAGTACAGCGTAAACATCAGGGCCATCGACGACCAACACAAGAAATGGATCCAAATATTGAACGAGCTTCATGACGCGATGAAATCGGGTAGAGGAAAAGATATTGTAGGGAAGGTTCTTGATGAACTGGTTGATTACACCAGAGTTCACTTCTCGTCAGAAGAGAAGTTGATGGAGGCCAACGGGTACCCACTCTTTGAAGGTCACAAGAGACTGCACGAAGACATGGTAAGAGAACTTGAGCTCCTTAAGACAAAACACAACGAGGGGAAAACTGTGCTGACTCTGGACGTAATGCAGCTTCTGAAGAACTGGTTGAGTGAACACATTATCGGCACCGACAAGAACTACGCGGCGTATCTGAACAGCAAAGGGGTACACTAGACCGTACGGCGGTCCATCGCAGGCGGCTGTCGTATCTAGTTTCTTGCTGGCGTGATCGGCAACACGAACGAGACCGCCGGCCACATTCCTAAAATATGACAATCCCTCACTCCCTCTGCCGATGCATAGTTGCGCAACTATTTTTCACCGGTTAATTTCCTTTCGTACAATGATGGAGTGAACATGGAAAAGGCAGTAGTCACATTGTCAGGCGGGCTCGACTCGGCCACATTGCTTTACTGGGCAGCGAGGAGATACGACATCAACGCTCTCACATTCGACTACGGTTCGAAGCACAATGACCGGGAACAGGAGGCGGCACAAGAAATTGTGCGCCGGCTGGATGCCCCCCATACTTTAATAAGACTTCCATTCATAAACACCCTGTTCAGATCGGCTCTACTTCGGAGCGGGGGAGACATTCCCGAAGGAGACTATGAAGACTCTTCGATGCGAAGTACGGTGGTCCCTTTTCGGAACGGCGTAATGCTCTCAATCGCTGTGGGTTATGCGGAATCGATCGGGGCCGGGACCGTCCTGTACGCGGCACACGCGGGCGACCATGCAATATATCCGGACTGCCGGCCAGCCTTCCTGGACGCCATGTCCCAGGCCTCACGAGCAGGAACATACATTAATGTCGAGATCAAAGATCCTTTCATAGGACTGCAAAAGAAGGACATTGTTTTGCTGGGAAGGGAGCTTGGCGTGCCGTTCGAGATTACGTATTCTTGCTACAAGGGCGGTGACCTGCATTGCGGAAAGTGCGGGACGTGTGTCGAGCGCAGGGAAGCTTTTCAACTTGCGGGAATCGACGACCCGACAAGGTATGCGGGATAATCCAAACTCCGTGCTTGACGAAAGGGTGGAATGAAAGGAATGTGGAATGAGGGAATGATGGGATTACGGGATATGGAATTATGGAATAAGTGAGCGGGAAATTCCCGGTCTTGGAATCAAAATAGTGAAATGGGATGCCGGACCATGGATGAAAGGGGGATACTCTCGCAATGCATTGAACGGTCGCCGGCGGTGTTTCATATTGTTATGATTCGGGAGGTGACGGGCATGAAGAAGATCTTGAAATGGTTTCTTTGGATTGTGGCAGCCGCCGGGCTAATCCTGGTGCTGTGCGGGATTTACCTTGGTACACGCGACTACTCCGGGTATTTCACTTCTGCGATAGGGAGTCAAGTCGTAAGGGCAGAGATCACTCCGTTTGAAACCGACAGCCTCTTCAGACGCGGCTGGCTGTCCTTAACGGGAATTGGCGGACTGTCGGTAGAGTGCGGGTTCCTCGTACCTGCAGACGGACAGAACGGACAGCGGTATCCGGCTGTGATACTCATGGGTGGAAAGGCGACGGGCAAACACGCCATCGATTATGCAATCGACATCCGCAATGTATTAATTGCGGCTCCGGATTACGCATACCAACCGAGGGAAGAATATACGCTGGCTGAGTTTCTGAGTGATGTGCCGGAGATGCGCGGGGCTGCATTGAGCATGGTACCTTCGGTAATGCTCCTATCGAACTACTTATGGCAGCGTCCCGACGTAGATACAACGAGGCTTATCCTTTTAGGCTACAGCTTCGGTGCCCCGTTTGTTCCCTGCATCGCAGCTTATGACAGGCGGCCCGCGGCTGTGGTAATGGTGTTCGGAGGGGGAGATCTTCGCGGCATGATTCGCCACAACGTCCGGCGATACAGGGGACCTATCGTCAGCGACCTCGCGGGCTCCATCAGCGCTGTTTTACTTAGACCGCTCGAGCCTCTGAGGTACGCAGACAGGATTTCCCCGATGCCGCTGGTTATGATCAACGGGACGGATGATGAGCAGGTGCCGAGACAATATGCTGAAGAGTTCTTTTCGGCGGCAGAAGAGCCTAAGAAGATTGTGTGGCTGGAGGCGCGCCATGTCAATCCGCGCAACGAGGAGTTGACGAGAAGGATTGTCCAAACGATGAAGGAGGAACTTGTCAGGCTGAACGTGCTAACGGAGGAGAACTGACACCTTCCCATCTCCCTTGGCGGCGATGTCTTGACGCACTACTCTGTTCACGAGTTTACCCATTTTGTGGGGAAAGGGATTAAATTAATGGGAGGTGGAGGAGGAGGTAGTCGTGAGGAGAGAGGAGAGCGACAATGGAAGCGATGATATTATCGAAGTCTGGGATAATATCGGAGAGGAGCCGAAGTAGGTTTGAGGTGTTCATGAAGGGGGTGACCGTGGGAATGCACAAGGCTCAAAGACGGGTGATGAAAGAGGTAGTGTGGGGGATATTGCAGAGTGGGACGGTGAGGCTAAGCGAGATAGGTCGGTGGATAGAA
>JBJKQU010000075.1:0-4449 GCA_046705025.1 Candidatus Kryptoniota bacterium | reverse complement strand
CTCATTGGAATTGTATCTGCAGCCGCTAGGGAGTATCCACCTGTATTCGAACGGAATCGTGTACCAGGTAAACCACAACAAAGGTAACATCGACCATGTCAGACTGTTCATGATAATAGCGTTGGTCGTGATTAATCTGGCGGGCATAAACTTTATCAATCTGACCACAGCCCGGTCGGCGATTAGGACGAGAGAGGTCGGCATCCGCAGGCTGCTCGGCTCATATCACTCGCACCTTGTTTACCAATTCATAGGGGAGTCGGCGCTGCTTTCGTTGATAGGTCTGGTGATTTCTATTCCACTGGTCGAAGCTCTGTTGCCCACTTTCAACTCCGTGATGAGCGGAAGAATAATTGTCGTCTACAGCAATCATTTACCGTTTCTATTCGGGCTGTTCCTACTTGCCCTAATCGTCGGATTCATCGCTGGAATCTACCCGGCCTTTTACCTGTCATCGTTTCGTCCCGTTGACCTTCTGAGAGGCAGGTTTTCATCCAGTAAAAAGGGGATAGCACTCAGGAAGGTGCTGATAACTCTGCAGTTTGGGATAGCTATCGGGCTGGTAACCGGAACCGGCATTGTGATTGACCAAATGAATTACATTTACGACAAGCCGCTCGGTTTCGATTTGAACAACTTGATTTACGTCCCTCTCCACGACACGCAGTCGCAGAGGAAGATCCAGTTGCTGAGTAGTCGGCTGCTTTCCGACCCCAGGATTATCAGTGTTTCGGCAGGTGAGCGCACTGGTGCGGGAAGAACACAGGGACTAGTGGAGATCCCGAGTCGCTCCGGTCGGCCCCGCCTGATAGTCAGGGAAAGCTACGTCGACTACGATTACATCAGGACTATGGGCATGAAAATTGCCCAGGGTAGGGGCTTCTCGAGGGCATTTCCTTCCGATTCTTCGTCTGTAATTATTAATCAGACCATGGTGAAGACCTTAGGATGGAAGAATCCTGTGGGAAAACGGATTCAGATGGGAAATGGGGATACCTACTCTGTAGTGGGTGTGGTCAAGGACTTCAATTATTTTTCTCTGCAGAACAAGATTGACCCGCTTGTCATGTGGCTGAGACCGGATAAATGTGGATACCTGGTCATCAGAGTAGCCGCGAGCGATATCCAAAGCACAATCAAATACGTTGCGAGAACGTGGAACTACGTTCTGCCTCGTCAGCCATTCGAGTTCGGGTTCCTGAGTGAATACCTTGACAGCCAGTACGGAAGCGAAATAAAGAATGAACATCTTTTGGCACTGTTTTCGGTGGTTGCCTTAGTCGTCGCCTGCCTGGGGCTGTTTGGACTCACTCTATACTCGAGCGAACAACGCACCAAAGAGATTGGTGTCAGAAAAGTACTTGGCGCCTCGGTCTCCAGCATCGTCCTTATGTTATCGAAAGAATCACTCAAGCTTGTCGCGATCGCCGGAGCTGTCGCCTGGCCGACCGCTTATGTTCTTATGCACAGATGGCTTCAAAACTTCCAATACAGAACCGCCATGAATATCTGGGTGTTTCTGCTCGCGGGGCTGATCGTATTCTTCACAGCCATTTTTACTTTAAGCTTTCAGGCAATGAAGGCCGGGCTCTCAAACCCTGTGGAGGCTTTGCGATATGAATAAGGGCTCAAGACATGGTCGCGGCTCTGACAAGCTGTCTTTTCAGGCTTTGTTTTTGCTTAAGACGCGGAGAAGGTATTCTTTGGGCCCTGCTTCAGAAGCTAGTGCCGAGAATTGCCCCCTATTTAAAACGCATCGAAACATTTCCATTGAGGTGACCCTATGTCAACATTAGAAACCAACGCTTCCGCATTCCCCGTAGTCCTGAATACATTCGTCCAGGCGATCTACGAAAGAGCCCGAAAGCTGGCCAAATCAGATTTGCCCATGTTGATTACCGGCGAAACAGGGAGCGGTAAAGAGATACTGGCAAGATATGTCCATGATAACTCGCCGAGAAGCTCATTGGGGAACTTTGTTCCCATAAACTGCGCCGCAATTCAGGACAACCTGCTGGAGGCTGAGCTTTTCGGCTATGTCAAAGGAGCCTTTACAGATGCTCGGTCAGACAAGACCGGTCTGTTTGCAACTGCAGACGGCGGGACCCTATTCCTTGACGAGGTGGCGGAAATGAGCGTTGCGGTGCAGAAGAAGCTGCTAAGAGCATTAGAGTATCAGGAGTTTTACCCGGTGGGTTCCGTGGAGCCGTTGAAGGTCGATTTCAGACTGGTTTGTGCGACTAGCGAAAACCTCGGTCAGATGGTCAAGGACAAGACATTCAGAGTGGACTTATACCACAGAATCCACGCCTGTGAACTGACCTTACCTCCCCTAAGGGAACGACTGGACGAAATCCCGGCTCTCGTGAAGTATTTCCTTGACACAAATGGACGCAGGGAAATAGCCATTTCGCCTGATGTGATGGAAATATTCTCCTGCTACAGCTGGCCCGGCAACATACGGGAGTTGAAGAATGTTGTCGAGTACACGCTTGCGGTTCTTGACGAGGAAGTAAATGTGGTCCAAACTGATCACCTGCCTCCCGAGAAGTTCGAGAGTCTGAACTGCAGATTGTTTCGGGGCGAAAACCTGAATCTAAGGGAAAAAGAAAGGTGCTTCAAAGAGAACCTTGTGGTGGCTGCGATGACGCTGTGTTCCGGCGACTACAAGTCGGTCGCCAAATCGTTGGGAACCTCCAAGAGTACGGTCTACGAGTTGGTAAGCGGGAGGATATCGAAGGAAAAACTTTCCACGACGATCGAAGACTAGCCTCTTCGGTCCGAGAGTGAATCGAGTTTTTTGATTGCTAATCCTCAAAGGCAAGCACAAGTCTTCTCATTATAAAAAGATCGATCGAAAGCCTATAGCGCTGGGCACTCGAAATCCCATGTCTTTTCAAGGATTCTTCGCTGCAACCTGTTGAAAGTCGTGCCGCATCTTGCCGCAAATGTCCCTCGCTCGGTAGTGGCACAGCGTCCTGCGTCTGTCCTGAGGAGGGAGCCACCATCCGCAGAGATCCCTCGTCTCAATTGTAAAAGCCGTACTTCAAGGTCCTTCCTGCCCATGATCTAGTCCTCACGTCTAAGCAGTCGTTCCAGACATGAAATCAGAGTCCTATCGTCACAGGCTGTAGGGGAGCCTTCATCATCCGGGCTCCTGTTCTGCGCTCTTTGATCTAACGAAAGTGATTTTCCAGGAATCTGGAAACGCGAAGATCATCCTTTCCAGAATTCTGGAAAGCGTCTGTCTGAATCCCACAAATCCGCTCAAAAACGAGCCTTTTCTATTGGCACGATTTTGGCAGGTTATAAACTGATTAAGAAGTTTGGAGCCTGATTATGAACTACAAAAAGAGCCGCTATAATGTAACGGTGAAAACCCAGGACGGGGCACGTCTCTTCAATGCAAGGACAGGTGCAATAGTAGAGCTAAACAGTATGGATCCGCTGTTTCCGGATTTTGAGGAAGTGTGGAGGCACGAGACTTTTCAACTTACCGACCATGAATGGTTCCAAGCGTTGAAAGAAGCAAGCTTCATAATTCCCGAGGAGACAAACGAGATTCCGGACTATATAGCATCGTTTAACGCAAGGCAGAAAACAACGAACCGGATCAGTTTAATAGTGATGCCGACTGAGCAGTGTAATTTCCGCTGCGTCTATTGCTACGAGGGTTTCGAAAAGCCCAGTATGAATGAGGAGACTCAGAATGCGTTGAAGACTTACGTCAGCAACACGATGCAGCGAGTCCATAATTTCTCCATAGAATGGTTTGGCGGCGAGCCGCTCATGGGATTGGATGTAGTTAGGAATATCTCCACGCATGCGGTCAGAGAAGCTCGGGAACGAGGAGTTTCCTTTAACGCGGCGATTACGACTAACAGCTATCTCCTGACCCCGGAAGTGTTCGACGAAGCCGTTGCGGATTGGCGTATACTCCGATACCAGATTACGGTCGACGGCCCCAGGGAATTCCACAATAAACGTCGCATGCTTCAGTCCGGAGGAGGGACCTTCGATCAGATAATCAGCAATATTCGATACATGGCCGAGTCCGATTATCCGGATCTTTTGTATGTGATAAGAATGAACGTCGACAAGGATAATCTCAGTACCGTCCCGGAATTCGCCAGGACTATAAAGGACGTGGTGGGTGACGATAAGAGGGCCAGGTTCTATGTCAGGCCTACGTGGGGAAAAAGCAAATTTGACCTGCTGACAAATTTTGAAAGCAGAAGCCTGAGAAAACAGATAATAGAGATATGCTCTGAGGTGGGATTGTACCTCTATGACAGCGACCTCTTCCTGAATCCTGCCCTGGGGATGTGTTACGCCGCGGACCCGCATTCTCTTGTTATTGGTCCTGATGGTTCTATCTACAAGTGTACCTCCGCTTTTGATTTACCTGAGAACCTTGTTGGCCGCTTGACAAACGAAGGAACGATTCAG
>JBJKQU010000074.1:0-16724 GCA_046705025.1 Candidatus Kryptoniota bacterium | reverse complement strand
AGCTCAGGGACGGCAAATTCAAGCTGACCGATAAGATTGACCTGGTGCTCATTCCCGACTCTATTCAACAAATTCTGATGGCCCGCATAGATAAATTGGACGAGGATACAAAGTCCCTGCTCAAGATTGCCTCTGTCATCGGACGAAGCTTTTTCCACAAGATCCTCGCCTACGTCGCGAACGCAACGGGGGATATCGACGAGCGTCTTGATTACCTGAAAGAGGTTCAACTCATCCGCGAAAACAGGAGGATGGACGAACTGGAGTATTTATTCAAGCATGCCCTCGTCCAGGAAGTCGCCTACGAGTCCATTCCTTTGAATAAACGTAAGGAGTACCACCTGAGGGTAGCACAGGCCATAGAGCGTGTATTCGCTGACCGGTTGCACGAGTTCTACGGCACTCTCGCGATGCACTACAGTACCGCGGAAGAGAGAGAAAAGGCAGAATACTACCTGTTAAAGGCAGGGGAGGCGACACTCCGGTCCGCGGCCTCGCACGAGGCGATCGCTTATTTCGAAGAGGCGATGAGGCTTTATCTTCAGAAGTATCGCGAGTCGGCCGACCCTGAGAAGCTGGTCATGTTCGAGCAGAATATCGGCACGGCGCTGTACAACAAAGGAATGCTCGCCGATGCCGTGAAACACTTTGACAGGGCGCTCGAGCTTCTCGGTGACCGCGAGCCGACCGGTCGCGCGGCTTTCTTCCTCAGGACGTTCATGGACGCTGCCCTGATAGTTCTCGATTTGTACGGACCACACCGCAAGGGCAAGCGCACCCCGACGTCGAACGACCAGCGGCAATTTGTCCTGCGGCACATGAGAGCGAACGCACTTGCCAATTTCGACCCGCAAAGGCTTTTCTTCGATCTTCTGAGAACCATCCGCTGGCGCACGGGATTCATACTCTCCGGCGCGGAAGAGTGCAGCATCTATTCGCTCGCCTCATCACTTATGACATTCAGTGGAATCTCTTCCGCTGTCGCAAAGCGGTTCCTCGACCGTGCCGAAGCTGCCGCCGACCCGGCCGATACGAGGAGCTACCTGATCTACCGCTACTCGTATTACCTCTATCAATACCATGTGGGCAGATGGAGCCTCGATCTCGACTTTGAAGAGGACCTTTTCCGCAAGGGGATTGAGCTCGGAGAATTTTATCCGGCGTGCTACTATATCTCCTTTATCGGGAATATTGCAGTCGCCCGCGGGGATTTCGAGTTCACACTCAGGCTTTCAAGAATCCTTCGGGAGGTTGCGGAGGCCTATGATTACGATTACGTCATGCTGAATTATTACAATGCGCTCGTCTACTACCACTGCAACAGGCGCGACGCCAAGGAGATGATGCACGCAGCGGAGATAAGTCTCGAGATTCAGCGGAAGAACGGCCTTGCCAGCTGGATGGTTGGGGGCGAAGGCATCATCGCCAGGGCTTATCTGATGGCCGGAGATGAGGCGCATGCGGAGGACGCGTTGCGCAGAGCGGAAGAGAGACTGGTGGAGCTCGGGAAAATCGCAGGCATGTTTACGATGAACCCATACCTGGGGCGCCTTCAAATCGAGATCGTTCGTCTGGGGAAGCTCCTTTCAAGCAAGTTGGACCCGGCAGGCCTCGCTGAAGTGAAAAAGACGAGGAAGCTTGCTCACAAGGCGTCGCGCCTCGTCATCGCACAATTCAGAGGACTGCAGGAGTTTAAGCCGGAAGGATATCGGTTCACCGGGACTCTCTTTTGGCTGGAGGGGAAGAAATCGAAGGCAATGCAATATTGGAGGAAATCGATTCGAGCCGCCTCCTTGATGCCCAAGAAGCAGGAACTGGGAAGAACATACCTCGAAATTGGGAAGAGCCTGCTTGAGCAGGGAGCCTTGGTGCGCGTCCTGGACGGTTTAGATGGGAATGAATATCTTGAAAAAGCGCGGGAAATCTTTGAAGAGATGAATCTAAATTACGACTCAGCCGAGATCGAACGAATTCATTCGGGAAAGGGCCGGACGATCGGAAATTTGACACTACAACAGTCCGCATAGGAGGAAAGCATGGAGCAACGTGACGACGTAACGGAGTCCGATCCGGTTGGTGAACATCTCCCTCCGGAGGAGGAATCTTACATCAAAAAGCTTACAGATCTGCTGAAGGAGACAGTGGTCAAGACCTATCCGCCGGGGGCGACGCTGCGCGACGCTCATCCTAAACAGCACGGAACGGTGGCTGCCCAGTTCACGGTCGAGCCGAACCTTCCTCCGGAGCTTCGGGTGGGTGTCTTCGCCGAACCGGCAACCTATGACGCATTCGTCCGCTTTTCCAACGCGAACCCGGCGGTCAGCCCGGACATACGCAGGGACGTGAGAGGAATGGCGATCAAACTTATCGGCGTGAAGGGGAAGAAACTTCTCGAAGGCGGGGGGAGCGACAACACACACGATTTTGTGTTGATTAGCTACGATGTCTTCCTCACGAAGGGCATCAAGCAGATGTACGAGTTTACAGTGGCATACGAGTCGGGAATGCCGCACGTCTTCTGGTATTGGTTCAATCCGTTTAACCAGCACCTGCGCGTCTTCTGGAACTTCATTGTCCCTTTCCGTCATGCGACAAGCCCTCTCGACCTTCAGTATTACAGCATGACGCCGTACCGCTTCGGGGATACCGCGGTCAAGTATTCCGCCAGGCCGTGGTCTCACGAGCTGAGCAAACTGCCGAAGTCTCCGACCGACGATTACCTGCGAGCGACAATGCAGCGATACCTGAGAAACGAGCCGATCCATTTCGACTTCATGGTGCAGCTCCGAACCGATCCGGCCAAGATGCCGATCGAAGACGCAGGCAAAAGGTGGAGCCAGGCGCTTTCTCCCTTTGTGAAGGTCGCGACGCTCGTAATACCCCCTCAGGATTTCGACACAGATGTAAAACTTCAGTTTGGAGACGATCTTTCTTTCAACGCATGGCGCTGTCTCCCTGTGCACCGGCCGCTGGGGGGAATCAATCGCGCGAGGAGGACCGCGTACTGGGAGATTTCTAAACTGCGACATGAACGCGACGCGCTCAAGCTGTTTGAGCCGACAAATGAAGACTTCGAGCTCTTTTGGGAAAACAAGGTCAAGATTCCGCGGGGGCCGGGCCATTTCAAGCCGGCCCCGATAATGCCACCGGAACCGAGCCGCTGGTCCATATCCGCCTGGTGGGTAAAGGTCTACTCTTACGTGACGCTGGTCGCTGCGCTTTACGGGATTGGGTACGCTCATATTCCTCCGATCACCGGACACGCTTGGTCACTTTGCACAGGCCCGAATGCTACCTGGTGCAAACTGGCGATTCACCTGTTTGAAGTGCCGATCGTCCTCTACAATTTGTTCCTCGCATGGTATGGACTCCGCCGCTTTTCGAAGAAGACAGTCCGGCAGTTCATGTCGCTGCTTGACTTTGCGGTCGCGTTCAACATGGTGTTCTTTTTGTTTGAGACGAACCTGCTCATGCAGGGGCTCTCGAGACTCTTCCCGTTCTGGGAGCTATTCGCTTTTGCTTCAATTGCAGTTATTCTCCTCGGCGGGACGGTATTTACCATCGTACTGAAGCAGATGCTTTTGAAATCGTCTGAGCAATTGAACCCTAAAATAGCGGCGGAATGATCATGAGGACTTACAATCTAGTTGAGCGCGGCGAAGACGGTTTCTATCATCCGGAGAACGAGGAGCAGATTGTCGCGCTGGTGAAGAGGGCTTACAATGAAGGGAAGCAAATCCGTGTCCGCGGTGCAGCGCACTCTCTCGCGAGGGGCATCTACACCGATCCGGGCGAGGGTTTCCCCGATGTCCCGAATACGGTGTCTGAGCAATCTCCGCCCCGGGGACCCAACATCAATATCATGCTGGACAACTTCAAAGAACTGCAGTGGATTGACGAAGAGAAGGGGATCGTCGAAGTCGAGGCGGGAATACACCTCGGTGCGGATCCGCTTGACCCGACGGGTACCTCGCCGCTCGGCAAGAGCCTGCTGTACCAGGCTCACCTCAAGGGGTGGACGCTCAACGATCTCGGCGGAATCACTCACCAGACGGTCAGCGGGTTTTTAATGACCGGGTCCTCGGGAGGGACTTTGATGTACTCGCTCGACGAAAACCTCCTGGCTTTTCGAATCATTGACGGCCAGGGGAACGCCGAATGGGTTCAGAAGAGCGAGCGTCCGGATCTTTACAATGCGGTCACATTGTCGCTGGGGCTGCTCGGCATCATTACAAAAGTGCGCCTGCAGCTTACGAAGGAATTCTGCATATACGGCGAAGAGACTACTTACCGTATCGGACCGTCCTGCCCGATCGACCTTTTCGGAAAGGGCGACGAGAAGGTCCCGGGCCTCGAAGCCTTCCTGAAGGAGACTCCTTACTCGCGCATCCTCTGGTGGCCGCAGAAGGGGGTCGACCGCATAGTAGTCTGGAGAGCCGTGCGGGGGAAGGCGACGCCCGCCTTTTCACCGTTCCCGTACCATGAGTTCGGGAAGAAGAAATTTTCGACGCAGATCGAGGAGTTCTTCGGTGCCGTTTTGTTCACAACGCTCGGCAACAGGGGATTTGGGAAAATCTGGTCCAAGCTGAATATGGACTTCACACGGCTTCAGACGAATCTTCGGAAGAGACGGGGGAGAACGAGTACCGGCAAGCCGAGGCAGGCCTGGTTCTTTCCTTTTTGCATAACCTGGATCCTCAGGCTGATCCTGTTTCCACTGGTTCTGTTCTTCTCGGTATTTCGCGGGGTTCTCGTCTGGCTTTATCCGACGATCGTGGATGCCCTCGAGCCGTTGACCGGCAGGGATGAAGGGAAGGCCTTCATGGACTACGTCTGGCGCAGTCTCCCGATGGACAACGCGGCGGACGACGTTCTCATGGGGACGGAGTTCACAGAGATATGGATACCGGTGAGGTACACCGTTGAAGTCATGCGCCTGATCGGGCAGCTCTTTGAGACCAAAGGCCTCAGTGCAACCGGGTACTACGCAACCGAGCTTTACACCGGGATCAGGAGTGAATTCTGGATGAGCCCGAGCTACAAAGAAGATGTGTTCAGGGTCGATCTCTTCTGGTACATCAACAACGCCGGGAACCCTGGCGGTAAGAACGGGTACTACAGCCAGTTCTGGGAATTGCTCCGCGAACACGGCATCCCATTCCGGCTACATTGGGGAAAATTCCTGCCGGAGTATGACTACAAGGAGTGGGCGGTATACCTTCGGTCGCAATATCCGCAATGGGATGAGTTCATGAAGCTCCGCGGCGAGCGCGACCCGCGCAATATTTTTCTGACCAGGTACTGGCGAAGGCATCTGTTCGGGGAGGAGTAGTCTCGGTCATCCACAGTTTTGCGAAATATGCCGTTGCAGTGGGTCCGGGCCCTTCGACTCCGGCTGCGGCGAAAAGGAAAAAAGGAGATTGAAAAGAACCGATTATTTGCCGTAAGTTTATAAGTGATCTGGAGAGCGGACGGAAGTCCTGCTGAGCGTCAGAGAAAAGGAGGACGTATGTACATGAGATTGGTCCAGGTGAAGGTGAATAGCGGCAGCATCGATAAGTTGAGCGAAGTCTACGAACAAGAGATAATGAGACGCCTGGGCGGCGTGAAGGGTTGTCGGTTCGCGAGTCTGGTGCAGAGCGCCGGCAGACTGGATGAATGCATCAGCCTGACGCTTTGGGAAAGCTCATTAGACGCTGAAGCATATGTCAAGGGTGGAACCTATGGGGAACTGGTCAAGCTGGCCGCGTCATATTTTTCGGAGATTTCGGAATGGAAGGTAAAGCTTACCGAAGACCAGAGAGTAGAGTACGTCCCGGTGCGCGGGGAGCCGACAGTAAAGGCCTACAATGTCTCTCTCCCGCCGGGGCGAAGGAGTCCGGCGACGGAAGAACTCGGGGCACTCTACGTTCGGATACTCTCGATCCGCCTGAAACCGGGAGGCATGGATGAATTCCAAAAGATATATGAACACGAAATTCTTCCCGTGCTCTACGAGACGCCGGGATGCAGGTACGCCTACCTGACGGAAGACGTAGGTGAACCCGATGAAGCGCTGTCGCTCACGATCTGGGACAGGAAGGAAGATGCCGACCAGTACGAGAGCAGTGGAAGATTCGATGCGCTCGTGAAGAAGATAAGCCACCTGCTGGCCGGTCTCTACCAGTGGAAGATGGCACTTGGGAAAGAGACAGGCCGAAGCGCGACGACGAGCGAAGACATGACGAGTGAAGGGTACTATGTGGTTACAGGGAGAAGCTTCGCCTGATCCTCAACTCTCTAAAAAGCCTCGTGGCACACTGGAATCGCTCTTTTCCCTGTCGGGGTAGGGACAAGGTGGCCCATCATAAGGGCGCCGTTTGGTCTTTGGCCGAAAACCCCCTTTTGAATGCCTGGCCTGGCCCCCTCCTGAACACTAACGCGCGTGATTAATATCACAGCCGCGGTTGCATATTTCCGCCGCCGCTTCCATCTCGTTGAATGTAAAATAGGGCCGGAGTAAATTCTCTCAACATTTGCAGTCGTGCAATCTGGATTCGCGGGCTTTATCCCCATAGTTTCCGTCAACGGTTATGGTTGAACACGCTCTGAAAGCAGCGCTGCAGCTGAATGTCAATGAGGCCTGTAGATCTTAGTAAGGATTCAGGACGACTTAACGCTTTCTGTCAAAGACAAAGGAGGCCTGCTATGAAAGCATTATTAGTGACAATTATTCTGGCGTGTGGTATCACATCCGCAAAATCTCAACCGGCCGGCCCCGTTGCAGGGAAAACATACACTGTGGTGTATAAACCCTGGATGGCGGGTATTTTACAAGACGCAAAGGAAATCTCGATGATTTATGCTTTCGACTATTGGGGAACTACCGCTCATCAAGTACAGCGCGGCGAAGGTGGCGATTCAGTCTTGTTCGACAATGTGCTCTGTCCAGATTCGGGCAGAGCCACGAAGGTACTCATGACAAAACAAGGAAACCTTTGGAGTACAGATATTACTATTCCAAAAAATGCAGCGATCCTTTCTTATTATTTCACTGACGGTATACGATACGACTTCAACGATAAAAAGACATACGTCTCTTATATTTACGACGGAAAAGGGAACCCGGTTCGCAATGCAAGGCTGCGGAATGTTGACTTTCTTCTCATGGCAGGAAAGAGTACCCGGGATGTGATTGATGAAGTGCATCATGAAGTCGCCGATTATCCGGACAATTTCCTGGCTCAAATTGTCTACTGGCGATTCCAGATCTTAAGTACTATTTCTCCCGACACTCTCAATATGTTTGCGTCGATGTTAGGAAGCTACTACGACAGCCTTCGCAGCCAGTATGGCGACACGGTTCTTTACTGCAAGGCACTTAGTCTCTATGACATTGACAGGGTCATAATACTTTCGTTAAGCGACAGTCTCGGCATCGAGAAACCTGAAGCAGCTGGGCTTGCACGGTCTGTCAATACGGCTCTCTCTCGAACTATTGCTAAAATTCCACTTGACAAGAGATCGGTACGTATAAAGCAAATCGATTCTTGGTCGAATTATGTACTTCTTCCGCCTGAACGTCGTGAGGAGATGCAACAAGAAGGCATGAAAAGGATGCGAGAGATGGCTGCGGAATTTGTAGGTCAGGCGGCGCCGGATTTTTCTTTTGAAACGGTTAAGGGTGAAAAACATCGGCTTTCTGATTTTCGTGGAAAGTATGTGCTGCTCGATTTCTGGGGAACATGGTGCGGTCCGTGCGTCAGCGAGCTTCCCAACCTTGTCAAAGCCTATGAAAAGTATAAAGACAAAGGTCTCGTGATGATTAGTATCAGCAGTGATGCCTTCGGTCCCGAGAAGTTAGCCAATTACGCCGAGCAAAAAGGAATGGAGTGGATGCAAGTTCTGGATGGGAAACCGGGACAGGGAATGATTCAAAATCTTTATAAGATTCAATTTTACCCGAATCCGTTTCTGATTGGACCCGATGGAAAAGTGTTGCACAGAGAAGGGTTGCGCGGTGACCAGCTCGACAAGACATTGTCGGGATTATTTGGCAAGTAAGATCAGCAGGCTGACGAGGTAGTGTGGTTCTCTGCCCCTGATTTGACTTTCGGGGGAACGACATGTAACTTGCATGCCCATATGAGCATATGAGCACACGACCTGTCGAAAAAGCTGAAATACTGAAGATACTAGGGGATCAGACACGCCTGAGGGTTGCGCATCTCCTTGTTGCAGCGGACCGGTCCCTCTGCGTCTGTGAAATCGTCGACGCTTTAAGCATTCCGCAATATCAGGTCTCCAAGATACTGGTCATGCTTCGCCGGGCCGGGCTCGTCGATGTCGATCGAAATGGAACCTGGGGCTACTATCATCCCATATCCGATGAAGAAACGAACAATGTCGTCTTCGATTTTGTCAGGGGGTATTGTACCGGAGAGCCTTTCGAGAGCGACGTCCGTAATCTCGACAATCGGCTTGCTCTTCGCGAGGGAGACAGGTGCGTTGTCGGCTTCGTGGATAGCAAAGAGCTGGAAACTCTCATGCGGAAGAAGGGAATAGAGACGCAATGAGCCCGAGAAATTCGCAATGAAGAAAAGGATTCTCGTACTGTGCACGGGAAATTCGTGCCGCTCTCAAATGGCAGAAGCCTTCCTTAAATCGTTCGATGGAAATCTTGAGGTTTATTCAGCAGGCACTACCCCTGCAAGTAACGTACATCCCAAGGCGGTCCAGGTAATGAAAGAAGTCGGGATTGATATTTCTGCAAACAAGACAAAAACCGTGCAACAGTTTCTTTCTCAGTCTTTCGATTATGTCATCACGGTCTGCGACAACGCAAAGAAGACGTGCCCCGTATTTACGGGGAATGTCGTCCATCGCATGCATATGGGATTCGAAGACCCGGCAGAAGCGACCGGAATCGAAGAAGAAATTCTCTCGGTATTCCGAAAGGTTCGTGACCTGATCAGAAGCGAGTTTCATGAGTTTTATTCTAATTATTCAGTGGGCAGGTGAATTCAAGACCTCATTGGCCGGCGAGAATAAAGAGAGATAATTAGTAATGTCAAGCGTATCTAAAAGATTATCGTTTTTCGACCGATATCTGACACTCTGGATTTTCGTTACTATGTTCCTCGGAGTTGCTGCCGGGTCCATATTCCCGCGTATGGCTTCTTTTTGGGATTCGATGAGCAGCGGAACCACGAATATTCCCATCGCGATCGGACTTATACTCATGATGTACCCTCCTCTTGCGAAGGTGAAATACGAGGAACTCGGAAAGGTGTTCGGCAGCGGCAAGATATTGTCGCTGTCTCTCATACAAAACTGGGTCGTCGGACCGGTGGTAATGTTTGTCCTGGCGGTAATATTTCTTCACGACTATCCGTCGTACATGGCGGGACTGTTCCTGATCGGTCTTGCAAGATGCATTGCGATGGTGATTGTCTGGAACGAGCTGGCGCAGGGGAACACGGAATATGCCGCAGGTCTTGTGGCACTCAATTCCGTTTTCCAAGTCCTGTTTTATTCACTCTTTGCGTATCTCTTCATAACTGTACTGCCTCGCTGGCTCGGACTGAGTTCGTTCAAAGTCGATATCACGATTGGACAGATCGCGGAAAGCGTCTTCTTCTACCTCGGGATCCCGTTTATCGCCGGGATTGTCACGAGGTTCCTCCTGATAAGGCTCAAAGGCAAAGAGTGGTACGGGCCCAACTTCATCACGAAGATAAGCCCTGTCACTCCTGTCGCGCTCCTTTTTACGATATTTGTCATGTTTTCGCTGAAAGGGAAGCTCATAGTACAGATCCCGCTCGATGTTGTGAGGATTGCGATTCCGCTGACAATCTATTTCATCATAATGTTCTTCGTCTCGTTTTGGATGGGGAAGAGAGTGGGCGCGGACTACAGCAAGACGACGACACTGTCTTTCACGGCTGCCAGCAACAACTTCGAGCTGGCAATCGCGGTAGCAATTGCGGTTTTCGGGATAAATTCCGGCGAAGCCTTTGCATCGGTGGTGGGTCCGCTCGTAGAGGTGCCTGTTCTGATCAGCCTGGTGAACGTTGCTCTTTGGCTCAAGAAGAGATATTTCGGCGATGAGATCCGGCTTGAAAAAGAGCTGTCATAAAAACTGACAGCCGGTCCTAAGTTCTACATCATGCCGGAAAGGATACGTCGCCTGTCCGGTCCAGGTGAAAGAAGTCCGACGTTAAAGAATCCAAAATGCAAATAGTGGCGGATGTCCCACAGGCACGGTATGCTGGTAGCCGGGCGGCGCATCCGTGATTCTTTCCGGTTGATGTGATAGATTCATTGATGCAGGTGGCGCCCTGCGAAGTCAAGGAAAGCTCTGGTCCCCAGGTTCTCGTTCTGGATTGAAGGACGTGTTGACAGAGTAGGCGGGCTGATCACTGGGCCGTTTTCCGTAAGAAGGCAATAAATTTTAGGGATTTGTCATGAGGTTCTTGCCGCTCGTCTTTCTGTGTGCATCTCTAACAGGGCAGGTGTGCGCTCAGCCTTCCGTCCCGGATCATCCTCTTGCCGGTCCGAATGAGCGGTTCGAGCACGACATTGGGCTCCCGGCCGACCTGCCATCCTTCGCAAAGGGCGACTCGGCCAGGACCGCCGCCTCCAATTTCTCGAAGGAGCATGCGCGTCCGTGCGCTGAATGGGTGAAGGAGGCCGTCATATACGAAGTCTACCCGCGTTCTTTTTCGAAGGATGAGAGTTTCCTTTCGGTCATAAAGGCGCTCCCGGAGCTAAAGAGACTTGGAGTGACCGTACTATGGGTGATGCCTATACATCCGATCGGCAAGCTCCACCGCAAGGGACCTCTGGGCAGCCCCTATTCGATACGCGACTACTACAAGATCAACCCTGAGTACGGCAGCCTCGCCGGTTTCAGGAAGCTGGTCGAGGCAGTCCATGCTGAGGGGATGCACATCATAATGGATGCCGTTCTTAACCACACGGCGTGGGACAATCCCTTGATCAAGGAACATCCCGACTGGTACAAGCACGACAGCACGGGAAACATCATCCCGCCCAATCCTGACTGGACCGACGTCGCTCAGCTCAACTATGCCAACAAAAACCTGCGCCGGTATATGATAAGGATGCTGGAGTATTGGGTTAAAAATGTCGGAGTCGACGGCTTCCGCTGTGACGCGGCGGAATTGGTGCCGGTCAGCTTTTGGGACGAAGCCCAGACTGCGCTCGACAGCATAAGGCCCGTCATGATGCTGGCGGAGGGAGCGAAACCGAATTTCCATCTCAAGGCTTTCGATCTTACCTACTCGTGGGGTATCTACAACGTCCTGGGGAAAATATTCAGGTGTCAGGCGTCGGCCACGGCCGTCGACAGCGTCCTTGGTCACGAAAGGTGCACGTACCCCGCTGGTGCCCTGCACCTTTACTTCAATACAAACCATGACGAGAACGTTTACGATGCACCGTCGATCGACCGCTACGGACCTGGCGGCGACAGCCTCACGATTGCGCTAATCGCCACACTTCCGGGAATTCCGCTAATCTACAGCGGGGACGAGGTCGGTAACCGTGAGAGACTCAGCCTCTTTGAGCAGGTCCTGATAAATTGGAGTGCGAAAAACGGTTATAGGAGCTTGTATGAGAAAGTCTACTCCATTCGTAGAGCCAATCCCGAACTAGCTCAAGGGACCTACAAAGCCGTTGCTGCAGGCAGCGGGGAGAGTATTTTAGCCTTCGAGAGAGTGCTGAACGGTCGGAGGGCAATCTGCGTGTTCAACTTCTCGAAGGTCCCAGTTGAGGCGGTGAAAGTAACTGTAAGCGGAAGTGGGAGCCAATCGTTTGTCGATGATGTGACCGAGAGACGATACACAAACCATAACGGCTCAATTGAGTTGTCGATCAGGAAATTCGGCTTCCTCATCTTGACGCTACAATGATAAAGCCGGCAAATCGAGTCTGGGAGCTTTAGTCCGCTTTCACTGTTAAGGTAAATCACATGAATTCTGCAGAATCCCAAAACGACCCCGATAAAGGGTTGCTGGTTCACATGAAGGGCCCTTCGGGGGTGTGAGACTAGCTCAGGCGAAATCAGAATACTATCGTGAAAATGGTTTGTTTTTCTGGCTGCGACCAAACACTTATCATCGCATGATGCATATGAAGTATTTGACGGGACAGGCTCAAACCGATTCCGGAACCAGTGTCCCTGGTCGTAAAGAACGGAATGAATATCTTTTCCTGTATCTCCTTGGGAATACCGGTTCCATTATCTTCCACGCGAATTGCTATCTTTCCCTTTTCTTCAAGCTGTGCCGATAGGTCTATCCGCCCATCAGGCCTTTTGCCGACCCCCTGTATGGAGTTCATGAGAAGGTTAAGGAGCACCTGCTCCAGCAGATCCGGATCGGCAGTCAGTTCGAGCGATTGAGGATTAACCGTAGTGGTGAGCTGTATGCCGTTGTCATTGACTGCCGACCTCACGAGCTGCTCGACCCGGGAGAAAAGCATCCAAATTGGAAATATCCTGAACTTGGGATTCGGAATATGAGTGAGAGTTCTATACGAGTTCACGAAGCGAAGCAGCCCTTCGCTTCTCGCCTCTATCGTCTGCACCGCCGTTTGAACATCTTCGATGACCGACGGGATTACCTGACCATTCCCATTGGACTGAGAGTGCGTATCCGAAAGAAGCTTGTTTGCTGTGGAGGCCAGGGATGCGATGGGCGCAATTGAGTTCACGATCTCGTGCGTCAGGACGCGTATCAGATTTTGCCAGGCGTCCAGCTCGATTTCTTCCAATTCGCCCCGCATGTCCTGCAGGGAAGCGAGAGTGTAGCTTATCTCCCTCATTCTGAATCCCGTAACTTGAACAGCCAGCCGGACGGAGACGCTACCGGTTTCCAGGCGGACGAGGTTCCTGTTTCGGGAATTCATGGCGCGAAAGGCATCATACAAATCGTGGCTTATGGACCTAAGCTCTCTGACATTTCTAAGTTGCGGCAATCCAAGCAATCGTTTGGCGGCCCTGTTGATCAGGTCGACTTTGCCGTCCTGCCTGAAAACGATCAGCCCGACGCTGAGCTGCTCGACGACGAACTGGAAATACTGGAACTGATCTTCGCTTTCGACCTTCATCTCCTCGAATCTTTGAGTTATCCGATTGAGCGTACGGTTCAGTTCGTCGAAGGCCTTGCTTCGTTTTGACACGCTGAAAGTCTGTGTGAAGTCCTCTGCCTCGACAGCCTCGAGAAACCTCGCCAAGTTCCGGTTTTTCTTCTCGATCCAACGAATCAAGTCGAAGATCTGATATGCCGCTAACACACCCATCAGCGCCGCCATCTCGTACAGTCGGGTATGGAATAAGAAATAGGCGAGAGATGAAACTGTCAGGGCCAATAGGAGCACGCGCAAGACTGCGGCCAGCCGGAAACGGTCAGGGTTCATAATGGTGTTCTTTGTCCGTCTCTCAGTTGCGAACACCTGGTGAGGTAGAAGCTTGATTCATCGACATTTCACATCCAGTCATGAACGATTTGATATCCCGTACTTCCTGATTCTTCTGTAAAGGGCGGTCCTCGTGATTTCCAGTTCTTTTGCTGCTTCGGTAACGCTGCCGCCGTGCTTTTTCAAGACTGTCTCTATGTGCCTCTTTTCGACCTCGTCGAGAGAATGATCGAAGGGTGAGTGGCCGCCGGGAGGCATTGCAGACGGTTTGGAAAGCATTTCCCCGGGGCGTATTGCTTCCGAGTCGCCCAATATAACCGCCCGTTCTATGACATGCTGCAGCTCCCTGACATTGCCGGGCCAGTGATATCCGATCAGCGCCTTTATGCTCTCAAGAGACACGTGGATTCCAGGTTTCTGGTATTTCCTTCCGTAAGTCCTCATGAAATGCTCAACCAGCAGAGGGATGTCGTCCGGCCTGTCACGAAGGGGAGGGAGGTTGATCTCCACCGTGTTAATTCTATAGAGAAGATCCTCCCTGAATTTCTTCTGCACGGCCATCTCATGGATCGGCATGTTGGTGGCCGAGATGAGTCGAATGTCGATCGGGCGGGACCTGTCGGAACCGACCCTCATTATCTCCCGTCTCTCGACTGCCGCAAGGAGCTTAGCCTGGAGCGGGAAAGAGAGATTTCCTATCTCGTCAAGAAAAAGTGTGCCCCGGGACGCTATCTCGAATCGGCCCATCCGTTCATTCGTTGCTCCGGTGAAGGCTCCTTTCTCATGGCCGAAGAGCTCGCTTTCGAACAGCGTTTCGCTTATGGCACCCATGTCAACAGCTATGAAAGGATTCTCCGCCCTGACTGAAAAGCGGTGTATAGCACGTGCCACCAGCTCTTTGCCTGTACCGTTTTCTCCCAGTATGAGTATGTTCGCCTCCGTCCCCGCAACTTTCTTTATCGTCTCGAATATTTGGAGCATCGCATCCGACTTGCCGACTATGTCTTGAAACGGAAGATCGAGGTCCGCACTCAGCAGCTTCTCTCTGTTGCGCAGCGCCGCAAGCTCCACCTGTGACTTTCGCAGCTTCAATGCCGAAGAGAGGGTTGCCAGGATCTTTTCGTTCTGCCATGGCTTGACGACGAAATCTGTAGCGCCTTCCTTGATGGCACGGACCGCAGTCTCGATGTCGCCGTAAGCTGTAATCAGGATTACCACAGCAGCTGGATCCACCTTAAGAATTCTATTCAGCCACTGGAATCCTTCCTCACCGGTCGTTGAGCCTTTAGCGAAGTTCATGTCCAGGAAAATAACGTCGTAGGATGTCGATTTGAGGCGCTTTTCTATATTATGGGGATCCCTCTCCGTTTCCACCAACCGGAGATGCGGTTTCAGAAGGAGGTTGAAGGCCGTCAGAATAGCAGCATCGTCGTCGACGATCAAAACGCTACCGTTGTTTTGGTTAACTTGAGCCATAAGGAAATCTAATAATCCTTATCTGATAATGCGAACAGTGAGCACGAATGGGACATTCGAGAATATTGAGCTTGGAAGTCGTGGACTAAGTGTTCGCAGCGTGTATCAAATCCGCACGCGCATGTATCAAAAGCGAACAGATCGTGCAGCCGACCCGCCCATGCGAACGCCGTTAATATGATGAAATCAGGCACAAAATTTGTGTATTAATTCACTAAACAAAAGGTGATAAACATCAGCTGCATGATTCAAATCAGCAACCTCAAGAAAATTTATCGAACCGATCAAGTCGAGACAGTCGCCGTCGCCAACGCGAACCTACGTATCGACTCCGGAGAGTTTGTTGCAATTATGGGGCCGTCCGGTTCGGGCAAGACAACATTGCTTACAATACTCGGGTTACTCGACAGTCCTACGGAGGGGGAGTACTATTTTCTTGGCGAGGAGGTTTCAAGATACTCCGAGAAGCGGCTGACGAGTCTTCGGAGGAGGAATATCGGATTTGTGTTCCAGAATTTCAATCTGATTAATGAGTTGACGGTCTATGAAAACATAGAGCTCCCGCTGATTTATATGGGGATCGGATCGTCGGAACGAAAAGAGATGGTGATGGGGATAATGGATGCGGTACGGATTACTCCGCGACGGAATCACTTCCCGCAGCAGTTGTCGGGTGGACAGCAGCAGAGGGTGGCGGTCGCGAGAGCCATTGTCGGGAAGCAGAGGCTGATCCTGGCTGATGAGCCGACGGGGAACCTTGACTCCAGGAACGGAGATGAGGCCATGAACCTGCTGGCGCAGTTGAATGAGGCGGGGACTACGATTATCATGGTTACCCATTCGGTCGAATATGCCAGTTGGGCAAATCGTATTGTCCGGCTTTTCGACGGGCATATAGCCAATGAGAACGTCATAGACGGAGTGCGGAGTGTTCTGGAGCTACGTTAAGACGATATTCAGGAACATATCGAGCTCCAAGGTCTACTTCTTCGTGAATATTGCGAGCCTTACGATAGGGTTCACGGTCTTCACGCTGATCATGATGTTCGTGCTGAATGAATTGAACTACGACAGTTTCAACAAGAAAGCCGACAGGATATATCGGGTGGTGGAGATCCAGAGCCTGCCGGGATCGCAGGTCCAAAAAGTTGCTATCACGATGCCGGCGCTCGCTCCAGCTCTGAAAGCCGAGTGTCCGGAAATAGCTGACGTCTCCAGATACGTCCCATGGTCCACTGTGCTCTGCCGCAACGGAGAAAGGCGAATCTATGAAGACGGTTTATCATTTGCCGATTCAAGCTTTTTCAACATCTTTACTTTCCATTTCATTGAGGGCTCCCCAAGAACGGCGTTTGCCCAGCCTTACAGCATTGTAATCGATCAATCGACCGCCAGGACATTCTTCGGGACTGAAGATCCGGTTGGAAAATCTATCGACATTGACGCCGGTCTCGGTCAGAAAGCATTTCAGGTTGCCGGGGTGATTCAGGATTTCCCCCGGAATTCCCATTTGCACTTCAGGATGATAGCTCCATTGTCTGCACTTACAATTCATCCGGGGTTCTTGAATGGATGGGGGAGCAATGCCGTTGTCACGTACGTGCTGGTCAAGAAAGGAGTTTTTCCGGAAGAGGTCGAAAAGACTTTCCCTGCACTCTTGAAGGATAACATCCAAAAGAACGGCTGGAAATCATTGGAATTGTACCTGCAGCCGTTAGGGAGTATTCATCTGTATTCGAACGGGATCGTGTACCAGGTAAACCACAACAAGGGTAACATCGAGAATGTCAGATTATTCATGATAATAGCGTTGTTCGTGATTATTC
>JBJKQU010000073.1:0-4742 GCA_046705025.1 Candidatus Kryptoniota bacterium | reverse complement strand
TGTCCATCGCAGCGGCAATGGTCGTCTTCAGCATACTCTGGCTCGGCAAATCGAACTTCTTCATGAAGGGGGTGCAGATAAACCTGATGGTCCAGGATGCAAACGGTATCACCTCCGGCAATGAAGTCTTCTATCGCGGGTTGAAGGTAGGCAACATTACGGATGCATCGATTACGAGGAACGGCGTGCTTCTCAAGCTGAAAATCGAAGTTGTGGATAAAATACCAATAGATTCACGGTTTGAGATCGGCGATTTCAGCCTGATCAGCGGAAAGGCCATTGAGATAACACCAGGTACATCGACTACTTTCCTGGCTCCGAACGATACGGTTAGCGGCTTCTCGGGATACGGAATGAACCAGGCGGTCGCAGGCCTGCAGTCGCTAGAGACTCAGCTATCGAAAGTGCTGTCAAACATGGACACTTTGACCGGGCACGGGACTCAGCACAGACTCGATTTGGTTCTGGCAAACATGAATCGGACGATCTTGGCGTTGAACGCACAGGTCAATGGAAACTTGAGACAGACGCTAACGAACGTCAATCAGATTACATCGGATAATAAAGACAATGTTGCATCGCTTATCAATTCCCTCTCGGACAATTCGAAGCAACTGTCCAAGTTCCTCAAGGCGTCGTCGAAACCGGCCGAACAACTGGATTCATTACTGACAAATCTCAACGCAGGCAGAGGTACTGTCGGAAATCTCGTAAGAAGCGATTCTCTTTACGAAAGACTGAATAATACAGTCTCTTCGATCGACTCGCTCGTAAACGACATAAAGACACATCCAAAGAAGTATGTAAATGTAAGCGTGTTTTGATAGGGGTTGCGATTGAAAAGGGTAACGACATACGTTAGTCCGACAAGAGTCCACAGCCTGATCGGCGAGCTTGGATCGTCCGGAATAAAAGAGATCAAGGTGGTGGCGTATTTCAAACCACTTTCGGAGGTTTCTCGAATCGAACTACTCTGTGAAGACAGCGTAGTAGAGCGGGTCGTGCGGATTATTCACGAAATTGGAACTATCGGCGGACTTCCGGACCATTTGATATTCGTCAACGATTTTACACAACGGCCCGTAAATCGGTCGTCTATCGGGAGAAGGATGGGGCAGTTGGATGAGTGAAACATTCTGTGCTAAATGAAGGGCACGGATAGAAAAAAGGAAAGGAGAACACTAAAATGGATGAGGGATTTCTGATCGAACTCAGAAACGAGATTCTCTTCCGCCTGCGTGTCGTGCTTAACGAACGGTATGGAGAATCCGTGCCGGGCTCGCTCTGGAAGACAGAGACCGCAAGAGAAAGTATTTTTGAAACAATAAGAAGGATCGAGACATTCAAGGCAGATGCCGACCTGATTAACCTCCTGCAAACACTTCGGACAACATACACGGGACAATTCGGGAAATGTTTGTCGTGTGACAGGCAGATAGAATCGCCAAGGCTTTTGGAGAATCCCATGGTACAATTCTGCGAGAAGTGCGAGGCGAAGCTGAGAGGAAACCTCAGGCGGGCCGGCATCGAAAATAAGCCTCTTCATGCCTCCCCGTAGCCGGCTGCCGTCGCATCAAAGGAAAAAGGAAAAATATTATGACTGCAGATGAAAGAGTTGACAACCCGCTCAGGGCTTTTATGCCGGTTGATCTGGAAGGCTTCGATTCCCTGGCGGAGCTAGCGTTGGACTTGCGTTGGTCGTGGAATCACTCCGCCGACGAATTGTGGCGGCAGTTAGATCCGGGGCTTTGGGAACTGACTCACAATCCCTGGATTGTCCTGAAGACGGTCTCGAGGCAACGCATAACAGAGATAATGAAGGATGGCTCCTTCAGAAACACGCTCGACGAGCTTCTGCGCGCGCGGCGGGAAGCCGGCGAATCGCCCACATGGTACAGCAGGAACTATTCCGGAAGAGCTCTCAAGCATATTGCCTACTTCAGCATGGAGTTCATGTTAAGCGAAGCTCTGCCGATCTATTCCGGAGGACTCGGAAACGTTGCCGGCGACCAGCTGAAGGCTGCCAGTGACCTCGGCGTGCCCGTGACGGGCATCGGACTGCTGTACCAGCAAGGTTACTTTCGCCAGGTCATTGACAGAGACGGAACGCAGCGAGCCATGTTCCCTTTCAACGACCCGGGCCAGCTTCCGATAACACCCGTCCGGGATGAAAAGGGAGAATGGCTGAGAATTCAGCTGAGATTTCCAGGCTACCTCTTATGGCTGCGCGCGTGGCAGGTTACGGTTGGAAGAGCAAGGCTTCTACTTTTGGACAGCAATGATGCAGCAAACTATCCAGTTCATCGTGGAATAACGAGCGAGCTCTACGGTGGAGGGCACGAGCTTCGGTTGCAGCAAGAGATGGTGCTCGGAATCGGCGGATGGAAGCTCCTTACAGCGCTCAATGCTCAACCCGAAGTCTGCCATCTAAACGAAGGACATGCCGCTTTTGCCGTTCTCGCACGGGCAAAATCTTTCATGGACGATAACGGAACATCATTCGATGTTGCTCTGGCCGCGACGCGTGCCGGGAACGTATTTACGACGCACACACCTGTGGCTGCAGGGTTTGACTCTTTTCCGCCATCGCTTCTCGAAACTTACTTAGGACACTACGCGACCGATCAGTTAGGACTTTCTCTTGAACAGCTACTAGCCCTGGGACGGAAGTATCCTCACGATTCTTCCGAAAACTTTAACATGGCATACCTTGCCCTGCACGGAAGCGGGGCAGTCAACGGTGTGAGCAGGCTTCATGGAAAGGTAAGCCGCCGAATTTTCCAATCTCTCTTTCCGCGATGGCCCGAATCAGAGGTGCCGGTCGGACACGTAACGAACGGTGTCCATGCGCCTTCATGGGACTCGAAAGAAGCTGACGGACTCTGGACCCAAAGCTGCGGCAAGGATCGGTGGGCAGATTCAGTGAATGAGCTGGAAAAGAAAATGCGAAGCGTGTCAGATTCACAGATCTGGGATTTCAGAAACAAAACCCGGGCGGCTCTGGTTGACTTTGTCCGGAATCGTTTGTCTATGCAGCTAGAAGTATTAGGCGCGCCGCAACCTCAGATCGAAGAGGCAAACGAAGTCCTGGATGAGCATGCGCTGACCTTCGGGTTCGCGCGCCGTTTCGCGTCTTACAAGAGGCCGAACCTGCTGCTTCATGACCCCGACAGACTTTATCGCATTCTGTCGGATCCACAGAGACCGGTACAGCTGATAATATCCGGCAAGGCGCACCCCGCAGACCTGGAAGGCCAGTCGATGATCAAGGCGTGGATCGACTTCATACATCGGCCGGCGATGAGAAAGCGCGTTGTCTTCCTTGCCGATTACGACATGCTTGTAACGGAACACCTGGTTCAGGGAGTCGATGTGTGGATCAACACGCCACGACGCCCGTGGGAGGCAAGCGGAACGAGCGGAATGAAGGTGCTTGTGAACGGCGGCCTTAACCTTTCGGAATTAGACGGCTGGTGGGCAGAGGCTTACTCGCCCGAAGTGGGATGGGCTATCGGTGACGGGCAGGAACATGAAGATGCGGCACGCTGGGACGCGGTCGAAGCTGAGTCTCTATATTCATTACTCGAACAAGAAATCATCACGGAGTTCTACAGCCGAGATGACAACGGTATTCCTTCGGCGTGGATCGCTCGAATGAAAGAAAGCACCGCGAGCTTGACACCACAGTTCTCAGCGACACGGACCGTACAGGAATATGTAGAGAAATATTATTTACCAGGAGCGGATAGAATGATAAAGCGGGCTGCGAATAAAGGTCGCGGAGCGTCGGAAATAGTCAGGTGGCAGAACACATTGTCGGCAAAGTGGAACGAACTTACATTCGGAAAAACTGAGGTAAAGGAGCAGGACAATGAATATTCGTTCGAAGTGGAGGTTTATTTTGGCGGGATTGAACCGGATGCCGTAAGAGTTGATTTATATGCCGTCGGTTTGAACGGTACACCCCCTTTTGTCCGGGAAATGTCGAGAGGCCGGCATATTCCGGGTGTCGCGAATGCTTTTGTGTACGAGGTGAAAGCCCCCATAAGCCGGAATGTTAATGATTACACGGCAAGGGTTGTTCCGTCTCGGGATGGAGTCTCTGTTCCATTAGAGGCAAGGCAGATACTATGGCAGAGGTAGAAAGAGGGCCAACGGTAAACTGAAATCTCAGCCCCCATGACAAGGCTACGCCCGAAATAGTGAAATGTCTTTGTCCCGGGCGCATTCTACTTTCACGTGAGTCTCGGGCATGACATTGCAGAAAGAAAGGGACCAGCGATCTCCTCAGCGATCGATGCTTTTGCCAAAAGTAATCTCCCTCTGTTAGGAAGCTCAAAATCGATATAAAGACTTGCCTTAGATTTGAGTTGTGATCCCGGGAAATCAAATTTCCCATCGCTTCGTCGCGTAAAACGCTCCAATCGATATCGCACATCAGCACCTGCGAAGCTCTATTTCTCAACCACCCATCCAATTCGTCATAAATCGGCCTAATTGAACTGAATTCAACAATGTCTGTGGCGGCACGCCGTTTGGGCTATAAGCTTGTGCATTCAAAAACCATAACACATCGGAGCAGTAAGATGAGAAGAAGACTAAGCTACCTGCTTGTCATGCTAATGTTTCCGCTCTTGCCTCAGCTCGCCCAGGCACAGTTGGGATATCGTTCCGTTTTCGGAATCCAGAAAGGTGTCCTGGATCCCGGAACTCTTTATTTCGACTTCACCGGAGACATGGTA
>JBJKQU010000072.1:0-43090 GCA_046705025.1 Candidatus Kryptoniota bacterium | reverse complement strand
TTAAAAACATTCAACGCAGAGGACGCAAAGGAGGCGCAAAGCACGCAGAACAACTATATTCTTTCGCGGTCTCTGCGATTATTTGTCTTTGCGAACTTTGCGTTAAATCAAACTGAGCCAGTACCGGGTGCTGAGATGATACACATGACTTCCGCGAGCGGTAGGACACGAACGCCATCTCTCTGATCGCCGTGCATGATTTTGTCTCGCTTTGCCGGGGCACGAAAACGGCGGCGAGGTGGGATAAAATTCACCAAGAGGTCTCCCGAAGTATAATGAAATATCTTTGGGATCCAAGTGACGACAAGGTCACCCCTCATATCTACACGAGATGCAGCCCGTTCAAAAAGGGTTTCGATGAGAACCGCAACTTTTTCACGGGCGGCACGGCGGTAGTGATAGAGGCGGGCCTGCTCAACGGCCGACAGGTGCTTGTCTCGCTCGGGAAGATGGAGAAAGACATGAAGAAAGCCGGCGCGCAGAGCATCGGACTTACCCTGATATACATTCCTGCATGTCTACTGAGCCTCTCCCACCAAAAAAATATCGAACAAAGTCTCCCGGGACTTGACAGGCGGAACAATCTTATACTATATTGTGTTGAGAATTGTATACAATCTGGTATAACAAATGATGCGCTGTTTTCTCGTTTCTTGGCCGGTATTTCCGTGTTTTCTGCATGAGCGTGCTCGTCTTGTGCCGACTGAGCTTCAATCTGGAGAACGCTGAGCGCACGTTTCAAGGCAATCAGTTGAGTGAACACTGAACTTTAGCCGGCACTGTGCGGGTGCGCTCGGCAGCTCCGTGTGACTTAGATGGCGAAGCTGTATTAATGCCTTCCAAGGATCAAAAAATCTCTATCCCTCCTCTCGGTGCCCTTCGTGCAGTGGCTGAATATTTGTAATAATTGTATAATTTACCTTATACGATACCGTACATATTCAAGCGCGCCAGCAGTCAGGACGGTAGATATGTTAAGATGTACTTGGCAGCGACAAGAATGAATCAAGAGAAGACGGAAATTGAAGGACCGGGTCATATGTGCAGTTCAATAAATAAGGCATGAGATGAATAATAAGAGGGGAAAAGTGGAACTGAGCGAGCCGGATCGGGCTTCGGCCAAAGACAAGATCTTTCAGTCGCTGAGGGCAGACATCATCTCGCAGCGTCTCAAGCCTGGTCAGGCGATCCGCGAAGACGAGCTGGCTCAGAAGTACGGTGTGAGCCGGACTCCGATTCGCGAGATGCTGCGCAGGCTTGAACATGAGGATCTCGTGAGGATAGTGCCAAACGTCGGCGTCTATGTTTCGGAACTGACCCCGAAGGACATCGAAGAGGTTCTGGATCTCCGGATCTGGCTGGAGACTGCAGCCGCGAGGGCGGCAGCCTCAAGAGTGACGGAGGAAAACTTCAAACAGCTCGACGAAATCGACAAGCTGCTTGATCTTGCGGTCGAAAAGCAGGACAGCATCGTTTCGTTCGATGCCGACGGCAAGCTCCATGACCTCATCCTGGTCACGGCCGGAAACGTCCGCGCCCGAAGAATCATAAACAACCTGCTGGGACAGATCCACAGGATAAGGTTCATATCCGGACACAAACCCGGAAGGATCAATACGACAGTCGCCGAGCACAAGCAGATCATTGCTGCGCTGCTCGAACGAGACCCGGACAAGGCAGCTGAGGCAATGAGGATTCATCTTGTGCATACAAAGGAACTACTTCTTCCCTCATCGGAACTCGAAGACAGGTTCGAGTCGTTTGTACGCAATTCGCTTTAGATGCAAAGGGCTTGTCGATGGACATATTGATAACGGAAGACATAAACGGCCGCGCCATAAAAGGTCTTGAGGAACGCTATGAAGTTCTGCGCGATGAAAGCCTGTGGAAGGACCCGAAAGCACTCTCTGCCCGGCTCGCTGACGCCAGAGCGGTGATAATTAGAAACCAGACAAAAATTAATCCCCAGGCGTTGCAGAATGCCGGATCCCTCATGGTGATAGGCAGGGCCGGTGTTGGGTATGATAATATTGACATTGAGTCTGCAAGCAAGGCAGGAATCGTGGTAACCTATGCCCCGAATGAGAATTCCATCTCGACCGCAGAACAGGCGTTTGCCTTGATCCTTGCATTGTATCGGAAAACACCCCCGAGTGATTTTTCGACTAAGAACGGCGGGTGGGACAGATACAGCTTCGTTGGTCATGAACTCTTCGGAAAAACAGTCGGAATCCTCGGGTTAGGAAGAGTGGGCGCAAGGGTCGCTGTTCGGGCTCGGGCGTTCGGAATGAAGGTGATAGCATACGACAAGTTTATTTCCCGGCACGAGTATGTTGTGACCGAAAACTCCGCCGAGCTGAGGGAGCTGCGGGATCTACTTGCAGAGGCCGACATCGTCTCGTGTCATCTGCCGTCGAATGACGATACTCGCAGATTGATAGATTATTCGAAGCTGAAGCTGATGAAGAAGGGTTCCATTATCATTAACACCTCGCGCGGAGACGTTATTGTCGAGAGCGACCTCATCCGCGCGCTTAAGGAGGGAATAATCGCAGGCGCCGGACTTGATGTCCGCGAGAAGGAGCCGCCCGCCGAATCGGAGTTGAACCACATGGACAATGTGGTGCTGACGCCGCATATAGCGGGACTCACCATTGAGGCACAAGACAAGGTTGTGGAGACCGTGGCAAATGATGTGGACAGGGTGCTGCAGGGGCTGCCGGCGGTTAATTATGTCAATTTTCCTCTTCGAAGAATAGGAGCGATACACGATGTCGAGTGATGTGAGCGTTTTGAAGAAATCATCGGTCGAGAAGACCGGCGGGAAAACATACAAGATGTTTATCGGTGGAGAATGGGTTTCATCGGACTCCGCCTTTGAAGTGAAGAACCCTTACGACGGGTCAGTGTTGGGCAAAGTCCCGATTGCGACTCCTGCCCAGGTAAGTGCGGCAATAGATGCCGCTGCGAAGGCCTACGAGCTCACCTCGAAGACGACCCCATATGAGAGATATTTGGTCCTTAAGAAGACCTCAGATCTCGTTTTGGAACATTCGGAGGATTTGGCGAGGACCATAACCTCGGAAAACAGCAAGGTCATAAGAGAGGCAAGAGGCGAAGTAAGCAGAGCAGCAGACACCTTCCTGTTTGCCGCCGAGGAAGCGAAGAGAATCCACGGCGAAACGATACCGCTGGACGCGGTGCCGGCAGGAGCGGGCCGGGTGTCGTTTACGATGCGCGAACCGATCGGCGTTATCGGCGCGATCTCACCGTTCAACGCGCCGCTAAATCTTGTTGCCCACAAGGTCGCCCCCGCCATAGCGGCCGGGAACACTGTCGTTCTAAAGCCAGCCTCGTCGACACCCATCATCTCCCTGAAACTGGCAGAGCTGATGGAAGAGGCCGGCCTTCCGAAGGGCGCGCTTAACGTTGTCACCGGCGGCTCGGACGTCGGAGAGCAACTCGTCAAAGACCCCCGCGTGGTCATGGTCTCGTTCACCGGCAGCCCTCAGGTTGGGAAGCATATCCGCGATGTCGCAGGATTCAAGCGTTTCACTTTCGAGCTGGGCTCAAATTCGGCCGTCATTGTGGACGACGACTCCAGGCTTGACGAAGCCGTTGGAAGATGCGTTCAGGGCGGATACGCTCATTCGGGACAGGTATGTATATCGACGCAGAGAATTCTCGTACAGCGGAAGATCGAAAAAAAGTTTGTTGCGAAGCTGACTGAGGCGGTGGGCAAACTCAAGGTCGGCGATCCGTTCGACGAGACGACGGATGTCTCGGCGCTGATCACCCAGAAGGATATTGCCCGCGTCCTCGAGTGGATCGACGAGGCGAAGAAGCTGGGAGCGAAGGTGGCAGCCGGCGGGACGCGAGAGGGAAATGCGATTACGGCCACGGTCCTGACGGAAGTCAATCCCGGGATGAAGGTGTTCAGCGAGGAGGTATTCGGCCCGCTGGTCGGAGTCACCGCCTATGAAGACTTCGATGAGGCTATTAAACTCGTTAACTCATCCCGCTTCGGTATCAACGCCGGCATATATACGAACGACCTTGCCAAAGCGATGAAAGCGACTCGCGAGATCAAAGCAGGGGCTGTCCTTATTAATGATGTGCCCAGCTACAGGGTAGACCACATGCCGTACGGCGGCGTGAAGGACAGCGGCCTCGGACGCGAGGGGTTAAGGTACGCAATCGAAGAAATGACTGAACTGAAGCTGGTGATTTTCAAACTGTAGTATTCCCCTTGCCAGATGAAATGAAAACATCCGCGGCGTTGTCGCGGAGGGACTTTCTTCGGCTCTGTGCCGTAGGGTCGGGCGGTGCCGCAGCATTGTCGATGCTCGGGAGCCGTGCGTTTGTATTTGAGAAAGCACATCCCATTACCGGCCCGGCCGGCCGCTCTTTTTCGCTGGACCGAGGCTGGTTGTTTGGAGGAGAGTTCAGCGGCTCAGGTTTGAATAGAGTGTTTGACGATAAGACATTCGGCGCGGCAGCTTTGCCGCATTGCGTTTCTGACCTTTCCTGGCAGAACTGGGATCCGAAGGCCTGGGAAAAGGTTTGGATTTACCGCAGACACTTCAAGCTGCCGCCGGCATTAAGAGAAGGAAGGGTGTTCCTGCACTTCGACGCGGTCATGGTCGGAACTACACCGGTAATCAACGGTCATGTCTTGCCCCAGAGTCTTGGCGGCTACCTCCCTTCAAGGTACGAGATTACCGAATGGGTAAGAAACACAGACAATGTCCTTGCGGTGGTCGTCGATTCACGGTGGAGCAACTGTCCCCCCGAAGGGTCGCCTGAAGGGCCGAAGCGAATCGACTATCTGGAGCCCGGAGGGATCATTCGCTCGGCGCGGCTGGATGTGTTCCCGCAGACTTTCATCAGTGAGCTGTTCGCAAAGCCGGTCAAGGTGCTCGACAAGGAGCGCCGTATCGACGTCGCGTGTACCGTTGACACGGCAGAGATTCCGTCTAAACCGGTTCGCGTCGAGGTGGAGCTGCTGGATGGCGAAAATGTCCTGCGCGGCGCCAGCCACAGCATGCCAATAGAGAATGTCGGAGAAACCCGGGAGGTCGTCACGCTGGAAGACCTCGGCAACGTCAAACTCTGGGATGTCGATGCCCCCCATCTCTACCACATCGTGGCGAGGCTATTGATAGACGAAATGCCCGTGCACGAATACAGAGTACGCACGGGCCTCAGGGACGCGCGGTTTGAGCTCGACGGCTTCTTTCTCAACGGACGGCGACTACAAATCTTCGGCCTCAACAGACATGAATTGTTCCCCTACGTGGGGTTCGCGATGCCGCCGAAGGTAATGCATCACGATGCCGAAATGCTGAGGCGTGAATTCAACTGCAACATGGTCAGATGTTCTCATTATCCACAGTCGGAAGCCTTCCTGGATGCCTGCGACGAGCTCGGATTGATGGTATGGGAAGAAGTGCCCGGATGGGGATACCTTGGCGACGAAGCGTGGAAGGAACTGCTCATCCGCGACGTGAAGGATATGGTTACCCGAGATAGAAATCATCCGTCGGTAACAATCTGGGGAGTCCGTGTGAACGAGTCGAAAAATGATCCTGAGCTGTACCGTAAAACGAGGGAAGTCGCCAAATCGCTCGATGATTCCCGCCCGACATCGGGGACGATGACCTCAGGCTCCATCAAGACCTGGAAAACCGAATGGCATCAGGACGTTTTCGCATATGACGATTACCAGGCCGGGACCGGCGGCGGCGTCGGAATACGGAAGCCTGTTCAGGGTGTGCCGTATCTTATTACTGAGACTGTCGGGCAGTTTAATTACAGCCATCCTGGGGAGGGTTTCAATGTCACTTACCGCCGGGCGGGGGACGTATCCGTTCAGGAGGATCAGGCAATCTGGCATGCGCAGGCGCACAGCCGGGCCGGCGAGGACCCGAGGATCTGCGGGGCGATCGCCTGGTGCGCGTTCGACTACGGAAGCCTGATCAATTCCTATCACCATGTGAAGTGCCCCGGGGTCGCCGATATCTTCAGGATTCCCAAGCTGGGTGCGTCCTTCTACCAGGCGCAGGGAAGTCCGGAGAAGAGGCCGGTCATAATGCCGGATTTCTACTGGGACTTCAATTCGAAAAATCCGAACGGGCCTGGGAAGAGAGCAGCAATCTTTTCCAACTGTGAAAGGCTGGAATTGTTCGTCGACGGAAGCCATCACGACACTTTGCATCCTGATACCTCCAACTATCCGCACCTCCACCATTCTCCTTTCTTTGCAGACCTTAGAATAGACGGTACATCGCATCCTGAACTGCGCATCGACGGTTACGTCGGCGACAGGAGACTGGTGTCAAAGTCGTTCTCGTCAGATCCCTCACAGGATCTTTTCTACATGAAGGCTGACGAAACGGAGATAAGGGGCGACGGCTCGGACGCGACGAGGCTGGTGTTCATGGGCGTTGACAAGTTCGGCAACCTCCGCCCTTCCAATTCCGGGACAATTACGATGACTTTGGAAGGTCCGGGAATAATTATGGGCGACAACCCGCTGGACCTCTCGGAAAACGGAGGAGCCGGCGCAGTCTGGATAAAGGCCGCACAGAATAGCAGCGGACTCATCAGAGTGAATGCCCGGCATTCTCTACTTGGGAACCTTACCGCCGAAATCCGTGTGTTGAAAGTACCGCCCGACCCCACTGAGGTCTAGACAGGCGCCGGCGGCCCTGTTCCAATTTCGATACAGAATTCAAGAGATCAGAGGTTTACAGATAATGGAAAAACTGAAAGTCGCACTCGCCGGGACGTTCCGCCCTATTTTCCACGGCGACATGAAGTCGGTTCTGATGCACAGCATCGAAGTCATGAAGAAAAAGAGTGCGGAAATGGGCTTCGAGTTTATCCCGGTTGAAAAAGGTATGGAGACGCTTGCTGACGCTGAAATTGCAGCGAAGCAGCTGGAAGCGCAGGGAGCAGATCTGGTAGTGATCCAGAACTCGTCGTTTGCCGACGGAGACATGATTCTTCCTTTCTTTTCGATATCTCCGAGATTGGCCATCTGGGCAGTTGAGGAGACGACGACGAGCGGTCCGCTGCCGCTCAACTCTTTTTGTGCCACCAATCTTTACGTGAGTATAGCGGGGAGATACGCTCCGGGATATGACAAGCCGGTAAAATGGCTGTTCGGCGACGCGGAATCGGAGGTATTCGGCCGACGATTCGATACGACCGTCAGGGCTCTTGCGGCGATAAAGAACATAAGGAACGCCAAGATCCTGCAGATCGGAGACACCGAGTTCGGTTACCATGACCTGAAGTACGACAGTGAGAAGCTCCGAGAGATTTTTGGTGTTACCGTTGAAAAGCTCGAGCTCGCCGAGTTTTACGATGAATACCAAGCGGCGATGAAGAACGGGGCGCTGGATGGGAAGATTGCCGAGATAGTGAAAGAAGCCGGGGGGATAGATGCCTCTCAGGCCGATGTCAGAAAATCCGCGGGGGCGGAAGTGGCATTCGAAAAAATAGTCTCCAAGCATAACGCGTCGGCGGTGAGCTTCAGGTGCTGGCCCGAAGTGCCGGGAAAAGTCGGTCTGATGGTGTGCTCCTCCATCGGAAGGCTGAACCAAACCGAGACCGTCGCCGCCACCGAGACCGATGTGCTCGGCGCCATATCGATGATGACGCTCAAGTATCTCAGTGGCAGAGAAACCGTTCTCATGGACCTATCCGGCTGGGATATGAAGACAGACTCCATCTATATCTGGCATTGCGGAAACATTCCCGCGAGCTGGTTCGACAAGTCTGGCTTCAGGCTGGCCAACCATTTCAACCGCGACAAGATGGGGACCGTCCGGGAAGGAAGGATGAAACCGACCGAGCTGACCGTGCTGCGTTTTCTGGAAGGAGATTCCAGCGCCTTTCTCGCAACCGGCCATTTCTATGAAAGGGAATCACCCATTTACAAGGGCTGCAGCTCCTGGATGAAAGACCTGAAGATCAACAGTCAGAAGACTCCGAGCAGGGATTACATGAATACCCTGCTCGTGAACGCCGTCCCGCATCATCTCGCGTATGTCGATAAGGATATAACCGATGACGTCAACGAGTTATGCGCGTGGCTGGGAATCAATGTCATGGAACCGGTGCCGTACAGGGATTATCTCCAACGACCGCATATTAATGGCGGCAAAATTCCAAATCCGAAATTCTAAAGCCTGAACAATGTCCAAAATACAAAAGTCTTCTTCGTCCAGGTTTTTCTTGATTTGAATTTGTTTAGGATTTCGAATTCAGAAACCAGGAGTTTTCTTTGAAGGCTATTCGTAATACGCAAAGAAAGGCTGCAGTAGATGAGAGCTGGTAATCTGTTGGTTGCCCAGGGCGGCGGTCCCACTGCCGTGATAAACTGCAGCCTCGTCGGCATCATTCAGGAGGCCAAACACTCCAGGACGGGACAGGTCCGGAAGATCATCGGTGCACTTCACGGCGTCGATGGAATAATTGATGATGAGATGGTTGACCTCGGAGAGGAAACGGCTTCGACTCTGAGGCAGTTGTATCGCAGGCCGGCGGCGGCACTGGGTTCATGCAGGCGGAAGATGGAAGAGTCCGATTACGGCCGAATTCTCGAAACCTTCAGGAAATATGACATCAGGTATTTCCTGTACATCGGCGGAAACGGCTCGATGCATACGGCCGACAGGGTGGATCAGCTGGCGCGGAGCTCGGGCTATGAACTTGCAGTGGTCGGGATTCCCAAGACGATCGATAACGATCTGGCGTTTACCGATCACTGTCCGGGTTACGGAAGCGCAGCGAGATACTTCGCGTCGGTAACCAGGGAGATCGGGCTCGACGTGGAGGCGTTGCCCCCTCCCATCTCCGTGATCGAGACCCTTGGAAGAAACGCTGGCTGGCTCGCGGCCGCTTCCTCTCTCGCGAAGGAAAAAGAAGACGACGCGCCGAATCTGATTTGCTTCCCGGAGCGTCCCTTGAACCTCGAGCGGTTCCTTTCCGACGTGTCGGAGGTATATGCGAGAATCGGACGCGCGGTAATCGTAGTTAGCGAAGGTCTGAAGGACGAATCCGGCAGCTACCTTGGAGGGGTGAAGGCCGAGGCGTCGAGAGACGGGTTCGGGAGAGGACTTCCGGGGGGCGCTGCAGCCTATCTTGCAGAGCAAATATCCGAGAAGCTGAAAATAAGGGCGAGGAACGAGAAACCCGGGCTCGCGGCAAGGACGGCTATTGAATATGTATCTGCGGTGGATCAGAAGGAGGCGGCGCTCGTCGGCAAAGCGGCGGTGCGCCTCGTAGTCAAAGGGAACACCGGTCTGATGACCACGCTTGATAGAAAGGCCGGTGAGAAATATCGCTGTGTGGCCGGCACTGTTTCTCTGAATAAAGTCGCTATCGCCGAGAAGAAGCTGCCGGACGAATTCATAAGCTCAAATGGAAACTATGTGACGCAGTCCTTTCTAGACTACTGCAGGCCGCTTATCGGGAATCCGTTGTTGTCGTTCGGCAGTCTGACGGGGCGAAAGCCTGGCTCGTCCGAAAGCAAGAGCGGAACAGGCCTTGAAGCGGCTGCCCCGGCGGCGCTGCGGGAAACAGGGATTGAAGAACAAATCAACCGGCGTCGAAACCTGCCATAGAACGGGCAATTCAATGAAGCAGAAAGACAAATTTCAATTCAAATTGGAGAACTTCTTCCCTAAGAAGCTGTTCTACCAGATCACCGAGGCAAGAATCGAGGAAAAAGACGCGGTTATTGAGCATGCCGGGAAGAGAAAACGAAGGAGTAAGCTGACCCGCGACGGCAAGCTGATAATCCTGGCTGCAGACCACCCGGGCAGGAGAGTGACCGCGTTGAGAGGAGACCCGATTGGAATGGGAGACCGGTACGAATATTTGGGCCGTGTACTGCGGGTCATTACGGATAGTGAGTTTGACGGCGTGATGGGGACGACCGACATGATAGAGGATATTCTGATTGTCGACTACCTCTACAAGCAGAAGGTCGGAAAGAGCTTCCTCGATGAGAAGGTGATCATCGGATGCATGAACAGGGGCGGCCACGCCGGATCGGAATACGAAATGGAAGACCTGTTTACTTCCTTCACGGCTGAGAGCCTGAAGAGGATGAATCTGGACGGAGGGAAGATGATGTACAGGCTGGAGCCAGGCGACCGCGGATCACTCCTGACCGTGCGTGCCTGCGCGGATGCCGTTACCGAACTGAGTCGTGCAGGGTTGTATGCGTTCATCGAGCCGGTCACTGTGGAAGGGCGGGAAAAGCACTACGCTTTCAAGACCGATGTGGAGACCCTCGTGCGTGACCTCGGAGCCGCAGCCGCTCTGGGCGAAACCTCGCTCTACAGCTGGCTCAAGATTTCATTTAATGAAGACTTCGAGAGAGTCGCTAGATCCACCACGCTTCCGATCCTTATGCTCGGCGGCCCGGCTGGAGAGACTCCGAGCGACACCGTAACTGCCTTTGCGAAGGGGATGAAAGCGGCTCCCAATGTGCGGGGGGCGATGGTGGGAAGAAACGTCACCTTCGTACAGAACGAAGACCCTCGGGCTTTAGGCATGGCGCTTTCGAAGGTTGTCCACGAAGGTTATTCCGCGGAGCGGGCGATAGAATACATTGCGGAAGCGAGGGGCAAAGACATGGGTTTTTTCTCGGAACTCCGTCCTTGAGCAGAGAGTGATTCTTGAAGTGTTTACGGAGCACACGGCATCTGGGCTGCCTGGTTCTGTTTCTATATGCCTTCCTAGCGGCGATACCGGCCTTTGCACAGAGTATTTCATCCGGACTACCTGAGCCTGTCCTGCCGGCCGGCGTGGGTGTAAACATACACTTCAGCAGCGGACACACGCAGGACCTCGACAGGATCGCGGCGGCCGGATTCAAGTTCATTCGCATGGATTTAACCTGGTCATCCATAGAAACCGTCAAAGGCGTTTATGACTGGTCGGCCTATGACGACCTGATATCTAATCTTGACCAGCGGGGACTTAGAGCTATCTTGATTCTTGATTACAACAATCAGCGACACCACGTTGCAATTGCCCGAACCGCTGGATTCAAATACCGTGTACTACTGGCATGTCAGTGGGATGAATGCCGCGGGAGCCGGGAGCTTCTCGGCAATATGGAAGTTCACGATCGGGAGCGGCCTAACGGCCGTCAGACAACCGGGCAGTCTTCCAAAGAATTTTTCTTTCTTGTGTTGAACGATTTGTGAGCCATGGCACATCGAGGCGCCATAACGGGGCCTCGCGCAAGGTTTCTTTTAATCGAAAACTCTTGATGTGCGATTGAGGAGACAAAACGAAGTGCCAGCGACGGTCATATGTTACTTGTTTAAGGCTTTGGGTGACAAGGCCTTATCTAAGCTGTCGGTTCAAACTCAGGTTCACAATCAATGCTACACATTGATACCATATACCTCCTATTATGGTTACCTGGCTGGACTCAGCAAGGGATAAGGCTTCACCCTTTTCACCACAAACGTTTACGGTAGAAACATATCGTTAAGATGGAGATGCGTGTGGTCTCTCCACACGCCTCACCGCACCCCCGGCAATAATAATCAGATGATTCGTCAACATCCGCATTGCGGCCTATTCAGCCGCATTTGCCATACAAATCAGAAAGGAGAGAGATCTTGGCAAGGAAGTTAGTTGGTCCACTTGCTTTCCTCGGGGTGTTCCTGGCAGCTCAGGCATCCTGGTCTCAGACAACAGGAACGATCTCGGGAAAGATAACAGACTCACAAACCGGTCAAGCGCTGCCAGGAGCTATTGTGTTCATAAAAGGGACGAGCCTTGGAGCGTCTACAGATTTGAACGGCAAGTATACGATAACGGGTGTTCCTGCCGGCATCGATACGCTTCGGGTAAGCTACGTCGGGTACACTGCACGAATAATTCGTGTCGACGTGAAGCCGAACGCTTCACTGACGATGAATGCAAAGCTGGTTGCGGTCGGGGTGAAGAGCAGGGAAGTAGTGGTAACTGCGCAGGCTAGTGGTCAGAATGCGGCGATCAATCAGCAGCTTTCATCGCAGAACATTGTGAACGTTGTTTCCGCCGCAAGAATCCGGCAGCTGCCGGATGCAAACGCGGCAGAATCCGTCGGCAGGCTCCCCGGCATCTACTTGATCAGGCAGGGTGGAGAAGGAGCGGAAGTCGCCATTCGCGGACTGCAGCCAAAATACAATGAGGTGACGATCGACGGGGTTCAAATGGCGGCTACCGGTTCCCCGGCGACGATTAACGGCAACCCGACCAGCTCGGGGACCAGGGCTGTCGATCTGAGCATGATTTCATCGAGCATGCTCAGCGGGATAGAGGTGTACAAGACCGTCACGCCGGACATGGATGCCGCTGCCATCGGGGGCGTCGTCAACTTCCAGATTCGGGAAGCGCAGAGAACTCCTTCGGGAGCTCCGGAAATCAGCCTTACGACTCAAGGCGGGTACGATAATCTGCTGAGCCAGTATAACGATTACAAGTTCACCGGCAGCATAGGCGACAGGTTCCTGAACGACAAGTTCGGGATACTCGCCCAGGGAGTCGTGGAGAGGGTAAACCTGACAGCCGACAACTTCGGGGGATCTTACTATCTCGGAACTAAAATTTTCGGGATTAAGAATCCGGTATACCTCAGCAGCCTGAACACCAGTTTCGTCCCCTCGGCCAGGCGCCGGTACGATGCTGCTCTTACGATGGACTATCGCCTGCCGGAAGGTAAAATCGACTTTATGAATTTCTTCAGCCGAGGCATCACACAAACCCAAACCTACAGCCAGGATTACAACATCTACACGGGCAACGATATCAACTTTGGAGTCGGCAATTCACCGAACACGCTGAATACACTAATTGATCTCCTCGACTACAAGCAGAACACTCCTCTCCTGAATATGCACATAAGGCTTTCCCATTCATACTCCGAGAATATCTATCCCGGAAGCTGGAGAATGACGTTCAGTCAGGGTCAGGCCGGTATCAACGGTATTCCTCCCAGTGCGAACCCAATCTATATAGGCAAGGTCGCCTTTTCGAAAATCAACCCGGACACGCTTCTCTTCAGCGGGTTCAATACCAGCAACAGTTACTCGATGCAGAGGAATATCACGGGATCGATTGACTTCACAAAGGATCTGACATTCTCGAACCTGGTGACGGCCAAGTTGAAGTTCGGCGGAATGTATCGCTATACTTACCGCAATTACACGTATGCTGACGGTACGGGCACGCTTTACAATCCCGGAAATGGCGATGCGAGGGCCTACATCATTCAAACCATACCGCATTTCCAGAAGTATGGCCTAAATCCGAACGGCACAGATCCTCTTCCCTTAACGTTGTTCGAAGACAATAATTTCAACTACGGGAATTTCCTTAACGGCAATTACGGCATGGGGCCCGGGACGAATAGCGGGCTGATTTCTCAGGTTATCGACACCGTCGTCAGCTTCATGCGCGACAAGCCGGGAGCAGTCGCCGCCGACTACTCGCCGGATGTTTACGGCTCTGACGCCAACAACTATCACGGGAATGAATACGAAAGCGCCGGATACATCATGGCGACTCTGAACATCGGTCCAAAGCTGACTCTCATTCCGGGGGTGCGATACCAGGGGCTGAGGACGGTCTATGAGGCGTCTGTTTACCCCAACGCGAGTGCAGGCATTTATTATCCGAATACCTGGCCGCACACCGATTCCACTATCGCTCAATTTCACGGCTACTGGCTCCCTGATATGATCGTGAAGTACCAGCCGCTTTCATGGCTTACCGTCCGGGCTGCTTACACAAACACTCTCAGCTATCCGGATTACAGCTCCATCGTACCGAGGATCGATATATTTGCTTCATCCGTGACCTGGAACAATCAGCTGTTGAGGCCCTCCCGATCCCAGAACTACGACCTGGGGCTGTCCATGTACAATAACAGCGTCGGGCTCTTCACGGTAGACGGCTTCCTGAAGCAGATAGACAATATGATATTCAACCAGGGGAACATCTACATCACCGATCCGGCGGTTTACGGTCTTCCACCCGATACAAAGGGCGCATCACTCAGCACCGACATAAACGACCCATACCGGGTGAACGTCCTGGGAGCAGAACTCGACTGGCAGACTCACTTCTGGTATCTGCCGGGCTTTCTTAACAGCCTTGTGCTTAACGTCAATTACACACATATATTCTCCGGGGCCAAGTACCCGTACGTGATTACCATAACCTACAACGGCTATCCGCCCAAACCGCCCGTGCATCTGGATACCAACTACACGGACAGGCTCATAGACCAGCCCGACAACATTGTAAACCTCTCACTCGGCTACGACTACCAGGGCTTCTCGGCGGTTGTTTCGATGATCTACCAGGCTGACGTGTTCAGCGGGACGAATTTCTGGCCGGAACTTCGCCAGACAAAGGCCCATTTCCTCAGCTGGGATATGACTGCTACACAAAACCTCCCCTGGTTTGGTCTGCAGCTTTATCTCAATCTCAGCAACATAAACTCCGCGAACGACATTACGGTCATCCAGGGATCGGGATTTCCAACCTCAGAATCCGACTATGGAATGACTGCAGACCTGGGCTTGCGGTGGCGGCTTTGAGAGTTGCCCATGACAGGGCCGGCTTCGGCCCTGTTGCTCCGCCGCGAGCGGCAAGTAATCCGCGGCTTGAAGGGAGGTGAAGGAGAAAGAGTCTCTCGTAAATTTACGCACTTCACGCTCGGGGTTGGCGTCTGAAGTGCCAATTGTATCTCGAATAACAAACCTAAACAAGAATAGGGAGAATCGAAATGAAAGCGATACTCTATGCGGTTTCCTTGATCGCCTTTTTGGCCCTTGTGACTGCACCGCGTGAGTCATTTGCGCAAGCGAACGATACCCTTGTCGTATCCGCCTTCCCGATCGGGAATCTGAACACAGTTATAAACGCAGATACGAACGAAGCAGGTCAACAGCAACACATTTATCTGCTGCAGCAAACCGGCTCACTTGACACGACTTATTTCCTCACGGCACCCATAGTAGCCAAATCAAACCTAACCATCATCGGGGAGAGGAACCCGACTACCGGAAATATGCCGGTGATAGAACCGAATATCAACCCTGATGGTTCGGTGACGAACTACTACGTGCAGGCGGCCTCCGGCAAAGTCACCCTCAAAGGATTGTACTTCCTAGCAACCAGAATTGATTCGGCAACCTCGACACAGTACGCTTTTTCCGAAAGTGGGGACAGCACCACACTTATTGCCGATCACGACGTGTTCGATGATTTCAACAATGCGAACATACTGGATTTCCACGGCAGCTACTGCAACATATTCGTCTCGAATTCCGAGTTCAGAAACATACAGGCGCCATTCTGGCAAGGAGGCTCGATCTTCTGGGCAGAAGGCGGCTTTCCAATGGATACTGTCTCCTTTGTCGATAACACGTTCTTCTGCGTCAATCGAGCACTCTACGGTTCCCCTGGCTACATTGGATATCTTGATTTCAACCACAACACCGTATTCTGTGGAGTGGGTGGCCTCTTGCTTGCCACGCAGCTCACAAATGCATCCATCACTAATAATATCTTCTACAGCGTAATAGCTCACGGTGCGGACTCTTCCTACATCAAGAACGGCGGTGCCAACGGCGCTCACCAGAGATTTGGAATCATCATGGTGGACACCTTGAAAGGATTCACGCATCCGCCATCTTCCGGATACAGTATTACCGAAGGCCAGAGGAAAGTCACTGTAAGCAACAACGCCTACTCCTGGTCCAAGGCGCTCTATAGCTACTGGGCCGCGGTGACCGATACCGGTGCGGCACATCATTCCGGCCTTATCACCCCGCCGGAGTGGATGAACGCGCAAACCGCCCTCGAGTTTACCGACAAGACGGTCTGGCCCGGGTTCACGGAGTCGAATAATGACAGCACCGACCCCGGTTTCGCCACGTCTTTGACTGCGCCGGCAGTAGACAGCATGATTAACTTTGTCAATCTCATATGGACGGGAGGCCATATTCCATCCTACCGCTGGTATCAGAACTTTGCCGATCCGAACATATCCGACCCGGTTAACGTGTTCAACTGGGCTCCGAAAGACTGGTGGCAAACCCAGGGATATCCCGTACCTGAGAAATTGACCTATTCGAATTCTGCCTTGTTGACGGCAAGCACGTCCGGAGGTCCAGTCGGCGACTTGAACTGGTATCCGAACTATCTCCCCCTGGCTGTGAACATACCGCCGCGTACCATGCCGACCGACTATACCCTGAGTCAAAACTATCCAAATCCATTCAATCCCACGACTCAAATAGCCTACTCAGTTCCGCGAAACGGGCTTGTGACCCTGAAGGTGTACAACGTGCTCGGCCAGGAGGTCGCCACTTTATTCTCCGGCATGAGGCAGCCCGGGCACTACGTCGCGACGTTCAACGGAAGCAGATTCGCGAGCGGCGTTTATTTCTATAGGCTGCAGGCGGGAAGCGTTACTATTACCAAGAAACTTGTGATGATTAAATAGTATCAAATCGTCGGCATTGACGAAAAGTGCTCTCTGTCTCTAGAGTGAACGGAGGAGTCTCCTCCGTTCACCGGGACAGGAGGGGCAATATCTTGAAAGGTTTACTGATATGAATTTTGCATCGGGAAGACGCCGGCTGATGGCTCTGGTTTCAGGCTGCTTTTTCTTTTCGGGGGTTGCACTGGCGCAATCGCCGGTCACGCTCAGGGTCAATACGCAGAGCCCTCAATTGGCTATCCCGCCGGATTTTGTCGGATTGAGCTTCGAATCAGGGAGCGAGCGGCTGAACAATGTCGGGGTCATCGGCAATTTCTTTTCAACAAATACGGTACTTAGTCCCAAGTGCACTGAAGCTCAAACTCTTTTCAGGACGCTTGGGGTGAGGAATCTCAGGCTCGGCGGCGGTTCGGTAGACAATAATAACATCATCCCCACGGACGCGGACATCGACGCTCTCTTCAGTTTTGCAGAAGCTTTGAACTTAAGAGTGATTTATTCGCTGCGTCTGCTCAATGGGAGTGGGACTCAGGATGCCGACATTGCGAAATATGTATGGGATAACTATGGGAAGTATGTTCAGTGTTTCGCCATAGGAAACGAACCCGACTGGAAGTCTTATCGCGATCCCGACATTTCCGGGTGGCCTTCTTATCTCACAACGTGGAGAGCGTTTGCTGATATTGTGTCTGATTCGGTTTCGAACGCCATATTCGGCGGACCGGATACCGGCAGTAATTATCCGACTCCCGGCGCGACAAGTACCGACTACGACGGGCAGACGTGGACCTATCTGCTCGCCGACAGCGAGATAACGGCTCCCAACGTGAAATACATTTTCCTTCACAACTACGTGGGACAGGGAGCACCGAATATCGCTTCAGGCGTATCCGTGCCATCGATAATCAATGAAATGTTATCAATGACCTGGGACACGACTTATTATTCCGCACTTTACAATGCAAGCTGTACACCTGTGGCCGCGATGGGTTTCCCTTTCCGACTGACAGAATCGAACAGCTTCAGCGGGTTCCGGGCCGGCGCCAGCAACTCGTTTGCGACAGCTTTGTTCTCGTTGGACTACATGCACTGGTGGGCAGAACACGGTGCTGCGGGGGTCAACTTCCATAATAAGCAATGGGTTGGAAATGGTCCCATATACATGGATTCAAATGGAAACTACCAGGTCTATCCAATCGCTTACGGGATCAAAGCGTTTGATATCGGCGGGCACGGCGATGTCGATTCGGTAGCAATCACAAATCCGGATAATCTGAATCTCACTGCGTACGCGGTGTCGGATACCGACAGCAATCTCTTCGTTACCATCATCAACAGGGAACACGGGTCGGGTGCGCGGAGCGCGGATGTTACGATCAATTCGATCGGGTCTGTGGACAGCGTGATGTATCTGACGGCGCCGGCCGACAGCGGCGTCTACGCTACGCTGGGAGTTACGCTCGGCGGTGCAACCATCAACAACAGCGGTCCGTGGCAGGGAAAGTTCAGTCCCCTGGACTCGACAGATTCTCATGGGTCGGTAGTAATAGTGCCCGCGTCTTCGGCGGCAATCGTGAAAATCACTGATCCGCTTACCGCGGTGTCGTATCCAGGGTCCACGATTCCAACGGCATACGCTTTAAGCCAAAACTATCCGAACCCATTCAATCCGACGACGGTTATCGTATACCGCCTTCCGGCAGCTGCCCATGTTACATTGCGGGTGTATGACATACTCGGGAGGGAAGTGGAGACACTTGTTAACGAACAAGAGAATCCCGGCAGGTACGCAGTGACCTTTAACGGAAGCAACTTCTCGAGCGGAGTATACTTTTACAAGCTGGACGCTGGTGATTACTCGTCAGTAAGAAAGATGGTTTTGATTAAATAACGACCAGCCACTTTGCGGCACAGGCAGTCATCGTCGACGCGGCGGTCTGTGCCCGGGTGTAAATCGTTTGATGCCTTTCAATTGCCTAAATTAAGGTTACGATGATGAAAAAGATCAGATGAAATCTATTTCAGCCTTATTCTGCCTGATGTGCCTCTTCACTGTCAGCGCACTCGGACAATCGCAAGTCACGGTCACCGTCGGAACAGCTGAACTGGGACAGACGATCCCGGAAGATTTCACCGGGTTGAGCTTCGAAACAGGGAGTCTGAGACCGAATGTGCACGGGGTGAAAGACTACCTGTTCGAACCATCTAACACCGAGCTGGTCAGGCTTTTCCGTGAGTTAGGCATCAGGAACCTCCGCATCGGCGGGGGAACGGTAGACCGGGCCACCATCAATCCGACCAGGAAAGACATTGACGCTCTCTTCCGCTTCGCGAAGGCTGCCGGCGTAAAGGTGATATATTCCCTTAAGCTGCTGAACGGAAATCCGAAAAAGGACGCTGCGATCGCAAAGTATATTTGGGATAATTACAGAAGGTACCTCGATTGTTTCGCGATAGGGAATGAACCAGACTGGCATTCTTACCATCATTCGGACCCGCACATCTATGAGACAATACCGGAAGCGCCCGGTTCTGCATTCCCGACATATTTCACCGACTGGGAGAGGTTTGCGAGAGTCATCCTCGATTCCGTTCACGGTGCTCCTTTTACCGGGCCGGACGCCGGTTCGAATTTTCCTGTTCCCAGGGCTAAAGACACTTCGTTTCACGGAATGCCATGGACGGTAGATTTCGCCGATTATGCGACAGGATTGTCTCTTCCACACGGAGGATACCTCGCTTTCGTGTCCCAGCACAACTATGTCGGACAGGATGCACCTGAGCAGCGGTTAAGTCCTCGGCAAATGATAAACCAGATGTTGTCGCACCTATGGGTGTCGAGCTACTACCCCGCGCTCTACGACGGAGTCGGTACTCCCGCGCTGCCCAGAGGGGTGGGGTATCGCCTGACGGAGTCGAACAGCTTCAGCGGCGGCGTCAGGGGAGGGAGCGACTGTTTCGCGACCGCTCTCTTTGCCCTCGACTACATGCACTGGTGGGCCGAGCACAATTGCCTCGGGGTCAACTTTCATACCTCACAATGGAAGTACAATGGTACGATCTACCTCGATAGGGAAGGCAACTACGAGATTCATCCGATGGGCTACGGCATCAAGGCTTTCGACGTCGGCGGGCACGGCAGGATAGAACCTGTCTCAATCACAAATCCCGACACGCTTGACCTTACGGCATACGCGGTCGACGACAGCGGGACACTATACGTCACCATCATAAACAAGGAACATGACTTGGCTGCCTCGGATGAGCCGCCGGCTCGAAGCGCAAAGGTGCGGATTGATTCCCCCGGTTATTCCGGCAGAGCCTTTGCTATCTACATGACGGCTCCGCATCACAATCCTGCGGCGACCCGCGGGATTACACTCGGCGGTGCGCCCATCAACAGCAGTGGTCCGTGGCGGGGGAAATGGAGACCGATTGCCGGAGGTAGTTCCGGAAACTCGGTGGGGGCCGGCAGCTGTGAGATAACGGTTCTCCCTTCTTCTGCCGCCATCATAAGAATAAAGGCCGGCCGCGCTCGCCATTGAGAATCAATCAGTTCCATTCATAAAATACAGGCCCTTTTCATAATGCAAAAACATGTCGTGACCGGATGACGACACAGGGAGCAATTCTTGTCGGTCTGGTAATCTACGGCGTCCTGATGCTCAGTGTCTCGCTGTACTTCATGGCGCGCGTCCGGAAAGCCTCGGACTACCTTGTTGCCGGTCGCGGGATCCCGTACTGGGCCTTGACGGGAAATATCGTCGGGACATGTGTCGGAACCGGTGTCGTTATCGGAGCGTCCGGACTCGCTTATCGGCACGGCTGGGCAGGCTGCGCATATCCGATAGGACTGGGGCTCGGTACACTCCTGACCGGTCTTATGTACGCCGTGATGCGGCGATACAAGTTCATGACACTGGGAGAAGAGATCTCCTGTTATTATGGCAAGAACCGATTTGTCGTGGAATTCTCCAACATCAGCTTGTTCTTCTCTCAGTTGGGCTGGTTGACGGTGCAGATCATGGGCGGTGCCGCGGTGCTGAGTGCGGTCACCGGATTGGACCTGAAAGTGTGTGCAGTAGTTGCCGGTTTCATAACTGCCGTAATCTCCATCCCTGGAGGATTGAAGACGGTGATCTATACCGATTTTCTTCAGGCAACGATTCTGATCGTCGGGTTCGTGTGCCTCAGTGCCGTTGCGCTAGACAGCGTCGGCGGCCTGTCGGGGCTCCGTCAGTCAGTCCCGACCGCGTATTTCTCATTCCTCGGTGTAAAATCCTACGGAGCATGGGAGGTTGCCGGCCTTATCGTGGTATTGGTAATTAACCCGATCGCCGATCCCGGCAGAAGGCTGACCATGTACAGCGCCCACAGCGAAGCCGGAGCAAAGTGGAGCATGGTGATGGCGGGTGCGATAGTGATGTTATTCTCCGTTGCGGTCGGGATCGCCGGGATGTACACATTCAAGCTAAACCCGCACCTTGGCTCCTCCGACCAGGCCCTTCCATGGCTTGTCATGAACGTCCTGCCGAGGTGGCTGGCGGCATTTGTTGTCGTTGCAATCGCATCCGCAATCTTCTCGTCCGCGAACGGAAACGCGGCAGCCGCAGGCACATTTTTCGTTCGGCATATCTATCCTCTCGTGACCAAACGGTATCCGAAGAGGCCGTTGGTTGCCGTTCGCCGCGCGCTCGTCATCGCGTTTGTGGCGTCGACGGCGCTTGCAATGTACATGGGAAACATCGTCAGTTTCGTCATTAAGTTCCTGCCGCCGACCATGGGAGGCCTGGCGGTTATAATCCTGCTGGGGCGGTTTTGGAAGAGGTCTACCTGGCAGGGTGCCGTTGCCGCTCTCATCGTCACAGCGGGCGTATCTCTAATTCTCATGTTCATTCCGTCTCATAATCCTCTCCTCACCAACCCTATAATTCCGGCGACCATTGCGGGAATCGTTGCGCATGTGGTTGTCAGCCTGATAACACCGCCTGCCGGGTACACATTCGAAGAGATTGCCGAATCGATGATGCTGGAACGGGAGAACATCGAGGGTGCCGAAAGTGGAGGAGAGATTACTGTCAAGGGCGTAGTACCTGCGATCGGAACAGGAAGCGGGGTAGGGGTTGTCAAGTAGTCAAGGTTGGGAGTAGTGAAGCCGCTCCTGCTTACGTTTTAAGGTTTCATCCTGGTGTTTGAAATGTATGCAAGGAATTATTTATGAAAACATTAGCGCTGTCCTTTCTGACGATGACGTTTGTCGCCACCCAGGGAACAGCCCTGGGTCAGGCGGGCAATTCGGGTAGCCATTCGAGTATCCCTTCCCTGGAGAGCCTTGCTGGAAAATGGATGGAGACATCGACTCTGCTCGCTCTTCCAACCATCAACAGCGGAGACGGCTCAGCCGAAGCCGCCAACGGGATACTCGCCGTTGGCAATCTCAGCTACCCGCCCATTACGATGACAGGTGAAACCGGCACGATGCTTATCGGCGGGAGAGCACCGAGCCTTGAAGAGACTCGCTGGTACCCGTACCAGGTGCTGAGGAGAGGGAGGCAGGTGAACATCGCTATCGAGACCTCAGTTCGAATGGTTTATAGCCAGAGAGGGCTACTATTTCACATCGTGCTGGTGAACGACGGGAAAACGGTGCAGAACTTTAACCTCGCAATAAATCTGACCGTGAACACTTCGGAACATTCCAAATGGGGATGGCAGGTGCCGAGGCCGAACGAGCCTGACCGCTTTTCTGCCGTCGAGACGGACAACGGTCGAACTCTCTTCCTGAAAGATTCGAAGGGGCAGCTTGCGAACTGTTTCAGCTTCGCGACGAAGCCCGGACAATTGGCGGCGGGAGCACATTCGGGAAGGGCTTTGTGGAACTTCTCACTTCGTCCGGGTCAGAAAACGGTCATCGATTACGTCCTTGCGATCGGATACAAAGATCAGGCGGTTCACGAACTGGCGGTGAAATGGGCTGACAATTTCGACGCTACATACAAGCAAGTGCAGACGGACTGGCAAGCGCGGTTCGACGCGATGTTTACTCCGCATAATAAGTTTTTCTCCGGATACTTGCCGGCATTGGTGACCGCCGACAAAGACCTCAGCCGGATGTATTACATGAGCGTTGTATCGCTCCTGAGCATACTGCGCACCGGTTTCCCGGTTGCCCCGCGCGTCTACGTGAGCAACTCCCCTCAGAGCAACTGCACTATGGTATATTTCTGGGACACGAGCGAATGGGCGAACACTCTTGCGCTTCTCGACCCGGCGATGCTGAGGCGGTATCTGGAGTCGTGGCTCTCGAAGGGTATCTATGACGGCTACGCCGAAGAGTATCTCACCGGCAGTCTCGAAGGGCCTTGGTATAGTGCAAACGATCTCTCGATCTTCCGTCTGATCAATGCATACCTCAACGTGACCGGAGATCGCTCGTTCCTTGACGATAAGATTGCCGGAAAGACCGTTCTCCAGTATATGGTTGAAATAGCCGACCATTGGAAAACTCTCGTCCGACCCGGACGCACGCTGGCGGATTACGGAGGAGCGTCGAACCTCCTCGAATGCGTGCCGACTTACGTGAATGAAGTCGCGTCGCTGAACGCGGTCAATGTCCGGATAATGCGCAGAGTGGCGGCCATCGAGGACGAGGACGGAAACGCGGCTGAGGCCAGGCAGCTGCGTGCGGGTGCGGACAGCCTTTTTGCAGCGGTGGTGAAATTGTATGTCCCCAAGGAGGGGATCTGGGACACTATTCACCGGAACGGGAAACGTGTACCGGTCAGTTCGGTTTTCGACTTTGCCACCGTAGGTCTGACCATCGGCAGGGATCTCTCGCCGGGAATGCGCAATGGGATGCTTCACTTTGTGGAGAGCAAGCTGGTGACGGATCACTGGATGAGGGCCCTATCGCTCACCGACCCCGCTGCCTCCGCATCCAACCGGCCTGACCACGGGCCTATGGGGGCTTTCTGTTCCTGGCCTGCTGAAACCATGAGGGTCATGTGCTATTTCGGGAAATATGAAATGGCACTCGGTTTTCTCCATCATTGTACAGAGGTCACTTACGAGGGACCGTTTTCGCAATCCCGTGAATTGCTCAGCAGATCCGACGATGCGGCAGTCCAGATTTCACCCGCTCCTCAAACCTATAATGCGAGCAACGGAGGCTCCTTCGCAGAAACGATCATACGAGGATTCTTCGGATTCCGGCCGAATTTCCTGAACGGTAAGCTCATCCCGGACAAAGGCCCCCGCGGCTTTGAGGGAGAACTGCTGAATGTGCATCAGGGCAGCAGAGTATTCGACATCATCAGCAGCAGGACAGGAATCCGGGTCAAAGCTGCCGGATCGGAGTAACCTTGCCCTGAAGGAGCCCCTTCCGCGAAGCGATCCCTGGGACGGGGCGAAGGCAACCGTTACTTTGCGAATCGAAGCTACCTTGCGAAGGTTTCAAGGGAAGTGCTTCGCTGCCTTCACAAGGTGTCTATTCAGAGGAGACTAAAATGTCACTACAAAAATCAATCTTGCTGAGTGTTTTTTTCACGAGTGTTTTCGCTTTAACGCCTGCCCTTGCCGGAGAGGCGGGGTATACCGGCGGCCGCGGAACCCGGGGTTATAAACTGGAAAACCTTGTTAGATATGTCAACCCTTTCTCCGGTACAGCCAGGAGCGGAGATGAATACCCGGGGGTAAGCATGCCCTTTGGGATGATTCAGTGGAGCCCCGACACAGGGCCGTACAGGAGACTCGGCGGGTATAATTATGCCGACTCTCTGATCTACGGTTTCAGTGTGGACCACCTAAGCGGGGCAGGCTGCTATTATGGAGGCGATTTTGCTTTCTCACCACTTCTCGGGACGAAAGAGGTCGTTCCACCGGTAAGCAGGCTGGCTTTTCCCGAAGCCTTTTCTCATGCGAATGAGTCGGCCCATCCGGGTTACTACTCTGTGAAGCTAGACAATGGAATCACCGTTCAACTGACGGCGGCAACAAGGACAGGGTTCGGCCGGTTTATCTATCCGGGCCACGGTACACCGACGGTCGTTATTAACGCCGGGAGTAATATCATGAGCAGCCTCGGGATGGGTACGTCGGAAGCCTCGGTCAGTATTGATCCGGCTGCACACTCGGTGAGCGGCGCGGCCACAGGAGGACATTTTTGCCGGACGAAGTACGATACGAGGACTATTTATTTCTACGCCGTGTTCAACCGCGCATTTGCCAGTTACGGTACGTGGGGCGGTTCGACTCTGATGAAGGGCGACAGGAACGGCGAAGGAAGAACCGCAGGAGCTTACGTCACTTTCGATCCTTCAAAGGGTCATACGGTATTCGTCAAAGTGGGCATCTCCTACGTTAACGTCGCCAATGCGAAGGCGAATCTCGAAGCTGAAAATCCCGTGTCGAAGTTCTCAACGCATGATTATCATGATGCCGTTCAGAAGGCGAGCCGTATCTGGAATTCATGGCTGAACAGAGTCCAGGTGACCGGCGGTACTGCAGCAAACAGGAAGACCTTTTATTCCATGATGTATCACACCCTGCTGGGGCCGACGATCTGCTCAGATGTGAACGGGCAATATCCTGGAGCCGACGGCAAGATACACGAGATAAAGAAGGGCCATCTGATGTACACCGACTTTTCGGGATGGGATATCTACAGGAGTGAAGCACAGTTCCTTGCCATGATTGCTCCGGAGCACGCGAGTGACATGGCTCAGTCGCTCCTTCTAGACTACGAGCAAGGGGGTACTTTCCCGCGGTGGCCCGTACCGAACATGGACAGTGGAGTGATGATGGGCGACCCTGCGGCTCCGATTATCGCAGACTTCTATGCCTTCGGGGCGAGGAATTTCGATGTGGACGCGGCCCTCAAAAGCCTGATGCGTGCCGCTACCGATACGTCCGTTTATGCGCCGCTCGCCCACACGTATGAGCGGGACGCACTCGGCTCCTACCTGAGACTCGGATACGTTCCCGAGCACCAAAGAGGGGGATACGGCAATGTGTCGATGACCCTGGAATATGACGCAGCAGATTTTGCGCTTTCCCGAATGGCGAAATCGCTTGGGCACGATGCCGACGCGGCTCTTCTCCTCAAGCATGCCCAGAATTGGAAGAATCTCTACAACCCTGCAACCGGGTATATCCAGATGAAGCGGCGGGACGGGCGATGGGCCCCCGATTTTGCGGATTCCGTAATCAGCTACGATCACGACCTGGCGTATGTCGAAGGCACTGCCGGACAGTATGTGTGGGCCGTACCCTTCAACTACAAAGGTCTCGCCGAGAAGATGGGAGGCGCCAAGATCGCGTCTTCCCGACTCGATAAGTTCTTTACGAAGCTGAATGCCGGTGACAAGTCGAAGTACTGCTATCTCGGAAATGAGCCGTGCCTGGAGACCCCGTGGATTTACGATTTTCTGGGAGAGCCTTACAAAACACAGGAAGTTGTCCGGCGGGCCATCAGCACCCTGTACTCCTATAAGCCTGTAGGCTATCCCGGCAACGACGACCTCGGTGAGATGTCGTCATGGTATATTTTCAGCGCGCTCGGAATTTATCCTGAGCTGCCGGGTTCGGATATATTCGTGCTCGGAAGCCCGCTCTTTCTAAAGGCAGTGGTGCACATGAAGCACGGCAATCTGACTGTGATAGGACACGGCGCCGGCGTTAATGCGCCGTACGTGCATGGCGTCACCGTTAATGGAGAGAAATGGAATAAACTCTGGGTTCGTTTCAATGATATTGCCCATAATGGAACGTTGGAATTCAGGCTGAGCTCCATACCTGACAAGAGCTGGGGGAGCGCTCCCGAAGACGCACCGCCGTCTTACCAGTAAGTTCCAAACGCCAAATGTCAAGTTCCAAACAACTCCCAAGTTAGAAAGTATTAAATGAAAAGGCGTGTAGGGGCTCTGCCGGACAAATACTTATAGGTTAGCCAATGAAAAACATGCGCTCTATTATTCTGCAAGTCTCTGTTGCCCTGTGTGTCTTGATTACTTTGCAGTCGCGGGCTGCCTCCGCTCGTGACATCGTCCTTCAGGACAGCAGGCTCCTTGTCGCTTTCGATTCCCAGACCGGGGCGTTGACCCGGCTGGTCAGTAAGAATCCGGAGTGGACCATCGAGCGTCGGCCAAATCTGGGGATTTCCTTCAGGATGCTGGTACCGCTTCCCGACCGACAGGACAATTTCATATTTGGCCAGCGGCAGCGGGCAGTCCGAGTTGATAGAGTTTCGGCTCATGAGGTCGTAATAGAATGGAAAGACCTTATCAGCCAGCACGGCGGAGTCCTGCCGATAACTTTCACCGCTACAGTGACTCTGAACAACGGCGTCCTCAAATTCGGGGGAAAAATCGTCAACGATTCCAGGCTGACTGTGCAGACGATCGATTATCCGTATTTCGGCGACTTCAGCCCGCCTTCCCGCAGTTCGGCGCTCAACGCGCGTGTGATGTGGTACGACAACCTTCAGTCTCATGAGGTCTATCCGGATTTCCGAAACGCGAAAGGCTATTGGGGCGTCTTCTACCCGACGAAAACTTTCGACTCATACAGGAGCCTGTTCTGTCTTATCCAGTCGAGAACCAAGGGCGTATACGTGGAAATGGACAACGCCAACCAGCCGTACCTCATCCAGTATACATTCGAGCAGCATCCGGGACTGATATCTGAAATTACGAACGCGGTTCCGCGGACAGACGAGGTAACCGGCAGGTCTCTTGCAGGGAAGAGATCTGAGACCGATGTCCCTGTTCATCTGGAGTTTCGGACTTGCCACTTCATATTCGAGCATCCGCATTCCACCTTCCAACTTGTGCCGGTGGTCGTTCGCTGTTACAAAGGCGACTGGCATGCGGGCGTCGACCTGTACAAGGAATGGCGGAAGACGTGGTTCAGGGAGCCGCATCTCCCCAAGTGGGTGGAAAAGGTGAATTCATGGCAGCAGCTGCAAATCGATTCACCCGTGCAGGATTGGCGCGTGCCGTATGACAGCTTGGTTTATTATGGCAAGGAATGCGCCGAGAACGGAGTCGACGCGATTCAGCTTGTCGGCTGGAACACGGGCGGACAGGACGGACACGACCCGGAGATGTCGACCGATCCACATTTGGGTACTGCCCAACAACTTCGCGACGCGATCAAGAAGATTCAGGCCATGGGCGTACACATAGTCTTGTTCGGAAAATTGAACTGGGCGGACATGACGACGAAATGGGCAAAGACGAAGCTTTACAAGTACGCGGCAACCGATCCTTACGGTATACCTTACAGACAGGGCGGCTACAGCTACTACACGCCTGTCCAGCTCGCCGGAATTAATAACCATATCAGGTACGTGATGGATTTTCTCGACCCCGCATATAGGAAAATTGCCGTCGGGCAATTCGAGAAGCTGCTGTCGCTCGGCTCTTCCGGCTGGCTTTACGATGAGGTTTGCCATCACGACGGCGTCAAGTACTCGTTCGCTCCCGGCCACGGATACGTACCTCCCGGTTTCATATACGCCGGAGATATGCCGATGGCAAGAGAGCTTCGGGCTGCGGCGGACAGTGCAGCCGGCCGCAACTTCCTTTTTGCGGGAGAGGGACCGCAGGATTGGCTTACGCAATACTATCCTTTCACGTACACACGAATAAGTGCGGGCTCCACTCCCGTTCAGCGCTATATTGCCCCCTTTGAGCCGATAATGGCCGCAGTGACTGGATTTGACGACCGCGACATGCTCAATCTTTGTCTGCTCGACCGCTATATCATCGAATACGAGCCTTACTATTTCAAAGGCTATCTGGAAGATTTTCCCTTGACGCTGAGCTATGGCAGGAAGATAGACGCACTTCGGAAAAGGTATGCTAGTTATCTATGGTACGCGAAGTTTCAGGACACCGAAGGCGCGAAGGTGACCGCTGACGGTTCGTACAAATATTCTGTGTTCGTGACTTCGACCGGAAAACGCGCGGTAGTCGTCGCGAACATGGAGTCGGATAAGCCGATCACCGCGCGGGTTGAATTGGCCAACCACGGAAAGCTGCTTATGGCTACGCCTGACCTTCCGGAGGCCGTGCCTACCTCGGGAATATTGCACATACCTCCGAGGTCTGCTGCGGTTGTGATGGAACAGTAGTCAATAGCCGTGAGGTTCCCCTGAAAGTATCTCTTCCTCCGTTTTTCGGTTCCGGGATACGAAAATAAGCGGGTGGCTCGTTTCGGCATCCACGTCCCGGCTTGCGGACCATCAGAGAGAACAGGTGTGAATTAAGGAAGTTCAGATTATCGAGAATTTCATCTCGATAATTCGATACTTACCTTATGAAAGCACCAATTAAAAGGAGGGTAACCATGTCGATTATACGGAAGTTTTTCTTTCTACAGACGATTATCACGACAGCCTGGATGGTGATTGCGCATGTCCCATCCTTGTCGGCGCATCCTTCGATGCCTGGTAGTAAGGATCCGGATGGAATCGGGATAGACAAGATCGAGCATGTTATCTGGATTATCCAGGAAAATCACTCTTTCGATAACTATTTTGGCACCTTTCCCGATGCAGACGGCATTCCGCCCGCCACCTGCCTTCCGAAGCTCCCCGGCGTGAAACCAAGCGTGAAGCCTTTCCACATGCCTGCCGGACAGCCGCTCATCGATCTGGAGCATAGCTGGGAGTCGGCACATGCATGTTATGACAACGGGAAAATGGACGGCTTTGTCTGGGCAGAAGGAACACCCTACACGATGGGTTACTACGATTCGACAGATATACCAAACTACTGGGCATATGCCCGGACTTACACCCTTTGTGACAGATACTTCTCGTCAGAAATGAGCGGGAGTTCTCCCAATCATGTCTATACGGTCGCCGCACAGTCCGACGAGCTGAACAACATCGGCACGCTTGCGGGGGTGAAGAGAGTGATGGATGATGACGACGGTTTCGACTTCGCCTCAATCGTGAAGAGATTTACCGGAAAAGGAATCACCTGGAAATATTATGTAGAGACCCAGCCTCTGCCGCCCGATGCGGCGTGGGTCAATGCTCACCTGTCAGACCTGGCTTACCCGAATCCGCAAACGTTCACGCTCTGGAACCCGATGCCGGGATTCAAAGCTATCCGTGATAACCCGAAGATGATGGATCACCTTGTTTCCGAAAATGAGTTCTACAGCGACTTGAAGAACGGGACGCTTCCGCAGGTTTCGTGGCTCATCCCCGATTTCCAGGACAGCGAGCATCCGCCGGAACCAATTCAGCAGGGAATGTGGTATGTGACGAAGTTGGTCAACGCAGTGATGAATAGCCCTTATTGGAAGAACAGCGTGATATTTTTGTGCTGGGACGATTACGGCGGGTTCTATGATCACATTCCGCCTCCGGAAGTGGATGCCTACGGGTACGGGCCGCGCGTTCCGATGATTGTGATTTCTCCGTATGCAAAGCAGCATTACGTGTCGCACTACACCTATGACCTGACTTCAGTGCTCAAATTCGTCGAGAATAGATGGAATCTGAAACATCTCACGACTCGTGACGGGCGGGCTAACGGTATGGGCGATTGCTTCGACTTCAATCAAGCTCCCGCGGCGCCGCTGATTATTCCTGTGCCGCCGAACTTCAAGTCGAGATTGGACCCGGTACATATGACATATCCCCCGTCGGTGACGCTCCCGCAGCAGGCTCCCCTTCGGCCGATAGGTACGCAGGCGGTGCCTTATATTCCGCCGACCGGAAAGAAACATTAGCTTCGATTTCAGAAAACTGTACGAGATTCCGACCTCATGAAGCACTTCATTTCGGCAGTAATGATTTTCACTTTTGCCGCCGTCTGTGCTGCGCAGGGGCTCGATCCGGTGGACAAAGTCAACACATTCATCGGCACGGCCGGCCGAAGGGCGTGAAGAACTGCGGCGGCATCTGACCGTGGGTTGATCCGCCGCCCGCGATGACGGACTGGACGCCGATGACGCAGATTAACTTCATGAGTCAGCATCCTTTTTGCTACCTGGATGGATTAGCCTTGGAAGTCAGACACGATCCTTATGAGGAATACGTTTACCAGTATTGCTCATAATCTCTTGCCGAAGAACGTTTACGTAAAGTCCGTCAATCTAAACAACAAAAGGTGAAGAAATTGAAACCACAATTTTTGGTGCATGACGAGCGGGACAACGTCGGTGTCGCCGTCATCGAGATAGTGCCCGGAGAGAATATTTCCGGTGCCTGTCTGGAGAACGGTAAACAGCTTAAACTGGTCGCTAAAGATGCCGTGCCGCTGGGTCACAAAGTAGCACTGGCAGATATCAAGAAGGGCGCCAGTGTAATCAAGTACGGCGTGACCATCGGCCAGACGACTCAGTCGGTAACGACCGGCCAGCATGTTCATGTTCACAACCTAAAGACGAATAGGTGGTAAAAATGGGAAAATATAAGTTCTTAGGATACCGTCGAAAGAACGGCTCGGTCGGAGCAAGGAACCACGTTGCGATAATCCCGGTAGATGACATATCGAATGCGGCAGCCGAAGGGGTCGCATCTCTCATAAGCGGGACGCTTCCTCTTTCCCATCCGTACGGCAGGCTGCAGTTCGGAGCCGACCTGGAACTTTTCTTCGACACGATGATAGGTACCGGCAGAAACGCGAACATCGCAGCGGCGGTGGTGATAGGGATTGAGCCCAACTGGACCAACAAGATAGCCGAGGGAATAGCGAAGACCGGCAAAGCCGTTGAAGCCTTTTCCATAGAGAAGCTCGGAGATATCAAGACTATAGAGCGTGCATCCCGCGCGGCAATGAGTCTTATGCAGGATGCCTCGGAGATGAAAAGAGAAGAGGTGGATCTGTCCGAAGTAGTCGTCAGTACAAAATGCGGGGAGTCGGATACAACATCCGGGCTGGCTTCGAATCCGACGGTCGGGCGGGTAGCAGAAAGACTGATGGAGGAAGGGGCTACCATGCTTTTCGGGGAGACCTCAGAGCTTACGGGCGGAGAGCAGATAGTTGCCGACAGGATGAAAACTCCGGAACTGAAGAAGAAGTTTATGAAAGTCTTCAACGACTACCAGGACTTCATAAATGCCCAGCAGGCCGATCTTTTCGGATCGCAGCCGACCCAGGGAAACATCGCCGGAGGCCTCACCACGATTGAAGAGAAAGCGATGGGCAACATACAGAAGATAGGGCGGGCGAAAGTAGACGGCGTTCTGAATCCGGCGGAAGCGCCGAAAGGGAAAGGACTCTACTTCATGGATACTTCCTCCGCCGCTGCCGAAGCGGTGACGCTGTTTGCCGCGGGCGGATCCGTTGCACATCTTTTCACAACCGGCCAGGGAAACATCGTAGGCAACCCCGTCATTCCTGTCATAAAGATGTCTGCCAACCCGAACACGGTGGCTACGATGTCGGAACACATCGACGTCCCTCTCGAGAAAATACTGACGCTGGAGCAGACGCTGGACCAGGCGGCGGATGCCACGATGGAAATGCTGATAAGGACACTGTCCGGCCGGCTGACTTGTGCCGAGGTCCTGAGGCACAAAGAGTTTGTGCTGACGAAGCTTTACAGAAGCGCTTAAGAAAAGGACAACGTCTCACGAAGATGTCCTGGAGTGCTCTGCCGGAGGCTGGCGCGCCTCCGGCAGAGTGCTCAGTGGCTCCGGGCAAGATATATTTGCGAGAAAAACGAATGATAAAATGAGTGGAATGAAGACCAATCAGAGAGAAGCACCTGCTGCCACAACGATACAGGCAGGCGAATTAGTTCGGTTTGTAACGAAGCTCGCCGAGAAATCGGGTGTCGGCCATGATGAAGCGAAAATCTTTGCGGACAGCCTGGTCGACGCAAACCTTAATGGTATTGATACTCACGGAGTATCGCGCGTGCCGATTTATCTCAAGAGGGTTTCACTGGGGTTGATAAATCCGAAGGCCAAAATGATCTTTAAGAGAGACTCGCCTGCCGTCGGAGTGCTCGACGCGGAGAACGGCCTGGGTCAGGTTGCCGGCATGAGGGCGATGGACGAAGCCGTGAAGATGGCAAGGGAGTGCGGTGCAGGCGTTGTAGGAGTGAGGAACAGCCAGCATTTCGGCGCCGCCGGATACTATTGCTCGATGGCTGCACGAGAAGGCCTCGTCGGAATGGCCTTCACGAATGCCGAGCCTGCCCTTCCTCCATGGGGAAGCTACGAGGCATATTTCGGCACGAATCCCATCGCAATTGCTGTACCTACGGGAAGTGATATCCCGATTATCATAGACACGTCGACTAGCGTTGTGGCGCGAGGGAAAATTGTGGCTGCTGCAAGAACCGGGACCCCTATCCCTTCAGAGTGGGCGCTCGATCCGGAAGGCAACCCAACAACCGATCCGCAGAAGGCTCTCGAAGGCGCTGTCCTGACGATGGCCGGCCCGAAGGGTTACGCACTGGCTATGATGGTGGATATCCTATCCGGAGTGATCACCGGCAGCGGCTTCGGCAGGGGAGTGAACTCTATGTACAAGGACTTGGAGCACCGTGCCAATGTCGGTCACATGCTGATAGCGTTGAACGTTGACGCGTTCATGCCGAAGGATGTGTTCCTGAAACGCGTCCAGTCTATGGTCGGGGATGTCAAGTCGTCTAAAAAGAGACCCGGAGTAAACGAGATCAGTATACCTGGAGAACGAAAGGACCGGGTCAGGCAAAAGAGAATGAAAAACGGAATTGTGTTGGATGCTTCAGTCGTGACGGAACTTGCTTCATTGGCTTATGAGCTTGACGTCGCCTCTCCGTTCGGAGTCGCCCCGCAGAGAATCACTTCTAAATAGAACAACTTTCGCGGGCTGCTTAGGCGGTCTTGTGCGTTTTACGGTGGATAACGGCAGTACCGTCCGTGCCCCAGTCTTTGTTAACCTTTCCCGCCAGCTACCCCCCTTACTCGTAATACCCCCCCATAATGGCGAAATTGACGGAATTGGCTCGACTTTTCGGGCCTTTCATACCGTCAATTCATTCTCACTTCTGACGACCTATCTTCGGCCGGCTCAGGCCTGATTCAGTATAGCCATGGCCTTCTTGACATCCGCGCCGTCGTGCACAATCGACATGAACGCTTCGGTCATCTTTCGCGGCTTCGGGTGCTGGATTACATTTCGGCCGTAGACAATACCTGCCGCGCCCTGCTGCATAATCGCGTAAGTGCGATTCAGGATTTCCTCGTCGGCTGCCCGGCCTCCTCCACGAACCAGCACAGGCTTTCCTGATGCAGCCTCTATGACCTTGTGATAAACCGTTATGTCATCTGACGGATCCGCTTTTATGATGTCGGCTCCCAGCTCTACCGCCTGCCGGACGAGAGGGATGATCTTATTCGGGTCGCCGTCGACCATGTACCCGCCCTTCTTCTCATTCGGCTGCATGACAAGGGGCTCCACCATAAGAGGCATGCCGTACCGCTCGCACTCGGGTTTCAATAGGGCAACATTCTTTATGCAGTCGTGGTATGCTTCCGGCTGGTCCGGCATGAGGAAGATGTTCGCGACGACGCATGCTGCATCCAGCCGCAGCGCCTGATCGACCGGGTTTTGCACCAGCTGACTGAACAGGTGTCGTGGTAGCTTTGTGCCGTATACGTTCGCGACGTCCGTTCTGAAAACGAGGGAAGGCTTCTTCTTGCCTCTTATGTCCTGCAAATGATGCGCCTGTCCCGGACTTAACTGAATGGCATCCGGGTTGGCCTCCACGATTGTCTCAATTGCCTTTTTCATGTTCTCTATGCCTGTGAGAAACGTCAACTCATTAAAAAAGCCATGATCTATGGCTACATCAAAACATTTATTGTCTTCACCAAAAAGTCGATTCATTCTCGGATAAATTGACATGCTGTGATTCTCCTTTTTTGCAATATACTGCAAAGTGTCGTCTATGTCATCCCAAGTTCACAATGGCTAATATGCTTCGCTTGATGAATACCATCACGGCCAGGGTTACTCCGTCGGGGCCGCCGTTTGCTGGGCGTGGATTTCTACCCTGGCCGACATGAAGTCATTAGCTATCTCTCGGAGATCCTGGATCGCCCTCGCCACTTAGTCGGCGATATGCCCGTTTTGTTCTTGAAGAATTTTGAAAAATAGAATTGCGATTCGAATCCGAGCATTGAAGAAATCTGTTTGAGCGGCAGAGACGTGTTCACGATCAGATCTTTGGCCTTGTTCAGCTTCAGCTGCATCGCGTACTGGTTTGGCGAGAGGCCGGTGTAGTGTTTGAAGGTCCTTCTAAACCACGAATAGCCGATGCCGAGATCGGACGCCAGCCCCTGAAGGTCGATCTTGTGATCGAGGTTATCTCTTATGAAAGCCTTGCTCTTCTGAATAGAAGAATTGATCTCTTCGCTGCCGAACAGTCGGGATTTCTGAATCGTATTGATCCGGGCAATGATCTGGTATGTAAGAGCCGCGATTGTCTCCTTGAAGCCGATTCTCTCGCTCTCCATGATTTCAAGTATCTTCTGATACAGGTCGATGACTGTTTCATCCAGGCCTATTCTTAGAACCGGCTGGTCCGGTGGCAGTATCCCGTTGTCCCTGAATGCTTGCGGCTGTTTCCCGTTAAACGATACCCAGTGCTCCTTCCAGCCGGTGCTTTCACTCGGCGCGTACCTGTGCCACACTCCCGGGAAGAGGAGGAAGACTGTACCCTCATCTACCTCCACTATTCCCGTTTCCTTTGATTCGAATGTGCCTTTCCCGCCTGAGATGAAGACGATCTGATACTCGGAGAGAATGCGGCCGTGAAGCAGGTCGAACATATACTCCTTCGGGTGTATCTGCGGAGGGTATGGCGTCCAAGGAGGAATGTCCGCGCTTCCGCTTCCGGTGACAAATAGGCCCCATATTTTTTCGTTCTCGCCGGTGGCCAGATAGTCGAACACCGAATGTTCGGTGCGTATCATAAAAATCGATTTTTCATCTGTTCTCCTTAAAATATGGCGAAATTTGCAAAAAGGCGAATGTCATAAAGTATAAAGCCTTGTGCACAATGGCTATTTACAGTCTCCCTTTACTATGCTAATCTGTTCTCGTCTACTTAGATATTTCTCCATATGTCGATGCAGCAGCCAATTCCGGGAAATACAGAAGACAATACAAGTAAGAGTGAAGTCTATAATGAGGCCAGAATCATGTCAGCTAAAGTAAAGCAATTCAAATATGTCAGCTATCTTTGGGATGAATCAAAAGCATCCGCTATTGCAGGTGATGAAGTTGCACTGCTCGTGTATCGCTCCAATCTGCTCGGTGCGGATCTCCGGCTGACGAACTACGGCGGTGGCAACACCTCGTGCAAAGCAACTGCGCAGGATCCGCTTACCGGGGAAGATGTTGAAGTAATGTGGGTCAAAGGATCCGGCGGCGATCTTGGCACCATGAAAAAGAGCGGCCTCGCCGCGCTTTATGTGAACCGCCTCAGAAACCTGGAGAAGATCTATCGGGGCATTCAACATGAAGATGAAATGGTTGAGTTGTTCAATCACTGTATCTACGACCTGAAGTCGAAGGCACCTTCAATCGATACTCCCCTGCACGGCTTCCTTCCTTTCAAGCACATCGATCATCTCCACCCGGATGCGGCGATTGCCATTGCTGCGGCGAAGGACGGCAGGAAGATTACACGGGACTTCTTCAATGGTACTGTAGGCTGGGTAGACTGGCAGCGTCCCGGTTTCGATCTGGGATTGAAACTCAGGCAATGTGTCGAGGATAACCCGGGGATCCGCGGCATCATGCTCGCTTCTCATGGACTGTTCACCTGGGGAGAGACGTCGTATGACTGCTACATGAACTCGCTTGAAGTAATCGAGCGGTGCGCGGATTATATCGAACGCCAAACTGCCAAGCTGCCTGCAGTATTCGGGGGTGCCAAACTAAATCCTCTCCCCGTGGACCAGCGTCTGAAAAAGGCTGCGGCACTCGCGCCCATTCTGCGCGGCTATTGCTCATCGAATGTGCGAATGGTCGGACATTTTTCAGATGACGAAAAAGTGCTGGAGTTCATCGGCTCGAGCGACCTGGCAAGACTTGCTCCGATGGGGACGAGCTGCCCCGACCATTTCCTCAGGACAAAAATCAGTCCGCTCGTGCTGAATCTGAAAAGTGACGATGACCTGACTGATGTCGAAGCCGTCAGAGGTAAGGTCGGGCCTTTATTCGAACAGTACAGGAAGATGTACGCAGAGTATTACAATACCTGCAAGCATGACAACAGTCCCGCTATGCGGGATACAAATCCCGTCGTCATACTCTATCCCGGAGTCGGGATGTTCACCTTCGCGAAGGACAAGCAGACTGCGAGGGTAGCAGCCGAGTTCTATATCAATGCGATAAATGTAATGAGAGGTGCTGAGGCTGTTTCGAAATACACCGCGCTGCCGCGGCAGGAGGCTTTCAATATTGAGTACTGGCTTCTCGAGGAAGCCAAGCTTGCGCGGCGGCCAAAACCCAAGCCGTTAAGCGGGAGGGTAGCGCTCGTTACAGGAAGCGCGGGTGGAATTGGCAAGGCGGTCGCCAGGAAATTTGCAGATGAGGGCGCTTGCGTCATCATCACCGACAACGATGCCCGGCGGCTCGAAGGAGCGGTTCCGGAATTCGAAGAGGCTTATGGAAAGGACGGTTTCATCGCTGCCGGAGTCGATGTGACGGACGGTGAGAGTGTTCTGCGCGCCTTCGATGCCGCGGCGCTGGCGTTCGGCGGAGTGGACATCGTCGTGAACTCAGCCGGGCTTTCGATCTCGAAACCGCTCGAGGAACATACCGAGAAAGACTGGAACCTCCTCTATGACGTGCTCGTAAAGGGACAGTTCCTTATTACTCAAAAAGGCGTCGAAATCATGCGAAAGCAAGGGCTCGGAGGCGACGTCCTCAACATCGTAAGCAAAAATGCGCTTGTGAGCGGGCCCAACAACGCGGCATACGGTTCAGCGAAAGCTGCCCAGCTCCATCTGAGCCGGCTGAACGCGGCCGAACTCGGCAAGGACAAGATACGCGTGAACGTCGTTAATCCGGATGCCGTCATCAACGGAAGTAAGATCTGGAGCGGCGCGTGGGCGGAAGGGCGCGCAAAAGCTTACGGGATCAAAGTCGAGGAACTCCCCGCATACTATGCCAGGCGCACCCTGTTGGACGAGATCATAAATCCTGAAGACATCGCTGCCGCATGTTTCGCATTCGTCGGCGGACTACTAAACAAATCTACCGGCAACGTGCTTAATGTGGACGGCGGCCTGTCGGCAGCGTTTCCGCGATAGACTTCTTCTTGACCTGTGAGCGGAGAAAAGAAATTCATAGCTTTTGATCTAGGCGCGGAAAGCGGACGGTGTGCCGTCTCGACTTTCCGCGACGGCAAGATTACACTCCACGAGGTGCATCGATTTACCACCCACAATGTAAGAACGAAGACCGGATTTCACTGGGACGTCCTCGCGATCTTCGAAGAGATCATCGAAGGGTTGAAGAAGGCGAGAACAGCCTTCGGCTCCGCCTTCGACGGGATCGGCATCGACACGTGGGGAGTCGACTACGTGCTGCTCGGTGAAGACGGGCGCATACTCGGTCACCCGTACCACTATCGTGACGATCGCACGGACGGCATGATGGAGGAAGCCTTCAAGATTGTTCCGAAGGAGAAGATGTATTCGAAGTCAGGGACGCAATTCGCTCAGTTCAACACTCTCTTCCAGCTGATGGCGGAGAAGAAACAGAAGCTCGATCTGCTGAGCCTTGCGGACAAGATGCTTTTGATGCCGGACTTCCTGAACTTCATGCTCTGCGGAGAGAAGAGAGCCGAGTTCACTATAGCGTCGACTACCGGTCTTGTGGATCCACGGACCAGGGATTGGAACCGGGGACTGATTCGCGAGTTCAGTTTCCCCGAAAAACTGTTTCCCGAAATTGCAGAGCCGGGTACAACTCTTGGGACTCTTCTTCCCTGGGTATCTGAAACAACCGGACTGAATCAGGATATTCCGGTCGTTGCCTCGGCGGGACACGACACAGCCTCGGCCGTCGTTTCGATTCCCGCTGCAGAAGGCGATTGGGCGTTTCTAAGCTCAGGAACGTGGTCGTTGATGGGCGTCGAACTGAACAAGCCCATCTTATCTGCCGATGCGATGAAATTTAACTTCACGAATGAGGGGGGAGTCGAAGGGACGACGAGATTCCTGAAGAACATAATCGGCTTGTGGCCAATACAGGAATGCAAAAGGTATTGGTCTCAGACGGGAGAAAAATATGGCTACGCGGAGTTGATGTCGCTCGCGGGTGAAGAGAATTATGCCGGCGCGTGGATCGACTTGAACGATTCGAGGTTTCTGAAGCCTGGCGACATGCCGAACAAAGTCCTGGCATATTTGCAGGAGACCGGTCAGCAGTCGAGTGAAGAAGTGGGATTCATAATGCGCGTCATCCTGGAAAGCCTTGCCTTCAGCTACAGGGCAACCCTAAGGCAGATTGAATATGTGACCGGTAAAAGGATCGAGAAACTATATGCAGTAGGAGGCGGGATTCAAAATGAACTCCTTGTGCAATACACTGCCGATGCGATCGGGCGGCCTGTCTATGCCGGACCCACCGAAGGAACGATCGTCGGGAATCTGGGCGTTTTGGCAGTCTCAAGCGGTGCAGTGGCAGGCTACCGGGCATGGAGAGAAGCTGTGGGCCTCTCATTTGAGGAAAGAACTTATCTTCCCTCAAATAGCGCTTACTATAAAGAGAATGAAAAAGAATACTTGAAAATCCTGAAGGGCAGATAGAGATCCCACTCTCACGGAACCATCAACTAAGGAGGAGCGTGACATGAAAGACGCGAAAGCGATTGAGAATGCATACAATTCCGCCAGAGAAACGTATGCTGCACTCGGAGTCGACACCGATGATGCTTTGAAGAAGCTGAACGGGGTACATATAAGCCTCCATTGCTGGCAGGCCGATGATGTCGGTGGCTTTGAGACGCCCGACTCGAAACTTGAAGGGGGTGGCATCCAGGCGACGGGAAATTATCCGGGAAAGGCAAAGACTATCGCACAATTGCGGCAGGACATAGAAAAGGTCATGCACCTTCTGCCGGGTAAGCAGAGATTCAACCTGCACGGGATCTATGGTGATTTCGGCGGGGAGAAAGTGGATCGCGACCAGATAGAGGTTAAACACTTTCAAAGCTGGATCAATTGGGCAAAGAAGCTCGGTATCGGTCTCGATTTCAATCCCACTTGCTTCTCTCATCCATTCGCGAGCGATGGATACACGCTGGCAAGTCTGAACGACAGGTACAGGAATTTTTGGATCGAGCACGTCAGGCGGACGAGAGTTATAGCGGCCGAGATGGGGAGGCAGGTCGGCACCCCATGCATCAACAACATCTGGATTCCGGACGGGTCAAAGGACACGCCGGTAGGACGTGACCGGCGCCGTGCTCTCCTCAAGCAGTCCCTTGACGAAATCTTCGTCGATACTTATCCTCCCGAACATCTGAAAGATTCGCTTGAAGGAAAGCTGTTCGGCCTTGGGGTAGAAGCGATGACGGTCGGCTCGCACGAATTCTATCTGGGGTATGCCGTGAAGAACAAGAAAATTGTCTGCTACGACATGGGGCATTTTCATCCGACAGAACAGGTCGGTGACAAGATATCAGCGGCTCTCCAGTTTCTCGATGAGATATTGGTGCATGTATCCCGGGGGGTTCATTGGGATAGTGATCATGTGGTGGTCTTCAATGACGACGTGCAGCTTCTCGCGCACGAGATAGTGAGAGCGAACGCTCTCAACCGTGTGCACGTTGCACTCGACTACTTCGATGCAAGCATCAACAGGATCGGTGCTTACGTAGTCGGTGCCCGCGCCGCGCAGCTGGCGTTCCTTTTTGCGCTCCTGGAACCGGCGGCGAAGCTGAAGGAATACGAGGAGGCAGGACGCGATTTTGAGCGCCTTGCACTATTGGAGGTGGAAAAAACAAAACCGTACGGTGCAGTTTACGACTATTACTGCTTGACGAATGACGTGCCGGTCGGCGAGGATTACATCGGAGAAGTTGTGGAATACGAGAACGAAGTGCTGGGGAGACGATAAAACGTTCGGCACCTGAGCACGGAACTCGACGGAAAGACGAAGCGCGACAATCACGGAAGAGAAGACCCGTGTTCTTAACCTCAGACATCTCATAATTTGTCCTCACTTTTCGCCGACCTTCAACCAGGCTTAAGCGTCATTGACATTGTACGGAGCCCGACCGCTTCTACTACTCTCGAGCCCGAACGAGGCTGCTGCGCGGGTACGTGTGCGCACTTCTTGAGACTTGAATTTATCAGGCGGTTCATTTCTTTCAGCTAACATACCCCTTATATTCAAACGAAAAGGCAGCGAGACGGTCTGGCTGGCTGTCCGTCGTCTTTTCCGGGATCGGGCGGTCTTCAGTAAACCAAGGCGGGTTGGGACCGTCTAATAACCTGTGTGACCGTGGCGACTATTCCTGGTATTTCGGAGCTTCTCTGACGGCGGATGCTGATAGTCTCTGTTCTGGACTGAGTCGTGGCCTTCGTTGGCCGACGTTGCGTTCGGGGCAAATAGTCTGAAATCGTTATTGTGTCAGGCGGAGAAGCAATCTCGATTTCGCGTCGATTACGAACAATGGAGTTGAAGTTGAACCTTCAATCACGATTAGAGTTACTCTCTGGAAGAGCTTCTTAAGGACAGCGCATGGATCCGGTATTACGAAATCTTGAGAGTGAGAGCATCTATATTATTCGCGAGGCCATCGCGGAATCTCAAAATCCTGTTCTTCTTTATTCAATAGGAAAAGACTCTTCAGTATTGCTCCATCTGGCCCTGAAGGCTTTTCATCCGGCAAAACCTCCTTTTCCTCTTCTCCACATCGACACCACCTGGAAATTCAAGGAGATGATAGAGTTTAGAGACCGAAGAGCCATGGAATTGGGGATCAATTTGCTGACGTACACGAACTACGAAGGAATAAAACATGGGATCACTCCTTTTTCGACAAGCAGCAATCACTACACGACAATCATGAAAACGGAGGCTTTGAAGCAGGCCCTCGACCTGCACGGATTCGACATGATTATAGGCGGTGCAAGGCGGGATGAGGAAAAGTCACGTGCCAAGGAGCGAGTCTTCTCGGTTCGGGATATCGATCATCGATGGGATCCGAGAGCACAGAGACCGGAATTCTGGGACCTTTACAATTGCCGTCTCAGGAAAGGTCAGACCATAAGAGTCTTTCCTCTTTCAAACTGGACGGAACTAGACATCTGGCTTTATATACACGAGGAGCAGATACCTGTAGTGCCTCTGTATTTCTCTGCGGGAAGGCCCGTCGTAAGGCGCAATGGAATGTTGATTATGGTTGACGACGAGCGATTCAAACTCGAGGCGGGGGAGAGATCCGAGATTAAGCAAGTCCGTTTCCGGACGTTGGGATGTTATCCTCTGACGGCCGCGCTCGAATCGGACGCGAAGACGGTGCCGGATATCATAGATGAAGTCTACAGGACAGACCATTCCGAGCGCTCAGGCAGGCTCATAGATCATGATGAACCGAACTCAATGGAAGAGAAGAAAGTCAGGGGATATTTTTGAGCGATACGATGCAAGACATTTCGAACTATCTTCATACTCCCATCCTCAGGCTGCTCACGTGCGGTAGTGTCGATGACGGGAAGAGCACTTTTCTTGGGCGGCTCCTCCTCGATAGTGGGAATGTCTATGAGGACCACTTTAATTCCCTTCAGAGCCTGAACAGAAAATATAACCCGACGAGTGAAGATCCCGAATTGGCATACCTTATTGACGGTTTGAAAGCCGAGATCGAGCAGGGAATAACGATAGACGTCTCGTACCGCTATTTCTTCACTCCCAATCGCAAGTTCATCATCGCCGACTCGCCGGGCCATTCACAGTATACCAAAAATATGGCGGTGGCCGCATCGAAGTCGGATGTGGCAGTGCTTCTGGTTGATGCAGCATCAGGCATCAAGGCGCAAACTAAACGCCATATATCCATCCTTTCTCTAATGGGAATTAATCGTCTCGTAATTGCCGTCAACAAGATGGATCTTGTCGATTTCAGCGGGACGAGATTCGAAGAGATCAAAGCAGAGATTGTGAAAGCAATCGAGACTATCTACGACCGCCAGTGCTGCTTCTGGTTTGTACCAATTTCGTCTAAGAAGGGAGACAACGTCGTCAGGGACTCGGAGAACATGCCGTGGTATGACGGCAGCTGTGTGTTAAAACTGCTTGAGTCGATGGAGCTTGATGACCCGGGAGCGGCCTCCTTTTGTTTGCCCGTTCAATACGTTGCACGCGAATCGAACAAGCGTTATTACGCGGGGACTATAATCTCCGGCTCGGTCTCTGTGGATGACGAGATTGTTGTTCTGCCGTCTTTGGTCAGGACTGCTGTCAAAAGCCTGGCAGTCGCGGGGGAGACTTGCCGGACAGCGAAACAGGACGATCCGGTTATGGTCGAGCTGGCTGGCGATGTCGATGTTTCGCGTGGGGACAAGCTGGCAAA
>JBJKQU010000071.1:0-4300 GCA_046705025.1 Candidatus Kryptoniota bacterium | reverse complement strand
GAAAGGGTCTCTCGATGTACACTCTTGGTTATGACATTGGTAGTTCGTCAATCAAAGTAGCGCTCTTCGACGCGGAGGAAGGGGCGGTCGTCGCCGGAAGTACCTATCCCGATACTGAGATGTCGATGATTGCGGTGAAACCGGGTTGGGCGGAACAGGATCCTGAAACATGGTGGGATGCGGCAAAGAATGCTACGCGCGATGTCCTTGCGAAGTCTTCGGTGGAGCCGTCTGCTGTTAGAGCTATCGGAATCTCCTACCAGATGCACGGGCTCGTGATTGTCGATAAAAATCAGAAAGTGCTGAGGCCATCGATTATCTGGTGCGACAGCAGGGCGGTGGGTATTGGAGAAAAAGCCTTCGATAGGATCGGACGCGCCGAGTGCCTCCGTAAAATGCTTAATTCACCCGGCAACTTCACGGCATCCAGGCTGAGATGGGTGAAAGAAAATGAGCCTGAGATCTTCGACAGGGTCGACAAGTTCATGCTCCCGGGCGACTACATTGCAATGAAGATGACGGGCGATGTGAGGACGACGATGTCAGGACTTTCGGAAGGGATATTATTCGATTTTGTCGCCAACTCGGTGTCGGAAACAGTGTTGTCGGAGTATGAAATCGGAAAGGATCTTGTTGCGGATGTTGTGCCGACCTTCGGGGACCAGGGGGAACTGACTCCGTCTGCGGCGGAAGAGCTCGGCCTCAACGCGGGGACAAGAGTTGCATATCGGGCCGGAGACCAGCCGAACAATGCTTTCTCTCTGAACGTGCTCGAGCCCGGACAGGTGGCTTCGACGGCGGGTACCTCCGGTGTTGTGTACGGCATCAGTGATGTTATAAAGTATGATCCGGAGACAAGAGTGAACACGTTTGCTCATGTGAATCATTCCAAGGAGAAGAACAGATTCGGGATACTTCTTTGCATAAACGGGACCGGCATCTCATACAGTTGGATCAGGAGACTCGCAGGCAACTCGGTCTCCTACCGGGAATTGAATTCGCTCGCCGAAAAGGTACCGGTAGGTTCGAAGGGGCTGCGTTTCATTAACTTCGGCAACGGCGCCGAGAGAATGCTCGTGAACAGAGACCCCGGAGCATCGCTGGAGCATCTGAACTTCAACATCCATGGGAAGGCGGAAACAGTCCGCTCCGTGCTGGAAGGAGTCGCATTCTCGTTCAAGTACGGCATCGACATAATGGAGAAGCTCGAAATGAAAGCGGCGGAAATTAACGCCGGAAATGCGAATATGTTCATGAGTCCGGTATTCACGAAGGCACTTGCCACGCTTTCCGGGGCGACGATAAACCTGTACGATACCGATGGATCTGCCGGTGCAGCGAGGGCAGCGGCCGTGGGTGCGGGTATGTTCAAGAGTTTCAAAGAAGCGTTTACTAACCTCAAAATAGTATCGACCGTGGAGCCGGATGCGGGACATGCCGACGAGTATCTTTCGGCTTACTCGGATTGGCTGAGAATACTGAATTCCAAATTAAAAGCTGGAGGTTAAGGAAAATGGCACTGAAGACGACAATAGGGGACAAGGAGTTTTTCCCCGGAATAGGGAGAATAAATTTCGAAGGCAAAGAGTCTAAGAATCCGCTGGCGTTCAAGTATTACGATCCGGAAAAGAGGGTGGCAGGGAAGAGAATGGAAGACCATTTCCGGTTCGCGGTAGCATACTGGCACTCGTTTGGAGAGAGCGGAGCGGATCCATTCGGCCCGAGCGCGCGTGAGCTCCCGTGGCTAAGGCACGAAGACCCTGTCGGACGGGCAAAGGAAAAGATGGACGCGGCATTCGAGTTCATAACAAAGCTGGGTGCGCCGTTTTACTGTTTCCATGACTTCGACCTTGTCCAGGAAGGTGCATCGGTAGGCGAATCGGAAGTGAGGCTCGCTGCAATAGTCGACTATGCCAAACAAAAGCAGAAAGACTCCGGCGTAAGGCTTCTCTGGGGGACGGCAAATCTGTTCTCTAACATAAGATACATGAACGGTGCCGGGACAAACCCGGATTTCTCAGTCGTCTCTTATGCGGGCGCCCAGTTGAAGAATGCTATCGATGCTACTATCGCGCTAGGCGGCTCAAACTACGTGTTCTGGGGAGGGCGAGAGGGATACATGTCGCTCCTCAATACCGACATGAAGAGAGAAGTCGAGCACATGGCAACATTCCTCCAAATGGCCGCGCAGTACGGGAGGAAACAGGGTTTCAAAGGGACTTTTCTCATCGAGCCTAAACCGATGGAGCCGATGAAGCACCAATACGACTTCGACGCCGAGGCCGTGATCGGGTTCCTGCGTCAATACGATCTTACCAAGGACTTCAAGCTGAATATCGAAGTGAATCACGCGACCCTCGCAGCGCATACGTTTCAACACGAGCTCCAGTACGCAGCGAACGCAGGCTTACTCGGAAGCATCGACGCGAATAGAGGTGACTATCAGAACGGATGGGACACCGACCAGTTTCCGACGAACATCTACGAACTGACTGAAGCTATGCTGGTCATACTCGATGCCGGCGGCTTTACTACGGGCGGGACGAACTTCGACGCGAAAGTGAGGAGGAATTCAACCGACCTCGAAGACATGTTTATTGCTCATATCACCGGAATGGATAATTTCGCGAGGGCGCTGCTCACAGCGGAGAAAGTCTTGAACGAAACCGACTACTTGAGGCTTCGCAAGCAGAGATATGTGTCGTTCGATTCCGGAAAGGGCGCTGAATTCGAGAAGGGCAAACTCAAACTCGAGCATCTGCATGACTTTGCCGCCAAGAACGGTGAACCGAAGAAGACCAGCGGGAAACAGGAGCTCTTCGAATCGTTTATCAACCAGGTACTCTAGACGAACCAAGTTACTGGGGACACAAGATCCACGGAGAGAAAATGATTTTCGTCAGTGTCCCATATGAGGGCTTTGAGCGCTCAGGGCTTCTGTTTTTCTGCAGACATTCCGTACCCCCTCTACACGAGAGTATTCTGTGCTAATGCATTAGAGGCGTCAACAAGATCAAAAATGCTGTAAGATTCTGAATCCTAGAAGCGTTCAAATGTACACCACCTGTCAGTAGAGTAGGAGAGGTGGCGCGAAGATGACCATCGCAGCTGCCCTCCCCTCATCGAACCGGACGTGCGGATTTCCCGCATCCGGCTCTCCTGTGAACTTTCGTCTCAAGTTTGTCGCAATGTTCTGCATGAGTCTTCCTCAAAGGTATATCAGTCCCATCTCCCGCATATGGCGGTAGAAAGTGACGCCCTTGGGTGGACGGTATCGTCTTTGACTTCGTCGGCGAAGATGCCGATACATCCGCAATTCGCTGTACCGGTTGATCTCCTTGAAAGCCTTACGTGAGTATCCATAACTAAAGTAATTTGCCCACCCTTTCAGTTGCCGATTGAGTTCCACAATCAACGCTGGCACCGGTTTGAAGCACATCTTCGGACTGGTCGTCTCACGCAACTTCTCTCGCTCCCTCCTTAATGACTTCTTCAAAGGAAAGATGTTCAGATATTTCCAACCTCTTCCCTTCAGGTCTTTGTCGTATCGGAAGGTGAAGCCGAGGAAGTTCAGGCTTGTTCCTGCTTCGTCGAGCTTGATGACTCTCGGTTGATCTCCAATACGAGCCACTCCTCAAGTGTGCTCTCGATCCATTTCTGTAATCGTGCCCCTTGAAAGCGTGCCAGGACTACGAAGTCATCTGCGTAGCGTACTAATTTCGACTTTGCCCATTCCGCAGATCCATCGCTTATGTGAAAGACCTTATTGAACCAGTGAGGGTAGATGTTCGCCAGTATTGGTGATTCTCGCTCGAAAGCTCAATTCTGTCCGGAAGGACATCTCTATCGGTAGAGTCTGAAACTCACGAGGCTCCCCTCGCCGGGGAGCCTTGAGTTCAGCGGGAGCTCTCTACACGCAGAGTCATTAACGTCCTTGGATTATCAGGGATCTTTGCCAAAAGCAGGCCGGACGACGGTTATTTCCACAAATGCTCCAGATCGCGCTTTGCTTTTGTACCTAGATATCCTTCTCAGCACCGGAAGAGTCTTGGATCAGAATGGACGAATTCGCTTTGTTAGGAGTTGTACCCCGAGTTTGGAGACCATGTATGCTGCATGATGTACTACTATGTGAGTCCTTCTCAGGCAAGATATCGGTGCCGATTATATGCCGATGCTGCAATACAAATCCGGACTTTCCCATACTTTTCAGTATCGAGTGATCTTGAAACGCGGGGTAGAATCGCCGTTTTAGGCCAGTAATAAACCGTCTAGTTGACCCTTTCGCTGACTCATAATC
>JBJKQU010000070.1:0-3396 GCA_046705025.1 Candidatus Kryptoniota bacterium | reverse complement strand
GCGGAGCACTTCTTCGAGACGTACAAGGAGCTGGAAGGGAAGTTCGTCAAGAGTTTTGGCTGGGGTCCCTGCGGGGCGGCGAGGGAGTCGATCGAGAGGGCGGTAAAAGCCTTCGATGCTGCCCACAAATGACGATATGAGGGAGCCCTATAGCAATTGACTGGTGGTGACTCAGTTTCAGTCAGGAGCGAAACATTTAACGCAGAGTTTACAAAGAGAATGAAAAAATTACTTTGCGATCTCGCGGTCTTCTCCGCGGCCTTTGCGTTAAACTCAAACCGAGACACTGGCAATTGGCTTTGTAAATTTAACGTTGAGGGGTTAAATTCTAGTCCGGTTATGCGACGCCTATGGGGGCGGCATAGTTGACGTTTTTTTGAAATTGCCCGGTGGTGTAATTGGCAACACGCCTGACTCTGGATCAGGAAAGTCAAGGTTCGAGCCCTTGCCGGGCAGCTCTTCTCGGAATTTTGAATTCTAAATTCTCAATTTTGAATTAATTAAGAATTCAAAATTTAACATTCAAAATTCTCGTAAAGAATGGCGCTATCGTCTAGTGGCCTAGGACGTCGCCCTCTCAAGGCGAAAACACGGGTTCGACTCCCGTTAGCGCTACACTCACCGAAATGATTCCACGAATTCAGGACTGACCAGTCTCATGTTAGAAGCTTGAGATGACTTTGTGCTTAGGTTGGCCTATCTTATCACCAGATTCAACGTCTCAACAGCCTCGCCCTGGAACGGACCGCCCGACGCTTTGCTGTAATCGTACTCGAAATTGAAATGATCAAGCAGCATCCTTGTGAACGCGCCGTCGGGACTAAGCCAATGCAAGAAAAGGAGTGTCTTAACGAGACCATCGAGTTTCACTCCCCAGCCGTAAGTCGTGTATGTCGGGAGTCCGGCTTCAGCGACCGAACCCTCTCTAAGGTAAATGAACTGTCCGAGCTCGAGCTGTGCTCCTTTCAGCACGCCGATATTTCCGGCGGGTCTGCCGTAAATGAAGCTATCGAATGCCGTCGGAACACCTGCGACAAGGTTATCAAATAGATGGAAGTCGCCAAGACCTTTTCGGTAAGAGTAATAATAATCGTATGTACTATTCGGAAGCCGAACGGGGAGTGGGATCGGTGCCGCGGTCGAATCAAGAGAGATCAGAGAAGCATCCGCCTCCCGGACGAAGGTGAACGAGATCCACCTCCATTCGTGGTGGTCAAGTTGCATTTCCAACCCCAACTCCGCATTCCATCCCAGGTCGGCTTCCGCCGGCAGGCCCGCCCCTCCGGCGTAAGTGTGAGTTCCCATGTTCCGCGCCGAATATCCGAACGTCAGGTCCAAGAGCGGCTTCAAATCATTGAATGCCGAAAACGATTTATGTGCGGCCTCAGAGACCATCACCAGTACGGGTACTCGAAGAATCGCGCCTAGATCGTGAGTTGTGGTGGTAGTTGTCCGGGATCCTGGATATCCTCCGTAAGCGGAAACCAAAGGATCGACAGTATAGCCCAGTCCCAGTGTCACTACATACTTCAGCCCAAGACTCAGGGTGAAATCGTTCATGTTGTCGGTGCGCGTGAGATTGTAGGGCCCTTCACTGGCGTTGCCGACAGGATAGCGTGCGTTGGCATAGCCGATACCGATACCGAGTTTAAATGGCAGTCGATGCCAGAAGAGGCTAACAGGCAATCCCAGGTCAATCGCGAAGTCTCTGGACAAACCGGTCAGGTACCAAGCGCCGTAGAGACTGGTGTAATTTGGAGAGACGTTCACACCGGGAACGATGGCTGCACTCATGATTCCATCCAAGCTTGAAAGGCCTAGCTGCGCAGGATTGAAACTCAGAGCTGATGGGCTTTGAGATACAAGAGACGCTCCCGCCCCTCCCATCGCATTGGCGGCGGCCGAAAGCGGGAAACTAAGCTCGGGGTAGAACTGTGCCATGCTGCGGGCTGCAGTCGCAAAGGTGACGATCAGAATCACGCTTGCAGTCTTCGAGAATCGCATCGATTTATCTCTCCCTACCTTACCACCAGGTTCAGGCTCTCGAATGTCTCGCCTCCAAAGTAAGCGGTGTCATATTCTCGGCCGAAATCATATTGAAGGTCGACATGATTCAGGAGGAACTCGGCAAATGGAGATTGTGGACTGACGGATTTCAAGAAGACGAGACACTTGATGAGACCATCGAGTCTGAGTCCCCAGCCGAAGGTGGTTGCAGTGAGGTTCCCCGGATACGTGATGTCACCGGCGCGGAGATATAGAAATTCGCCGAGTCCGATCTGCCCGCCTCTTGCAACGCCGACCGTGGCACTTGCTCTTCCCACTATCAGGTTCTGCCAGATGCCGAACCGGCCAAGTCCCTTTTCATATCTGTTGTAATAATTCCAGGTGGTATCGGCTGTGCCGAAGAGCGCGTTGATCGCGCCGATCGCAGAGTCCGTCATTACCGGAGATTTGCCGGCTTGTTCTGACCATGAAACTGAAAACCACTTCCAGTGATGACCGTCGACTTCCGATCTCAACGCGCCATCGAGACTCCATCCAAGATCGGCTTCAGTGGGAAGGGCTCTGACTGAGTTTACGAAACCGCTCCAATTTCTCATCGCATACCCGACGTTGAAATCCAGATGAGGATCGATTCCAGAGCTCTCTTGCACTGTCTTTTCCTTCTGATGGTCGACGATTGATACTATCGGTATCTGAACCAGTGCTCCGAAGTCTTCAGCAGTATGTTTAAAAGGCGTGCCTTCTAGGTCGGAAAACCTGCTGTTGATCCACCTAAAGGTATACCCGAACCCTAGCTTGATGTAGTAATCGAATCCAACGCCAGCTGATATGCCGTTGAAGGTTCCTGTCTGTTCGATCACCAGACGAGGCAGTGTTGAAACAAAATATATGCTATTGCTATAACTCACATTCGAGTATCCGATCCCGATGCTGGCTTTCAAGGGCAACTGGGGCCACAAGTCGTTAAGACTTGTTCCAGCGTTGACTGCGGAGAAGTTCAGGGAGCCTGTCAGATCCGTCGCTGCGTTTAACCCGCCGCCCAAACTGAACATTCCGAGTTGAGCCGGATTTGCCATCGTCGCGGCTGCGTTGTCGGACGGGAAAGCCGTACTCACTCCGCCCATACCGAGTGACTGGGCCGAAACAGTGCTGCCGAATGGATCTCCCACCGGGTAGTATTGTCCGTACGCTCGTGCGGTTATCAAAATTGTCGCGAGCGTGACTATTCGAATCGTGCTTTTCATTTCTCCGTCCCTCAATAGTTTTCATCCGGCCGCTGATTATGTGAGTTCCCTCTTTTCCATTCGGCCGTTTTGCAATATTCGCTGTATCAGTGGGGCAGAGATGTTCCTTTCATCCGTAATAGTGACTTCGTAACGGGAATATTGA
>JBJKQU010000069.1:0-64281 GCA_046705025.1 Candidatus Kryptoniota bacterium | reverse complement strand
TGATCGTGTTGCTGTTGCCGTTCACGCCGTTGTATGACATGTTCCCGTCCCCGCCGAGCTGGGTCTCGTGTGTTGTGTTGTTGCTCCCGGTGATGGACGTTGAGGCCGCGTCGTTGTTGCCCGTCTGGCTCTGTGTCGACAGGTTAGTGTTTCCCTGCTGACTGATGGCAGCCGTATTACCGTTGCCGAGAATGACTTGAGAGGAAGAGTTGCTGTTCCCCATTTGATTTGAGGTGAGATGGTCGTCGTATCCGGAGTTGTTCTGAGACGCGGTGTTGTCGTTTCCATTCTCGGTTATGATTCCGAAATTGTTATGGCCCATTGCCCCATGAGCGAATGTCTGGGTCGCGTCGTTAGAATTTCCGATTTGCGTAATGTTAATACCTACGCTATATCCCTCGTTCTCACCGGAGAGATTCTGCGTCGCGTCGTTGTTGTTCCCGGTGACGACTACTTTGCCGTGACTATTGTTTGCGCTCGAGTTTTGGTAAACGGTGTTGTAGGAACCCGTCACCTCTGCATTGAAGGACTCAGTATACCCCTGAGACATAGTCTGGGTACCGAAATTGAAATTTCCCGCTTGGCTCGAGGTTTCTATCTGGCCGCTGTTGTCACCGGGGGCGTTCTGGGTCTGCGTCATCTGATTGTTATTCCCAACCTGATCTAGGGTAACTGTATTTGCAGGAGTGTTGCCTCCTCCGCCCGTTTGGGATTGGCTGACGTAGGATTTGTTCTCCGATCCCTCCTGAGTCACGGTAGAGACCTGCGGACCGGTATTGTTCGTATATTGGCTTATCGTAACCAGATTGGAATTCCCATTTTCCTGCGTGACTGTCGATGTCTGATTCGACCCGTTCTGCGTAATCGTCGCCTGGTGATTACTCCCGGTCTGATTGACCGTCGAGGCATCCTGTGCGGAGGCCATTCCTACCAGGAACAGCACCGCCACCAAAGTCCCGAAAATGTTCTTCATGATTTCCCTTTCGGATTTTAGAATTTCTATTTCTTCCATGGCTCGGAAGGCCCCCTCCGAACTCACGAGCTTTTTACCGGCGCTAAATAATTCCGTTTTCAAATGAAGTTTCCCTCTTTTAATTTGAAAACAGAAGACAAATTTGGGGCGGCGTTTGAGCTCCCGCGCAGATCATCCTACTTCCATGTAGAATGATGGGACTCACTCGCTGCCCTCTTTTGCAGTACAGCCTCTCTCCGGATGTGCGCCTTCTTCAAACTCCGGGAAACGCGCCGTGTTCTGCACTGCAATGTCATCTTTCCTTCCATTCCCTCCTTTCTTTCGCACCACCTTTTGTTTATTATCGCTCTGAAAAAAACTTCAACTCCGCGCCCTATGCGCTCTGCGTTCTTCATGGCCCGAAATACACGTTTATTCCCAGCTGGCCCGTCCAGAACCAGTCGAAGTACTTGCCCCCTACCAGACCGTCGACATTGTCGCTCAGCGCGTAATGATCGTTGAACTCGAAGCTCACTCCGACGTTGTCTGAAGCGAGGTATTCGACTCCGAGACCCCAGTTGATTGTGGGGAATGAAGCCTTTGGAAGGGAAATCGGATAACTCGTAGAGACAGACTGAGTCTGCTCCCTGAGCAGGTAGCCGGCACCCACGGACACGAATGGCGTGAAGTCATAGTCCGGCATGATATTGTAAACCCCTTTCACATCCACGTAGTCATATACGTCCTTGAAGGCATCGAGCGCCGATAGTTCACCTCGTCCCACACTCAAGCCCGCATAGAATGACGGCGTCAATCTCACTTTGACGCCGCCGCCGTACATGATATGAAATTCAGAATTGGTATAATCGCCGTTATAGATTTGCGCCCCGGAGTTGAGGCTGAGCTCGACGAGGTTTCTCCTTTCCCACACCGGCCGCCCCAGGTAATCGTCCTGGCGACTCATCTTTACTTCCTTCGCATAGTCTTCGAAGGCAGTGCTGGTCGTGTCACCGGGGAACTTAAGCGCCCAGTAACCGTCATAGACTCCCTCGACGACCAGATTCTTCACTGCTTCCTGGATCGCCTCGGTTACCGCAACATCAACGGGCTCGTTGTACGTAAATCCGGCCTCAGCCTGTGCGAGATCCGTATAAGACACGTAACTGTAGAACCCGACATCGATTTCCTGGGATAGAACCGTCTTCGAGCCTGTGACCGTCAGGAGATCCCTGCCGTTCTGTGTCGATACAGCTCTGAGGTAAACCGTAACCTGGTCTTCATGATACAGGCCGGAGGCACTGGTGCCGAAGAACTTTGCGCCTTCGCCCCCTGTCAGGATATTGGAGTCGTATGAGATTATGCCGCCTTCGAGTACCACGCCTGCATACATCAGCGGGGGAAGCGCCGCCAGTTTCTTGCCGTTGTCTCCGAGGTAATTGTCCCTGGTCGAACGGATTATCTTTCGCTCGTTCAACAGGTCCGAAAGCCCTTCTCTCTCCACAGGTACGAACCAGCCGGATTGCTGCAGCGCTCTCATTAATATGGAAGTGCCACCTTGTGTGACCGCTGTGGAGAAACTGGTACCCGTCGACGATGTTTTGTATTGCCCCGTTTGGTCTCGGAATGCGTATACGGCTGCGACAACCGGCTCTTTCGGTGGCGGCAGTGATTTCAACTCCGTGTCCATACTGGTCGCAGGGGCCGGGGTCGGTTGCGATCTTTGAAATGGCTCAAATGACGCGCACCCTGTTAATGTGAACACACAGATCATGATTGCTGAGGCTGCGATTCCTGTTTTCCGCATGTAGAAAGGTCTTTCTCATCTTAGTAGTATGGAACTATTACGCTCGTCGAGCCGCCGCTCAAAATGTCTTGTATGTTGATGTGGATGCCGTCATTTGACGGGTTTATATCGACCACGTAATTGCCGAACTGATAATGCCCGGGAGTCAGAGCGCTCTCCCCGAACACCTGCGACACGATCTTTTGCGAAAGCTCGCTGAGGATTGCGTTATCCAATGACGATTGAAAGTCCTGAAGGGGATTTGTACCGTACAGGCTGCTCGTGGACGAGCTCGGAGCGCCGAATCTCTTCTCGGCCTGCGCCTCGGACTGCATCCATGCCCCGTTGAAGGAGCTTCCTCCAAAATTAGGGTTAATGGGAATATAGATTAACTGCTGGGCGAGCACAGGCTTATCCCCGAACAGGAGAGCTACCATGAACATTGCAGCACATAGAAGAAAGTACTTCATTACGCTACCTCTGATTTCTGGTCCTTAATCAGTAGATTCCCGTCCCCGACATGTCATCACCATCAAGCTGCCTCTCGATTTGTCTGTAATTTTCCACATAGGAGAGGGCAACCGCTGCTGCTTCCTGCGCAACCTGCCTGATGGCATCGTATCGCGGCTTTATGAATCTCTTGAAGACGTAGTTACCGTTTATTTTTATGAAGATCAGGGTGCCGAGAGTCGGCATCGGCTTTTCCTCAATCACGATCGTGTAATCCCCGAGTGTCGCCGGCGGGTTCCAGCTTTGGTTGAAGAGATAAACGAAATTCCTTCCAAGAACGCTTATAGTATGGTCTATCACCAATCCGCCCAGGTCGATCTCGTCGGCGTCGGAAGGAGAACCGGCTTTGGACGTATCGATTCCCGCCACACCCGATGAATCAGGCTTCCGGTGTTCCGCAGGCTTTTCCGGTCCCGGCTTCGCGCAGACTGCGCGGGGGACGGCAAAAGCAAACATAAAAACAGGAATAATTGATGGGATCCATTTCATCCATTGATGCATTCAGTGGCCCCCACTGTCATGCGTCTAACGTGCTGCTGAATTCTGCCATGGTGCTCCTATTACTTTCCGTTTCCGACACGGAATTCCAGGTGATAAAAACTAGTGCTTCTAGAAACGCTCGATGCATCACCGTGCAATCACTGTGCCGCTGTTAGAACCGGCAATTATCGGAATAATTCCCGTAAACTTTAGCCGTCGATTTGGATGTGTGAAGAAATTGCACGCAAATCGTGTGAAGTATTTTCACACGGCCGGCGACAAATCGCTGAAGTATCGGGAAGAAATCGTACGGGCGTTAGGGGCGTACTATGTGGTAGGCTTTGATCTTGTTGTAGAGGGTGTGCCTTGAGATTTTCAGGAGTTTTGCTGCTTCCGTTTTATCCCATTTCGTCCTGTTGAGAACGTACTCGATATGTTCCCGCTCCACCATATCAAGGCTGAGGGTCTCGCGCTCCGCTGTTGCAGGGTGATTTCCGTTTTCACGGAAGATGATGTCCTCCAGCTCGAGCGTGTCCCCCTTTGCCAGAACAACGGCCTGCATGAGCACATTCTCAAGTTCTCTGACATTGCCCACCCACTCGTGATTCTGGAAAACGCGCATTACTTCATGCGGTATCCTTATGACGTTCTTTTGGAGTTTCCTGTTGATCTTCTGCAGCAGGTACGTCACAAGGGCCTGCAGATCATCTTTCCTTTCTCTGAGCGATGGAAGATCGATTCTAAAAACGCTGATGCGATAAAACAGATCCTCTCTAAATTTGCCCTGCCGCACCAGTTCTTCGAGGTTCCTGTTTGTCGCAGCGATGACTCTCGCCCTCATCGGGATCGTAATCCCGTCTCCGACAGGTTCGAATTCCCTCTCCTGAAGGATCCTCAGGAGTTTAACCTGAAGGCTCATCGGTATTTCAGAAATCTCATCGAGGAATACCGTGCCGTCCGCGGCGATTTCGAACCTTCCCTTCCTATCCTTGACGGCTCCGGTGAAAGCGCCCTTGACATGACCGAAAAGTTCACTCTCGACAAGCGTCTCAGGAAGCGTGGAAAGGTCTACAGCTACGAACGGCAAGCCTTTCGTAATCCCGGAATCGTGTATCACCCTGCTCACGAGCTCCTTGCCGGTACCGCTCTCTCCCTGTATCAGGACGCTTACTCTGCTCGATGAAACTTGACCAATCTTCTTAAACACATCCATCATTTCGGGTGATTTCCCCGCCATGATTAGACCGTTGTTCCCGCCATCGGGGTGATCCTCGATAGGTATTACAAGATCTGCAGGTGGATTGCCCGATTCGAGCGCCCTGGCAATCTGGACTTTGAGCCGTTCTATATCGAGAGGTTTCGTGAAAAAATCATAGGCGCCAAGCCTCATCGCATCTATTACGTATCTCATATTCGCATAGGCTGTTATTATGACAACCGGCGTGAGTCGGTTATCCTTCCTGACCTGCTCCAACACCTTAATGCCGTCGGTATCGGGCAGTCTGAGGGCGGTAATCACCAGATCGGGGCTTTCGTTCCGGAGCAACTCCAGGCCTTCCTCCCCGGTCGCGGCCGTATAGACTTCATGCTCTTGCTTCCTAAGGGCACCCGTCAACGATTCCCGCATAGAATCGTCGTTTTCAATGATGAGAATTCTACCTTTTCTCATATATCTCGCAATCCGAGGACCCGTTTGGCCGTCCATCCGGAAGGATCGGACTCAAGTTCCAAATCCCTTTGATATCGATCGGCAACATTGAAGCCGCCTCTCTTCCTGGTATGAATGCTTGTACCATCTTGCAAGCAGGTCCGGCAGAATAACGGCCAACCGAGACGAGCCCCCTCTCCGAAATTTCCGACGAGTTTGACCAAGATGACTTGTTAGTCTCCACTTCCGGTTTTCTTCATAATACCGATCTTCCCGTCAGTTCGACAGTGTCTTTCACCGGAGCTTCTACGGCTAAGCCCGGTGGCCTTTACAAATTGGCAGACCAAGAAGCCGCAAAAGCCGGTCTTGGTTTACCGATCCGCTCTTCGCATTAGTTGAGTCGGACCGATTAATACGACAAATATTAGCGATTCGCAGGCAGCACAACTCAATAGAAACAATAAGCGACGATGCTTGCTTATGCCTTGCCCGACAACTCATTCACGAACGATATTAACACCTGACGCCCTTTCACGGCTCACCAATTCCTGAATGGAATTACTGACCTTTCTGAGCCCTGAATCTTCGTTGAGGCACCTCAGTTATGAGGTCGAGAGACGCGATCCAGATGGATCGGGAGAGGGGAATGGACCGTTCTTCCATGCGTTGAAGTCTACCACAGAAAAACGCGGTGGAGGGACGAAAACGTCCGTAGACTTGATCAAACAAAGCGTCTCAGTCATGGTGCTTTCGTTTTCGTTATTGAGTTGTTCTATCGCCAGCTTAGTTAGACCTAATTCTACTACTGTCAGGTCTTGGCTTTGCTATTATTTTTAATCGGTATCCGGAAAGAAAGAATTGAAATCCGTCACAGCAACTTATCCATAGTCGACAGATATCTTAGGAAAAATTTAAACCGTGCCGGATTCAAAGTCAAGCTCAATAACCTCTCTGAAACGAACCTTGAATATCTATTGTTTTCAAGAACGGACCGGAAGGATAAGTATTTCATTCAGCTTGAAGCGACATACAAAACAGACAAAAGAAGAATAACAATGGAAAATCTATCGAAAAGAGTGATAATGATAACCGGATCGACCGACGGGCTGGGCAGACTGGTCGCCCAGCGTTTGGCCGGAAGAGGCGCAACAGTAATCCTCCACGGCAGGAATCCCGCAAAAGGCACGGCCGCTCTCGAGGAGATCCGCACGGTCACGAAAAACGAGAGAATCGAGTATTATAACGCCGACCTTGCCTCGCTGGATGAGGTCAGAGACCTCGGCAAGAGGGTAGCCGCCGATCACAACAGGCTGCACGTGCTGATCAACAATGCGGGTATCGGCGGCGGGCCAAGAGGCAACCCGAAACGTGAGGTATCCAGTGACGGTTTTGAGCTGAGGTTCGCGGTCAATTACCTCTCTCATTTTCTTCTCACCTACCAGCTCCTTCCGCTGCTCCGGGCCTCGGCCCCATCTCGCATAATCAACGTATCTTCAATCGGACAATACCCGTTAGACTTCATGAACCTGATGCTTGAGAAGAAATATGAGAGCTTCCGTGCTTACCGGCAGAGCAAGCTGGCGCAAATCATGTTTACCATAGACCTGGCAGAGGAGCTTAGAGGCACGGGAGTGGTCGTGAACTGTCTGCACCCGGCGACGCTGATGAACACTAAAATGGTCGACGAGTATTTCGGAAGCACGATGACCTCGGTAGCCGACGGCGCGGAGGCGCTGGAGTATGTAGCAACTTCCGACGAGACTGCGAAAGTAACGGGCGTCTACTTCGATATGAAGCGGCCTTCAAAACCCAATCCTCAGGCTAACGACCTCGATGCGCGCAGGCAGCTGAGAGAGTTGAGCGGGAGACTTACCGGGGTCGCGGTCAAGGTATAGTGGGCGATAGTCTTCAGTACTATAAGATGTAGTCCGGCCTCAGTATCAGTGTCTTCCACGGGCCACCAGCAGAGTGTTGAAAAATGGCAAACACCACCCCACTAACACACAAAGCACGCGAAAATACTTCGTCTTCGTGCCCATTTCCCGCCTTGCGGGATCCCGACATACCACAATACAATAATGAGCGGGACGCGTATTTCGCGGGCATGTTAAGAGGTTCTTCACCAGCCTGCTAGTGCTCTTTTACGGTGCCGCCTTTCTGCGCAACGGCGAATGTGAAGTCGCTGCTTAACAGTTTGGCGCTGAGGAGAAAATCTTCCCCGGTGAACAGGAAACGGAGTGCCTCCTCTTTTTCAGACGTCATCTCGACAAAGTGGTGAGAGATATCCTTCAGCAGCGGCTGTAAAATTGTCCCGCCGTAGTCCTTGCGCTCGAGAATCGTGAATTTGTCCTCAAGTGCCCCCATGATCTTCGACGATTCCACGGCCTCGGACGGGTCGTATACCAGCATCGACCATGTCCCCGGCCTGAAGACTCTCGATTTTACAATCGATGTCCCGCGATATTTCCGGAATTCATCCGGAAGGAGTGAAAGGAGCGCGTTGCAGAAGCGAATCTGGTTATCCGTCCATTGAAAGCGGTCAGGCCCGATATACTCGTTCACAACCAGAATGCCGCCGGTTTTCATGGAATTCAGGACATTGTCCAGCGCCGTTTCGACGGGGGTCAGATGATGAAGGATCCCCTCGGCGATTACGACATCAAAGGTCTCCCGCTCAAACCGATGCCGCATCACGTCTCCCGCAACGAATTCGACGATGCTTGCGTACGGAGTCTTCGCCAAGATCGCTCTGGCACCTGCCACCCTTTCCTCCGAAATATCGATTCCCACAATGTGCCCGAACTTGCCCGTTTCCGCCCACGCGATCTCCCTTGATCCGGAACCCGACCCCAGCGAGAGCGCAGTCAGGCGGTCACCCGCGAGATACTTCCTTGCGGCATAAGCATATGTCGTCTCATTCCGACTCCCTGTAATCAGCTCGTTCTGGCGAGCTTCCACCTGCGGAATCTCGTACCAGTTGCGGATGGAACTGCGGCTCTGACCCCAGGTCATTTTCACCCTTGCCCTGTTCGGGGAGATGACACGCCGGAACATTCTAAGGCGGCCTCTCTTCTCGAGAGACCTCAGCAACAGTGTTACCATATCACCACGCGTTACGATCGACATAGGAATTCCTCTCGAACAAAATAATCATGGCGCGAGTAAAACAAAAAACCGTACTGTCCCTTACCCCTGCGGAACGTCTCCTATATCTCGAACCTCATCTCGCCGTTTTGTCCGACTGTGCGGATGGTGACATGATGCTCCTCATCCGCCTCCACCATGCCCCAGTAGAGCGCGAACTGCTGCATCTGGTATTCAGCCGGGTATCGTTCCGAGGCGCCGAGGAAGACCTCTTCAGCACCGAGCTGGACAGTCGTGTGTGCGACCGCATATCCGGCATTGTTGGTCGGCACTACAATCGGAAGAATTTTCTTCCCTTCCTTCTCCGCCAGTTTGACGACTTCACTGAAAACCTCTTCTTCAGGCACGTCAATACCCTGTTTGACAATCGTGCTCTGACCCGGTATGATCTTCGCGGTCATCACAATAATGTCTACCTCGTCAGGATCGTTCTCCTCAAGGCACCTTTGGAGGTGATGAAGCCGATTAGGAGCTCTGACCGCAACCAGCTTGCGCTGCTGGTGCTTACAGCCAACTGCCTCTGCGGTGAGACTGTCCTGGGCGTACACGTTGAATTTTTCCAGGTCAATCTCCCTCTCTGCATGCCTCTTTTTGTTGGCTCGTTCGGAAAAGACCAACACCAGGGAGAGTATGACCGTAAATGTCACTCCGCCTTCGGTTGCAATCGGTTTCGTGAAGAGGTTAGTGATTCCGAGTGCAAACAGAACCACGAACACAAAAATGAGGCCGATTGGCAGTTCAAATTTCCCTATCATTATATTCGGGGGTACCTTCCACTCGCGGGGCGACTTGTCCTTGTACCTCAAGACAAGGATAGAAAAGGACGTCATTATGAAAGTCCAGACGACCCCGAACGCATAAGCCTCGCCGAGCAGGAATACATTCCCTCTACTGCCTATAATCATCACAAGCTGGACAATAGCCAGAAGGTTTATGATCCTGTAGGATGTGCCATAGCGCCCGTGCGGTTTCCTGAACCACTCGTGCAATACGCCGTCTTCCGCAACACGGTTCAATACGCTGTTTGCCCCGATTATGGAGGTGTTTGCGGCGCCTGCAAGGATCAGGAAACCGACTATCACCACGAAAACCTGTAAAGCGAGAAGCAGCACATGCGGGCCGACGAGATTCATGGCCTGACCGCTCAAGGCATTGTCGTTGTACTTACCAAGCAGGTCAGCTTGTGGAATGAGCATCGCCCCGAAGAGGGAGTTCAGGCCGGTAAATATCAGACTGAACACGAACATTATGAAAGCGGTCTTCTTCAGGTTCTTCAGCTTGGGCGACTCGATTTCCCGGTATACCTGGGCCAAGGTCTCTTCTCCGCTGACCGCCAGAACAGAATGACCCATGCCGACTATGACTCCAATGATGCCGATGGTCTTCAACCAGCCGACCCCTTTCAGCCATCCCATAGCGTCGGGAGAAAGGTCCACGGTGAAAGGCGGCAGCTTGGCCCCTTTGATGTATATGGAAACCAGAGACCAAATAAATAAGATTACGGCCAGGACGGAGGTGACCTGAAGAATCCTGAGGGCTTTTTCGCTCGATTCTTCGATACCGATGATGTTGTTCCGCCAGAAATAGAGCTCGATTAACACCGCTGCCCCAACAGCCACGGCGTTGCCCGGTACCTGCACGTTGAGCCCCATGGAATGCAGTATCGAGTTGAGAAGTCCCTCGAAGTATTGACCCGCCGAAACAGCGCTGATTGGAGCCGTGAGGAGGTAGTCGAAAACCAGGGCAGAGACAGCTACTTTCGCGAACCCGCTGCCGAGAGTCCTTCTGACAACTCTATAGCTTCCTCCGCGGACAAACATGCTCGATGACTCGATGTATACGGCTCGTATGCCGTAAGCGAAAAGCATGATGAATAGGATGAACCACGGGGCGGAAGGTCCGACGGCCTTCTCCGCGATGCCGAGTGCGTAGAACGCACTGGACCCGAGATCCGACACCACGACGGCCGATGCCCGCCAGTAAGAAATGAACGACAACATCACGGTGGTGATTACAACCACCTTGACTTTCTTCATGTCGATGTTTTGTGAACCCTGCGGTACGTCGATATATTCTTGCTTCATAATCCTTCTATTTACAAATGGATAAGCTATGAGGTATAAACGGAAAATACAAATGTAATAGCCATAGCGGGGGATCGGTAGTTACTTCAATAGCAATACCTTGAACGTTCGCCTTTCATGTCCGTCCCTTCCCCAGCCGAATGCTGAAGCAGCATAAAGTAAAAGAAAAGTAATGCCGGCAGCCTTGCCGGTAACCCATGCCCTCGATTCATTGTTACTTCTCCAGTAGAATTTTCAAAGTCTTACTCCCATAGTCCGTGTTCATCCGGACAAGATAAACGCCGCTGGCAAGTCCTTTCCCACTAAGCACGAAAGTGTAGGTCCCTGCGAGGCGCTCTCCCTGGTCTATAGTTCGTACTTCGCTGCCCAATATGTCATATACCTTGAAGCTCACCCTGCTGTCGGTTCCCAGAAAATACTGAATCTGCGTCGTCTTACTGAACGGATTCGGATAACTTATGCAGCTGAAGCTATTCAGCTGTGAACCCGGCGTCAGCGGACCGCTCCACGCAACGATCTGTTTCAGCAACTTGTCGCCCGGATCGAATATGGCAGTATCCACCGGCTCGCCGTACGCGACGGTCACGGACTGGAAAGCCAGCGAATCTACAAACCCGAATGTAGTTTCCTTGCCTCCCGAGGAGACGGCAAACTCGACGGGCATCTTGAAAATCGGAGCGTTTATCTGCTCCTGTTTCAAATAGAACGTCAGCGAGTCCCCGGCCTTTCGGGTCGTGAAGGCGTAAAGCGGATATCCCTGTCCGTAGATCCATTCGTCGAAGAACCAATCCATATCGGAATGGGTGACTTCATTTACCACATTTATAAAGTCGGATGTCACGGCGTTCTTGTAGGCGTAGGCTGCCCGGTATGCTCTGAATATCGAAAAGAAGGTAGAGTCCCCTAAAGTGTTTCGGAGCATGTTGAGCACCCACGCTGCCTTGTAATACTCAGCCAACCCAAAAATGTAGCCGGGAGGAGGCGCATATATCGGATACCTGATTGTACTGTCTTCGGTAAAAAACTGATTGGCATAGAAGTTCAGCTCGTCGTAGAAAGCGGCATGATTGAGGTGCTGCAGCTGCATCAGCTCGGAGTAGGTGGCGAACCCCTCGTTCAGCCAGATATCTTTCCACGTTCCCAGAGTAACCATGTCGCCCCACCATTGATGAGCCAGCTCATGAGCGACATCCCTCCTGTAGAATTCGTAGCTGCGCCGCATCGTCGTAATAGTCTGGTGCTCCATTCCCCCGTAATAGAAGGGCTCGACACCGGTCTCGCCGTACTTGTCGAACGGGTATGGGCCGTAAATAGACGAATAAAACTTGATCATCGAAGCGAGCGTGTCGATATTGCACTCGGGGTTCGAGACCGCCTGAGCCGAGTCCTCAGGGTAGACATAATACTGAACCGGCATCGTTGTGCCGTCGCTTTTGTGGTAAGTCGTCTGTATTAACGCAAATTTGGAAACGGTCGCACACATAAGGTATGTTGCGATTGGAAAACCCTCGCTCCAATTGAATGTCGTACTGCCGTCCCCGTTGTCGGCCTTGCTCACGAGCGTGCCGTTGGATGCAACGACATACCCGTCAGGCACCCTCACCGAAATCTGGCAGAGAGCCTTGTCCGAAGGGTCGTCATAGCACGGCATCCAGTACCTTGCGTCGCTCGGCTCGCTCATCGTGTACGCAACCGTCTGAGGCACCTGTTCTCCGGAAGCCTGCTCGCCGGTGTAGTAAATGTAAAACCCTTTCTGGTCGCTGTTGTTCGCGATCCCCGGATTGACCACGTGAAAATAAATTGTCACAACGCCAGTGTCTCCGTGCGAATACATTCGATCGAGTGAAACCCTGACAATCCCGTTCGAGCTTACGACCGTTGTCCTCTTCCCGCCTGTGAAGGTTGAATCGACAAAAAGGTAATGGGGGCCGTAGTCGAGATTGATGTAGCCGATAGGGCTGGAGCTGTCCGCACGGAAGGTGACCCGCATTACCCCATCATAAGTCATTGATTTGCCTTCAATTACATTATACCAATCCATATATAGATTGTAATTGAGCACGTCATACGCATGATGGGCGGTGTAGTCCGGCTCCGGGGCCCGCCGGGTAAGCCCTGGGAGATCAGCGCTCCGTTCGAGGCCACTCGCGTATCCGGAGGTTATGCTCCCAAGCAGAAGAAGAATCACCAATGCTGCTTTCATTTTGATGGCATTTCTCTGCTTTCTGATGAAATCATCTTTGTCCTCGGCCTTCCCTCACCGTACAAGTTCATGAGCAGAATCCCTCCCAGTATCATGCCCGAACCGACGAGCGTTCCGGACGGGAACTTCTCGCTAAGAAACACCGCCCCAGAAAACAGCGCCAGCAGGGGAGTGATGAAGGAAGTCATCGAGAGAACTACTACGCTCATATGCTTGAGAAGATAGAAGTAGATAGCGAAAGCGACAACAGAACCGAATACTGCCAGATAGACTATCGCAACAACGGTGGACAGGTTCAAGCTCAGGGTGCCCCAGTCCTCGATGAAGAAACTCGTGGCAAGAAGCGTGACGGCCCCGAGCGCCATAGGGATAAGGTTGATGTAAACCGGGTCGATGTCTCTACCGTATTTCTTGACTCCTACCGCGACTGCGGCGTTAAGCAAGGCGCTCAGGACTACGGCAAGAATCCCCTCCACGGTTCCGATCGAACCTATATCCAGGTCAGCCCAGAAGATCACTATCAGCCCAAAGAAGCCGAGCAGTATCCCGAAGATTTTCCAGAATGTGAACCTCTCATCCTTCAGGAATATCTTAGACAGTATCGCGGCAAAGAACGGCATGACGGCAAACATGACGGCGGTAAGCCCCGACGTAATCCTTCCCTCGGCCCAGTAGACAAGCCCGTAAGGGATGCTGAAGGATCCGATCCCGACGAAGATCAGGAAGATCACCTGCTTCAGGTCAAAATGGTACTTGTACCGCCTGATCCTGAGAATAATGAGAATGATGATGGAGGCCAGGACGAACCTGACTCCTGCACTGAAGAACGGAGGTAACGTGAAGATCGAGACTTTGATGGCAAGCCAGGTAGTTCCCCAGATGAGGCAGATAAGGATATACCCCAGAAGGATCTTGAGCTTGCTATCGATATGCGAGGTCATGCTGCTTAGAAATTGATCCTCAGGTTCAGGAACGTGGGCGCTACGCTCAGGTGGATTCCCAGGTCGTCGCCAAGGATCTTCTTCCTCAGGGACGTGATTTCAGGACTCAGGAAATGGACTGCAAATGCCGAAGCCGTCCCCAGCATCGCACCTGCAAGGACGTCGCTTGGGTAGTGGAGCCCCAGATAGATTCGACCGTACCCTACGAAGGCCGCCCACGCATAGGCAGGAATATATACGTACGGTTTGGGGTAGCGGAGCGTCAGCGCCGTTGCAATGGCAAACGCCGCCGTCGTATGGCCCGAGGGCATCGAGTACCTGTCGGCGGTGTCCTTGTGCATCACGTGGACATCCGTCAAGCTAATATAGGGGCGGTCCCGCTTGACTATAAAATTTTTTATCGGGTAGTACAGCACGTAGGCAAGGGCTTCGGTCACGCCTACCATCACTCCCGTGTCGAAGGTGTATCCGTTCCTGTCGGCCCATCCGATCCCGGCAAATGCGACCGGTGTTCCGAAGGCTATCGGGAGCACCGCGTAGTCGTTCGCTCCAACCACCGTGTTCAGGAAGCTCGACCGGGAATCGTTAATGCTTCTGAATATGCTGACATCCCACTTCGGAGGCTGGGCAGAAGCCAGCTGCGGGACCGATACCAGGAGCAGACAAAAAAAGGCGGCGTTCCGAAAAGACATGAGCCTTCCGGACCGCCGCCAGTTTAGACTGGATTCAGTTATCATTGCCTCTGGAGAACATCGCGGTAAATATTGTAATAGTGCATAACATTTTCAACGTAATTAAGTGTCTGATCATAACCGCCGAAATATCCTCCAGTCGGCCTTCCGGTTTTCCAGATGTGTTTCTGAAGAGGGGCGTACCTTACCGACAGCAGAGGCAAAGTACCCTTGATGGAAACCCAGGCGTTTGGGTTGTCACCGAGAAATTCAGCCACCGCTTGCGCGTCCTGAACGCGTGTCAAGCCGCAGTTGTATGCCGCGACCGCGAGCTGGATACGGTTACCACCTTCCGAATTAGAGAAATCCCTCAGCATGTTCCGAAGGTGGATCACGCCGAGCTGGATATTCGCTACCGGATTAGAAATGTTGCTCACATTGTATAGTGACGCAAGCTGCAGCCCGGTCCCGGGCATTAGCTGCATAAAACCTTCAGCACCCTTGTCTGAAACAGCTTCGGGGTTGAAGGCGGATTCCTGCCGGAGAACGGCGAGCGCCAGCCGCCAATCGACTCCATAAGTGGAGCTCAGATTCTGCAGCTGTTTGCCGTACTCTGTCAGAAAGATGTATGTCTGCCTGTCGAGCTTTGGGATGGAGTTCTCCGGTATCACCATGCTGTCATATGAATAGCGAGCAGCGTCAGATTCGTCGGTTGCAACAATTATGACCCCAATCATTACCAAAGCACTTATTCTTAATAAAAGGCCGACCACATGTCGTCTTTTCATTATCTCTCCGTAATTAGTTAACGATGCTCAACGCTCCATGCCTGATATCCGTTACGGCATGTTTCCTGGATCCTCAGATAGTATCTGTAGTCTGGGTCCACGGAAGGCAGCCATGTAGCCGACTGCCGAGCTTTTTCCTCTCCCTTGTAGGGACTGCACAAATATTTTAACCCCAAAAGCGGAATTCACCAAGCATTTTTTGAGCTTTGCTTGTCGGATGTCACACCCAAGCCCCAAAACAGCTCGTTTTCGGGCCTCGCCACACGGTTAAAACTTAGGTAGGTCTACCCCGAAACCCCATCAAGGCCAAAGGGAGGCAGCGGCCACGGGGGTCCACAGCCTCTACTTCTTGTCCGCGTACTTCTCGAAAAGCTCCTTGAGCCTCTTCATAGACAGTGAGTCCAAATCCTCGTCGTCCTTGTCCCGCTTCACGAACATCTCGTAGTCATACTTGTCCTTCGAAAGCATTTTCGAGGTTCTGTACCTCAAGCCTTCGATAAGCTTTTTCTGGTCTACACTGCTCATTTCAACTCCCAAAGACCTCGTTGTTAGTCTGAAGCGCTTTCTCAGCCTCCAACAGCTGGGTCATCGTGTTTACCCCCCTGATTTCGTCAAAATGTTTTGCCAAAACGGCACTGACCTTCATCCCGTGGTGCACGAAGTATCCGAGTACGTCGGTAAGGTAGTATTCCTTCTGGGCGTTCTCTTTTCCAACATGGTGGAGTGCGTCGAAAAGCTCTTTCCGCTTAAAAACATAGATTCCGGAGTTTATTTCATCTATCCTCTTCTGCTCCGAAGTCGCGTCCTTTTCCTCGACTATCCTGTCTACGGAGCCGTCTGCCAGGCGGATAATCCTCCCGTAGCCGGTAGGGTCGTCCATCCGCGCCGTCAAGACGGTCATAACCGAGCCGCTCTGGCGATGGGAATCAAGCAGCTGGGTCATCGTTTTCTCGGTGAGGAGGGGGACGTCACCCGACAGAACGAGGACATCGCCCTCGAAATTTGCCAGGATTTCCTCCGTCTGCAGCACCGCATGCCCTGTCCCGAGCTGCTGCTCCTGGACCGCAAACCCGACTTCATCCCCGAATGCCTTCCGCAAGTGATCGATGACAACCTCTTTTCTGAAGCCGACGATGGCAACAGTCGACATGCTTCCCAGCTTGATAGCCAATTCCACTACGTGGTCGAGCATAGGCTTTCCGTTAACCTTGTACATCACCTTCGGCATGGTCTGGTCGGCCATCCTCTTTCCCTTGCCGGCGGCCAGAATCAAAGTCAAGAATGGTTTCATTTTGTAAGGTCCTATTTCGAGTTCTCAGATTCCTCCAGGTGGCCCTTCACGACCTTCCTGATCTTGTTTCGCGAATCGACGAGCACCACAGTTGGCTGGTAACCCATCGCTTCTTTCTCTTCGAACTCGGCATAGGAGATCACGATAATCTCGTCTCCAACGCTCCCCAGCCTTGCAGCCGGACCGTTCAAGCAGATCACCCCGGAATTTGCTTTCCCAGGAATAGTATAGGTTTCCAGACGTGCGCCGTTGTTTACATTGACAATCTGTACTTTTTCGTATGGCAAAATCCCGGATGCGCTGAGAAGCTCTTCGTCCACAGTGATGCTTCCCTCATAATAGAGCTCTGCTTCCGTAACCTTGACCCTGTGAATTTTGGCTTTACAAAGTGTTACAATCAATTTGATTCCTGTTGCTTAGTCCCAATTTCTTGCCCGGCACTCAAAACCATGCTTAACGGAGAAATCTAATCGTTAAGGCAACTCTTTACAATACCGAAATCTGTTGAATCCTTCTGCATACAAATAGCTACTTCTGAACGGCAGAATTCAACGTTTCCCGGTCGGGAGGGGTTTTAATCCAGGACTGATACTAACAGTGCCATCCGCACGAATATTCCGTTCTTCGTCTGCCTAAAGTAAGCCGCGCGCGGGTCCGAGTCCACGCTGGGGGCGATCTCGTTCAAGCGCGGAAGAGGATGCATGATTATTGACTTCTGTGGGAGCTGCCACATCATCGAATCGTCTATGTAGTATTTCGACCTTTCCGACTCAGCTGCTTCCGGCTCCTTCGGCCGAAGTGAAGATTCGCTTCTTGTCATGTATACAACATCGATCTCAGGAAGCACCTTCGCAAGGTCGCTTTCAAATGCGAACCAAACATCGTGATGCGTCAGGTAGTCGATAATATCCTGCCTCATCTGAAGCCCGGTAGGGGCGACGAAGTAGATGCGCACCCTTTCGAACTTTCCCAGGAGGTAGGCCAGAGAGCGAACGGTCCTACCTTCCGCCAGATTGCCGACCATTGCGATCTTGACACCGTCAATCGTCTTAATCTCCCGGTAGATGGTATACAAATCCAGCAGCGCCTGAGTCGGATGCTGTCCGCCTTTACCGTCACCTGCATTGATGACCGCGACCGGAGACACCTTCGCCGCCCGTCCTGCCCCACCGACCTCGTCGTGTCGAAGCACGATTACATCGCAATAGTTTCCGACAACCCTGACGGTGTCCTCAAGTGTCTCACCGGAAACGTCCGCAGAGAAGCTTTGTGCCCTTTCTGTAGTCAGGACCTTCCCGCCGAGGCGCAACATCGCCGATTCGAACGAGAGCCGCGTCCGCGTGGAATTAGCATAGAAGAGAGAAGCCATAATCTTATTACTGTAATCCCTTGTGCCGCCCCGCGCGACAATCCTCTCCATCTCCTCAGAGAGTCTGAACAGCTCGTTCAGCATCGGAACCGTAAACTGCTGTGATTCGACAATATGAAACAGCTTCATTCAGTCCCTCCGAATTCCCTTCCTTCTTATGTGAGTTCCGGAATTCCCTTTGAGTCCCTGCAAGAGATGCGAGGGGTCGGTTATGATCACTTCTTCTCCGCCATGCTTGATGAAATCGACCGCAGCCTCCATTTTCGGACGCATGCTTCCTTTAAGGAACTCTCCCTTTTCAAGATAAGCCTCTGCCTCCTCGACTGACATTTCCGGAATGGCTCTCTGATCCTGTTTCTTATAATTAATGTAAACAAATTCCACGTCAGTCGAAATCATCATCTGGTTCACACCGAGCTCGCTTGCCAGCAACGCCGAACTCCTGTCTTTGTCTATTACGGCCTCGATGCCTCCCACCTCTCCGTTCTCAGCGACGACCGGTATTCCGCCACCGCCGACAGCAATTACGATGATATCCTCCGCAATGCATTTGCGGATAACGTCGACCTCCATTATCTGGACGGGTACCGGGGAGGGGACTACTCTCCTGTAACCGCGGGCGGCATCCTCGATGATGTCCCACCCGAGCTCGATTTGTTTCCGCTCGGCAGTCTCCTTGTGGTAGAAGGGACCTATCGGCTTGGTCGGGTTGCCGAAAGCGGGATCCACCTTTTTTACCATGACACGCGTAAGTACCGTTGCCACGGGCACTTGGATCCCGCGGTTTCGCAGCTCCGACTGCAGGACGTTCATCAAAATGTAGCCGATTTCACCCTGCGTCGCAGCCACGCAGACGTCGAGCGGCTGAGAATACGTCTGCATCGATGCCGCTTCGGACCGCAGAAGCTGTGAACCCACCTGCGGACCGTTGCCGTGGGTTATAACGAGCCGATACCCCAGCGCTGCTATCTCCGCAATGTTGGCGGCAGTCATGCGCGCATTTTCGAATTGCTCTTCAATCGTACCCCGCTGTCCCGATCTTATCAGCGAGTTACCCCCGACAGCCACCAACATTGCCCGCCGCACGTCATTTCTCCATTGCAGTATCCAACCCGGTCATAAGCATGTAGACGATGGCCTTCTGGGAATGAAGCCGATTCTCCGCCTCGTCCCAGACCACGGACTGTTCTGAGTCGATTACCTCGTCGGTCACTTCCTCGCCTCGGTGGGCCGGGAGGCAATGCATGAATATCGCCGACTTCCCGGCAAGACTCATCAGTTCCTTGTTCACCTGGTAGCTCCGGAACACCTTGAGCCTCGCCTCCTTCTCGGCTTCCTGACCCATGCTTACCCATACGTCGGTATAGATTACGTCGGCGTCGCGGACAGCAGCCTTCGGGTCATGCTCGACCTCCACGACCGCGCCGGTCTCCCTGGCCGCGCCCCGGGCCAGCTTCAGAACTTCCGCGGTCGGCTCATAGCCTTCGGGCGTCGCCGCAACGAAATCGGTTCCCAGCTTTGCGGCCATCAGCATGAGGGAATTGCAAACATTGTTGCCGTCACCTACAAAGACAAACTTCTTCTTCTTCAGGACGCCGAGGTGCTCTTTGGCGGTCAAGAAATCGCCGACTGCCTGGCACGGGTGCTCGTAATCTGTGAGTGCATTGATAACCGGAATTCTCATGTGTTTTGCCAGGTCGACACAGCCCTTGTGCGCATAAGTCCTCAAAACCACGGCAGACATCCACCTTTCGAGGTTTTTCGCGACATCGTGTATGCTCTCCCTCTTGCCGAGACTTATGTCGGACTGAGAGAGATAAACCGAATGCCCCCCGAGCTGGTAAATCCCGACATCGAAGGTAACATGAGTTCTTAGCGACTGCTTCTCGAATATCAAAGCGATCGATTTGCCTACGAGCGAGCCGCTGTATTTCTCCGGATGCTCTTTCATTCTCGTGGATAGGTCTACTATCTGCTGCAGCTCGGCAGATGACCAGTCTGCTATGCTGAGGAAGTCTTTCTTCATTGAATCTTCTCCTTTGCTCGAAAATAAATTACCATAGCCGGGTACTGCCTTAGGAATAGAGGCTGAAACGGACCGGAACTCGCTATCAACACTCTGAATGCCGGCGGGATGCCCGCACAGGACGCAGTACGTCACCATGCAAAAGCTTAGGGTAATTTATGTTCTGCCAAAAACCCATCCAAGATTTCTTTGAGGCCGGGCCTGGTGATTTCAGCGAGCTCGTACCGAACCCTCACAGAGGGCCTCTTTATCTTGACGACCCGCCTCAAGTCGATCGGGGTTCCTATTACGACAGTGTCGCAATCCGACCTGTTGATTGTCGCTTCGAGCTCCTTCACCTGTTTATCGCCGTAACCCATCGCCGGAAGGAGAGTGCCGGTCTTCGGATACTTCTTGAAAGTTTCGGATATCGAGCCGACCGCCCACTTCCTCGGATCAACGAGCTCGCTGGCGCCGTACTTCTGAGCCGCTATTACACCTGCTCCGTAGGACATGCCGCCGTGAGTAAGCGTCGGCCCGTCCTCGACAACGAGCACCCGTTTCCCTCTGATCAGGGACTCATCTTCCACCGTCACGGGCGATGCCCCTTCGATGATCTTCGCGGTCGGGTTTACGCTGAGCACATTGCTGCGGACCAGGTCGACATTCTGGCGCTGGGCGGATTCGACCTTGTTGATGACGACCAAATTCGCAAGCAGGATGTTTGCCATGCCCGCGTAGTAAGACAGCTCATCTCCAGGGCGGTGAGGGTCGGCAACAGTTATCGTGAAGTCCGGTTTATAAAATGACGTGTCGTTGTTTCCTCCGTCCCAAACGATGACGTCGGCCTCCTTCTCCGCTTCCCTCAGAATTGCCTCGTAATCTACCCCCGCGTATATGATTGTCCCGTTGGTAATATGCGGCTCGTACTCTTCCATCTCTTCGATCGTGCATTCGTACTTCTTCAGGTCGTCAATACTGGCGTATCGTTGAACCTTCTGCTTGACAAGGTCCCCGTACGGCATCGGGTGCCTCACCGCGACGACCCGAAGGCCCTTTTCCCTGAGTAAGTTGCAGACCTTTCTCGATGTCTGGCTCTTGCCCGACCCGGTTCTGACTGCCACTACGGCTATCACCGGAACCTTGCTCTTCAGCATGGTCTTTTCGACGCCGAGCAGCTTGAAATCAGCACCAAGAGAGATTACTTCGGACGCCCTCTTCATCACATAGTTGAACGAGACATCGGAATACGCGAAAATTGCCTGTTCGATGCCATTATCCTTTACCAGCTTGGGAAGCTGTGCCTCCGGGTAAATCGGAATTCCCTTTGGGTACAGTGTGCCTGCCAGCTCGGCCGGGTATCTGCGCCCGTCGATATTTGGAATTTGAGTCGCCGTAAAGGCGACAACCTCATACTCTTCGTTGTTTCTGAAGACCGTGTTGAAGTTGTGAAAGTCCCTGCCTGCAGCCCCGAGGATTACTACTTTTTTCCGTTTCATTAAGAATCCCTTTCAATGTTTTTGAGAAGAGATAAAGGTCAGGTATCTGAAATGAGATAAGACCTAAGTATGTGAATGATTTGAAGTGAGTATTTGGGAAAGTGATCGTTTGGACGGTCTAGAACCAGGTGCTATGAAAACAGCCCGTGCATACATACTATTAATAGTTTATCATAGGGGATTGAGAATTTCAAGGCGGAGCCGGATCGAAATTCTTGCCTTTAACTCCGTCCTGCACGAGGGGAAAGAAAAGGAGTCCTCCTTTAGATACGCGCATAACCTGCCAGGTCGCGGTTTGTTGCCTGTGATCGGCCTTGTTCCCGATTTAACTGTTGACGGCGAGGAAGTTCAGGAATACATGTATTTCAGGAATTCACGTATGATTCTGGCAGTAATCCCCCAGATCACGCCCTCGGACGTCCGGTATACGAAGACCTTATGTGTGAATCCACCCCATGACTTCCAATATCGAGCAGGCAGTCCCAGTTCCTTTGACGGCAGGAGAACGACTTCCTCACCCGTCTTCCTGTCCGTATATGAGGGATGGACCTCGACCCTCACCTTGTACTCATCCGGCTCCTTCTCCTGAAAGAAAGACACCGGCAAAGCAAATGCCTTCTCGACCTCGTCCCGATTGGGCTTGATGTCCGCAAGAGCCACGTCCGACACCCCGACAAAGACATCTACCAGCGCACCCATCGGAGCAAAAATCGAATCAAGGCGCCCTGCTATTTTTATCCTTTCACCGGAGATGCCGAGTTCCTCGACCGTCTCGCGTATCGCCGTCGCTTCACGGGATTCGTCTGCGTCGTCATCCTGGCCGCCGGGTAGAGAGATCTCCCCTCCCTGCCTGATTCCGGATGCCCTCTTCTCGAAGAGGATGTGATACTCGTCCCCGACAGGAATGAGGAGCAACAGAACGACCGACCTGAAATACTCATCCCGTCCCTCCAGGGACGGCATTGACGGTAGTTTGGCTTTCAGCGAATTGAATTCTTCAATTGTCATATTGAATCAATTAAGATAGTTGCAGGGTCAGGCCTGTGCAAGAAAAAACTACACTGTCAAATAGTTCACCTCTTCGGGCGCCCCGGGTTTCTGTGTCGTGAGAGATGGAGATGACAGCATGACACTCCGGTGGCAACCATCCGGGGCCAGCTACTGATGAACCTCGGTCAAAGCCGATGGATGAGGCCGTTTCGCCGCGATTGACATGGAGGAATGAGGTTCAGTCGCTGCTTGTACCGTATTCCGGACTCGGACACGGCAAGACCTACCGCTTGCCGGGGATGTTGAGGAGCATGTTGTCGATCAACCTCGTCGGTCCGAACCTTACGGCCATCAGTGCGAGGACCTCTTCAAGGGATCCGGTCTCCTCAACTTTCTCGAAACAGGTTGGGTCGACAAAGCTGATATAGTCTATTCTTGCCTCCGATTCACCAGAAATCAGCCTAATCATATTCGCCCTTACCTTAGTAAGTGCCGTCTCCCCCTTTGCGACGTTCGACTCGGCCAGTTTGAGGGCGCGGAACAACACCGCTCCCTGCTTTCTCTGCTCCGGTGAGAGGTATACGTTTCTGGAGCTCAGCGCCAGCCCGTCCTCTTCCCGGATGATCGGGGCAACCACTATTTCGACGTCAAAATTAAGATCTTTTGCCATCTTTCGGATGATGAAGGCCTGTTGAGCGTCTTTCTGGCCGAAGACGGCGACATTGGGCTTCACTGTATTGAGCAGCTTGGTCACGATGGTCGTAACTCCCCTGAAATGTGTCGGCCTGAATTCCCCTTCCAGGAGCCTGGAAGCTTTTTCAACCTCTACAAAAGTAAGGTGTTCCTCCGGGTACATTTCTTTGTCGGCCGGAACAAACAGGTAGTCTACTCCCCTCTCTGCCGCCAGCTTCTCGTCTCGCGATATATCCCGTGGGTACTCGTCGAGGTCTTCGCTGGGAGCGAACTGTGTGGGGTTGACGTAGACCGACATCACTATGACGTCGGAATGCTTTTTTGCCTCGTCCACAAGGCTGAGATGACCTTCGTGCAGGTAGCCCATTGTAGGTACAAGCCCGATCTTCTTTCCCTGAAGTCGCAGCTTGTCTGCGGCGGCCTGCATGCCCTTTACTGCAGTGACCTTCTCCATATTTCAGATAATTCTCTTTCCGAGCGCGGATGCGACAACTTCTGCGGCAAACTCGGCAGACTCATTCTTGATGTCGAATATCGGATTGACCTCCGTTACCTCAAGCGAGCTCATGCATTCGCAGTCGGCAATTGTTTCCATTATCAGATGCGTCTCCCGGTAGCTCAGTCCTCCGGGCGCCGGCGTACCGACTCCCGCAGCGACGGAAGGATCGACGGAGTCGATGTCGAAGCTGACGTGTAATAGGTCGACTTTCTCCTTCAATCCCTTCAGCACCCTGCCGATAATCCTGTGTGCCCCCTGTTTGTCGATATCAGCCATAGTGTAATGTGCGATCCCGGTTCTTATGACAATTTCCTTTTCCGCTCTGTCGATGTTGCGGACGCCTATCAGAGCCGCGTTGTGCGGATCGACCTTTCTGAAGTCCCCGCCGATAGTCGTCAATTCGCGGGCTCCTTCCCCGAGTACCGCGGCGAGCGGCATCCCGTGTATGTTGCCTGAAGGAGTAGTCTCGTATGTATTCATATCGGCATGGGCGTCGATCCAGATAACGCCGAGCCGCAGGTTGTTCTTGCGGGCATAGTTAGACAGTCCTGAAATTGTCCCCATCGCGATAGAATGGTCGCCGCCCAGGACAAGCGGAAACTCATGCCTGTCCATCGTTTCCTCGACCCTATGGGCAAGTATTGTGGCGACCCTGACGATTTCCGGAAGGTATTTCAGCTTCGGGTTGTCGATCTCCTGGCTCTCGGGCACCTTGACCGGAATATCGCCCTCGTCGAAGACTGTGTGCCCGATTTCCCTCAGCCTTTCGGCAACTCTCGCGATGCGCAACGCCGAGGGCCCCATATCTACCCCTCGTCTGCCGGCGCCGAGGTCCATAGGTACGCCGATAATTCTGATTGTCATCGCTGCCTTATGACTCCAGCAGCTCCAGGAGCTGGCTTATCTTTCCTTTGAGTTCTTTTCGATGAACGATAAAATCGATGAAACCCTTGTCGAGGACGAACTCCGAACGCTGAAATCCTTCAGGCAAATCCCTGCCGACAGCCTGCTTTATCACTCGGGGGCCGGCAAAACCTATCAGCGCACCAGGCTCCGCAACATTGAAATCGCCGAGCATGGCGAAACTGGCGGTGACGCCGCCGGTAGTGGGGTCCACGAGTATCGATATATATGGAAGCCCGGCTTTGTGGAGCCTTGTCAATCTCGAGCTTGTCTTGGCCATTTGCATCAGCGACATCGCCGCTTCCATCATGCGTGCGCCGCCGCTCTGCGAGACCACGATAAGAGGCCTTTTGTATCTGACGGCCCTGTCGATGGAGCGTGCCACCTTCTCACCGACGACGGAGCCCATGCTTCCGCCTATGAATTGGAAATCCATGCATCCGAAGACCACTTTGTGGCCGTTGATTTCGCCGCTGCCGGTCCGGATTGCATCCGCAAGTCCGGTCTTCTTCTGCGCCTCCGCAAGCCTGGCCTTGTACGATTTCGTGTCGACAAACTGCAGTGGATCGTTTGACTTCAGGTTCTTGTCCGTCTCCTTGAACGTCTTCTTGTCGATGAGGATCTGTATGTATTCTTTGCTTCCGATTCTGAAATGAAAATTGCACTTATTACACGTCCATAGGTTGTCTTCAAGCTGCGACTTGTGGAGCATCTCCCCGCACTTATCGCACTTGACCCAGGAACCCTCCGGCAAGTCTTTCTTTTCTGACGATACTATATTTTGTTTGGAACGTTTGAACCAAGACATCAAATTTTCTCCGCAAGTTTTTTGAGAGGATTTCCTTTCACAGCAATGAAGTCTTTTATATATAAGGGGACAACGGTTCTAATATCTGCGAAATCGCCCTTTTCATATCTCTCTATCGCCAAATAAGCGACATTGCTCGCGGATGCGGGCATATCGACGAAAGACCCGGCTCCGAACTTGTCCCGAGCGTTTTCGTGCTGCGCCAAGTTCCTTGCGCCCTCACCCACGAAAAGCGTCCCGGGCCGAAATTCACCGACCAGACTATCTGCGCCGGCAATGCGCCCGGCTCTCGATTCGCCCGTCGCTGAGCCTGCCGATCCGGGTGTAGTGTAATAGAACTCGTCTCCTCGCGCATGGAGAATGGGGACGACGAGCTTGCCGTCTGTAGAACCGGATGCGCCATGAGCGATCGCATCGAGTGTCGGAACGGCGATTATCTTCTTGTTCAGCGCGAAAGCAATCCCTTTCGCCACGCTCAGTCCGATCCGCAGGCCGGTGAAGCTCCCGGGACCGATCGAAACGGCTACTGCGTCCAGATCCGCATGTTTCAGCCGAACATCCTCCAGCAGATCGCCTATCATTGTGACAAGCCTCTCTACATGCACCTGGGGAATAAAAAGAGAGATTTCCCCGAGAACGTCTTGTCCCTGCGCAGCGGCAACCGAGCAGGCTTTCGTTGCGGTCTCTATCGCAAGTATTTTAGGTCCTGACAGGCTCATCCTCATAGGACTCAATCGGCACCGCCGACTAAAGCGATCTTTATTTCGCGCGTCGAGTCGTCAACGACAGACATCTCCACGTCATATCTCCGGTCTGGAATGATGCCGTTGAGCTTCTCCGCCCATTCTACAAGGCAGACGCCGCCCGACTCAAGGTACTCGTCGAAACCGATCCCGAGAATTTCATCGACGTTCTTCATCCTGTACAGGTCGATGTGGAAAACCGGCAACGTGCCGTGATACTCGTTCACTATGGTAAATGTCGGGCTGTTGACTATTTCTTCTACTTCGAACGCCTGGCAGACGCCTTTGACGAATTGTGTCTTCCCCGCCCCGAGATCGCCGTAAAGAGCCACCAGGCTTCCGGGCTGGAGTTGCTTAGCAAACTCTCTTCCTCTTTCGATCGTCTCTCCTTCGCTCTTTGAGACAAAGACTTCCATAACGCGGCCTTGATCAACGGGGCTCGAGATAGACGACAGGCAATATCATCTCCTCCAGCGAGATCCCGCCGTGCTGAAAGCTGTCGTGGTATTGTTCGAGGTATTTGTGGTAGTCGGTCGGATACACAAAATAGAAGTCTTCCTTGGCTATGATATAGTTTATGGTCACACCGCGTCTGGGCAGCATGAAATCCTCTGGGTTCTTCACAAAGATCGCCTGCCTGTTGTCGCATTTCAGGTTCCGTCCGAATTTGTACCTAAGGTTTGTGGAAGCTTCTCTGTCTCCGAGTACTTTCGATCCTCTCATGCTTCTCACGCTGCCGTGGTCCGTCGTCACGACGACGGTCGCATCGGTCTGTGCGAGAGCCGTGAACAGGTCGAGTAGATATGAGTGCTGGAACCACGACCGCGTCAGCGACCGATAGGCACTCTCGTCCGGCGCAATTTCTTTGAGAATTTCCGAATCGGAGCGCGAATGCGCCAGTATATCCACAAAGTTCACTACGATGGCGGTCAGCGGCGAGCGGGCAAATGTCGGAACGTTGGATACGACATTCTTGCCGAAATCCGGGTCGATGATCTTGACGTACTTCGGCTCTACTCTCAGTCTCTTCCTCTGCAACAGATCGGTCAGGAGTTCCTTCTCATATCGATTCCGGCTCGAATCGTCGTCCGAATTTCCCTTGTCCCAGATTTCCGGAAAGCGTTTCTCCATGTCGAGAGGCAGCAGGCCGCTGAAAATCGCGTTTCTTGAATACGGCGTCGCGGTCGGCAGTATCGAATAGTAGAAATCCTTGCTCACGGCAAAATAATCCCGCAAGAACTCCTCCATGATAAGCCATTGGTCAAGCCTGAGACAATCGATAACTACGAGGACGACCGGTCTTTGAGAACTCATCTTCGGCATCACGTAAGACTCGAACACCTCGTGCGACATTTTCGGCCGGTCGGTCTTTCGGTTGACCCAATCCTTATAGACCCCCTCGATATATTTGCCGAATGCAGCGTTAGCAGCACTCCGTTGATCCATCAGGGGGCCCTTTAAACCCGTCTCAGGATGTTCGTCAACCTCCAGTTCCCAGTAGGTAAGCTTCTGGTGGATGTCGATCCAGTCCGGGTAGTCCAGTTCGCTGTCGATCCTCGAAGAAATCTCGCGGAAATCCGACACGTAGTCGCGGGAAACTCGCTCCCCCGCTATGCGGTGACCGTCTATAATCTTCTTTGCTGTAAGGAGTATCTGGCTCGGATTAACGGGCTTTGTCAGATAATCGCTGATCTTCTGTCCGATGGCCTCTTCCATCAGCGACTCAGCCTCGTTCTTTGTAATCATCACAACGGGTATCTCCGGGGCAATCCCCTTTATGACATCGAGAGTGCTAAGCCCTCCCATTCCGGACATCATTTCATCCAGCAATATCAGGTCGTAGTTCTCGTCTCGAAAATTCCGTTTGACGAGCTCGATGGCGTCCTGCCCGTTTGTTGCAGTATCTACCTGGAATCCTTTGTCTTCAAGAAAGATAACGTGAGGTTTCAACAACTCAATCTCGTCGTCAACCCAAAGTATTTTTCGCTTTTCCCCGTACATCTTTTCTCCTCTTCTGTTTATAATCCTCGGTAAAAAAGTTATCTACGCATCGGGTAATAAACAAACCGCCCCTTTTCCCCCGGCCAGGCTGTAAGGGACCTCGTGGATGCGGTATTTCGCAAATTAAGTCACACGGGGGCTTTTGTTTCCAAAACTTCAGTTCGGCGAAATTATTTCCGATAAAAGTATTGACAAGTTTGAAGCGGTTTCTTATACTTAACGCAAGAAGAGATGAACGACAACAGCACATATGAGTCACGCGGCCCGGCAGCGAGAGCGATCTCGGTACCGGATTTCGTCGGTTCAGATCTTCTCGGACTCCTTTCTATCATATCCATCCTTATTCTCCTCCTCCTTAGCGAGGGGAATATCCTCCTCGGCATTATTAGCTAAATAGCCGAAGGTTATTCCCCGAGTCAACGAACCTTAACACAAACTCACTACAACTCAGCGGAATAACCGGAAGCGAAATGCTATGCCGAGCAGGGTTTTGAAGGAAGCGGTCCTGCCGGAAAGGGTCGCACGGTTTGTTTGACAACTATGGAAAGTTACAGATGACTGCAGCTCCCCGGAGGAGTTGTCGCCTCAACAATAAAAAGAAACGGAGACTCGCACGATGAGCACCAACGAAATAACAGGCGCTGAGATCTTTGTGAAGTGCCTGATGGAAGAAAAGGTAGAATACATCTTCGGCTATCCCGGCGGAGCGGTTATCGGCGTGTATGACGCTATGCACGACATGTCGAACATAAAGCACATTCTGACCCGTCACGAACAGGGAGCCGTTCACGCGGCTGAGGGTTATGCAAAAGCCACGGGAAAAGTAGGAGTCGTGATCGTCACATCTGGGCCCGGCGCGACAAACACAGTCACCGGAATCGCAGACGCCCATATGGACTCCGTTCCGCTCGTCGTGTTCACCGGACAGGTTGCAACCCATCTTATCGGCAATGATGCCTTCCAGGAAGCCGATATCATAGGGATCACCCGTTCCATAACCAAGCACAACTTCCTCGTCAAGGACGTGCGCGACCTCGCGTGGACAATCAAGGCGGCTTTCTACATCGCAGCCACGGGCCGTCCCGGACCGGTCGTCGTCGACATGCCCAAGGACGTCATGGCCTCGAGCACATCCTTCGTATATCCGAAAGAGATCAAACTCCGCGGCTACCGCCCCTTTTACTTCGGGCATATGGGCCAGATAAACAAGGCCGTAGACATCATAAAGTCATCCAAGAGACCCGTCTTGTACGTGGGCGGCGGCGTGATAAGCTCCAACGCCTCGAAGGAGATTTACAACCTGGCCAAAAAATTAAACGCACCCGTCGCAATGACATTGATGGGGCTCGGCTCCTTCCCCGGCGACGACGAGCTCTCCCTCGGCATGCTCGGCATGCACGGGACGTGGTATTCGAACATGGCAATTGACCAGTGCGACTGCCTTGTCGCCATCGGCGCGAGATTCGACGACCGCGTGACCGGCAACCCATCCACGTTTTCCCCCAACTCAAAGAAGATACACATCGACATAGATCCGTCACAAATCAGCAAGAACGTGAAAGTCGACGTCCCTATTGTCGGAGATGTCCGGCATGTGCTCGAAAGACTCACACCTCTGGTCGCTCCGCTCGACACGAAAGACTGGCTCGAAAAGATCAGTAAATGGAAGATGGAGCACCCCCTGCGTTACGAGAACGGACCAGAGATCCGCGCGCAGTATGTCATCGAGATGATCAGCGAGCTCACCAACGGCGAAGCGGTTGTGACGGCAGACGTCGGCCAGAACCAGATGTGGGCAGCGCAGTTTTATAAATTCAGGAATCCGAGATCGTTTCTGACTTCAGGCGGTCTGGGGACCATGGGGTTCTCTTTCCCTGCATCGCTGGGGGTAGCCTTCGGAGTCACGGACAGGCCGGTCTTCAGCATAAACGGGGACGGCGGCGTGCAAATGAACATCCAGGAGTTGACAACCGCAGTCGGAAACAAGCTGCCGGTGAAGATTGTAGTACTCGACAACGGTTACCTCGGAATGGTGCGACAATGGCAGGATCTTTTCTATAAGAAACGATACAGTCATGTCTCACTCGGGAGCAACCCGGATTTTGCAAAGATTGCCGAGGCTTTCGGTGCGAAAGGTTACGTCACGGAGAAGACTGACGAGGTTGTTCCGATCCTGAAAGAAGCTTTGAAGATCAACGACCGTCCGGTATTGATCGACTTCAAGACAACCCCTGAAGACAATGTCTTTCCGATGATCCCCAGCGGCCGGGCGGTAGCACAAATGATAGACTATCCGAAGTCAGTGGAGGAGCTGAAAATGCCTAAACCGCATGCGGAGGTTACGAAGTGAAGAAGCACACCATCTCCATACTTGTTGAAAACAAATTCGGTGCTTTAAACAGAATCGTGGGACTCTTCAGTGCCCGCGGGTACAACATTGACAGTATCTCGGTCGGAACCAGCGAAGACGACTCGGTGGCCCGGGTTACGATAGTCTCCAAAGGCGATGACGACGTTATCGAACAGATTATCAAGCAGCTGAACAAGTTCGTCGACGTAACAAAAGTCGTCGACCTGACTTACGACAGCTTCGTCGAGCGGGAGCTCGTGCTCGTCAAAGTGTCGGCGAACCGGAATTCAAGGCCGGAGCTGATGCAGATCTCGGAAATTTTCCGCTCGAAGATAATCGATATAAGTCCGCGGTCCATCACAATCGAAGCTACAGGGAGCGAACAGAAGGTAGACGCCCTGATAAAAATGGTTGCCCCCTTCGGTATCAAGGAAATCGCCAGAACCGGGCGGGTCGCCCTGAAGCGCGAGTTCGAAGGAGCGGTCTAGAGAATTATGGAAAATCTGTCCTTAATAAGAAAAGCCCTAATAACCAGAACTAAAGGAAACAGGAAATGAAAGTTTATTATGATTCCGACGCAAATCTTGCACTTCTCCGAAATAAAACGGTTGCGATAATCGGCTACGGAAGCCAGGGGCACGCTCACGCGCTGAACCTTCGCGACAGCGGCGTGAAGGTCATCGTCGGCTTAAAGCCCGGAAGCAAGTCTAAAGCGGCCGCGGAGGCGGAAGGGCTAAAGGTATATACTCCCTTCGATGCGTCGGCTCGCGCTGACCTCATAATGATTCTGGCTCCGGACATGGTGCAGAAGCAGCTTTACGAAGAAGAAATAGCGCCGAATCTGTCGGAAGGAAAAATTCTGGCGTTTGCGCACGGGTTCAACATACACTATCAGCTTATCGTTCCGCCGAAGAACGTCGACGTCATAATGATAGCTCCGAAAGCGCCTGGACATCTGGTCAGGAGAGTCTACACACAGGGCGCCGGGACTCCCTGCCTTATCGCGGTTCAACAGGATCACTCCAAGAAGGCCCTGGAATACGCGCTCGCTTACGCAAAAGGAATCGGCGGGACGAGAGCCGGAGTCATAAAGACAAACTTCAAAGACGAGACCGAAACCGATCTGTTCGGCGAACAGGCCGTTCTATGCGGCGGCTCGGAAGAATTGATAAAGGCGGGCTTCGACACTCTCGTCGAAGGCGGGTATCCTCCCGAACTCGCCTTTTTCGAATGCATGCATGAGCTGAAGCTCATCGTCGACCTCTACTACGAGGGCGGTCTGTCGAGAATGAATTTCTCCGTCAGCGACACTGCCGAGTACGGAGGATACACGAGAGGGCCGAGAGTCATCACAAAGCAAACGCGCAGGGAGATGAAGAAGATCTTGAGTGAGATTCAAACCGGAAAGTTTGCCAAGGAATGGATCAGAGAGACTTTCACCAATAAGCAAAAGAACTTTTTGAAGATGAGGAAAGAGATGAATACTCACAGGCTCGAGAAGGTCGGTTCGAAGCTTCGTGAGATGATGAGCTGGCTCAAGAAATAACTTCCTTCAAAAGGATAAGCGAGAATGAATCAAAAGATATACATATACGACACGACACTCAGGGACGGTACTCAGGGAGAAGAGATTTCCTTCAGCGTGGAGGACAAGGTAAAGATCGCTCATCACCTTGACGATTTCGGAGTGGATTACATAGAAGGCGGATGGCCGGGCTCGAACCCGAAAGATATGGAATTCTTCGAGAGGATGAAGCAAGACGGCCTGAAATATGCAAAACTGGCGGCCTTTGGCAGTACCTGCAGAGCTTCTCTGAGGCCGGAGACTGACGGCAACGTTGACCAGCTCCTCAGAGCGGGAACCCCTGTCGTGACCATCTTCGGCAAGTCGTGGGCTCTGCATGTTACGGACGCTCTCGGCACGACGCTGGAAAGAAACGCCGAGATAATCTTCGAGACTGTGAAGTACCTGAAGGACAACGGCAGGGAAGTCATTTATGACGCCGAACATTACTTCGACGGCTTCAAATCCGATTCGGACTATGCCGTGAAAACGATACGCGCGGCCGAAGCTGCCGGTGCAGACTTCATAGTGCTGTGTGATACGAACGGCGGCAGTATGCCTCACGAAGTCGAAGCGATTACCGAAATCGCGAGACAATCGGTGAGGACTCCGCTCGGGATTCATGCCCATAACGATTCGGAACTGGCGGTTGCAAATTCCCTCGCTGCCATGCGGGCAGGATGCTCACACGTCCAGGGCACGGTCAACGGCTTCGGCGAGCGATGCGGAAACGCCAACCTCTGCTCTATAATTCCGAATCTTCAACTCAAGATGGGATTCTCTGTAGTCCCCGCTCTCAAACTGAAGACTCTCACAGAGCTGTCCAGATTCGTTAGCGAGGTCGCAAACCTGCAGGCGAGGAAAAACCTGCCGTACGTAGGTCAGAGTGCCTTTGCCCACAAAGGCGGGGTACACGTCAGCGCAGTGATGAAATCTGCGCGTACTTACGAGCACATCGAGCCGGAGCTGGTCGGCAATTCGCGGCGCGTCCTGGTCAGCGACCTTTCCGGCAAGAGCAACGTCCTATACAAGGTCGAAGAGCTCGGAATTCAACTCTCCGGAAACAACGGGCAGGCAACATCCATAGTGAACAAGCTGAAGTCTCTCGAAAACGAAGGTTATGTATTCGAGGACGCAGACGCATCCCTGGAGATCCTCATCAGGAAGGAAATCGGTGAGGTCACGATGCCGTTTGTCCTGGAGGCATTGCGAATATTAATAGAAAAGGATGACAACGACGGCGTCTCCCACACGGAGGCGGTGATCAAACTAAGAGTAGGCGATCAGGTCGAACATACTGCCGCCGAAGGCAATGGTCCTGTAAACGCGCTGGATAATGCGCTGCGTAAGGCTCTCCTGCAGTTCTACCCGCAGCTTTCCGAAGCGAAGCTGACCGATTACAAGGTCAGGGTCGTCGACGGAAGCGACGGAACAAGCGCTAAAGTAAGAGTCCTGATCGAAACTACCGATCATGATTCCAGCTGGAATACAGTCGGAGTTTCGGAAAACATTATCGAAGCCAGCTGGCAGGCGCTGGTTGACTCGGTTGTGTTCAAAATGATGAAGGATAATGATAATTATAACAAGAGTGCCGCTCAGCGGCATCCCGAATACCCTATCAGCAAGTGATAGACGGGAAAAGACATTTGGAGGCAGTAAAATGAAAGCGCGGACACGAATCGAGCTGCTTGAGAAAGCCTTGAGCAGCGAAATGGAGACGATCAGGGAATATAATGACCATGCTGAGACATCAGATGATGCGGAGACCAAGAGACTCTTCCGCTCCCTGGCAAGTCAGAAGTACGAACACTATCTCCAGATCGAGAGACATCTCCGTCAATTGAAGGCGAACAACGATATTACCGATGCAATCAACAGCATGTTCCAGTAGAACGAAATCGTGTAAGGAGAGACATGAAGGACAAGATTTATATTTTCGATACGACTCTGCGTGACGGCGAGCAGTCGCCCGGGTGCAGTATGGACACAAAAGAGAAGTTGAAGATGGCACGTCAGCTCGAGGCCTTGAATGTCGATGTTATCGAAGCCGGCTTTCCAATCGCATCTCAGGGTGATTTCGAAGCGGTCAGAGAGATTGCAAGAACGATAAGCGGACCGACTATTGCCGCGCTCTCGCGCGCAACGGCGCTTGACATAGACCGCGCTTTCGAGGCGCTTCAGTACTCCTCTAAGCCCCGCATACACACATTCATAGCGACTTCGGATATCCATCTGAAGTACAAGCTGAAAAAGTCGCGAGAAGAGGTACTGGAGCAGTCGGTGAATGCCGTTCAGCACGCGAAGAAACTCACGGACGATGTCGAGTTCAGCTGCGAAGACGCAAGCCGAAGCGACCTCGACTACCTTTGCCAGGTGATAGAAGCCGTGATAGACGCCGGAGCCATCGTCGTAAACCTCCCGGATACGGTTGGTTACTCGATTCCGGCCGAATACGGCAACCTGATAAAGACTATCCGGGAAAGGGTGAAGAACATCGACAAGGCAATCCTGAGCGTTCATTGCCATAACGATTTGGGATTAGCCGTGGCGAATTCCATCGCGGCCGTCGTGAACGGCGCGAGGCAAGTTGAATGCACAATCAACGGAATCGGCGAGCGCGCAGGGAACGCGTCGCTGGAGGAGTTCGTGATGGCAGTTCGCACCCGCCCGGAGATAGTCCCGTTCCAGTGCGACGTGAACACCGAGGAAATTTACAAATCCAGCAGGCTTCTCTCTACCCTGACCGGCATGATGGTGCAGCGCAACAAAGCGATCGTCGGGGCGAATGCCTTCTCGCACGAAGCCGGCATTCATCAGGACGGCATCATAAAGAGCAGAATGACATACGAGATAATGACGCCCGAATCCGTCGGGATCAAGCATTCGACTCTGGTCCTCGGAAAACACTCGGGACGTCACGCCCTGCAAAAGAGATTTGAAGAACTGGGCTACTCCCTCTCAAAAGTAGAGCTCGAAAGCGTTTACACCGAGTTCACCCGGCTCGCGGACAAAAAGAAAGAAATTCTCGACGAAGACCTCATTGCAATCCTCAACAACGAGGTTGAGCGCGAAGGATCCAGCTACACCCTCGCGAGTCTACAGGTAATGACGGGCACTGGCGTCAGGTCGACTGCCGTTCTGGAGTTGACCGACGGGAACGAGACCTATGTGGACTCAGCCACCGGCGACGGACCGGTAGACGCGTCATACAATGCCATAGAGAGAATTACAAAAGTAAATGGTCAGCTCGTCGACTACACAATCAAGTCCGTAACTTGGGGAGGCGACGCGGTCGGCGAAGTCTTCGTCAAAGTCATAATCAACGACGTAGTCTTTACAGGGCATGCGGCCAGCACCGATATCGTTACCGGCAGCGTAGAGGCTTACCTGCAGGCGGTTAACCGCGCCCTCTCTGCGAAGTCTTCCAAGTCTCCTGAAGAAGTCATGATTAAGAACCAGGCGAACGCCGTGTAAATCAGAGACCGCTTGATTAATTTCATACAATCAGTCGCATAAACACGAGAAGTACAAACGTAGAAAGAGATTTCCAGATGGGTATGACAATCACTGAGAAGATAATCGCGAACCATTCAGGGCGGGAGAGAGTAGCTACCGGCGAGAATGTCTGGATCGACGTCGACATTCTGCTGACTCACGACGTAACCGGACCCGGAACGATTTCGATCTTCCGGAAAGAGTTCGGAAACAAGGCAAAAATCTGGAACAGCGACAAAGTCGTCGTGATTCCGGATCACTATATATTCACTGAGGACCAGCACGCAAAGCGAAACGTAGAATTCCTGCGCGGCTTCGCACAGGAGCAAAAGATAGAGAACTTTTATGACGTCGGCACCCCCCGCTACAAGGGTGTCTGTCACATCGCCCTTCCGCAGGAAGGCTTCGCGCGGCCCGGAGAGGTACTCTTCGGCACCGATTCGCACACCTGTACCGCCGGAGCATTCGGAGAGTTCGCGACAGGAATCGGTAACACCGACGCCGCATTCATCCTCGGCACGGGGAAGCTGTGGGTGAAGGTTCCTTCCACTGCGCGCTTCGTCTTCGACGGCGATATGCCGGAATACCTGATGGCGAAGGACCTGATCCTGAAGATCATCGGAGACATCGGCGTCGACGGGGCGTCTTACCAGGCAATGGAATTCGCCGGCGATGCAGTGCACAGTCTTAACATCGAAGAGCGCATGACGCTCTGCAACATGGTCATCGAGGCCGGCGGAAAGAACGGAGTTATCTCGCCGGACGACACAACTATCGAGTATGTAACAGCGAGAAGCAAAAAGTCCTTCACCCCGGTGCAAAACGACACCGACGCTTCCTTTGCCTCAGAAAGAAAATATGACGTCGGCAGACTCTCCCCGATGGTGGCGAAGCCTCACTCACCTGAAAACGCGGTTCCGGCGGAGAGCCTCTCGGATGTGAAAGTCGACAGAGTATACATCGGCTCATGCACCGGCGGCAAGCTGACGGACTTCATCGCAGCCGCAAGAATTCTGAACGGCAATAGGACGGCAGTCGATACTTTCATAGTTCCGGCAACGACGGACGTTGCAAAGGGTCTGCTGGAGACGAAGATAGACGGAAAGCCCCTGCGAACGATTTTCGAGGAGGCGGGCTGCAAGATCGGAAACGCGACCTGCGGAGCATGCCTCGGCGGCCCTGAGGACACGTTTGGCCGCCTGAACGGCGAGGAAATTTGCCTCTCCACGACGAACAGGAACTTCCCAGGCAGAATGGGCTCGAAGAAGTCACAGGTTTTCCTGGCTTCCCCGCTCACCGCGGCCGCGACCTCGGTGACGGGGAGCATCACGGATCCGAGAAAATTCCTTCAGTAAAACAAAACCAAGAATTTTGGAGTACGGGAAATAATGCAAGAAACTATAATATCGGGAAAGGTGTACGTGGTCGGCGACAACGTCGACACCGACCAGATAATCCCTGCCAGGCACCTCGTTTACGACACCCATTCACCCGAGGAGAGAAAACTTTTCGGCAAGTATGCAATGAGCGGTGTCCCGGACGAAGAGTCCGGATTGCCGCAGGGCGGCGTTAAATTCGTTCAGGAAGGCCGCTTCGAATCGGAGTTCGACATCATAGTCGGCGGGAAGAATTTCGGGTGCGGCTCGTCGAGAGAGCATGCCCCGCTTGCGCTTCAGGTGGCGGGAGTCAAGGCGATCATTGCCCAGAGTTACGCACGGATTTTTTACAGGAACTCGGTCGACGGAGGCTTCCTGATGCCGCTCGAATCGGTGGAAAACATTCACAGGTCGTTCTCCACCGGCGACAGCGTAGTCATCGACACCGAAAAGAATACGCTCAAAAACTCGACGACAGGTAAGAGCTACACCCTTCGGCCGCTCGGCGACGCAGCCGAGATCGTTAACGCAGGCGGCATCTTCGCATATGCCCGAAAGATCGGAATGATCAAAACGGATGCGGAGGGCAATGTTTAAGATAGCAGTAATTCCCGGAGACGGCATTGGCCCTGAAGTAACTTCGCAGGCTGTTCGGATACTGACGAAAGCCTCGCGCATCCTTAACGAAAAATTCGAATTTACAGAACTGAACGCAGGCGGAATCGCCTTCGATACTCTCGGCAAACCCCTCCCCGACGATACACTTAAGACAGCCCTCGCGAGCGACGCTGTCCTGCTCGGTGCGGTAGGAGGTCCTAAGTGGGATTCCCTCCCCTACGAGTCGAAACCGGAACAGGCTCTTCTCGGCCTGCGCAAATCTCTCGAGCTGTATGCGAACATTCGCCCGGTGATATTGTTCGATCCGCTCATCGAAGCGTCATCAGTAAAATCCGATGTCGTTAAGGGCATAGACATAATTGTCGTGCGCGAGTTGACCGGAGGAATTTATTTCGGCCGGCCGGCGGGTATCCTCGATGAGAACGGCGTCCGTCGCGGCATAAACACCATGACCTACACCGAGCCTGAAATCGAGCGGATCGCCCACACCGCCTTCAAGCTCGCGAAGACGAGAAACAAGAAGGTCACCTCTGTCGACAAGGCAAACATCTTGCATACTTCCATGCTCTGGCGCGAAGTAGTGGACAGAATTCACAAAGCCAACTATCGGGATATTCAGCTTGATCACATGTACGTCGACAACGCTTCCATGCAGCTTATCAGATGGCCGAAACAGTTCGACGTAATCCTGACGGAGAATTTGTTCGGCGATATCCTGAGCGACGAGGCGTCGATGCTGACCGGGTCGATCGGGATGCTTCCCTCTGCCAGCCTTGGCGACAAGCACGCACTTTACGAGCCCGTGCATGGGAGTGCACCCGATATAGCGGGAAAAGGAATGGCCAACCCGATAGCAAGCATACTTTCCGCGGCGATGCTGCTCGAGTATTCCGTCAAACAGAAGGAGCTTGCCAGAAAGATCTCTCGTGCAGTCGAGTCCGTACTCAATGAGGGCTACAGGACGGCAGACATTTCCTCCTCCAAAGAAAATGTCATCTCCACCGAGGAGATGGGAGCAAAGATCGAAGCCTCTGTATAGACAGGCCTGCTATCGATCAATGGTATGAACCTCGGGGCAAGCCCCGAACCCTGTTCCGCCGCCACGAATGTGGTCCTGCGGACAAGCGGCGGGGAATCAAACCCGAGCCTCCTGTCCGCCTCGGCGGACGTAGGCGGATTGAAAGCACAAAGGCGTCGTCGACCGCCAGCAGCATGGTCCGACCGGGCTCGCAATATCGAGAACGATCTTCGGTGATCATTCCCGGTGGAAAGACTTCTTCTTTATCACTTCGAATCTCCGACCGCAGTGTGACCACATGGGCGCATGGCTTACCTTCGCTTCAACGAGGGGTTCTCGTATGTGCCTATGTGATTCAGTCTTGGAAAAGCCCGACCATTGAACATCTCTTCCGTTAAATATGCTCTCCCCACTCTTGATTAGCGATAAATTCCTCAAAATCCTTTCAAAAAGGTTGAAAAGCTCCGTCTTTAGCCTTTATATTTAACCTAATCAACTTGGCGTATTAATGAGAAAGCTCTTTTCAAAAGGATCAGTCCGACTATTACTTGTGTCCGTTGCTTCACTTTCTTTATGGAGATGTACTCCGTCAATATACTACGTGAAACCATCCGACTGGGAAAAGACGGACAGACGAAACTCAACGATTTCTTACTATTCCCAATTCCTGAAGGGGTGGAAGATATTCCTGGACCCGGGCCACGGCGGAGCCGACAGATTCGGCCACGGACCCACGGGTGAGACTGAGGCAGACATCAACTTAAGAGTGGCACTCGCACTTAGAGGTTATCTGGCTAGTGCGGGGGCTACGGTCTTCATGTCACGAACAAAGGACACAACCGTCGATCTTTTCGACAGGCCGACGCTCGCGGCCGAAGACAGCGCCGATATTTTCATATCGATACATCACAACGCCACCGGCGGTAAAGAGAAGTACCCGCCCATCAATTACACCTCTACATGGTATCACGCGTTCAAAGGCGACAGCGCATACACGCCAGCCGATCACGACCTAGCGAAGTACGTCGAGCGTGACCTGGCTTACGCGACTGGGAATCCCCCACCAGACTTCTACTCATTCGACGGCACTTTGTCCGACTATATTGTCTACCCGCATGTGGGCTTCGCTGTCTTGCGGCTGTCAAAGATCCCTGCGATTCTTACGGAGTGCTCGTTCTTTTCCAGCCCTTATGAAGAGCAGCGGCTCAAGCACGAAACATTCAATGAAATTGAAGCCTGGGGAATTTTCCGAGGCCTGGCAAGGTACCTGCAGGCAGGAATACCGGAACTTTCATACGCAGGCGACACTCTCTTCTCACAAATCCCAATCTCCTTCAACCTTGGATACTGCGAAGGAAGATTGTCAGGCGCGAGGTACTCGGTCGATAAGTCGTACTTGATGGTCGAGGTAGACGGCAAGCCTGTGCAGGCAACTTTTGGAAACGATTCTGACAAGATTACTTTCGAGGTAAGCGACCTGACTCCAGGCCGACACTACTTCACTGCCGTGATCAAAAACGAAAACGGTAATCATTCATTCCCATTTCAAAAATACTTCTACTACCTTCCCCAAAATCCGTCCCAACTCAGACAAATAGACAAGCGCTTTCTCCAGGATTATAGGAAAGGAATCGAGGACAGATGAGATGCTAAACTATGTTTGGCTCGGATTAATAGTAATAGGCGTTCTCACGGCAGCGGGCAATGATATTTATGACGCTTCGATCAACCGATATCGCAACGGCGAGCAGTTCGAACTTCAGTACGACAGCACTTCCGGCAACGCGGGCACCGTAAGCTACAACAAGGGATACTACGATAAATTTTACGGCGTCAATATAGAAGGGAACAACACGCTCAGCTTCCCTGCTACTATCACCAATAACACGATACAAATCAACTTGGGCGAGGAAACGCCCGAACTCTGGCAGACAATTGCGAAAACCGCCGACAACGCAAAACAGCTGACGGCTAAGATAGTTAAGAGAAACGGTAAGGACATTTTTGTCCTTCTTCCGATTACCACTCTGGTCAAGACAAAGGCCGTACTAAATGCCGTGATAAGCTACAGCTCGCTCGCCGTTGAGATCGCGATCGGACTAATCGGTGTGATGGCGTTCTGGCTCGGCATAATGAAGCTTGCTGAAGACAGCGGACTGATAAAGATAATAGCCAAGATGCTGGAGCCGATAATGAAAAGGCTGTTTCCGGAGATTCCGCCGGACCATCCGGCAATCGGTGCGATGATTATGAACATCGCCGCCAACATGCTCGGCCTCAGCAATGCCGCAACTCCCTTCGGACTGAGAGCTATGGAAGAGCTCGACAGTCTGAACCCACAGAAGGGGACGGCCACAAATGCAATGGTGACTTTCCTGGCCATAAATACTGCCGGACTTACCCTCATTCCTGCAACTGCGATCGCGGTCCGTGCGGCACTCGGATCCAAGGACCCGACTATCATACTGCTCACGTCATTTTTCGGAGCCGGCCTCGCGACTATAGCGGGTATAACCGCCGCAAAATTGCTGCAGAGGTTGAAGATCTACCGGTTCGACAAGACTGCTCCGGAGAATATGAAGGCAGGTGAGAAATGATAAAGGACATACTCGAAGCACTTTCATTAATTGCGATACCTCTGATCATCACCGTCTTCGTCGTCTATGCGGCAATGAAGAAGGTCCCTGTCTATGAAAGTTTCGTCGCGGGCGCAAAAGGGGGATTTGAAGTAGCCGTCAAGATCATACCGTACCTTGTCGCGATGCTCGTTGCCATCGGGATATTCCGTGCGAGCGGGGCAATGCACGTCTTCGTAACCGCGCTGTCGCCTCTCGCACACCTGATCGGCATGCCACCGGAAGCCCTGCCCATGGGAATTCTCAGACCCCTGAGCGGCAGCGGATCGCTCGGTCTTATGACGGACATAATGAAGAGATACGGACCCGATTCATTCATCGGCATACTAGTCTCGACAATGTATGGAAGCAGCGAGACCACCTTCTACGTGATCGCGGTGTACTTCGGAGCGGTGAACGTTTACCGGACACGCCATGCAGTTGCCGCAGGATTGATCGCAGACTTCGTCGGCATGCTTGGTGCTCTTCTAATTTGCAGAATATTGTTGGGAAGCTGATTTATTTGACTACAAGGCATCCGATGAAATTGTTCGCTGCAATCTGTGCCGCCGCCCTCGTGCTATCCTCCGCCGCTCTCGCCCAGAACTACCAGGCACCGACTATTCCGCCCGGCCAAAGCCAAATATCGGGAGGGCTCGGCATAACATGGATCACCGAGAACAACGGAGAGGCTGTTCCCTACTATTCCATCGGAGTTCTTCCCGACCTCTCGTTCGGCAAGATAGGTGTCGGTTTGGATCTTACACTGCTCATATCTAGCAAGGACGGAACTATAAGAAGAGTGGATTGGTCCGATGGAGCCTACCGTAGAATAATCCGGTATGTCAGATGGGGACAAAAACACGATCCTGTGTTTGCCCAGGCCGGGCAACTCTATACTTCGACTCTTGGCTACGGCCTTATCGTCGACAACTACAACAATTGTCCCAGCTACGACTACCGAAATATCGGCGCAGAATTCGATGTAGATCTGTCCAGGTTTGGTTTCGAAACCATGTACGGCACCTTTTCACAACCAGGCGTGATGGGAGGAAGATTCTATGTCCGCCCGCTCAGGTTTACCCATCTCGCGAACGTTCCCGTGATAGGCGGCATGCAACTCGGGGCGACCTTTGTCACCGACCAAAATCCGAATTCCGGCGTCATCGATGCGAGCTACAACCAGGTCACGGGGCGCGACAGTATCATAAACAACAAGGGGAGGATAGCCGAGTTCGGACTCGATGCCGGGCTTCCGATCCTTCGCTCCTCACCTGCAGATGTCGACATCTATTATTCCTTCGCACAATTCGCACACTTCGGACATGGGTCAGCGCTGGGCGCGATGGCAACGTTCCGCGGACTCGGTCCCGTGACGCCCTCCGTAAGAATCGAGCGCCAGTTTATAGGAAACCAGTTCATACCGGAATACTTCGACCAATTCTACGAACTGACGCGCTTCACTCCGAACGACAGCATCGTGAGCAAGGCCTCGATGCTTCAGAATGCACGGAGTTCAGCCGGCTGGTACGGTGAGTTCATGATCTCAGCGCTGGGGGGAGTCAAGATCTTAGGGGGATATCGGGGCATCGATCATGATCCTCGCGGCGGGCTGCTCAACCTCGAAGCGAGACTCCCCAATGTCGTCCCCATGATTGTCTTCAACGCGGGTTACGACAGATGGGGGGTGAACGGATTTGACGATCTGTTCAGGCTCGACACAAGATCTCTCTTGTATGCTTTCGTGGGATACGACCCCTATCCCTTTATGACGGTAGGCCTCAACTACTACTGGACATTCATCCCCGAAAACGGAAGATATGTCGTGCAAAGGAGGGTTTCGCCCAGCGTGATGCTCAATTTTGCATTCTGAATCTGGAACCTTTGGCCTCCGTTTTTCTGTTGGGAAAATTAAACGGAGAAACCGAGGTGAAAAGGACCTGGTTAGTTGTGTCGGCCTTAGTGTTGATCGGGGTCGGGAGTTTGTTCTCTCACGATCTTGCGTTTGCCAGGCAGAACCCCGAACCTTCCTTCGCAAAGAACTTACAGGTGCTTACTTTCCTGAAGTCAAAGAAACAGCTCAAGAGCTGGATGGACATGATGAAGAAGAGTCTCGGGGTCAGCTGCAGGTTTTGCCACAACACCCAGAACTATGCCAGCGACGCCAAGGTGGCAAAACGCAGGGCTCGTATGATGCTGAAGATGCTGGTTCAGATCAGACACGAATACTTCTCCTTTCCTCATGCAAAGAAACCCACATGCTACACATGCCATCGAGGACATAAGATACCGGAAAATATCCCGCCCGGTGGCTTTAAGAATTTCGACAACAATTGATGACACCTGGAGACACTTTCGGCACGGGCGGAACGCAATAGATGCGCCTAACAATACTGATATTGTTGTTCGCTGTAAATGCCGCTTTTGCGCTTCCGCGATTCGCGATCCTTAAAGGCGAACAGTGCATAAACTGTCACATTAACCCCACGGGCGGGGAACTCAGGAGCCCATACCAGGCGTCGAGCTTCATGGACAGCCACCTGAGGCTCGTGCCGGCGCACAATCACGAGTTCGAATTCGACCCGCATCTCGGTCAGGACATCCTCATCGGCGGCGACGTCCGGTTCCAGTACCTCTACGACGGTCAGATGAAGAAAACCACATTTCAGTCGATGGAAGGGGCGATATACTCTTCCATCCACCTCTTCTCGTCGACAAGAATGTATGTGAAGTACGATTTCGTAACCTCAGCTTACGAAGCCTACGGCATGTACGATTTCAACCAGGACAACTCTTATGTGAAAGTCGGCGCTTTTTCTCCCTCCTACGGAATCAGGCTCGACGACCATACGGCTTATACGCGCGGCGGCAACTTCGGCCTGCTGCAGGGAATTCCGCTCTTAGGGTTGATCTTCTCACCGGATTTCCGGTCACTCGGTGTGGAGCTCGGCTCATACTTCGGGCCTTTCTTTGTAACCGTCGATGCCACTAATGGAGACGGACTTGCCAATTACAGCTTCAACTCCGACAAGGCGTTCATAGGAAGAGTTGAGTATATGACGCGCGGATTCGTGAATCTGATGGTCGGTGCGTCAGGATATCTTAGCAGCGGCACCAAGATGTGGGGAGCACATGCCGGGCTGGGTATTGGAAAAAGGCTTTCGATTCTCGGCGAGTTTGACTGGGCCAGGTCACTGCCGACAGTGATGCCGCTCCATTCCATATCGAACGCATCTTTCGTGGAGGTGAGTTATTTCATCACAAACGGTTTGTTCGGAGTCGGAAGGTTCGATTATTTCAAACAATATCCTGCAGGGCCTGCTTACTATAGATACATAATCGGTGCTGACGTTTACCCAATTCCGCACGTCGACTTCATGCCGCAGATCAGGTTCAACACGACAAACGTCATCGGCGCTCCACACCCCGTTGAAGCGCTCATTCAATCACACGTTTACTTCTGAAGCCGGAATGGAAAAGTGGCCGCCACTTATCAAGTAACGGCCACCAGAGAGATTGTCCATTCTGTGTTGCCCTCCGCGGGTAGCCCGCGGACTGCGATGTGATCGCTCGCTAGAGTTACAGACCCATCTCATTCGCAATTTCAGGTATGGCGCTCTTCGGCAGCATGATACCGAGCATCTTCAGTCTCACATAGTCCTCGCTGTAGAAGAAGTACCCGGGATGAGTCTTACTATTGCGGATGCCCGACGACGAGTCCTTGATCAGGAACCAGTCTTTTCCGTCTTTGTGCGTATATCCAATCAAGTGAATTCCATGATCGTCGCCGGTGGTGTGGTTATAGAACCGGAAGATTCGTGCGCTGGCGTCGATATACTGAGAAGGAATATCATAGCTGGGCACTACAGCTATCCCCGCATGGCCGTTGATACCCGGCTCTGAGATGTCGCCGTATATCGCCATAGTGTATCCTGATCGGACCGCGTGCTTGATCGCATTCATAAAAACGTCCAGAGGGACATTGATGTACGCCTTGCTATGCCACCAGTTATCCGGGACATTGTACTCAACCCATGTGTAGTACGGTCGATCTGCAAACGAAACGAGCGACACGTAATTATCGGGGTTCAGCTTTACGACGTTATCGAGATATTGTTTCGGCGTCATCATCTGCCCGTCGACATCGACCTCCTTCGGCGGCGTACCGAGATAGTGATCCAGGATCGACTTGACGGTGTTCTCTACTGTAGTCGGATCCCATGCATTGGCTTCCTTAACCGATTTCAGATATGAATGAAGTTCGGCAAACAGTTTCGAGTGATCGTGGAATGGCTGGCCGTTGAGAAGCCCCGTATAATCCTTCTCAGGGACAACGCCATGCTCTTTCCATACACGCAATACCGCATTCGCCTCGGAACCTTCCCCGAATCTTGACGTTCCTCTCGACTCTACGTAGCCGAGAGCCTTGTTCACATATTCCCAGTAGACGGTATACATCTCAGAGAACTTCATTTCCCTGTGGGTCAGACGGTACACTTCGGACTCAAGGAAAGACGTTGTCGAAAAGCACCAGCAAGTTCCAGTATTTCCCTGCGATATGGACGGATTGGCCCAATACCGGGTGAAATCGCCGATCGACTTCGGCGCATCATACTTGCTGAAATCCAGACTGATAGCCTTTCTGACAGTGGTATCATTCCGGTGATAGAAGGCCTGAAGCGATGTCAAAACTGAATCGAAGAATTCGTTCTTCGGTTGAATTATAATTGCGGAGTCGCGCTGAGTAACCTGCGAAAAAGAAATTCCGCAGAACGACAGCACGAACACCATGGAGATGAAGGTAATTCTTCTCATAACGAGCCCCTTAGATAGTTGGTTAGTGCTAACTCGAATAATAATAATGAATGGAGGCTGCGGAAACAAACACGATAGGCTGTAGAGCCGGCTTTCCTCTGCACACTTGGATGAGGAATAGACGGCTCTCAACGCCATGTATCTGTACTTAGATTATTTTCTCTATCCTCAACGTGTTGGTCGTACCTCGGGCAAGGAGTGGTGTACCTGCGGTCAAGACATACGTATCGCCCGGCGATGCGAGCGACTTCGCCTTAAGAATAGAGCTTACCTGTGCCAGCATCGCATCCGTATCCGAGAGTGAGGACACTTCGACAGGCACCACCCCCCAGATCAAGAGAAGCTTCCTGACCACGTCAAGGCTCTCGGTGAGGGCAAATATCGGCACTTTTGGCCTATATTTCGATAGGGCGCGCGCGGTTGTGCCGGTATTCGTTATCGGAATGATGAACGCGGCATCCACGAAGCTCGCAAGCGAACATGCAACTTCCGCTATCGCGTCCGTAAAATCATTGCGCACCGCCTTGTAGTTCAACTTCCTTTCGATCAAGCTGAGATGCGACTCGGCCATCTTGACGATAGAGACCATTGTCTTGACCGCCTCGACCGGAAAGTTACCTGCCGACGTTTCGCCGCTTAACATTACTGCATCCGTACCGTCGAACACTGCATTGGCAACATCCGTCGCTTCGGCCCTCGTGGGACGCGGCTCACGGATCATTGAATCGAGCATCTGAGTCGCAGTGATAACCGGTTTGCCGTATTCGTTGCACTTTCTAATGATCGTTTTCTGAAAGATCGGGACTTTCTCGATCGGCACCTCAACTCCGAGGTCTCCTCGGGCGACCATTATCGCGTCACTCGCGTCTATGATTGAATCGATCTCATCGACGGCCTCCGGCTTCTCGATCTTTGCAATTATTCCCTGTGCGCCTCCAAGACGCTCGATCAACGCCCTGAGCTCGAGCACATCGGTAGCGTGCCGGACGAATGAAAGTGCTATGAAGTCTACTCCCCTTTCTATTCCGAAACGCAAGTCATCTTTATCCTTCTCCGTCAGCGATGGAATGCTGACATTGACGCCGGGAAGGTTGATCCCTTTGTGTGAACTCAGAGGTCCACCGTTTATGACCACACATTCAACGGCATCAGGCATCACTTCTATTGCCTTCAGCTCGAGCAGTCCGTCATCCATCAGTATCCTGTCACCTTTGACTACGTCTTTGACAAGTCCCTCGTAGGTAACCGGAATTACCCCTTGTTTCTGAGCAGCCTCGCCGACCGCAAGCGCAACCGTCTCCCCGTTCTTCAGCTCCATGACACTATCCAGCTTACCGACTCTTATTTTCGGACCCTGAAGATCCTGGATTATCGCGAATCGCTTCTGGGTCTCTACTTCGAGCCTTCGGATTATGTCTATGTGTCTTGCATGTTCTTCTTGCGTCCCGTGCGAGAAATTCAGCCGGAACACATCGGCACCGGCTTCAACAAGCTCCCTGATCTTTTCTGCTGAATCTGAGGAAGGCCCCAGCGTACAAATTATTTTTGTCTTTCTATATACTGTTTTTTGCATCCTTTCGGAACTCCTTGATCTCTTTTACAATTTCTGACAATACGTCAGATGCTGAGCCTTGAATCGAAGCATCTGCGAATTCTGATAGCGGCGTTTCTTCCGTGTTGACTTCGACAATCTTGCCGCCGTTTCTCTTGACAGTCATCGGCAGATCGGCAGCCGGGTAGACTACCGCCGAGGTGCCAATCACAAACATGACATCAGCTTCCGCTGCCGCCGCTTCCGCAGCATTCCACTGAGCCATAGGCAACATCTCTCCGAACCATACGATGTCGGGCCTGATTAACCCGCCGCAATCCCTGCACTTGAAGGAACCGTTTCTGTCAAATTCTTCCCCATCGTATCTCCTGCCGCAGCCTAAGCAGTAATTCTTTTCGATGCTCCCGTGGAGCTCTATAACATTTCCGGAGCCGGCTCGCCTGTGAAGGTTATCGATATTTTGAGTAACCACCGCGAAATGGGGAAAGAGTCTCTCCATCTCCACAAGTGCATAGTGTGCCCCGTTCGGCTTAGCAACCCGCGTGACCTCCCTTCGCTGCTTGTACCACTCGGAGACAAGCTCCGGATTCCTGAGAAAAGCCTCGAAATTCGCGAGCTCTTCCGGTTTCAGTTTGCTCCATATACCTTCAGGACCCCGGAAGGTCGGGATGCCGCTCTCGGCAGAAATGCCTGCTCCGGTAAGGGCAACTACACTGTTCGCAGCTGAAATTTCAGGCAGGATTTCATCAGGTACCATCAATCTGAATCACTCTTGAGGCATCAGATCCAGTTCATGTGCGGCCTCCCTGGAAGGCAACCGCATCGGGAAAAACTTCATTTTCCCCTGCAAGTATCCGGCGAGAAAATCGGAGTAGTGTGAGCTTAGCAACTGGCCGCATTCTCCTCCAGGCAGACTGAAGTACATTCCCGGCTTTGCCATGTCTACAATCATCCTCATCGAAGGACCGATGAGCATGTTAAACGGTTTGTCCAGGGAATATTCGCCGTTGTTTACTGTTGTGTTGTTACCGCCGCGCTCAAACGGCCCCAGGTCGTACAACCTTCTGAGAAGCGGGTTCGAACTCAGCGGGTGCTTCAGCTCGAGCTGGTGCATCCTTCCCCACATCCAGTTAATCGGCTTCGGCCCGAATCTTTTCTCCAGTATTTGCAGCGACTCTTTCAGACTCGTGACAAGCTTGGCGTTCATTAAGCTGTCACCATTCGTCGTGTCATAAAGCTGTGCCGTCTTTTCCGGATTCCTGAGCATGTCTGCGAGTATTCTTGTGGGAACACTGCTTATCAAGACATACCTCTCAAACAGCGATTTCCCGAGAACCGGCTCGAACAAATTCTTTACAAGTTGCACAAACGTCACATTCAGTATCGACGCGGCCGTGCTCTTTTCGCCGATTATACCATTGAAATTGGTAAGATAGACCAATTCTTCAGGGGAATAACCGGCACTGTCACACGCGGCGAGGATCCGGCTGTTCAGAAGTACCATGAACTCGGAATAATAATCGAGTTGTAGTTCACTGCACAGCTGCACACTCATCTTGTCATGATTGGATATGAAAGAATTGATTCTGTTTATCCGCGATGAAGGCTCGTAGAGATTCGAAATGTAGTAGGGATAATTCGGAGGCGATGTACGATTGTTCGCGGTGGCAAAATATCCGGAAGGAGGATTGTAGCTCTCAGGCAGCGCGTCAAACGGTATGAAGCTTTGCCACATATATTTACTTGAATTGCCCGGTTGAGGCAGAAACGGCGACGGGTAAATTCTGAGCGGAAGATTTCCTGCTGCCTTGGAGCCGATATTGCCGTCCACGTCGGCATAAACAAAATTCTGCGCCGGACTCCCGAAATATCTCAGAGCGTTCAGGAATTGAGTGAAGCTGCTGGCGGTGTTTAAGAGGAAAATCGACTTGGTCTCATCGCTCGGCCAGTATGCAGCCCAGCGAAGGGCGACAGTGTTAGGCTCCTCAACCTTCACTGCCTTCAGGGGGCTTAGGTCATACGATTTCGCCAGCACATCGCTTACTACAGGCCCCTGTACCGTCATTCGGCTGGTGAACACGTATGGAGAGTTCCCCTTTACGTCGATTGTGTCCTGCGTTGTCTGAAAAGGAAGCAACTTTCCATCGTACCAATACATGCTCGAGTCGGAAGAGTCGGGTTCAATCGTGTAGAAATCGGAATCGTCGCTCATCACATTTGTCATTCCCCAGGCGATATGGCGGTTCCTCCCTATCACGATTCCCGGGGTGCCGGGCAGTGTTACCCCCATGACATTCAAAGAAGGCGAGCTAATGGAGACAAAGTACCACTTCGCCGGCTCGCTGAAGGCCAGATGAGGGTCGTTGCACAGGAGTGTTGACCCGGTAGTGGTCTTTGATCGCGCGATAGTCCAGTCGTTGCTGCCGAAGCAATCAGGTGCATTTACCCCCTCGATGAACCGCAGTGCCTTCGAATTCGCACCAATAAAAGCGTCGGCAAACGCCGACGCCGAGCGGTAGTCGGTGGCCGAAATCCTCCTGCCTGAAGCGCCCGAGAAGTCGGGGATCAGCACTGCCGCTGCCTTTGACCCAAGCTTGTCGTACAACTCTCCAAATACCGGTTTCGTCCACCATGAAATGTTCAGCTCCCAGGACATAAGCCGCGCGATGATCAAACAGTCCCTGGGTTTCCAGGGCTTCGGGGTGAAATCCAGCATTGAGAATTCTGCGGGAAGCCCCCTGGCGGTCGAAAGATAGGCGTTCACTCCGCGGCAATACCAATTCAGGATATCCCTGGTGGATGCGGAACTGCTCCGGTACAGCGAATCTGCCATTTGAGTAAAACGGAGGGTACGGAACAACTCATCAATCGGAAGCGTCTTCCTGCCGAATATCCGGCTTAATCTCCCTTCGCCCAAGCGTCTGTACATCTCCATCTGGAACAGCCTGTCCTGTGCATGAACGAATCCAAGCGCGAAATAAGCATCAGAGTCCGACCGGGCTTCGATATACGGTACACCGAGACTATCCCTCGATATCTTCGTCTCTGCGCCCAATCCCGGAATCGCCACTGTCCCGCCCTGTTCGGGGAGAGACGCCATGCCGATCTTTCTCAGAAATAAGATCGCACTTACCAGGATAATAATTAGAGTAAGAGAGCCGATCGCGAGGACAAGTTTGAATCGCTTCACTTGCACAATTTAGCGAAGTGAAATGAAGCAATCCAAGCCGTGTCTTCTGAAAAAGAGCCTTCTTCTGTTAGCGACCGAGATTGAAGTAGAAGCCCGCGGCAACAGAGGGGACAAGGTAATTAGACTGCGGCAATATGTTGGTTGAGAAGAAATCGTAGTAGCCGAGTCCGCCGTTCAGGTACAGGCCGACGTACTTGTCGAGTCGAACCGAATTGCCTATTCCCATGTAAGCGGACGCGCCGCTTGAAAACCGCGAGTTGGGAAGCGAGTAATTCATGAACGATCCGTTGGTCGGAAATGCCCAGCCGAACAGAAGTCCGGCAGAGGTCTCACCGTAGAGTGTATATCCCAGGCTTCCGAGACTTGATCTCAGGAACGGGACTCTAACCCCGAGCTGAACCGGCATCAAGAGGCCTTGCGAGTCATAAGCCGATGCTCCGTATGTGTATGAAAGCGGATTATAAAGATTTATTATGGAGATACGAAGAAACAAATTGTGGTTGAGCGGAAAGCTGCCCACGGCACCCGCGCCGAGGCTCGTTGCGTCCATCAAGACCGGTGAATACTCAGGCGCTGCAATAAAACCCTGTCTGCCGGCAAAGGATGCTGGGGCAGCCTCGGGCATGAAAGCACCGTGATGTCCCGGCAGCGCGTAACTGTTCGTCAAATTATCCGGACAAATGCCCTGGTTAAGGCCCTGCGCCTCAGCCGCAATTGTCGCGAACAGAAGAAAGCATACCGACAAGCAAAAATTCATCATCCGTACCATATCTCACCTCAGAAGTTATATGCAAACGAAAACACAAAATTCGTGTTAGTGACTTTTTCGCCGGTTGTACTCTGGCCAGGGTACAAGACATTGTTGATGTTAGTTGAGGGATACACAAGCGTACTGCTGTTCCACCAGCCGTACTGATAAGCAAAATCGACTGTAATAGAATTCTGTATGTTAGCGCCTATTCCACCGCTGACATATTTTTGCGCCTGGGAGGAACCGTCGCCGGAATACGGAGAAGGCAAATACATACCGCCGATCCTTACATAGGGCACAAACAGTGAATGGTGCGGGTTGGTTAACGCCAACTCGGCCCCGACTCTCGCATCCAAGGTCGCTTTATACTCCTGTTTGATCTGAGAATTCAAATCATTAATCGTGTTCGCGGTGAGATTCGAGTTGCCGAAACTCAGCTGGGTCCAATCGACGTACTCGATATCTGCCGCGACAGTCAAGAGCGTAGTCCCTCCGGATGCACCGACGGAAAACTTGAACGGTGTGGTCACGTCATACTGCACTGCGGGTCCCGCCGCTTCGTCCTGTCCATAACCGTTGCTGGTAGAATAGGTATAAGGACTGAGCGGGGGAGTTGTAAAATATGCTGTACCCTGCGAGGAATAGTTGTCGTTGACCGTCAGGAAAGATGGAAACGCAATCGTCGCCCCGAATCTGGCGTAGGCGTCCCCATTCTGGTCAAGCCACCTGTAGAGGAACCCAACTTTTGCATTCCACCCGTTTATGCTCTGATTATCCTGACTGCTTAACTGAAAGGAGCCAAAATCAGAATTGTTGTATGTGTATCCCGGCACTCCTGATTCATCGAAAGTACGGATATATTTGTAATTGCCGTTTATGAGATTTAACGTAAGACCGATTGAAAAGTTCTGAGCAATGTCCACCCCCGCCGAGGCGAGCCAATTGTTTATTCCGCCACTGGTGTAGATCTTGCCGCTCTGGTTGACATTCTTCGTAACCAGCGGATCCTGATTGACACCCTCGAGAAAATCCATATAGGCTATGTCCGCCAAAGTGTCCCCCGGGAAATACAGTGAAGGGATAATTGAACTGTTAGAATTATATCCGCTGACTCCCAGAGCGGAGTTGAAATCCGGTCCGTGATTATAACCGAATGCTATTACAAAACTGCCCCTGGTCGTCGGGAAAGGGTAAACCAAACCGATATTTGATAGGTCCGTTTGCGAACTCGAAAGCGGATTCTGGTTGCCGAGGTAAGTTGCATCATTATTATACCCCAGAAAATTCAGACCGAAGGAAACCTCTGACTGCCTGGACTGTGCAAGTCCTGCGGGATTGAAATAAGTAGCGTCATAACCCTGCGACAGGCCCGTCATCGCGTTTCCCATGGCAACAGACCGGGCACTGATTCCATAGCCGCTTTCGGCCAGCCTGAGCGCATCTTCGGGGACTTGAGCATAAGCGTTAAGCGATACCAACGTTCCAATGATTGAGAAGAACAAGAATCTGGTTTTCATACTTTTTCCGTTTCTGCTAAAGAATAAATTTTTCGTGAGTGTATCCTCTTTGCTCCGCTCGTCCTACCTCAAACTGCAAACGTCCTACTGCGACCTTTGCCTAACGCCTCGCTCTCGTGCCACCTCCTCTCTCTGCAACGTGCCCGTGACTAACGGAACCGAAATCTGCTCTGCCCCTCGGCTGAAATGCAGCTCCACTTTCATTATTCCGGACAAATCCGGCAAAACGGGAACGGCTAGAAACAAAGCTCCTCGTTTCACGCATGAACGGCATGGATGGAGCGGCCACACGTTCCCTTACCATGTTCACAAGATTCGTCACGCGTCCTGCCAGGCTCCGCATCGAAGTATTTACCGGAGTGCGGTCGAAAGACGCCATCCGACCCGGCCCGCCTCCTCTTGGACGCGGTGCTGGAGCGGGGGCCGCAGGTGGATTGTAACTGGGCGGCGGGTTGTAACTCGGAGGCGGGTTATAACTCGGCGGCGGATTGTATTGCGGTGCGCGCTGCCGCGGCTGTGGCGGAGGATTGGACTGCCTTGGCTGCTGCGGCTGCGAATTGTGTCCGGAACCCTGCTGCGGCGGCGGAGGATTCCCTTGACGGACCCTTGTCCGCGGCTGCGGCTGTGAATTCGGCGTCGGATTCTGCGTAGTAGTGGGGTTTGAACCCCTGGAGCGGTTGCCCGATTGCGCTTCACCACTATTAGGGGTAGCAGAGACGCCCGATGGTCTTGCCCTGCTTGTTGCGGGCGAGCCTGCAGTTTCCGATGTCGCCCTGGCTCCCACATTACCATTAGGTGATACTGCCCCTGCACCCGAGCTCCCGTAAGGCGCAACGGCGCCCCCTCCAAACTCCTGCCTGCCGTTTCTCGTACCGCCGAAGTTCCTGGATCTCGCGGCAGCCTGCGGTCCGGCGGCTTGATAATAGTACGGTGAATAATACCCGTAATAACCGTAAGGACTATACCCGAACGGAGAATAATACGGGGAATAATATGAATAGTAGGGGGAATAGTAACTAGACGGCCAGCCATACCCGAAACCGCCGTACATTGAAAACGGGCTGTAACCAAATGAATTCCATCCGAAACCGAGATATAGGTTGTCCGAGTTCCACCATGCGGGACTGGGGGTAAACCAGCTGTTATAGTACCACGAATCGTTTCCGTAAGGGGAGCCGTAGTTACTGTAAGGGGAACCGTAGGAATTGTAGTTGTTGTAGGTGTTGTAGTTATACGGACTGCTCACACCCGTCGTATCGTATGAATAGTAAGAATTCGTACTGTCATTGTAGGCCTGGTTGTAGTTCGACGACTGTCCGTAACTGCCATAACTGCCGTAACTACTGCCCGTAGCGGCGAACTCCGTGTAACAGCCCGATAACCCAGTTGCGACCAACAACGATAACGCTAAAGCTGCCAGTTTTGTTTTCATGACACTCACCTCATTTTTTTTGACGCAGCCCGTCGTGTAAACGCTTAACCGTACCCGACGAATCGTTCGCACCGGACGCAGGTCCCTGTGTCTTAAATCTCATTCCACCTCGACCGTCGTAATAAAACGGCATCGGCAAAATGTTAGGAAGCTGATATTCCGGCGGTGATATCAACACCGCAGGCGGATTGTAGAAGATCATGGTTTTTTCAGCCGGATTCTTCGTGCTCAAAGTGTCTGTTCTGGGCTTCCCGCTAATCATACAAACCGCCATAATATCCATTATCCTCTCACTTTCTCATCCAAATTTCAATAACAAAATAGTGCGAAACAAGGTGCCGCTGGAGCCTTAAAATAAATTAATATCAATTTCATTGACGGACGTAAACCGTTTACGTTACATCGATTGGACGTATTCAATCCGAATAGTGCGAAGACTTCCGGACTTTTTCAGGTCAAGAATATTCTTGTAATCAAACGCTACAGTGAAACCGTTTCCTACACTCCACCTGACTCCGGCATTTAGAAATCCGGGACCCGGACTCGCCAGCCTGTCAGGATATCCATTGGGATAATTGTCGTTCAGACCGAAATTGTACTCCGCAACTATCGAAATATCTCTCCCGATCGTCTTATCGGCACCGACCCAGAAATTTAAATTCTTGTTTCCGTCCTCATTCTCTATAGAGTAGTTCACGCCGCCGTGTATGCCGAGATAGCCCAGCATCGAAAAGTATTTAGACGCTGCCGCAAAAAAACCGGGCGACTTAAACTCGAATCTTTTATACTCCGGAATGTAGGCGTCCTTTCCTTGTGAATCGAAACCTACCGCTATTGCAGGGAACGCGTCAGTCTCATCAAACACTCTAAAACGGATGTTTACACCCGGCAGTTTGTTCCAATCGACTGCGCCTGAGCCTATGACATTGGTTCCGCCGTAGCTTAAGCCAAACGTGAGACGATTGAATGCGCCTGCTTCCAGTGCGACCATTACCCCGCTGTTCTCGTAGAAATGCACGTCCATAGCGATCATCCCGTTGTGCAAGATGCCTGCCGTAGGCATATCGACAAGGTAACGCGGCTCAACCTGCGCATCGCTTCCTGCGCTTCCGTTTATAATATCGCCGGCAAAAGCCGCGGACGACGCCATAAGAATAGTCAGAAGAAAAACGGTATACTTCATTGTTGTTTCCTTTCAAATTTCATCGCTTCTAAAGACCTCTTCAAAATTCAATGTTGGGAACGTCCGTCTCGAATTTGCATCCCGCGTCACATTTTATCTTCGCATGGATTCGCGCAACTGCGCGGGCATCTGATCTGACCTTCCCTGAGCACGGTGATTTCCGTCCGGCTTACAAAGAAGCTCCCTTCATTTCCGTCAACTCCGCTGAAGGAACGAGCAGACGTTATGTTCTCAACCGACTGCAGCTTTTCCCTCCAGCCCGCTTATTATTCGTAGAGGTATTTTGAATCGTATAGCCTGTTACTCCCCTCCCGGAACAATGCGTATTGAAAGCCTTTCCTGACAGCTGCACCGCCCACTTCACCCTTCGTGTTCATCGCAATATAAGCAAGTTGGAAACTTTTATCAGCCTTTATCATTTTCCAATGAACCTCGATTGCACGTTTGACAGCGGCTTCGCAAGCTTCCTGGGGGCTCATGCCTGCTCTCATGCTTTCGACGATGAGATGACTTCCCACTATCCTGATGTTGGCTTCCCCGAGTCCCGTCGACGCTGCGGCGCCCACTTTTCCGTCGGCATAAATTCCCGCACCGATTATCCCGGAATCGCCGACTCTTCCCGGTATTTTCCAGGCAAGACCCGACGTCGTAACACCCGCGCTTATTCTCCCTTTCAAGTCGAGCGCAAGCATACCGATGGTGTCATGGTTTCCGTCAAGATCGTTCATGTCATGAGGCGGAAGCCAATTATCCATCCTGTTCTTGTTCTCCTTCCATTCAAGCCATCTGTTTCTAGCTTCGTCCGTGAGCAAATCCATCGGCTTGAACCCCTGGGTCACCGCGAAGTCATACGCTCCCTTTCCGACCAGCATGATGTGCGTCGTCCGTTCCATAACCTTTCGCGCAACGCTGATAGGATTCTTGATCTTCTCGATGCATCCGACGGCTCCGCAATTTCCCCTCCAGTCCATGATGCAGGAATCGAGAGTGACTCTCATTTCCTCGTCCGGCAGACCGCCGTAGCCGACGCTCGTGATACTCGGATCGTCCTCGATGACCCTGACCCCCTGTTCTATCGAGTCGAGTGAGTTCTCACCATTCTTGAGCAGCTTCCAAGCCACTTCATTTGCGCGCAGCCCAAAACTCCAAGTCGAGATAACTACCGGGAATGACATCTTTTTACCCTTTCGTTCGCTTCGATCCTCCAACCCCACCAGATCCGCCACGCCGAACTTACTGGCCGCATAAGCCCCGACTCCGGCGACGGCAGTTTCCTTTATGAATTCCCGCCTCTTCATTTAACTATTCTGAAAACAGTCCCATCCTTACCGTCTTCAAGAACAATGCCGATCTTCTGCAACTCTGCACGGACATCATCCGCCAATTTGAAATTCTTGATCTTACGAGCATCGGCGCGGATTCCGATGAGAATGTTCACCAGGTCGGATTCCTTGCTTTCCCGCGAGCCCGCCCGGTTCGCGGAAGGGATTATTCCTAAAACGTCTCCGGCGAGCCTGTTTATGAACGACAGAACCAGGCCGGCAAATTCCCTGCTCATCGAACCGCCGACGGTTATCAGGGAATTAACATCCTTCAGCATCTCAAACAGCACGGCGATTGCGATTGGTGTATTGAAATCGTCGCACATGGCGGACATCCATTCGCTATAGTACCGGCGGAGGTTTACCGGTTCTTCAGGCAGGTTGTCGAAATCGATCTCACCAACGGGCTGATCGTTAACGCATTTCAACTGACGTACGGCGTTCTTGAGACGCTCGAGCCCCTTGCCCGCACCCTCCACGGCATCGTCGGAGTAATCGAGCGGACTCCTGTAATGGCTCTGAAGGATGAAGAACCGTATCGTCACGGGATCGTACTTCTTGAACGCATCCTTGAGGGTAACAAAGTTCCCTAGCGACTTGCTCATTTTCATCCCGTTGGCAGTCACCATATTGTTGTGCAGCCAGTAGCGGACGAAAGGTTTTCCCGTCGCGGCTTCGCTCTGAGCGATCTCGCATTCATGATGCGGGAACTGGTTGTCGATTCCCCCGCCGTGTATGTCGAATGACTCCCCAAGGTACTTCATGCTCATGGTGGAACACTCCAGGTGCCAACCGGGGAAACCTTCTCCCCACGGAGACGGCCACCTCATGATGTGTCCCGCCTCCGCCTTCTTCCAAAGGGCAAAATCACCGGGGTTCTTTTTGTCCGTTCGGATGTCTACCCTTGCTCCCGCCACCAAGTCTTCCGGCTTTCGTCCGGAGAGCTTTCCGTATTCGTGAAATTTCGCAATATTGAAGTAGACATTCCCGCCGGCCTCGTAGGCGTAGCCCTTCTCTAACAGGCTTTTGGCAAGTTCAATCTGCTCTATTATATGGCCCGTGGCCCGAGGCGAAATATCGGGACGCTTAACACCGAGCCTGTCCATATCCTCGAAGTAGCTGCGCATGAAGGTCTCGACGATCTCCATAGGATTGATCCGCTCTCTCTTCGCCTCATTTTCGATCTTGTCGTCACCCTCGTCGGCATTGTCAGTCAGATGTCCGACATCCGTAATATTTTGTACGTACAAGACTTTATAGCCGACGAATCGCAAGAACCTCACGATCACGTCGAACGAGACGTAACTCTTTCCGTGACCGATGTGGGAATGGTTGTAGACTGTAGGGCCGCAGACATAGATCCCGATTCTACCCTCTTCAAGAGGAGTAAATTTCTCTTTTTGCCTTGTCAGCGAATTGTAGAGGAGAATGTCGTTAGTCATTTTAGTCCGATCAGTTCTTTTGCACCGGAAATGCTAGCCTGGGTAACGTCCTCTCCGCTCAGCAGCCTGGCCACCTCGAGGACACGTTCATCCTCGGAAAGTCGGGCGGCCTGAGTCACGGCACGTTTTCCCTTCACTGTCTTTTCGACCCTGAAATGTATGTCTGCATTTCCGGCAATTTGTGGCAGATGTGTAATGGCAATAATCTGGTGGAAGCCTGAAAGATTTTTCAGACTTCGTCCGACCTTCGCGGCGATCCTTCCGCTGATCCCAGTGTCGATTTCATCGAACACGAGCAGCGGAAGTCTGTCGCTCTTCGCCAGAATGGTCTTCAACGCGAGCATTATTCGCGAAATCTCTCCGCCCGAAGCAACCTTTGCAAGGGGCTTCGGCTCCTCCCCCACATTCGTCGAGACAAAAAACTCCACAAAATCAAACCCGTTCCCGGTCGTCTCGTAGAAATCGTTACCCAGTCTCACCAGCGGTTTCAAGCCGGCATCTTCACCCTTATACTGTCGATTGCGGATGTCGATTTCGAATCTGGCTTTGTCAATTCCGATTTCCGCCAGAACGCCGACTATGCTTCTCGCAATTCGCTCGGCTACCTCTCTCCGTTTGGATGAAAGTCGCTCGGCAATTTCGGACAGTTTCGAGCGTTGACTTTCGATGTTGCCCTCCAACCTGCTTATCTCACCGTCGAAATTCTCAGCCAGAGTATACTCTCTGCCTATCGTCTGCCTGTATTCAATTACAGCTTCGAGGGTACCTCCATATTTTTTCCGGAGCATCGCGAGAACGCCCAGCCTTTCACGAATCTGCTCCAACCGCTGCGGGTCGAATTCGATCCTGCTGCTGTAGCTCTGAACGAATCTTGTTATTTCATCGACAACCGCTTTTGCCCCTTCGCATTCCTCTTTTTGGCCTGCAAACTTCTTATCGATATACGAAAGGTCCTCAAGCTGATTCCGCACCTTCACAAGCTGATCGTGGATTGAGCTCTCGCTGTCGTATAGAAGCTCGTACAGCTTTGTCGCAGCCTCATACAACTTCTCGGAGTTCTCGAGTATCCGTAGTTCGGATTCAAGCTGGTCGATTTCACCCGGCTGAGGGTCAACCAGATCTATTTCTTTAATCTGGAAGGAATAGAGTTCGCTCTTCTCCTTCAATGCATCCCGTTTCGAGATGATTTCTTTCAGCTCCGCAAGCATTCGATTTAGATCGGAAAATGCCGCGCGGAAGCTGCCGATAAGTGAATCCAGTCCGCCGAAGTCGTCGAGGAGGTCGATATGGGTCTCCGGCCTCAGCAGCGATTGGTGTTCGTGTTGTCCGTGCAGATCGACGAGAAGATCACCCAGTATCTTAAGTTGTGATATCTGGAGCGGTGTGTCGTTCACGAATGCCCTGCTCTGCCCTTTCTGGCTTACCTCCCTCCGCATGATTATCTCATCATCGAATTCTATCTCTGCGGTTTCGAGAAGTCGCTGGACCTTCTTATTGCCGGAAACGGTGAACACGCCTTCCACGATCGCCTTCGGCGTCCCGCTTCGCACCTCTTCGGCTGTAGAGCGCTCACCAAGGATCAAGCTCAGCGCATCTACGATGATCGACTTCCCGGCACCTGTTTCGCCCGTAATGACATTCAGACCGGTGCCGAACTCCATTTGAAGTTCATCAATCAAGGCGTAATTCTTTATGTTAAGATTCTTCAGCATTCTCTACTTGTCTTGTGAAAAGCGGAGAGAGTTGCCCCGCGAGCGGGAGAAGTTTTCCTTATTCTGTTCGGGATTTCTCGTTTGTCTTGTCTGTTGCCGTATTTCAATGGACATCCGCTAGGACGACTTGATGTTGAAATACTTTGCTTCCTGGTGATGCACGACTATGCTTGTGGTACTCTGCTCAGGCACGAGCTGATATTCCTCGGTAAGTGTTATGCCGATTCGTTCGGGGCGCAGTACTTCAAACAGCTTCACCTGGTCCTCAAGGTTCGGACAGGCTGGATAGCCGAATGAGTAGCGTGCTCCCTGATACTTCTGTGAAAACAGCTTCTTCACTTCCCTCGCGTCGCTCCCGTCGATGCCGAGCTCGGTTCTCACGATCTTGTGCCAGTATTCGGCGAGTGCTTCCGCGCTTTCGACACTCAGACCGTGCAGGAAAAGATAATCCCGGTAATTCGCATCTTCAAACAGGCGTTTCGTGTACTCGCTTATCTTTTCGCCGATCGTCACGGCCTGCATCTCGATCACGTCATAAGAACCGGAATCCGTGGACCTGAAGAAATCCGAGATACACAGATACCGGTCGTCCGATTGTCGGGGAAAAGTGAACCTGACCCATTCTTCCAGCTTACCGTCATGCGAATCGGCGGGCTTCAACGTCTTCCATTTACCGTAGAGGTCCTCTTCTTCACCCGGCCTGTAGATAATCAGGTCGTCTCCTTCGGATTGACAAGGGTAATACCCATATATGACCCTTGGAGCCAGGAGATTCTCTCTCTTCACTCTTAGTTTCACCTCGTCAAGAACAGGATATACATCGGTCTCCAACATACGGTTGTATTTCTCTTCATCCCAGCCTCGCTTTGAGAACTGCCACTGCCCGCGGATCAGCGCCACTTCGTTAAGGTATTCCCATATCTTCTCGACCTTCATGTCGGACACGATTGTACTCCCGTAAAAGGGGGCCCTGGGAACCTCGACATCTCTGGCTACTTTGCTCCGCGTTTCGGTTGCCGTCTTCGTCACGGCAGGAGAGCCGCCGGTCGCAGCTAATTTCCTTTCGGGTCCTTTTGTCTCATCAATTGAAGTCGAAGCCATTCTCTCCTCTTTTGAAGTTTGAGTACCAATTTCTCCGGATTTGATCTTCTCCATGAAGTGCAGTCCGTCGAAGGCGTCGTTTGCATAGGAAACATAGCCTGAGTAGACTTTCCTCAGGTCCTGTTCAACATATCGGCGGGTCAATGCTGCGCCGCCGAGCACAACCGGTATCTTCACGCCCCGTTGGTCCATCTGCTCGAGATTCTCCTTCATGACAACCGTAGATTTGACGAGCAAACCGCTCATCCCGATTGCGTCGGCCTTGTTCGCTTCCGAAGCTTCAATTATCTGTTGAATTGGAACCTTGATGCCGAGGTTGATTACTTTGTAGCCGTTGTTAGTAAGGATGATGTCGACGAGGTTTTTCCCGATGTCGTGAACGTCCCCCTTCACGGTGGCAAGGACAATAAGGCCCTTTTCCATCCCCTCGACGCGCTCCATGAAAGGTTCGAGATACTTGACCGCAGCTTTCATAGTCTCTGCCGATTGAAGGACGAATGGGAGCTGCATTTGTCCGCTCCCGAAGAGGTCACCAACGACCCGCATACCGGAGAGCAAAATCTCATTTATGATTTGAAGAGGTGAATACTTATCCATCGCCTCCTTTAGATCATCATCAATCCCGATCTTGTCGCCGTCGACGATTCGTTTCTTCAGCTTCTCTTCAAGGCTCAAAGACTCTTCGGATTTGCTCTCCTTCGGCCGTGTTGTGGCCGAAGCATAGTAGTTCATCAGCTCGACGAGCGGATCATATGTGCACTTGGTTTCCGGCATACTAGAATCTATCTCTTTTTCTTGTAAGCATGCGCTTCACCTGGTTTGGGTTGGGACGTTCTCAAACTTCCTTTCGTCGAATATCAGCTGCCTGCAGAGTTCTCTTCCGCGTTCATCCACCTTGTAAAGAGGCATGATTTTCTGAGCATTCACGATCGCCAGGTCCAGGCCTGCCTGGATGGCATAATGCATGAAAACTGAATTCAAAACGTGCCTGGAATGCACATTAAGACCGAAAGAAATATTGGAGACACCTAGCAGCGTATGAGAGCGAGGGAAGTTCTGCTTGATCAACCTGATCGCCTCGATAGTCTCGATGGCCGCTTTGCGGAATTCCTCATCACCGGATCCGAGAGTGAAGGTAAGCGTGTCAAATATCAGGTCTTCCTCCCTCATCCCATACTTGTTCACAGCAAGATCTCTGATTCGTTTTGCCATCTCGAATTTCTTCTCGCGGGTTTTTGCCATTCCGGATTCATCTATGGTCAGCGCGATTACCGCCGCGCCATATTTCTTGCAGAGAGGCAGAACCTTCCGCATTCTTTCTTCGCCGTCCTCCATGTTGATGGAGTTGACTATCGCCCTTCCCGCATACATCTTCAGAGCTTCTTCGATTACCCGATATTCGGTCGAGTCTATCATGAGCGGAAGCGCCACCTGTGAATTGAATCGCTTCATCACTTCATGCATGTCGCGAACCTCGTCCCGGCCGACATAAGCGACGCACAAGTCGAGTATATGAGCGCCTTCCTTCATCTGCTCCCTGGCAAGCTGAACCATGCCGTCATAGTCCTCTGAGAGGAGCATTTCTTTGAATTTCCTGGAACCGTTGGCATTGCACCTTTCTCCTACTATGACCGGAGGCGGATCGAGATGCAGAGAGACGTTCGAGTATATTGAAGAAACGGAAGGCGTGTACGAAACATCCCGCTCTTCAGGTTTTGAAGCGGAAGCGACCCTCACCAGCCCTGATATGTGGTCCGGAGTGGTGCCGCAACATCCGCCGATTATGCTGACCCCGAACTCATTCACGAATCTCGTCATCCAGAATTCCAGCTCGTCCGGGGTCAAGTGATAACACGCCTGCCCGCCGATGTTCTCCGGCAACCCGGCATTCGGCATCACGAATACCGGCTTAGGCGAGTTTTCGCACAGATACCTGACGTTCTCTTCCATTTCCTTCGGCCCCGTAGCGCAGTTCATCCCGAAGACCGTAACGATATCGTAGGGCTCGATGGCCGTCAGAGCCGCCGATATTTCCGTGCCCATCAGCATGGTACCCATCGTTTCAATCGTAATCGAGACGATAACCGCGATGTCCTTCCTTGTCTCTTCACGGAATTCATGTATTGCCGCCAGCGCAGCCTTTGCCTGCAACAGGTCCTGACAAGTCTCCACTATGAGCAGGTCCACCCCGCCGTCTACAAGTCCCTTGACCTGCACTTTGTAAGACTCTTTCATGTCATCGAACGTTATGTGCCCGAGGGAAGGAAGCTTGGTTGTAGGCCCCATCGAACCTGCCACGTAGCGCGGATGACCGGCGGTCGAATACTTATCAGCCATCTCTCTCGCTAATTCGCCCGCCCGCCTGTTTATCTCATACGATTTATCGGCAAGCCCGTATTCCGCAAGCACGATCGATGCACCCCCGAAGGAGTTGGTTTCTATTACGTCGACCCCGACGTCGAGAAAGCCCTGGTGGACCTTCCTTGGAGCGTCCGGTTTGGAGATGTTGAGGTACTCGTTGCAGCCCGCCAGGCTCTCCCCCCCGAAGTCGGCGGCGGAGAGATTCTGCGTTTGCAGACTGGTTCCGGTAGCCCCGTCAAACACGAGGACTCTATTCTTGAGAATCTCTAAAAGTTCGTGGCCTGTCATTACACTCTGTTTTCACACAATTTAGCTGTGATCGCGGGGAAATTCAAACGAACAGAGTCACGAGTTTACCTACTTTTCAGCCAGAGATTAAGGGCCAAGACAAAGGTGGTGGCCATTTGTAATGCATCAAGGACTCTGTAGTAGACAAACTTTGCATCAGGATCGAGTTCAGAATGGGTTCCGCATAGAACCGGGAAGAGGCGCTTTCTCTTGGCACAGATGTACTCGACAAACTGGACCAGGAAAGCGAAGGCAAGCATAACGGACAGACACAAGCGCTCGATATCCTTCCAATGTCGGACTCTAATGTCTTCCAACTGTAGACGCTGTTTTAAGAACTGCAACTCTTCCTCTATAGCCCAACGGTCAGAATACCGGCGCGCCATCTGTCGCGTTATAGAATCACTGACCAATGGAACGTCCGTGTAAAAGAACGACCTATTTCCCTTATCTCCATATCCCTCAACAACAAGCAGCCATAGCTCTTGATGAACCTGCCGGTGGCGCGTCCCGTCCCACCACTCGGGTAAAACAACCCGGCATGAACCGTAACGAATTGTCACGGGTCTTCTCG
>JBJKQU010000068.1:0-20951 GCA_046705025.1 Candidatus Kryptoniota bacterium | reverse complement strand
CCGCCGTGAAGCTCGACGAGACGCCTGGTCAGAGCCAGGCCCAATCCCACTCCCCTGAACTTCTTCGCGTACGGGTTTTGCGCCAGCTGTTCGAAAGGCCTGAATAGTCTGTTGATGTCCTCGCTCTTGATCCCCATGCCGAAATCTTCGACGCAGAAATAAATCGAACCGTCGTTCCTCCAGACCTTCAGGTTTATTCTTCCGTTTGAATTACTGAATTTCACGGCATTCGAAAGGAGATTGATGATTATCTGTCGAAGCTTCTGCGGATCGGCATAAATGCTTTCGAACTGTTCCCGAAAGTCCGTCACGACATTGATGCTCTTTTCCTGTGCCATCGGCTCCACTATTCTCACAGCCTGCATCAGTTCGTCCGGCAATGCGAAGTTCGACCTTTCGAGCTTCATACGCCCGATCTCGAGCCTCGACATATCCAGGAGATCGTTCACAAGTTGAAGTAGGTGCCTGCCGCTGCTGTTTATGTTCCCGATGAACTGCTGCGCCATCTCGCGGGGCATGCCGTTAATATCGGTACGGAGAACCTCGCTGAATCCTATTATGGAGTTAAGTGGAGTACGAAGTTCATGACTCATGTTGGCAAGGAACTCCGTCTTTGAGCGGTTCGCGTTTTCCGCCTTCCGCCGCTGTACTTCGAGCGCTATGGTGTTTTGCTGCATCTCGTCAAACAGCCTTGCGTTCCGCATCGCTAATGAACATTGGTGGCCGAAGAGCTCGAGCAGGACCTCCGGAAACTCATCATCCGTAAAGAGATAACCCTGCAGTCCCTCGGGCTTGCCGTCCAACTGGAGCGGGACCAACACGAACCGGCTGATATCCGGCAGACCATAGGAAGGTGGAATCTGCCTGCCGCCGGCATAGAAACCGAAAAACTCGTTGACATCGGTCCCCACATACGGCCGCCGGCTCAGACAAGTCGCCTTCAGGAACTCCAGCTTGTCCGGAGGGAGCTCCACATTTTTTAGATTGATGTCAAACGTGCTGACAAGCTTCTCCAATTTTCCTGCCCCGTTCCCGTCATAGTAGCTGCAATCGATAGTCTTCGATTGCAGGTCGAACAGGGAGACCGCCGAAAGGTATGCACCCGTTATCTCCTTCCCCTTCGAGACAATCCGCTGAAGCACGTCGTTGACACTCGCCGGAGAAGCGAGTGCCATGCTGTTTTCCTCAAGCTTCAGAAGATGTCTCGCGAAAGCGCTCGCGCGGTTGGTAGTCTCCACGTCGTCGGGCCGGTCGTCCTTTTCCGGGATTTCGGACGTCAGCTTTCGAATTCCATATCCTACCAGACAGGCACCGAATGCGTACATTCCCAAATACTGAACAATATCATAGGGAAGAAGTAGAAATTGCGGAATAACGAATCTCAAGCTTGCGAGCGCGGTGCCAGCCGTCACCAGGATAAGTCCTGTCGAGATGAATTTCCTCCCGGCTGCTGAGTGAAGCTTGTTTCGCCTGCTGTGGTACAAAGTGACTGCCGTAACGGAAAGCATCACGAAAAAAAGAGCGGCTTTCCAGACTGTGAGACTCATCGGTCGTTATATCGTCCTGGAGTACTCGGACGTATCGAGCTTCCATACCGGTACCCCGCAGTACCTTTTGCCCTCGGGACAGTAAGGTGTCGAAGCTGCCATGAATCGAACCGTGCACGGAGGCAGCAGAAACTTTCCAAGATTTGGATGGACTTCTTTTATCTGCTCGACTTCATCGAGAGAAGCTTTCCAGATTTCCTCCTGCGCATTGTAGCAGAGCCGCATCTCGGCCTTGTGATGGAGATTGAGCAGATCTGCCGATTCGGTGAACCGTATCGAAAAAGCGTTAGGCAGGAGGTAAGACGCAAACTCTTTGCTGACGCCGAACGAGATGAGCTTGTTGATGGACTCCCACGTCAGATCCATCGTTTGCCTGTAAAGCTTCTCAGAATCTTCGTCCATCAAAACCAGCTTCGGTACTATGTAGTCCGGTTCGCTCCTCATGTGTTCGGTAATGAGCGGCCTGGAGGCCGGAGTCATCCTGTGGCGCTGATCCTGGGAGTCGGCAGTGTGACTCAGCTTCTTCTTGAATGTGTAGGAAGCGTGGTAAAGTGCCCTGGATATTTTGTCGTGGGTAGTAAGCACAAGTGCGCTTCCGAGGACTTTGTTCCGGGTCGGGTCGATTGCGAGCGCTATCGCGTCCGCGTCGGAAAGGACTGACGCGCTTTGCCCCAGGACTTCCCTCACTGAATCGGCTATGACCCTTTCGGAGTTTACCTTGTAGTCGACAAGTTTGGATACGTGATCGCCCAGGTCTCGGTCGAACTCTTCGACAAAGAGCGGCGAGCCTCCGTCGTTTCGAAACCCAGCTTCGGGGAAACAACTCTCGTCGAGCGGCCCGTCGAGAACCAGCTTGTAATCCGGATCAAATTTCAGGAGCTCCCTGACCATCGCGTCTACGACAAGCTGCTGCTCATATGGGACATCCCCGGCTTTGCTCATCTTCGCGTACCTCAGCAGCGTTAGTCCGCTGACAGTGTGGTAAAGATAGGAGAAAGTCGCGACCGGAAGCACATATCTTGCGATCTCCTGAGCCTTCTTCTTGATCTCACCGGCGAAGCGCCTGTCGTTCTTCCGGTTCGGAAATCGCTGAAAATACTGCGAAGAGGCCGGTTTCATAAGCAGGTCGACGAGTTTCCTGTATGATCCGATCTGGGTTCCGGCAGTCCTCACGTAGATTTCGAGGGCCTCGCCGTCCAGGGGAGGGATAAAGTAATTTCCGTCCTTCACTTCGACGTACCGCTGGCTCACCTGTTCGGAATTGTAGAACGGATGAGAATGCAAGAACGACCATATGAACTGCCGCGAAATATCCGACAGCTGGAACTGAAATGTCGCGTGCTGGAAGGTCGTGTGATGCCCGGCCTCGTAAATGTCAAGAGCCAGGTCCCGGTATCTTTCCATGTCGACCGATTCATCCTCGATTATTCCCTTCGAGGAATAGCACGTTCTCGCGGCGGCGATCACGTTCTTGAATGAATTGGCAAACGCCTTGACGAGCTTAACCCGCGCGGGCCGGGAAGCGCCGCCCGTATATCTATCTTCAATCCGAATAGTCTCTTCCGACATCGGGACACCTATGCCATTCTTTTTATAACCACCAGCGTCTTATCGTCCGCATACTTCGAAGACGCGGAGAATTTCTGGACGCTCTCCATCAAATGATAACATATCTCGCGCGGATGCAAAGCCGAAACCTCCGACAATCGCCGTTTCAATCTCTCTTCACCGAAGAAAGCGAAATCGCTGTCGGTGGCTTCCGTGATGCCGTCGGTGTAGAGAAGGAGTATGTCTCCCTTTTCAAAATTCACATTTCCGACCCTGTACCTTGCATCCGGAGCGATTCCGAGAGCCGGCCCGGTCGTTTCCAGCTGGAAGGTTTCGGATTTCGACTTGTGAAAGAAAATCGGCTGGTTGTGACCGGCATTCACGTAAAGAAAGAGGCCGCTCTTCTCATCGGTGAACTCTCCGTAAAACAGGGTTACAAAGCGCGAATCGGAAAACGTCGAGTTAACCAAATTATTAATCTTCTTCACGAGTGACGCCATGTTCGTCTGAAGTTCCACTCCCATCTTCAGCGCGCCCGATATGTACAGGGCTTCCACCGCCGCGCTCAAGCCTTTGCTGGCTGCGTCTCCGATGGCGACGCCGAGCCGCTCGCCTTCTTCTCCCGCGGAGAGGTAGTCGAAGAAATCACCGCCAACCACCCGCTCCGGAACCGAAACGCCGAACATCACGTAGACTCCGTATTTCTGTTCATGATCCGGCAGGATGCTCCGCTGAATGTCCCTCGCTTTGTCCAGATCCTGTTCGAGCTGCTTCGTGCGGGCAAGCGCATGCCTCCCCTGGAGCACCGCCGTGACGGCGCTCCCGATTACGTTCAGGTTGTCGACCAGCTCCGGGTTGTCTCCGTCCGTGTTGAATGCGAGGATGTACTGATAAAGCGGGAGGCCCTTCACTTTCACTTTTTCACCCACACCGGTCGCGGAGTACCTTTCTATCCCGCCCTTGCGCAGAGCCTGGTTCCGCTCGGAAGTGAGAAGCGTCTTCTGGCTTCCGATCCGGACAAAGTCCGCATAGTCGGACACCTTTATTACAAATCCTTCTTTCAATGACCTCACCTGCCCAAGCTGCTTGACAAGGATATATGCGTTTCTCCTCGGGATGAGCTTCCAGATCCTCCCGCCTTTGATTCTAATTTCGTCCGTACTGATCACCTCTTGAACTACACCGGCCAGTACTTCTTCGTCGGTCTTGTGATCCTTTGATGCAATTTTCTCAATCGTATGATAAAGCTGTCTCTGGTTCATCAGTAGTTAATCTTTCTCCACCGTTCGACTACGCTGTCGACGTCGACGGCCGGTGGGAGTATGCTCCACTTCGTATAAAAATCCACGTCCTTGCTTCTCGGAAACGGATCCGGCGGATCGATTTTCGTCCGCAGCGGAAGGATGCACGCATCGCCGAGAAGCAGTCCCTCACCCTGCTTCAACGCGGGGACGACATCAAGAAGGTCCGTCATGGAATCGGGCACCAGCTTGGCAACATATGATTGGTCGTCCGGGTTGGACAAGCGCATCGCGACAAAATTGCTGCACTGTGACAATATCGATTCCGATATATCCATAGGCCGCTGACCTACTATCATGCAGCTGACGCCGTATTTTCTTCCTTCCTTAACGACCCGCTCGATGGTTCTGCGGGCGGTCTGGGACGAGTTGTGCTCGCTGAGATAGTTATGGGCCTCTTCAAGCACCAGAAGGATAGGAAGATTCGCCCGGTAAGAGTTCCACATATTGAAATCAAAGACAAGGCGCGCGAGAAGAGAGACCAGCGCGTTGATCACTTCCTGCGGCACATTGCTCAGATTCAGGACCACGATGGATTTACCGGATTTCAATCCGAAAAGCGATTCGAGGAATTCTGAAAAAGTCTCGGTTGCCTTGAATTTTCTCGGCTTGAAAAGGAACTCGAAGCGCTTATCGTTGAGCCTCGTATCGAATTTGAACATAAATCTGGTGAAATTCCCGTAAAATGGGCCTTCTCTGCCGTCCGGAAGTCTTTCCGTGTCGAGGGCCTGCATCTTCACCTTGATGTCGTTTATGTCGAAATAAACGGGGGAGTCAACAGTGATAGAATCCTTGTATAAGCTGTTCTTTGCCCGCTTGCTGTTAATGACAATCTCAGACAGAGCCACCGTCTCGGTCCTCGCGAAAGGATCATCGCGATCTATGAAAGTTTCCGACAGCTCATCGAAGTTCATCGCCCAATACGGCAGCTCAAACTCGCCTATGTTGACCTTCTCTGCAAGGTCTCCGAAGGCTTCGCCGTACTCATCGTGTAAGTCGAGCAGGATGATCCTCGCCCCCGGAAGCTTGGCCACCTTCTGCAATATGGAAGCTACCGCACACGACTTCCCGGAACCCGTCGCTCCAACGACAGCGACATGCCTGCTGAAAAACTTGTCGGGGTCGATGTAGTTCTTCTTTCCTTTCAGCGTCGATATCTCCCCGAACGCGAAATCGTATCTGCGGTAAGCATTGAATATCAAGTCAAGCTCACCTTCCGAGGGTATGTTCACCTCCGCGCCAGGCCATGGGAGCTGTTCCGTACCGCGCTCGAATCTCCCCGCTCCGAATCGTCCGAACAAATTCGCGGAGAATCTAACCATATCGCCGGCAGACAGTTCAAGCGACGTAACGACGCCGATGATTTTGTTTTCACCCAGAGGAATGGAGACAAACGCGCCCACGCTGAAGCTTTCGGCAGCAGGCGTCTCACCGGTAATCGTAGCCCCGCGCACTGATACAACCTTTCCGGTCGGTCCCATCTATTCTTCCTTTTCCGCCATCTTTTTTATCTCGGCAATCTTGTTCAGCGCCTCGACCGGCGTCAGGTTGTTCACGTCCACATCCTTGATCTTCCTCCTCAGCTCTTCGTCTCCTAGCTGGAACATTTCAATCTGAAGCTCACCCTCCTTGCTCTTGTGGAGAACACGGCGGGGCTTCGGCATGCCCGCGGCGGGCTGGGTCGGCGCCGACTCCGTTGCCGAAAGCTCGAACGACTCGAGGTTCCTGAGAATTTCCTTGGCACGTGAAGTAACCGCCTTGGGCAGGCCGGCCATCTCGGCTACATGGATTCCGTAGCTGTGGTCGGCACTCCCCTCGACGATCTTGTGAAGGAAAATCACCTTGCCGCCGTACTCGCGCACGTCGGCTTTGAAGTTCTTCACCCGCGGGTAAAGACCGGACAGATCGTTAAGCTCATGATAATGCGTTGCGAACAGGGTCCGTGCCGCACGTGACGGGTTCTGGTGAAGATACTCTACCATCGACCATGCAATGGATACACCGTCAAAGGTACTCGTCCCTCTGCCGATCTCGTCCAACAGGACAAGGCTCCGCGGGGTGGCGTTGTTGAGTATGTTCGCTGCTTCCTGCATCTCGACCATGAAAGTACTCTCGCCCGCGCTGATATTGTCCGAAGCACCGATGCGCGTGAACATCTTGTCGACAATCCCGATCCGTGCGCGCCCGGCGGGTACGAACGACCCGGCCTGCGCCATGAGAATAATGACCGCGACCTGCCGGATGAACACACTCTTTCCAGCCATGTTGGGCCCGGTGATGAGCGCTATCTGCTCCTTCCCCTCTTTCAGCACAAGATTATTAGCGACAAAGCCTTCGCCGCTCGGCAAAACCTTCTCGACAACCGGATGCCTTCCCCCTTCAATCTCCAGATCGCGGGATTCGTCGACAACCGGGCGCGTGTAATTGTTCTCGTAGGCCACCCTTGCAAAAGAGAGCAGGACATCTATCAGAGCAATCGCCCGGGAAGTGCCGAGAAGCGATGAAGAGCCGGATGCCACCTTGTCGATCAGCTCTTCAAACAGCTGCGTCTCCAGCTTCTGGATCCTTTCCTCCGCATGCAGCACTTCCTCTTCGTACTCTTTCAACTCCTGCGTGATAAACCGCTCCGCGTTCACAAGGGTCTGCTTGCGTATGTAATCGTCGGGGACGCGGGCAAGGTTGGACTTCGTAACTTCGATATAATAGCCGAACACTGAGTTGTAGTCCACCTTGAGGTTCGATATCCCCGTGCGCTCACGCTCGGTAACCTGCATCCTCGCGATCCAGTCCTTCGCATTGAACGCCAGTCCCCGCAATTCGTCCAGTTCGCTGTTGAAGCCCTTCTTTATCACACCGCCGTCGGAAGGACGGGCGGGCAAATCGTCGGGCAGCGACTCCGACAGTTCATTCAGAAGTTCGCCTTCGAGGTCAATCTGCGAGCCCGACTGCCGCCAAAGGTCGCTCTTCAGCTCCATGACCCGCTCTTTGATGGAAGGCAGCCTCGAAAGCATCGCGCGCATGGCACCGAGTTCACGCGGCGAGGCCCGCTTCGTCGAGACCCGGGCGACGAGCCTCTCCAGGTCTCCAAACCCTGACAGCTCCCCGCTCAGATCACCTCGAACGCGGGAATTCTTCAGCAATTCATCGACCGCCTCCAGTCTCGCGTTTATACCGTCCACATTCTTGAGAGGCTGCAGCATAATCCGCCGCAGAAGCCTTGCGCCCATGGCTGTTTCCGTCAAGTCGAGTATGCTTATCAGAGTCGCACTGTTTTCGGAAGAGCTCTCGACGATTTCGAGATGCTTCCGGCTCGTTTGATTTATCTCCAGAAAACCGGACGACGTGAACTCGGACATCCCGACGATATGCGACAGGTTGCCGTTCTGCGTCTCAGCAAGGTAATCCAGCGAAGCTCCCGCCGCACGGATCGCAAGCGGCTTTGCTTCCAGCCCGTACCCCTTGAGGTTCTGGACTTTGAAATGATGCACGAGTTTGTCATAGGCGTAATCGAAATTGAAGATGTAGTCGTCGCGCCGGGTTACTATCGATTTCCTCAGAGAACTCTGAACCAGCGGCTCGAGAGTATCCGCGAGTTCCCGCGGGACGACCACTTCAAGCGGCTCTATCCTTGTCAGATACGTCTCGAGTTCGTCGAGCCCGGCCTGCGCGAAGTTGAATTCGCCGGTCGTCGCGTCGCAAAAAACCAGGCCGAAGTTCTGATCGTCCACAATCAATGCGGCGAAGTAATTGTTCACCTTGTCGGACTCGTTCGAGAAGTTGACGCCCGGAGTGACAACCTCGACTATGTCCCGCTTGACAATTCCTTTGGCAAACTTGGGATCTTCCAGCTGTTCGCAGACCGCTACTCTGTAGCCGGCCTTCACGAGCTTCGGCAAATACTGGTTGATCGCGTGATGTGGAAACCCCGCAAGAGGCACATCCGCCGCGGCTCCGTTCGAACGCTTCGTCAGCGTCAGCGAAAGGACCGCGCTCGCGGTCTTCGCATCCTCTTCGAATGTCTCGTAGAAATCGCCCATCCTGAACAGCACTATGGCGTCCGGATACCGGTCCTTCACCTTCCGGTATTGCATCATCAGCGGTGTGATTGAAGCGCCTTTACTCATCTGCCCTCGGTAAATACCCCTTCCGGAAGGAGTGTCGCCGAAACTTCTTCTACGGATAGAGAACCGGCACGATTTTGCCGATTTTGAAAATACTTGCTCCCACAGGAAGGAATGCTAACCTGCAAAATTTCCTCTCTCTTTCTCACGTGTGTTTAGAATATACTTGAGGTGGGAAAGTTTATCAAGAAACACGAGCGCGGCCCGGCGGTAAATGGTGATTTAGTAACCGGGCAGCCTTTTGTCCGGGCACATTCGCAGCGCGAAGATGCCAGTCCCGCAAAATTCCGACGCGAAACCAACAACACGACCGGGCCGTAATGTCAGTCAAAGAAACGCAGGGACCCCTACTCGCCGCCTCTTCTCTCGAAAATCTTGTCTGACAATCCGGTATTAATCTTATAGTCTGAATAATACACCTGCACCGTCCCCTTCATCTGGTTCATCCGCATGCGTCCCCCGCCAAACTCCGGTGCTTGTCCGTTCATTTTACCCATGTCAAGCATTACATCAATCTTCACCGGCATCATGAAGCCGTCAAACTCGCCATAAGTGATTTTAGCGCTGGCCGTCTTTCCGGGAGAAGGAGCAGTTGATATCTCGCGAATCAGCCAGTCTTTCTTGTCGATTGTCAGGACTATTTCGCGGCGGCCTGATTCATCCTTCTTTGGAGTGAGAAGCAGGCGGACGGCCGGATCGCCGTCGTAAGTCAGGGTGTCCGTAACCTCGATCACAAATTTGTTCGGATTGAATTTCCCCGGATTAATCATACCCACATCTCTCGGCATGAAGAAGAGGCCCTTCGAGTCTATCTTTACCTTGTCGGGTTTTTTAAAGTAGACCTTTGCCTCCATATCGGGTGCTTTCACCGCTTCGAGGTCGAGATGGACTTTCACATCGACGACATAGTCCTTTATCCCGTCGAACTTCGCGATGGCGTTCTCGAGATACTTGAGTCCGTCATTCTGCGCAGGCGGAGTGAACACGAACAATAATCCGAACAATAATGACAGGATATCCATCAGCTCTTTATGTCTTTTCTGACAAATACAAAATACGCGATAGAGAAGAATACCGCATCGTAGCCGAGGAGTGCAAGGGCGTATTCACCGACTTCGCTCCAATTAATGGGACTGTTCAGAAGCAGCTGCCAGATGCCCATGTACGTAGTGAAGAGGTAAGGCCGCAGCGACGCCAGGAACTCGAACGGCAGGTTCCCTATTATGAACGACAAAATTACGATAGCGATCGAGCCGATGATCGGACCTATGGAATTATCCACGAGCGTCGAGAATAGGAATGCGAGCGATCCCACGACAGACATCGATAGGATCGCCGACAGGAATGCCAAAACGGTGGTCGCCGCGGCCACATGCGCAGGTAGTATCACGATGTGTGGCATCCCGGTCTGAAACCGGATTAGATCCCCGCCGCCGAAAAACAAGAGGCCGATCCCTATGCAGAGGACCCCGAGAAACAGGATAAGCAGGGCGGTGTAAAACATCATCGCAAAAAACTTCGCGGTGATTATCTTCGAGCGCGAAGGGGGACGAATCAGTATGAACCGGAGCGTGCCGGAATTTGCTTCCGAAGACACCATGTCGCCCGCAACGAGCGCTATCAGAAATGGCACATGTATGTAAAGGGAATTCATAATGAAGGCCGTGATGACCCACGCGTTGAGTACGTTGCCGGAGATAAGGAAATCACCGCTGAGGTCGTGAGAAAAACTCTGCGCCATGTGCACTTCGTTGAGCTTTATTATGACCTCCAGGAGTATGACCGCTCCCAGGACGGCGAGAAAGCCGATGTATGTGCGCCAACGGCGGAAAGTCTTTCCGATCTCCAGCGAAAGAAGGTTCATACTTCGGACGCTCCTTCCGTGATCTTCAGGAAATAATCTTCGAGCGTTCGCTTCGCCGCAAAGGAAGAAACCTCGACTCCGCTCGTAACAAGGAGCCTGTTCAATTCCGCGGCCCGCTGCGACTCTATCCGGACGTCTATTCCCTTTCCGACAGAAACAACCTCTACCCACGGGATTCTCCCGAGAAGCTCGAGAGCACCATCCTGCGGTGATGCCTGAATCGAGTAATACGATGAGTCGCCGCCGAGGAGATCCGCGACAGTGCCCTGCGCGATCAGCTCGCCGTGATTGAGAACCGCCATCCTGTTGGCGACGGCTTCCACTTCCGTCAGCAGATGTGAAGAGAGGAATATTGTCGTACCGTGTTCCCTCGACAGCTTAAGCACGAGCTCGCGGACCTCCTTCATCCCCTGCGGATCGAGACCGGAAGTGGGTTCATCCAGGATCACCAGGTCGGGCTTCGTCAGTATCGCCTGTGCGATTCCCAATCGCTGTTTCATGCCGTGAGAGAACGTTTTGACTTTGTCGTTAGCCCTCGATTCTAGTCCGACAATTTCCAGCGCCGCGAGTATCTCCCCCCTCTTTACTTTCCGCGTGAGGGAGCCGATCACTTCCAGATTCCTGTATGCCGAAAGGTAGAGGTAGAAGTCGGGTTTCTCGACTATGCCGCATACCCTTGAGAGTACTGCCCGCCTGTTTTGCCTTGCGTCCTTCCCGAATATTCTGACACTTCCGGATGTCGGCAAGAGGAGTGTCAGGATCATCCTGATCGTCGTGCTCTTTCCTGCTCCGTTGGGACCGAGAAATCCGAAGACGTCTCCGGCATTTACCTCCAGATTCAGGTCTTTCACCGCCCATCGGCTGCCGAATCGTTTGCAGAGACCGGCAGTCTGAAGTATCGCCTCTGACATTTACCCTTTTATCCGCTGATTCATTGCATTCAGTTCACGATCAGGATCCTGCCGGAAGTGATCACACCTCCGTTCTGTGATCATGTCTTTTCATTCGATTCGAAGTCAAACGACCTAATACTGTCGCAAATCTCATTTATTAGTTTCAGCAACTCATGATGGCGTGGATGCCTGCTGTTGCGCTGCAGTGCATCCAGATCGTCAAACCCTGCCACGAGTCCGAAGTCAAACGACCTGTCGGAGTGCACGACGTTTCGTCCCAACTCGTATTGCCTTATTTCCGGAATCAAGCCGGGAAGCGCGCTCAGTCCTTTCTCCATTCTGGAGATGTCGTCATCAGCTGTGGACGACTTGAATTTGAACATCACTACATGTTTTATCATGGTACTTATCCCAAGAGGTAAGTTTCTTTGAAATCTCTTATAAGGAAATACAAAGCCACGATGATCGCGCTGCAGCACGAGACGATGCCGACAGTGAACACTGTGGCCGATACCGGCCGGGCAAGGCTCATATCTCCGAGGTGATTGAAGATCCAATTCCAGTCGTGAATAGCACCGCTGGATATCAACGGAAGACGTTTGTATGGCGCATCGGCGATGTAGACTGAAACGTTTACCAGATTCTGGCCGAGCCAATAGAGGGTGCCGATAAGAGTTCGGAACCCGGATTTCAGAAAAACCCACACCGCAAGCGAAGGGAGGACAACCTGCATCAACGAACCTCCCATGAAGTAGATCATCCGCCCAAGGAATCCGAAAACGAAATGCCCGCCTTCGTGTACGAAAAGATCGATGATATCGACCGTCCAGATGATGAACGGAAGATGAGCCCGTCCCTGGAGGGTCTGATAATCGGTTGCGAGAAACCACGTTAGGTATGCAATCAACGCAACAACAAAAACATCGATCAAGACTACCAGTTTGTTCAATTTCCTTGCCCTGCCGTTCTCAAAAGATAGTGCGTCGGGAACCAAAATGCACGGAAATACTCCAGACCGGGGAACTACACCAGTCCCTGCGGCTCAGGTTAAAGACGGCCATGAAATGTGCCGATGAGAGAACGAAAGGGCTATGGCCCATCGAACGTGCGACAGCTGCCATTTCACAAACTAGAACCCAAGGAGAACCGACATGCCGCTATTCCAGTGGTCGCAGAACCTTAGCGTTAATATTGCAGAGATTGACAAGCAGCACAGGAAACTCGTCGACTTGATAAATCTTCTTTATGATTCGATGAAAGAGGGGAAAGGGAAAGAGGTTGTGGGAAAGATACTTAATGATCTTACGGACTACACTGTGCATCACTTTTCTACGGAAGAGAGACTGTTCGAAAAGTACGCGTACCCTGAGTATGCAAGGCACAAGAAGGACCACGAAGATTTGACAAAGCAAGTCATTGACATCAAGGGGAAATTCATGGCGGGAAAGACCGTCCTTACAATGGAAGTCATGAACTTCTTAAAGGACTGGCTGAACAACCACATCATGCAGGTCGACAAGAAGTACAGCGCATTTTTGAACGCAAAAGGAGTCAAGTAGAATCATAGAGTCCCTGCACCTCCCGCACCTTTCTTAGTCGAGATACCATCCGTGTCTCCCGCTTGAAAGAAGGAGCGAACTGCCGGGCCGGCTGGAAGCGAAGCCGGCCGCTCATAGTTGACCCATACATGACGATCATCAGAGGGCTAACCGATTCTTCTTGACAACATTCCTCAAGCACCCTATCTTATTCCTAGACCGACTGGTCGGTTTATTCAGCTAATGCCAAGAAAAGAAAACACAGAGAACATCGCCAAGCGCAAAGAGCAGATTATCAAAGCTGCCATCACCGCCTTTTCCCGCGCCGGATTCAAAGGAACGAGCATGAACGACATAGTGCGTGAATCGGGGCTGAGCAAAGGCGCGATCTACTGGTATTTCAAGAGCAAGAACGAATTAATAAGCGAATTGCTCGACACTTTTTTCGACCCGGGCGAGATCGAATTGCTGGATAAACTCCTTTCCGACGGAACCGCGACAGAAAGGCTTTGCAGACTGAAAGAATATCTGGTCGACGCGATGAACAAGATGCGTCGATACCGGCCGGTAATTCAGGAGCTGTATGTAATCGCCTTCCGCGATGCCAAGATCAGGAAGACGGCAAAGAAAACCTTCCAGGCATCCACAACTCTTGTCGAGCAGGTTATCAACTACGGAATCGAGCAGAAGGAGTTTAAAAAGGTCGATCCGCATCAGATTGCGGCAACTTTATTCGAAATTGTCGAGGGTACTGCGCTGTTCTGGTTCCTCGGCCTCGTGGAGGCGGACTTTGAAAATCAACTCCGCGGAGGAATTGACCTTCTACTCCAGGCAATCAAGGTGAACGAATGAGAAAGCAGAGGATACAAGCCCCGACGCTAAATGAAAGATCGGTATCGGGAGAAACAAAGTGCAAGTTGTCCAAATTCCTTTCAATGTTGTTGATTGGAAATTGGGTGATGTTTGGAGCCTGGTGTTTGACGGTTGGAACTTATTCAAATAGCTACGGGCAGGATGCCAAACGAATTGTTCAGAGGGCCGAAGACGCGATAAAAGGCAAGACTTCCAGCCACTCGATCATGGAAATGATAATCAGGACTCCCGACTACACGAGGTCGATGAAGATGGAGAGCTGGACGAGCGGCGATTCCAAGGCGCTGGTGAAGATACTCTCCCCGGTCCGGGAAGCGGGCAACCGGACACTCAAGCTCGGTAACGACATATGGATGTATCTCAGAAATACTGAGACGACCATCCGCATCCCGCCATCAATGATGCTGCAGTCATGGAACGGATCGGACTATACCTATGACGACATGGTCCGCGAGGAGACGCTGACCCAGGATTACGATATAACGATAACAGGGTACGAGAAGATCGCAGGAATTCAATGCTGGAAGCTGCAGCTTCTCCCGAAGCCGAATGCACCGGTAGTGTGGGGCAAGATTCTGTATTGGGTCCGGAAGGCCGACTACCTCCCCGCGCAGATCGAGTACTTCGATGAAAAGGGAAAGCTGATGCGCATCATGGTGATGAGCGACTTCAAGGCCATGGGCGGGCGGCTCATCCCGACGGTCTGGACGATGTACAATTCGGACAAGACGCATTCCACGGAGATCAAGATGGAAAAGGCGTCGTTCGACGAGAGGATACCGAACAGTATTTTCTCACTGAGGGAGCTGGAGAAGTAGAGTTGGGACGGGGGATGTTCAGGCAGCGGCCTGTTATCTCACCCTTTCAGGGTGAATCGATCTCGTTTACAAATGAGATCGGGACGATGTCCCGATCTACAAGAGGTGTCAATTTCGGGGTCCTGTCATATAAACAGATGCTCCCGCTTCTCGTCTCGGAGCTGGCATTATACAAGCAGGCTCTCTACCTTATTTCTGGAATCATTGCAATCGCACTCATTTTCGGAATAGTGGACACGATGCTGATGGTCGTAATGGAGCGCACACACGAGTTCGGTGTTTCGTTGACAATAGGGATGTCCAGTGGAGGAAGTTGGACATGATATTCCTGCGACATATACATTCGGGGAGGCGGCAGCGGTTTCTATCAATATTAGGTGCGATGGCGGTCGCGATACTTCTCGCATTTCCGGGGGAAGGGATTATTAACGGCGGCGCTAAAGCCGAGACTCCCGGTGAAGGTAAGAGCCTTCCGCGCGAGTCAAAGGATGCATCTCATGTTGCGATGCAAAAGGAGCACGGCACTTCTTCCCCGAGGAGAGCCCATCATAAGTCTATGCGATTCAACTTTGCCACTTACGACGGAACAGGGGGTTATCGGGACGGGAAGGAGATACCGGCGCTTTACTGCATGTTCACGCCCGGATTCGGCCGGAAGGGACCGTGGAAACGCATCAGCGGCCCGACGCCAAAATCCGGCTGGAGACACGGCGGAGTCACGTGGGGCTTTCCTGTCCGGATCGACGGAACGATCTATGTTTACGCTGAAGGTTATCCGAACAACGGCAACGATGGTACCGGATGCGGAGTGGGAGTGTTCGAGTCGTCCGACAATGGCCAAACGTGGAAAGAGTATGCCAGGAATCCCATCTTCCCGGCCCATTTCGATGGGATGGACCCGGGACCCGGCGTCCCGTACATCATATACGACCCGGCCGATCCCAACCCGAATAGAAGATTCAAAATGTACATGGCCAATCACGGCGCAAGTTTTTCGACTTACAGCGTCGTTGCATTTAGCCCGAATGGTCTTCCCGACAGCTGGGAAATGTACACTGGCAGAAACGGAAGACCTGTACATGTAATATCTATTAGCGGATCGGATTCGCAAATCACACCGTACTGTGTTGTTCAAGATGGGACTACGCTCAAGATGTTTTGTCAGGCTTACAATAAGACAAGGGGATTTTATACAGTTGAATTCACCTCAGCGGCTGGAAACGGCATTCACTGGACTAGGCAGCCCGCTTCTTTTCTTCCGAAGAGGAACTCGTCCGTGACCACCGCGGATGCAAAGGAGGGCTCTCAGATTCTGCACGTCGCGGACGCTGCCGCGTTTACGATCGGTGAAATCGTAGCTTATGCCGGAGACGACTACCTGGAGATCAACAGAGTCGCGGCGATCAATGCATCGGCAAACAAGATTATGCTGCAGAGGCCGGTTATGAAGACCGATCTCGCGAGCGGATCGAAGATTTATTCGGTAGCGTTCAACTGCGTATTCCCGACCTCTCTCTACAGGATTGGAGAGTTTTGGTTCGGCTTTGCGGATTGTCTCGGGTCAATCGGTAAATACACTTTCGATTTTTGCATCCCTATATCAGGGGTGACGCCTGAGACGCTGCGCTACGACTGGCTGCAAGGATGGCCACTGGATCCTATGCAGCATACCGACGAGCATAGTGGCGACATCAGCCCTATCCCGATCGACGAGGCTCTCCGTTACATCATGATAGACAGATGAGCTCAAGCATGTTCACTTATTCTTCTAATCGGCGCAATGCGAAGAGAAACGACCTGGCAGTCTTAGACTTTTCGTTAGGGAAAGAATGTTTCTAATAAGATTGGCATGGCGGAGTTTGTGGCGGAACTGGCGGCGGTCGCTGATCGCGATGGCCGCGGTGATCTTCGCGATAGCGCTGTCAATTATCCAGCGCGGCCTGCAGTACGGGACCTATGCCGAGACTATCAGGGATGCCGTCCGCGTGTCCACCGGCTACCTCCAGATTCAGAAGGAAGGATATAACAAAAGCCCGACGCTGCAGAAGAGTTTCGTCATGACACCCGCCATCGAGAAGGCTTTAAAAGACTCACCGTTCGTCGACGGGATCTCGCCCAGGATCCAATCCGACGCGCTCCTCAGCTATCGCGATCAATCTCTGGGTGCCATGATAATGGGAGTCGCACCAAAAACTGAAAACGAGGTTACTGATTTCCCGAGCAAAGTAGTTCAGGGGCGTTTTATTTCAGACGATTCATCGTTTGCAGAAACAGGAGTCGCCGAAATAGTGGTGGGCGACAAGCTCTTACGGAACCTGGGCGCGCAGGTCGGGGACTCCGTAGTCGTCCTCGCACAGGGATTCGACGGGACACTCGGCAACATGTTCGCCAGGATAGTGGGCGCTTTCCGGACAGGATCCAATGAGTTCGACCGCATGGGTGTCTTCATGAGCATTTATTCCCTTCAGAATTTCCTCAACATGGGAAACAGGATAAATGCCGTCGCGATATCCGTCAAGAGTCCCGATGACCTTCAGAGGATCGCCGACAGGCTGAACGGGGCTCTTAAGTCGCAGGGGCTCGTCGCACTCCCCTGGCAGGACCTTCTGCCTCAACTGAAACAGATGATAGAGCTCGACAACTCAAGCGGCGTGCTGTATATCATAATCCTGCTTTTCGTCGTCGGTTTCGGGATACTGAACACCGTCCTGATGTCGATTACCGAAAGGTTCAGGGAATACGGCGTCATGCTTTCGCTCGGAATGTCGCAGGAAAGGCTTGTGGTTGCTGTTGCGCTGGAAGTGTTCTTCATGCTGATAATCGGGTTCATCGTCGGCAACGGCATCGGCGTCGCTGTCAACTCGTACTGGGTCCACCATCCTATCGTCGTCGGTGGAGACATGGCAAAGCTCTACCAGGAATACGGTTTCGCACCGATCTTCGTGTCCTCTCTTTCCTTCAAGGTATTTCTCGATTCCACCATGACGATTCTCGGGATCTCGATAGTAGCCGCCGTTTACCCGCTTTGGCGCGTCCTGCGTCTAGAACCGCTGAAAGGGATCAGGTACACTTGACATGATCAGGAAGATTGCCTGGCGCAACATACTGCGTAACAAGAGGAGATCGTTTATCCTCACGGTCTCTATCATGATCGGTGTCATCGCTATGGTTCTCACTGACGCCATATCGATAGGTATGGTACGGCAGATGCTGGTAAACCAGATCGGCGCCAGCGCCGGCTATATACAGATACACAAGCGGGGATATTTTGACGACCCGGCACTCAAAAGCTCCATCGCCGACACCGCACCCGTGCGAGCTGCGCTGGCCCGGGAAGGTGCGACATGCACCGTCTCCGAACGCCTGAGGACGTTCGGCCTTGTCAGCAGTGCTTACAATTCTGCCGGCGTCTCGATAGTAGGTATAGTTCCCCCGGAGGAAGAGCGCGTTACGACGGTACACGACTACATCGTGAAGGGAACATACCTCACGGATAAGCCGGGCGGCATTCTTATCAGCACCGCCACGGCCGAAAAGCTGAAAGTCGGGCTGGGCGACAAGGTCGTAATCATGGCTTCCCGTATCGGCGGGAGCGTAGGGTCTGAGGCCTGTCACGTGGTCGGGCTCTTCGAGACTTTCGACTCCGGCTTCGACGAGACGCATGTATATATTCCGCTTCAAACGGCCGAGCAGATGCTCGGCGCGGCTGGAAGAATATCGGAATTTGTGGTCAATCCCGTCGATACAAAAGAAACGGACGCGGTTGCTGCGCGTCTCAGGAGCATGCTTCCCTCGGGTTTCGAAGTGTTGACGTACAAACAGATCCTGCCGCTCCTGGTAATGCAAATCCAGCTTTACGACGAGATGATCTACTTTTTCTACGCCATCATAGCCGTCGCCCTTATCTTCGGGATAATCAATACCATGTTGATGGCCGTCATGGAGAGGACGCACGAGTTGGGCATCGACATGGCGATAGGCATGTCCCGCAGGCGAATCTTCACAATGATACTGACGGAAGCATTTTACCTCGGCCTCATCGGTACCGCCGTCGGACTGGTGATTTCCTTCGCGGTCTACATCCCGCTCTCCCACAGCGGCTGGAACCTGGCTGCGTTTTCCGAGAGTCTGAAGTCGGTCGGAATCGGGACCACAATCTACCCCGTCATCGTAGCTTCGTCTATCATCAATACAGTCGTCATCATACCGCTCGCTGCCGTCCTGGGAGCGATCTACCCCGCGTTGAGGGCAATCAGACTTCAGCCTGTGGAGGCGATAAGAGCAAATTAGGAAATGATGGAATACCGGAATTTTGGAATATTGGTTTGTCGGATTAATGTTGTATCCCGACGACGAGTCCGCCGAAATGGAGCGATGGCGGCGGTCCGAATGTCGCACTCGAATAGTAACCGGCCGATGCCCGGAGGAGTCATGCAGGGAATCACTGGAAATATAATTCACATCTCATCGACCACTGCAAGTCCCGGACGCTTCCGGCACCCCAGACACAGCATAATTGTGTGAGATGTGGCAAAAGTGCGCTCACGTTCGACGATCTCTAATGAGAATTTCAGGACACATGGCCTCAGCATCTCGCCGACTCGTTCGGATCTCAACCGTTCCAAGCGCCGTAGGCGCGAGCTGTTTGTAGAATGTCCGTATTAGGTATTATGGAGCCCCGTAGGGACGACCTGAAAATGGAGTAACGAAATCATGGATGCCAGCAACATTACTTCCGAAATTGTCCGCGTAGAAAAGGTGCGAAAGGTTTATCGCGACAACGGTGTACCTGTCGATGCTCTGCGCGGGATCAACCTGACCGTGTCGACGGGAGACTTCTCGGTGATCGCAGGACCGTCGGGGTCCGGGAAGACGACGCTGCTGAATATAATAGGCACGCTCGACAAACCTACCGAAGGGAAGGTATGGCTGGACGGCGATGATGTCGCATCAAAGTCGCGGCGCGAGCTCGCGGAGATCAGGCTTAGAAAAATCGGCTTCGTCTTCCAGGCATACAACCTCAATCCCGTCCTGAGCGCACTGGAAAACGTCGAGTTCACGATGATGCTTCGCGGCATAGACGCGGCCGAGCGGAAAAGAAGAGGGCTCGCCCTACTTCAAGAGCTCGGCATCGGCGAACTGGCGAACAAGAGGCCGAACGAGATGAGCGGCGGTCAGCAGCAGCGCGTCGCTATCGCGCGCGCCATTTCGAACGACCCGCGACTCGTGCTCGCTGACGAGCCGACCGCCAACCTCGATTCCGAAACCTCGAACAGGCTCCTGGAACTCATGGAGAAACTGAATCACGAGGACGGGATAACTTTCGTCTTCTCTTCACACGATCCGCAGGTCATCGAACGGGCACACCGTCTCCTCGTTCTCAAAGACGGACAGATCGTAAGCGATAAGGTCAACGCATAACCATGCAGAAAATGGGAATGTCGGAATATGTGAATGTTGCAGCATGGGATCTTGGAACACGGGAATAATGGATTGATGGATTATCAAAGGGGAATAATGGATCATTGGAATATTGGATTCATGGGCAAAAGAATTCAAGGTGTGCTGGAATGCCCGTTCAACGAGGTAGACGAGTATCGATGAATTTGTCTGCCTGCCGTCCCCTTCTCCGTTCGCCGTTCTCCCAGTTCCGGTCTCCGTTCACTTTCCTTCTCTTCGTCTTCATGGTCTCCTCCGCCTTCGCTCAGACCGCCCTTGTTCCGGGAACCGAGCTCAATTTTTCCGGCTATGTAATGGAGCTCCCTGTCCTGGAGAACATACAGCCGACACTCGCACAGCTTACCAACACTTCCGCCTCAGAGTTCGCAAACCTCGTCAGGCTGAGACTCCGTCCGACCCTTCACATAGGCGACAACACGAAGATCGGGCTCGAATACGAGATCGACGGTCTGTTTTACTCCCAGAATGTATCCTTCGGCCTGGCTTCGACGGTCCCTCTGCGGCAGGTAGTTAGTTTGCACTGGCAGCCGGTCGATGAGAAGCACCTCACGATTTCCGATTATATCGACAGACTCTATCTCGACCAGGAATTCTCGTTCGGAAAGCTCGTCATCGGCAGGCAGCGCATAAGCTGGGGCGTCGGGCGGGTCTGGCAGCCGACCGACATTTTCAACCCGATAAACCCCGCTGACTTCGGTAAGATAGAAAAGGACGGCGCAGACGCCGCCTCTATGAAGTTTTATCTCGGCCAGCTAACGGATCTCCAGTTCGTTTACAACTCCGAGTATCACTTCAAGTCCTCCAACTACGCCGCGAGGTTCAGAACGAATATCATCGGATATGATGTCGCCGTGCTCGGCGGGTCGCTCGACAGGGAGCTCATCACCGGCGGGGACTTTGCCGGAAACGTATGGACAGCTGGAATAAGAGGCGAGGCGCTCGTCTCGCAGGATCCGTCTAAGACGGGAGGCTACTACATCAGATGGAT
>JBJKQU010000067.1:0-119185 GCA_046705025.1 Candidatus Kryptoniota bacterium | reverse complement strand
GTGTGCTCCGTATGTCTGACTATTACTTATTCCCCGTTGGAACCGGAAAGCGGTTCAGCTAAATTTAACTGTTGAGTTTGCTTTTCGTTGCGCAGCACCCACCGTTTCAGTCGTTGAAATGATCATCCACATGGAGCAGAAGTCATGAAACAGTGGTATGAAACCCTTTTCGAGAATTACGGCCGGAAATACGATAGCGAACCCTTTACGGAAGGGACCGTGGGAGAGTGCGACTTCACCGAAAAGGAGATAGACTGTAATAAAGCCGTGAAGATCCTGGACATAGGGTGTGGAACCGGGCGTCACGCGATAGAGCTTTCAAACCGCGGCTACAGTGTCGTCGGGATCGATCTTTCCGATTCGATGTTGAGCCGTGCCCGGCAAAAGGCTGCCGCGGCAGGTGTGGAGGTTACATTCAAGAAGGCCGACGCCAGGGCGCTTCCCTTCTCGGACGAATTCGATCTGGTGATATTGCTTTGCGAGGGCGCCTTCCCTCTCATGGAGACTGACGAAATGAACTACCAGATTATCGGGAACGCATCGAAAGCTTTGAGGAAAGGCGGGAAGTTGATCCTCACGACGCTTAACGGCCTCTTCCCCCTCTTCCATTCCGTCAAAGACTTCATCGATTCCAATTCGAAGGAAGGAACTGCCAAGAGCGAAGAGCTCAACTTCGACCTGATGACGTTCAGAGAGCACAGCACCACCCGCGTTGAAGACGACTCGGGTGGAAGCAATGAAATCGAGTGCGACGAGCGTTACTACGTTCCCTCGGAGATGACGTGGATGCTGAAGTCTCTCGGATTCATCGGGATTGATATCTTTGGAGCGAAGCTGGGCAGGTTCAGCAGGAGTGACAGGCTTACCACGGAGGATTTCGAGATGCTGGTGGTGGCGACACGATAATCCCGCTGGCAACAAGCTTTGTTCTCGGTCTCAATCCGGCACCACCTTAACCCAACTATAATTCGATCGGGCCCATTTCCTACTTACGGATGCGTCGCCCTGTCTTTGGGGACAAAAAAACGGCCACGGGGTTTCCCGCGGCCGCCTTTCAGACTCAGGCTATTCTTACACTTTGCAGCCCTTCATTCATGCCTGATCTTCTGTTTGAATCGCACGAGCTGACTTTCCAGCTTGTCTATCGCTTTATCGACAGCCTTGAAGTAACTGTCGGTCGTCTCAACCGCCTTCAGAACTTTGTCGTGGACCGCTAGCTTTATCTCTACCATCTTGTCCGTACCGTTTGGTTTGGAGTGTTCATTCAGGAATACAACATCGCAATGGACGACCCCGTCGAAGAATCTGTTCAACCTGGAGACTTTCCCTTCAGCGTAGCTTCTCAAAGCCGGGTCGGCCTTGAAGTGTCGAGAAGTGATGCTGATGTTCATAAGATCCTCCTTTTTATTCTATTTGTTCATCCGCGAGGCAGTATCACAAATTGAATCACTTCGCTCTCGGATGAGAATTCATGTAGGTCTTCTTAAGCTGTTCGACCGACAGATGAGTGTAAATCTGTGTGGTCGAAAGACTCTCATGACCCAGTAACTGGCGGACCGCTTCGAGATCCGCACCGTGATTCAATAGATGGGTCGCAAAGGAGTGCCGGAGCGTATGCGGACCTTTTCGCTCGCATGTAGATAGCTCGCGAACCCTCCCGGCAACGACGCGGTATACGGAAGCGGGAATCATCCTTTTCCCGCTCGACGAAAGAAAGAGAGCCTTCTCACCTCCTCTATTTTTTAATATTTCATCCTTTACCATCATGTAGCTCCTCACGGCCTTAAGTGCCCGTTCGATCACCGGTATCACCCTCATCTTCTTCCTTTTCCCTAAAACGGTGACAAGCCGGCTGTCGTAGTCAATGTCGGTTTCGTTCAGCCCGCAGAGCTCGCTTACACGCATGCCCGTGCCGTAAAGCAGCTCCAGTATCGCCTTGTTGCGGTGGTCGATTGCAGTATCCAGCCTGACATTCAGGATTTCCTCGATGGAATCTTCCTCGATGAAGGCCGGGATGGGCTTGGACGCTTTCGGAGTGCTGATGAAGCCGGTGAAGTCGCGTTCTATGTACTCGAACCTGAGCAGGTACTTTGCGAATGATCTGATGGCAGAAAGCTTCTTACGCACGGTCCGCCTGGCGTTCCCTCGCTTGTCAAGCTCGACAAGAAACGCGCGTACGGCGTCCTCCGGTGCAATTACTCCGGCCCCCGGCCGGGACAGATCTTCGGGTGAGAATTCGACGCCGCCGGAATATTCGAACAAGAAGTTGTTGAACTCCCGCAACGACTGCTCATAGGTCAGGAGAGTCTTCTCCGATGCTCCCTTTTCCTTCCTCAGGTAGTCGAGGAAGGAGTCTGCTAACTCACGGATTGTTTCTTTCACTTCGCTGCAACTTCGACCTTTTCACTTTTTCCATCGGACTTGTCCGAATTGTTCTGAGGGTTTGCCTCTTCAGGGGAGAACTCGCTCTCACATTTCGGACATTTGTAATAGTTCCCCTTGGCTTTGGTGTACTTCTCCAGAAGGAAAGGGGAATCACCGAGCGGGCACGGAATCGCCACGGGTTTGTCCCATGTCGCGTAGTGACATTTCGGATAATTAGTGCAGCCGTAGAATATTCTTTTCTTCCGGGTAAAGCGCTGTGCAAGCTCTCCCTTGCCGCACTCGGGGCACTTCACGCCGGTAGTTATGCTCTTGGTATACCTGCAGTTCGGATAGTTTGAACAACCGATAAACTTCCCGAATCTGCTGTTCTTGTAGATCAGGTCTCCGCCGCATTCGGGACACTTGTCGCCTGTCGGACGATTGTTGTCGTCATGTGCGTCGATCGGCTTGGTGTTCTTGCACTCCGGATACCTGCTGCAGGCAAGGAACCTGCCCCGCCGACTCCACTTGATGACCATCGGGGCTCCGCAAACGCTGCAGGCAACCTGCTGCCCGTCGACGTCCGACTTAATCTCGTCGATCCTTTCCTCGACTCCCTTTACCGCAATATCGAACGGACGATAAAACTCGTTCATCACGTCCAGATACTCCTTGTCCCCGTTCGCAATCTCGTCCAGCTCCGATTCCATCTCCGCAGTGAACTTGACGTCGAAGAACTCCGGAAGGTTGGATGCCAGAATCTTGTTGACGTTCATCCCGAGGTCAGTGGCAAAGAGCCTGCGCTCCTTCAACTCCACATACCCCCTGTCCTCGATAGTAGAGACAATCGACGAATAGGTGCTCGGTCTGCCGATCCCCAGCGACTCGAGTTCTTTCACGAGGCTGCTCTCCGTGTAGCGGGCGGGCGGCTTCGTGAAGTGCTGACGGGGAAAAATCTCATCGAGCTTCAGCGCCTGTCCCTCGTTCAGGCCCGCGGGGAGCTTGAACTTCTGCAGCTCCTCGCCGTCTTCATCAGACTTGGAAGGGTCTGCATCCTCTGTCGTGATATCGTAAACCTGCAGAAAGCCGGGAAACTTGATGCGCGAGTCCGAGGAGTGGAACACAAACTTGGCACTCGAATCTACCTGTGACGCCGTCCGGCTATCGATCGACACAGTTATCTGGTCATAGATTGCGGGATTCATTTGCGAGGCAATGAACCTCTTCCATATCAAATCGTATAGCAGGAACATCTCGCGCGGCAGATGCTTTTTCACCTCCTGCGGGAGATACTCCATGTGTGTCGGACGAATCGCTTCATGCGCATCCTGGGATGACTTTGCCTTCCTGAAGTGCCGGGCTTCCTTCGGGAGAAACTCGTTTCCGAACTCGCTCTTTATATAGCCGCGCGCGGCCGAGATGGCTTCCTCGCTAATACGGGTCGAATCGGTTCGCATATAAGTGATAAGTCCGACTCTTCCCTCCGGCCCCAGGTCAACCCCCTCGTAGAGCTGCTGCGCAAGTATCATCGTCCGCTTTGGTGAAAAACCGAGACGCGTGGAAGCGGCCTGCTGGAGCGTGCTGGTAATGAAGGGCGGGGCCGGGTTCCTCTTCTGCTCCTTCCGGGCGATGGACGCGACGGCAAAATCGGCCGCTTTGATCTCATCGGCAAGAGCGGCAGCACGATTCCCGCTTTCGATGTAAAACGCCTTCCCGTTATTGCCGTTGCCGTTTGCGCCCCCCTGGGGATCCTTCAGCTCCTTTCCTTCTATGGAGTAAAGCTTCGCCTCGAATTCTTCGTCCTGTTCCGTCCGGAACTTACCGAGAATCGACCAGTACTCGATGGGGGAGAAGTTTCCGATCTCGCTTTCCCTTTCGCAGACAAGCTTCAGGGCGACCGACTGTACCCTGCCGGCGGACAGGCCTGGATAGACAGCCTTCCAGATCAGCGGGCTTACGCGGTAACCCACGAGACGATCCATAACGCGTCTTGCCTGCTGCGCATACACAAGGTGGGAATCAATCTTGAGCGGCTTTTCCATTGCCCTCGATATGCCCGACTGGGTTATTTCGGTAAAGAGGACCCGGTAAACCTTCTTTGGATCCTGGTTGAGTTCATCTTCAATGTGTTGGGCGATTGCCTCCCCCTCGCGATCCGGGTCTGTAGCTATATATACTTGCCGGGCCTTCTGGGAAAGATCCTTCAATCTCTTTATTATCTCGCTCTTCCCGCGGATTGTCTTGTAATCGGGCGCAAATCCCTTCTCGACGTCGACCCCCAGTTTGCTCTTCGGGAGATCCTTTATGTGGCCGACCGAGGCTTCGACTACAAAATCGTTTCCCAGGTATCTATTAATTGTCTTTGCTTTTGCTGGCGATTCTACAATTACTAGCTTTTTTGCCATATCAGAAGTCTACCAATTTTTGAAAGAATGTGTGAGCCGTGGAAGCTGCTCGTGGCCTTCAGTTGATTGTGTCGGAGCTGTTGAGCATTATTCGGCTCCCTGGTTTGCTGGGTGAATTATATTCGAACAGCACGCTCGCTACAATCGACTTCACTTCATCCCTGCTGACAGTATTGAGTCCGGACATCAGAGATCGTTCAATTATGTTTTCCATATCGAGCTGATCGATCAGTCCCAATTCGTACATTTCTACCAAGAAGCCACGGGCCTCCTTGGTCATTATCTGTCGCTCGGCCTCGTGGAAAATCCTGTACGACCTGGCACGCGAACCCTTCACAAGCTTCAGCGGCTCGCGAACGTTCATCTTGTCATAGATCCAGCTCAGCGCGGTCGAAATCTCTGTCTGACTGTAACCGCTTTCAGTGAGCTTCGACACATCGACTTTCGAGATATCTCGTGCTTCTCGCAGCTCCCTCATCAGAAAAACTATCAATTCTACGATCTTTTCCTGCATCTATCTTATGTCCTCAAAACTAATATAGGTTGAAAAATTCCAAAGTCAAGCTACGCCTTAGTGCGCCTGGCATAGAACCTCTCCATGAGCTCATTTTCACGCTTTCTCATACGAAGCTTCTGAGACCTTGTACCGTCCTCCCAGCCGGTAAGATGCAAGACACCGTGGATAAGAAGCCTCAAGACCTCTCTTCCAAGAGAGACTTTGAATCGCCTTGCCTGTGCCGCCGCACGGTCAACGCTTATGTAAATCTCCCCCTCAATTCTGTCTGGACCACCTAACTCAAAAGATATAACATCGGTTTTGTAATGGTGGTTCAAGAATTTCTTGTTAAGTCCGAGAAGAAAATCGTCATCAACTAACACGACATCAATATTATCGGCTCTTTTCCCCTCTTCTCGAACAATCTGACGTACAAGGACACTCACCCTGTTTCGCGGTAAACTGGGGGTGCGACTGTGCTCAGCGAAAAGCTGAACCTTCACTTCAGACTTGTCTCCGCCAGGGAAAGAGCTATGCTGCTCAGCATTACTTCGGGACCGAAGCGGGTGAAGTCTCCGGATAACACACTCTTGTCGACATTCGCGTACAGCGAGCACCCTGCTTCACGCTCTACTATGAGCCCGCTTATTTTCCCATCGGCTTCGGAATAGAACGTGACTTCGCCAAGGAGATCCGACGCGAGGTAGCCTGTGCATTCGTGCAGCTGAAGGTGAGAATTGATCGTATAAACAGAAACCAGGTTTCCCTTTCGTTTGCCCGTTTTTATGGAAGGATAGATTTCGATTGCGAGCTTACGTTTCGACTTCTTGTCGTATAGCTCAAGGCGGAAGAAATCTTCATGCTTGACAGGGTCTACTTGCAGAACTTTACCGACATTTTCGATAACTTTCGCCTTAAATTCGAAGCTCATCATCAATTCCTCAGTTATAATACGCAAAAAAACCCGATGCCGCAAAAAAATAACGACATCGGGTTTTCAAAGAGTTGTAGCCTCAGCCTATTTTACGGTCACGTTGACGGCTTTTAGTCCTCTGGCGCCTTCTACAATCTCGAACTCGACTTGCACGCCCTTGTCGAGTGTCTTGTATTGCTTGTCGGTCTTTATGTCACTGTAGTGAACAAAGACGTCTTCACCGTTGTCCTGCTCGATGAATCCGAAGCCTTTTTTACCGTCGAACCACTTGACTTTACCATTGGGCATTGAACACCTCCTCCTAATAAGACTGCAGCTCCGGCGACCGTCTACCCGTATCTGAGCTCATTCTGCCGTACGGGGCTTTAAACGGACCCGCCAAATAGTTCAAACGTCGATCGCTATCGCTGCCTAAGGCCCGTTTGTCATATAACTCAAAATCTTCCTTTGGAATTCCTGATTTCCGGCTCAAACCCTCTAATGGATGCACGACAGAACCACCAACCCATCCGCCCAATAACGCCGCCTTCGCGACGGCCTTCGGTGATAATATGTGAGTCCTCGTTCTCCGCAAATTTCGAATAAATTTAGTCCGACGCATGGTGAACGTCAAGGTTTAGGGGTGGCCTGGGTGTGCGACAAATTTGTAAATCCCTCGCCATTCATTAAAATGAACGGCTCAAGAAAGCTCAAAACCCCGGTAGGGGTTTCGCAATTCTTCCTAGGCGTCCATTTTTAATGGATGCCGGCGTAGCATTATTTGTTTGTCGCAGACCCGGGGTGGCCTCAAAACACACGCGCCTTGATGGGTTTTGCGTTTTCAGGTACGACTTATCTCCCCAGGATGGATCGTCTAACGCAGCTACACCGCCTATATGTCCCCGCCGCTCTTGCCGGGATAACCCTGTCGGGCGTCGAAACGGCTACTCTCTGGTGCCGCCCTCCTCCGAGGCGCTGGAGATGTTTGCATTGAATTCCTTCAATACCTTTTCTGCTCTGGGCAGATCGTTATCTATGACGAAGAATCTTGCGGGTTCGACCTGCGGGTAGGCCTCCATGAAGTACTCGCCGTCGACGTAGTAGTCTATACCGGAGTCGTCGAGAACGGACTTGAGAAGCGCAATATCACCGAGGTTTCGCGTCTCGTATACCTCCGTGTACCTCTTGCTTTCGAGGATTTTCGGTGGTTCTACGTTAAAATCGACATACGCCTCGCAAATCGGGCAGTGGAATACCCTCGCTTCACGCTCCTTTTCGGAAAGGTGGATCGTTTCCGAGCAGCTCGGACATTTGAACGGGGTCGGCAGCGGAGCAGAAGCGGCTTCCATCCTCTTCAGCCTCTGGCAATCGGGCCTCCTGCAGTAGTAGTATTCCTCCCCCTCGTCGAGGCAAGATTCACAATACGGCTTTCCGCAGCCGTGGCAATGAGACAATGCCTTTTTGTTGGGATGATTCACGCAGTATTCCATGTCTCCACCCTTTCATTCTATTGCAACACCAGTGTAGGGCCAATGGGCCACTTCCTGAATGAATGTTACCGGCAAGCATTGGATTAATCAAGCCTGGCGGGTTTAAACCGCCGATCAGCGAGCCGGCCGCTCAAGACCGCCAACGAAGCGGAGCCGTCCGTGTTGGGCCCCTACTCAGTAGCTTTCTTCCTTTGTCGGGAAGTTCCCGATCTTCACGTCGGCGACGTATCTTTGAAACGCGTTATGCATCTCTTCGGCCAGGTTCGCATAATGCCGGACGAAGCGTGGCTTGAACTCCTGCGTCAGGCCGACCATATCCGCATAGACGAGTATTTGCCCGTCGCAATGCGGGCCGGCTCCGATTCCGATAGTGGGAATCTTCACGGCTTTGGTCACCCTGGCGGCAAGCTGAGCAGGTATTTTCTCCAGCACGATGGAAAAGGCTCCCGAGGCCTCAAGGAGCCTGGCATCTGCAAGTATCTGCGAGGCTTCCTCCTTGTCTTCCCCCCGCGGTTTATAGCCCCCGAATTTGTTTATCGACTGCGGCGTCAGCCCCAAATGGCCCATTACAGGAACGCCTATTTCGGTCATCCTCCTGACCGTCTCCGCAATTGCCTTTCCTCCTTCCACCTTCACACCGCTCGCGCCGGTCTCCTTGAGGATTCTCCCGGCGTTCCGAAGCGCCTCTTCAGTCTCGACCTGATAACTCATGAAAGGCATATCAACGATCACCAGCGCGCGTTTCACCACCCGCACGACCGTCTTGGCGTGATAGATCATCTCGTCAAGCGTGACGGGAATCGTAGTAGCATTTCCCTGGAAAACATTCGAGAGGGAATCTCCGACAAGAATAATGTCTATTCCCGCTTCGTCGAGCAGGCGCGCCGTTATCGAATCGTACCCCGTGAGCGCGGCAATCTTCTCGCCGTCCTCCTTTGCCTGAATTATCGTGCGAGTAGTTACTGATTTGGCTTTTTCCAAAGCCCTTTCACTCGTTTTCAGCATGTCCGCCCTCTCTTTCTTGCCAGCCTTCAGCGAATATCTCGTCACTGACTGCCGTATTGTCTTTGAATGACGGGTACTTTTGTGTTTGAAAGCCCTTCGGGATAATAATCAAAATTAGCTCCGAATACGTCTTCAAAGCCGCGTGCCACCGCCGCCTCGATCACATCCCTTTCGGCACTGCGGCCGACAATTTCACTCAAGGCAACAGTATGTTCATCCAGGTCTCTCCCGGTCTTTTCCTTGAGCTCATCGCTAACATCGAGGTACTTCACGATTTGCTTGTGGTAGTCTCCGATCAGGATCGAGCCATGCTGAAGGAGCACGCCGCCAAACCGGTGCTGGGCGCTTCCGACCAGCTTTCTGCCCCGGTGTTCGACTTCGTGGACGGCAGAGGTAGAGAAGCATGGGATAGTCGACGGATCATGGAACAGCTTTCTGAAATCTGCGGAGCTGCGGGACAATTCCAGGTCAGCACCGAGCAGCCGGAGGCCGGTCACGAGGGCTCTGCTGATAAGGTTGTAGCTCTCACGCACCGACAGCCCTTCTGCTTCCATAACGACCGAGTAGGTCAATTCCTCGGCATGCAGTACCGCCTTCCCTCCCGTCGGCCTCTTGACCACCTCTATGCCATCCCGGTTCGCAAGCGGGACATTTATATCTGAAAAATCCTGGTTCCTGCCGAGGGAAATACAATACGGATCCCAGTAATAGAAGCGAAGGACCGGGATACCGCTATCTTTGAACTCATCGACGAGCCGGAGGTCGTAGTCCATATTGAATTTGCCGTCATGCGCGCCGGAATCTATGCAGCGCCATCGAGTGCCGCCTCCGGAGCCGTCAGAGCGCAAAGCCGGGTTCATCCTACCCCCTGATGATACCGCGGGATGAAGAGTGGATAAAATCCAATATCATCGAAGCTTCGGACGAGCCGTGGAATTCATTTTCTATCTTCCTCACGGCATCGCTTACCATCAAACCCGACGAATACAATACCCGGTATATGTTCTCGATCGTCTCTATCCGCTCGCGGGTAAAACCCCTCCTGCGGAGGCCGATGATATTGACCCCGTCGTAGCGCAGAGGTTCACGGCCGGCGAGAATATACGGGGGCACATCCTTCCGTACTTTGAGGCCGCCGCCGATCATACTATGTGCCCCGACGTTTACGAACTGGTGTATCGGCGTCAATCCGCCGATTGTGACCCAGTCGCCGACATGGACATGTCCAGCGAGGGTAACCGCATTTGCCAGAATACCGTGGCTGCCGACCCTGCAATCATGCGCTACGTGAACGTATGCCATCAGCAGGCAATCGCTCCCGATTATGGTCTTTCCGGTCTCGGCGGTGCCTCGATGCAGAGTGCAGAACTCCCTGATGACTGTATTATCGCCGATTTCGAGGCTTGTCGGCTCATTCTTGTATTTCAAATCCTGCGGGGCATTCGCGACCACCGCCCCGTGATGCACGGCGCAGTTCCTCCCGATTCGGGCACCGTTCGCGATATAAGCGGACGAAGCAATGGTGGTTCCGTCTCCCACGATAACGTTGTCTTCGATGACGGTGAACGGGCCGACAGTGACGCCGTCTCCAAGCTGTGCCTTGGGGCTGACCGCAGCCCTCGCGTCAATAGACGTCGACATCGTTCAGTTCACTTTCCTGAAGTAGGCTCGCTGTTTGCGTCGACAATCGCCGCAGTCATCTCCGCCTCGGCTACCAGAGTCCCATCCACAAAAGCCTTCCCCGTCATCGTCGCGATTTTACTCCTTCTCGAAACCATTTCGACCTGCATCACAAGCTGATCGCCCGGAACCACGGTTTTTCTGAACTTGACATTGTTCAGGGACATGAAGTAAACCAGCTTCCCGTCGGCGTTTTCCATTCCGTTCAAGAGAAGGATGCCGCCGGTTTGCGCCATCGCCTCGACTATCAACACCCCCGGCATTACCGGCTTCGACGGGAAGTGTCCCTGGAAGAAGGGCTCGTTCGAAGAGATGTTCTTTATTCCTACTACCTTCTCGTCAAGCTTGAAGTCGACGATCTTGTCGACAAGCAGGAAAGGATACCGGTGCGGAAGAATTCTCTTTATGGCGTCGACATCGAATATCACACCGGCAGTCTTCGTGAATTGGTACTTCTTGACGATCTTTTTCTGCTGATACAGCTTCCTGATCTTTCTTGCGAACTCCACGTTGTGCGAATGGCCCGGTCTTGCAGCCAATATCTGGGCCTTCATGGGCGCGCCGACCAGGGCAAGATCGCCCAGCAGGTCGAGCAGCTTGTGGCGCGCCGGCTCGTTCTTGAACCGGAGTATTTTGTCGTTCAGTATCCCGCTCGATCCGAGGATCACGGAGCCGTTTATGTTCAGTTTCTTTGCGAGCTTCCTGAGCTCGTCGGGTTCCATCTCATCGTCCACTATGACGATGGCGTTGTCCATATCTCCGCCTTTGATGAGTCCTTCTTCCCGGAGCATCTCCACTTCTTTCAGGAAACAGAAGGTTCTGGCCGAAGAAAACTCGCTGACAAATTCACTCTCCAGAGAGAATAGGCCGGTATGCTGGCTTCCGAGAGCCGGGTTCCTGTAGTCTATCATGATCGTAACGCGAAAATCATCGAGCGGGAGGGCCACCATCTGCACCTCCTTCTTCTCATCAAGGTATTCCACCGTTTGATCGATTATCAGGTAATCTTTAGGTGCATCCTGGACCGTAAATCCTGTCTTCATCAGGGCCTCGACAAACGGCTTCGAGCTGCCGTCGCCGACAGGTGGTTCCGCTGCATCGAGATCTATGGTCACGTTGTCGATCTCCAGGCCGGCCACGGCAGCCAGCACGTGCTCGACAGTATGTACCTTGACATCGCCTATGCCCAGTGTAGTCCCCCGCGAAACGTCTACTACAAAATCTGCAAGTGCTGGTATCTCCGGATTTCCCCCGACGTCGGTCCGGCGAAAAACGATGCCGTGGTTCTCGGGTGCCGGAAGAAAAGTAATCGTCGACTCGCAGCCTGTATGGAGGCCGACACCCGAAATCGAAACTCTATTTGCAATCGTACGCTGTTGAACAAGCATCTATGTGACTACTCCTTGTCTATCAGTTTTTCAATCTTGTGCTGTAGTGCTGTAAACTCCTCAATTATCTTCGGGAGCATTCTCAAAGCTCCTTCGATCCGTTTTGATTCCCTCAACTCTTTCGCGGGATAACCGAAATAGATCTTTCCCGGCTCCTTTATCGATTTTGCAATCCCCGACTGTGCCCCGATAGTCGTTCGGTCAGCTATCTCCAGGTGTCCGGCGAACCCGACCTGTCCCGCGATAACGCAGTTCTTCCCGATCTTCGTGCTCCCTGAAATGCCGGTCTGCGCCGCGACCACCGTATTGTCACCTATGACAACATTGTGGGCAATCTGGACGAGGTTGTCAATCTTTGCACCCTTACAAACCCTTGTTTCTCCGATGGTTGCGCGGTCGATAGAGCAGTTCGATCCGATCTCAACATCGTCTTCAACGACAACTATTCCCATCTGGGGAATCTTTTCGTAAGTCCCGTCTTCCTTCGGTGCGAACCCGAAGCCGTCGCTTCCGATGACGGTGCCGCCTTGTACGATCACCCTCTTTCCGATTTTGCAGCCCTCGTAGACCGTCACGTTGGAATAGATCAGCGAATCATCGCCGACCTCAACGCCATCGCTCAGCACAACACCGTGGGATAGCCTTGCCCTGTCGCCTATCCTTGCGCCGTCAAGTACGCATACGAACGCTCCGATGCGTACCTCCTTGCCGATTACGGCATGCGGGGAAATGAAGGCGGAAGGATGAATACCCGGCTGAAGAGGCTCGCGCGGAGGCAGAATTTTCTTCATCGCGAAGACAAACGACATATATGGATCTTTGGCGCGAAGAAGCACGAGGTCTGTGCGTTCAACCTTGAAGTCTTCCGAAACAATCACGGCCGACGCCCGTGTCGTCGGGATGTACCTCTCGTATTTAGGATTCGCCAGAAAGGTAAGTTCCCCGGGTTCTGCCTCCTCGATCTTACCGATGCCCGTTATTTCCGCATCCGGATTCCCGTCGATTCTCGCCCCGATTACTCGGGCGATCTCGGATGCCTTCATCAATGTCCGCCCGGTGGAGTAGGCGTGGGCTGCACCGCACCAGGCTGGGTTACTCCGGGCTGGGTTGTCCCGGGTTGGCCGGCAGTAGGAACCTTCAGCTTATCAAGCACCAGCTGCGTGACATCGTACTTGTCATTGGCATACATCATAAGGATCTGGCCGCTCTTGTCGAAGATATAGTCGTACTTATCTTCTGTGGCAACTTCGTCTATAGCTTTCAGGATTTTCTCCTGGACAGGCTGCATGATAGCCTTCTGCTGCCGGTAGAGGTCGCCATTCTGACCGAATCTCTGGTTCCTGAGATCCATGATCTGTTTCTGCAAGTCGCTCAATTTCTGTTCTTCCTGGATGCGGGCCTGCTCAGGCAGAATCAGCCGTCTCTTCTGGTAATCATTGGTCTCCTGCTGCAGCTGAGTCTGCAGCTTGTTTATCTCGCCCTCCCACTGCGAGATTAAAGCATCAAGCTTGCTCTGAGCCTCGACGGCCTCGGGGAGCTTCTTCATAATCTCCTGGGTGTCGACCCAGCCGATTTTCTGCTGGGCGAATCCGACGGCGCTCGACGTTAACACAAGAGCTCCGACGAGCAACCACCTCTTCAAAGCGACTCCTTTCATATTAGCCTCAAATCTTTTAGTTACCTGATCTTGCCAAAATATCCAGAACCTTGTAGGTGAGATCCAGCGATGGGTCTGCATACAGAACCACGGCCAGGTCTTGACGTTTATCCAGCACGAATTGCATCCTCTGCTCCTTCGCTATCTGGGCGATGACCTTGTACACCTTGTCGCGGATAGGCGTCAGCAATTTCTCGCGGGTCTGATCAAGCTCCCCACCCTGTCCTACCTTCTGCTGACGATAGTTAAGTATTTGCTGCTGAAGATTGTTGATTTCCTGCTGAGCCTGCTGCTTCGCCTGGTCTGTCATCATGCCCTGCTGCTTCGTGTACGAGTCGACCTTGCTCTGGTATTCGGTCGACATCTGGTTGACGGTATCACTCCAGGCTTTCATCAATGCATCCAGTTTACGCTGGGCAGCCTGCGCTTCCGGCAGCTGGTCCAGAATCGTCGCCGAGTTAACATAGCCTATTTTGAGTGTAGCATCCTTCGGCGAAGTGGCAAACATGAAGCCCAGAGCCGAGAGAATAACCACAGAAGACAGCAAAACAGCCAATTTTTCCTTCACTTGTGACCTCTTTTTTTTGTTTATAATCAAATTAACTAACGTGCAGTTTAAAAGCTTTTGCCAAACTGAAACTCAAAATGCCAGCCGGAAGGCGGAGCACCGGGGGCGACGGGATCGAAGCCGTAACCGTAGTCGAACCCTATCAAACCTATCGGATTTATCATAACACGAGCCCCGAAGCCGGCTGCCCGGTCAAGCTGGAAGATATCGGTATGACCAAGATCCTTGTACACATTTCCGCCTTCCGCAAACAAGAGCGCGTAGAGCGGGATTGGATCCTGAAGCAACGAAAAACGCAGTTCAAGAGTCTGCTTGAACATCACCTTACCGCCGATCGGCGTTCCGCCGGCAGTATTTGGAGACTTGGGGCCGACCATTTGATCGGCGTAGCCGCGCAGCGGTGTGGTCGAAATGTACCCCAGGCCTGTGCCGCCCATGAAGAAAAGGTCTATCGGGTTCACGTATCCATGTTTCGTCATGGAGCCTATCACACCGAAGAGCGTACCGCTGTAGAGGACGATTCGGTTGGTGCCGAGCAGGGGGGTATAGAAGTCGGCAGAAAAAACATGCTTGTGGAAATTTATCGAACCGGGGAGAAGCGGCCCTCCTGCAATCTCATCAGACAACGAGACATCGGAACCGACAGTGGGAAATATTGGATTGTCCGTGCTGTTCCGTGAGAAAACCTGCGTAAGGCTTACCTCGTTGTAGGAGCCATTTGCGTAAATCCCGCCACCGTTTGCTATGTTGTTGTTTTGCACGGTGAATATCCAGTTGCCACGGAAATAAGGATCCGGCCATTGCAGCCTGCGCCCGATACTGACTGAACCTCCCGTCATTCGCAGATCATAGTAATACGTCTGCCGGGTGTCGAACACGTTGACCCCCAGAGAAGTCGGCGTGTTCATAAACCACGGCTCGGTAAATCCGAGTTGGAACGTCCTGTAGTAGGTGCTCACTCCGAACTGCCAGTTGAAATTCAGAGACTGTCCGGCTCCGCCCTGAAGCGGGTGGGTTATGTCGAAGTTATTGAAACTCAGCCCGACCGCGCCCGTAAATCCGTAAGCCTGGCTGTACCCAACCGACATGTTGAACGTGTCGCTCGATTTCTCTTTGACGGCGTAAGTCACATCCACCGTCGAGTCGTTGACGATATAGTAGTCCGGCTTGATCTTCTGCGGATCGAAGTAATTCATCTGGGAGAGCTGCCTCACGCTCCGAATTATGTTCGCGCGGGAAAAATAATCTCCCGGAACGGTAAAGAGCTCGCGGCGGATAACCCTGTCCTCCGTCTTGGTGTTTCCGCTGATCAGCACCTGCCCGATGCGGAATTGATTGCGTTCCTCTACCCTTATTTTCAAATCTACGGAGTCGGGCGGGACCCGGATTTCCTCCGGCACGATATTAAACGTCAGATATCCGACGTCTAGATACAGCGATGCAACATCCGTCTGATCTTTATTGCCGTGCAGGTTCTCGTCGAACTTCACCTTGTTGAAGACATCTCCCGGTTTCAATCCGAGGTGTTCGTTCAGCACACTGGATGGGAATCTCGTATTGCCTTCCCAGGTGATGTGCCTTATATAGTACTTCGTACCTTCGTAAAGATCGATGTGGATATACATCCATTTCTTATTCGGGCTGTACCATATGGAATCCGACAGGATGGAAGCGTCGATATACCCGTTCTCCCTGTAAAGGTCGAGGACTTTCTGCTCGTCGTCCTGAAATTTCTTCGCATCGAACTTCGAGCTTTGCCAGAACATCCACCACACATCCTGGTGGGTATCCTTCATCGCTCCGCGCAGCTTGCCGGCCGAAAAGTCCTTGTTGCCGCTGAACGTTATGGATTTTACCTTTACCTCTTTTCCCTCGTCGATATTCAGGTCAAGGTTGACGGGCGCGCCGGCCGTGTCCGCTACCGGCACAAGTTTCGGTTCGACCGTCGCCAGCAGGTATCCCTTGTCTTCATATTTCTTCTTCAGATTATACGCCAGCGTGCTCAGGTCCTGCGGATTGACTATCTGCCCTTTGACCAGGTTTACCTCATCGTTAATGTCTTTCTTGCTCAGCTTATGATTGCCCTTGATAATGATATCATTAAGCCTCGGATACTCTTTAACTTTTATGAGCAGGAAAGCGCCGTCGCCCACCCTGTTGTCCAAAAGAACTTCTACGTCGGAAAAGATACCCAGCGACCAGAGCTGCTTTATGGCCTGGCGGATCTTATCGCCGCCCGGGGTAAACTCGCTGCCGACTTGAAGACCGGAGTATCTGATGATTGCGGCTGCGTCGGTCAGCTTGTTGCCTTCGACTGAAATTCCCAGAATCTTCAACGGCTGGGGCTTTTCGGAGGTTTGAGCATGGACAACGGTTGTCAAAGAGGCAAAAGCCAGGAGGAGAAAAAGATACTTCATCCTATTCAGATTCTTTCCACTCTATTCGTTCTGTAAAATATGCGAACAACACGCCTCTCTGGAACCGTGCGACAATAATCCTTAGACGCACAGAAACAACAGCGGTTACCTTAGCGACACGAATTGATTGAATCATCAAAGCGTCTGGAGGTGCTTGACCTGCTCACTCACAAGCCCGAATCTGCGTTCGCGTTTCTGAAAATCACTAATTGCTTCGTACAAGTGTCTCCGACGAAAATCAGGCCAGTAGACTCTCGATATAAAAATCTCTGTGTACGCAATCTGATACAACAAAAAGTTGCTGATACGAAACTCACCACCGGTCCTGATCAACAGATCGGGATCCGGAATGGAAGACGTCATCAGGTAGCTTGAAATCAACGGCTCGTTGATGTCCTCAGCAGATATCTTACCGCTCGCCGAGTCCGCAGCTATTTTCTTGACCGCCTCGGTTATCTCCCATCTCCCCGAATAACTCAACGCCAGGTTAAGGTTGAGCCCGCTGTTTCCTTTCGTGCGTTCAAAAGCGTCTTTAAGCTCCCGCTGAACTCCCGCGGGAAGTGAGTTGATGTTCCCGATTGCTGTCAGGCGCACATTGTTCTTGTAGAGCTTGTCCGTTTCGTCACGAAGTGCCTTCACGAGAAGTCTCATCAGCGTCGAGACTTCCTGATGAGGGCGCTTCCAGTTCTCCGTCGAGAAAGCATAAAGAGTGAGGCACTGAACGCCGAGCTGCCCGCAGGCTTCTACGATATCACGCACCGAACTCACGCCCTCACGGTGACCTGCCACGCGCGGCAGAGCACGCTGCTTGGCCCACCTGCCGTTGCCGTCCATTATGATGGCAATATGGCGCGGAATGCTTCCGCCAGCCTTCAGTTCGTCCTGCAAGGTTTTATCGTCAGAGCTCAGCGTGATCAAACTTTTTACCTCATTTTTTGCTGTGCAATTTAAACCTGCGTATAGTAAAAATCAAGGATTCCAACGCCTTCCGAAAGGCTTAACATTCAATGTTGCCGTAAGTTACAAGCGTTGCACACCCGCGCTATCTCCACCTGACGAGTTCCGTCGTGTCAGTCTGGACCCGGATGTAGGCGGCTCCTAGTGAGTCGGTTCTCCATGTGGATATGCTGCGATTGGAAAACCGCGCGAGGACTTCAGCTGATGGATGGCCGAATTTGTTCCTGGCTCCAACTGAAATGACAGCGTAGGCGGGATGAACGGCCCCTATGAATTCTTCCGTCGAACTGGTTATCGAGCCGTGGTGCCCGACCTTGAAAACAACCGACGAGAGAAAGGGTCCGTAGTACCACACTAAATCCCGTTCGACCCGCTTCCCCACATCACCGGCCAGAAGTATACTTTCTCTGCCGACACACACCTTTAGAACGATTGAACCGTCGTTCAAACGAGTTTTGTAAGATAGCCCGCCTTCTCCCACGTATGCACGGTTCGGATGAAGGACATATATCCTTTGGACGGCACCGGAGTCCAGGATCATGCCAGCCAGGACAGTGCCCGAAGGGATCCCTAGCGCTTTCACACAGGATAACGTATTTTTCCAGACCCCGGATCTTGAGACCTGATCCGAATAGATGAACCTGTGCACATTCAACTTCCGGAGGACCGACACTGCCCCACCAATATGGTCGCTATGGAGATGGGTTATAATGAAATAGCTCAATTCCTTGACACCGCGCCTTTCAAGGAACGGCAGAATCACGCGTTCGCCCGTGTCATAGTTCCCGAACCCCATCCCCGCATCCACAAGCATGTTTTTCCCGTTCGGAAGCTCGACATATATAGCATCACCCTGTCCTACGTCAAGAGCGAAAACCCTCGCCTCGGGTTTTCCGTGTACGAGGCCGGAATAAAGAAGGATATTACATCCAAGAAGAAAGGCAAAAACAAGTTTCTTCCATAGATAGTCTTTGCCAAAGGCGGCTGAACTAACCAGCCAAATGAAATACAGCAAAACGAATCCGGGACCCGGTTCTGCAATCCTCGCGTTACTTACGCCTAAAGAGCCCAGCACAGAATTCACCTCTAGAATGGAAAATCCCAGCATCTGGGCGGCCGCGCCGTATACTGATGCGAGATGAGAAGAGAACAGGCTGATGAAGACGAAAGTGAAAGACATCATCGCAAAGAGACCGGCCAGAGGCACCGTGATCAAATTTGCAAGAATGCCGACCAAGGACACCCTGCTGAAGTAGTATACCGTCAGTGGAACCGTTCCAAGCGTAGCCGCAGCCGTCAGGACGGCAAGCGAGACAACAGAGTTCAATAACGGTCTCTCTGCCAGTGCCGGACGTCTCTTGTGTACCATCGAGACTATTCTCTCATAGAAGAAGGCAATCGAAAGCACAGCGCAGAAGGAAAGCTGGAATCCCGGAGAAAAGAGCTGAGACGGGCTTACCGCCAGTATTACAAGGGCTGCAAAGCCGAGCGAGTTCAGAATGTGACTTCTTCTTTGGAGGAACAATCCGAATAGAACCACGAGAGCCATTAGGACAGCCCTGGTAATGCTGGGTGTGGTTCCAACTATGAAGGCGTAGAAGACCAGACAAGGTGCGATCAGAAAGAGACGGAATCTTCGCGGAATTCTGACAAGTGAGGCTATTATCATTAATATAGCCGTGAAGAAACCGATATGGAGTCCTGACACCGCGAGGATGTGAACCGTACCGGAATTGACGAACCGCTCCTTGATCGTCCGGCTGATCCCCATCCGCTCCCCGATGAGCATCGCCCTGGCCAGCTCAGCCTCGTCGCCGCTCATGAATGCCCTTATCTTGCCACGAAAGAAATCCCTTACCGGTTCTACAAAGTTTCGCTGCAGGCTGACCCCTTCATCGTGATTCACAAACAGAATCCCTCCTTTTTTCGGGAGGTATACCCGGCCCACGATCCCATTGAGGGCATAATACGACCTCAGATTGAATTGGCCGGGATTTCTTGCTTCCGAGACATTGCCAGTCGTACCTGAAAACGCTACCCTGTCCGCTGTCGCGAACTTCACGCTCGAAGCGGCCGTCAGAACCAATCGCCCCCTTATCTTCCTCCACCCATGCTCATAACCGTAACAGTTCGTGAGAATCACTGAGGTAATCGAAGTATCACGGGGCGCTTCTTCAACCGTTGCCGCAAAATAGCCGTAATGGGAGAGGATCGGAGGGTTCACATCTGCGAGGTTGGCGCTCATGTGGAACGCAAAGGCAATTGACAATGCGGCGTAGGTCGCCGCTGCGGCGGTTCTGGTGACATTCCCCTTCAAGAATATAAACCATCCCGTCAGGAGGGGGAGCAGACAGACTGATGCCCAAAGGAACAAGAGCTGGAATGCCGCATACTCTTTCCCGACAATTATGCCTGCAGCCGCAGTGAGCGCCGCCTTGAACGCCGGTAAATGCTTCATTAAGCCGCCCTGATTCCGATTAATTAAGCAATCGGGAGCATTGCAGTCAAGCTAAAATTCGGTACTGGCTCGTTTGATTTAACGCAAAGTTCGCAAAGACAAACAATCGCAGAGACCGCGAAAGAGAATAGCTGTTCTGCGTGCTTTGCGCCTTCTTTGCGTCCTCTGCGCTGAATATTTTTAAATTGAGCCACTACCTAAAATTCCGGCGGCGCGTCAGCCTGGAAAGAATCAATCCGACAATCGGGAACCTGCGATTTCCAACTCATGTTCGACAAGATGGGACGGAGCAACTCGACTATAAAGGACATGCAGACGGTTGAGCAAATGACTAGACAAACGAAAAGAGAAGAAGGAGGAGATCATGGGAAGGCTAAAGGTTGCACTGTCTGTTTTCGTGCTCGGCCTGCTTTACAGCACGGCGGGCGCGCAAGTATTCTTCACAGCCCAGATTTCGGGCGACCAGTCGGTCCCGGCGATTAACACGCCGGCCACGGCAACGGCGTGGGCGGTATTGAACCAAAACACAAATACGCTCACCTACCGCGTAACCTACGCGAACCTGTCAAGTTCATTTCTCGCGGCACATTTCCACCTGGGTGCTGCCGGCGTGAACGGGCCGGTCGTCATGCCGATAACCACGTTCACCGGGAACACTGCAAAGGGAGAGTGGGCCGACATTCCGGACAGTCTCATAGCGTACATGATGAAGGGAGACATTTACATCAACATACATTCCAACCTGTACCCTGCCGGCGAGATCAGGGGGCAGCTGAAACCGGCTCAGGATATCGGAGTAGCCATGAGCATAAATGGGGCGCAGGATGTCCCGGCACTGAATGTCACGGGTACCGGAACCGGATGGGCCTTATTCAAACCGGGTTCGGACACACTCATTTATAGACTCACCGTGGCGGGACTTACTTCACAGTTGATAGGCTCTCACTTCCATCTCGGAGCGGCTGGCGAGAACGGCCCCGTCATATTCCCGTTTTCAATGTCGGACAGCACGACATCGGGAATCTGGGTATTCCCCGATTCGATGTGGGTGCCGCTCGTGACAGACTCTATGTATGTAAACGTTCACACCCAGCAAAACCCGGCAGGAGAGATCCGGGGCCAATTCACGCTTGAGCCGTCGGACACTATCTTCCTGAAAGCGTCCCTCGACGGCAGCCAGACTGTTCCGACTCCCGTGACAAAAGCGACCGCGACGGCTTGGGCGCTGTTGAATGTAGCTCTACCGAGCAGCAATGGCTATGGCCCTCCGACACGCGCAACTCCGTCGCTTATGTACCGGGTAACCTACGCTAATCTTGACAGCACTTTCCTGGCCGCACATTTCCATCTAGGAGCGCCAGGCATTAACGGCCCAGTAGTAATGCCCATCACGACGTTCAGCGGGAACACTGCACAGGGCACATGGTCAGCCATCCCCGACAGCCTCGTCGACCAGATGTTGATGGGAAACGTTTATATAAATATACATTCACTGAAATATCCTGCAGGCGAGATTCGCGGTCAGCTCGAGATGACTGACGGGATTCCTTTCTCAATCAGCCTCTCAAGTGCCCAATCTGTCCCGGTCCTTAATACCATGGGAACGGGAACCGGTTGGGCTGTCCTCGACACGACCGGCTCCAACCTGAGTTACCAGATAACAGTCGCCAGCCTTTCGTCCAGCCTGATAGCCGCGCACTTTCATCTCGGTGCAGCCGGTAATAACGGTCCTGTGGTCATGCCGTTTACTTATTCAGACAGCACAGCGGCCGGCGTGTGGTCATCAGTTCCCGACAGTCTGCTTACGCCGATGCTGGATGGGATGATATATACCAACTTCCATACCACAGATCACCCGGCGGGCGAGATCCGGGGTCAGCTGCTTCAGAACTCGGGGATCAAGACAACGCTGACGGCAGTCAAGCGGGTTTCGGACAACATTCCGAAGAAGTTCGAACTCAACCAGAACTATCCGAACCCGTTCAACCCCAGCACCATAATAAGCTACGACCTGCCGAGACAGGCTCACGTCCGCCTCGACGTCTACAATATTCTTGGCGAGAAGGTCGAGACACTGGTCGACAAGGCCCAGCAGGCCGGGCTGCACGAAGTTACTTTCAATGCGAGCAGACTGGCGAGCGGAGTCTATTTCTACAGGCTGTCTGCCGGCAACGCTCAGATCAAGACAAGAAAGATGGTCCTACTGAAATAAGCATATAGGTATCAGTCAAAAGGCCTGTCGGGAAACCGGCAGGCCTTTTTCGTCTTGCCGAATCTTGCAAATCATCCCCGCATAACGTAGCTTTGCACCAACAGTTAACTTCATCTACTCGGGCTGCGGCTCTTAAGTTATATCTAAGCATCCATGAAAATCACGTTCTACCGCTTATTTCCGGACCGGATAAAAAAGGTAATACGCCACGGGTATTCACTCCTTCCCATCAATATGCGGATGGGAAAGACTTACAACGCAACCAGAGAATTTCTGCGGTCCTCCGAGCGATGGTCCCGTGATGAGATCGAGCACTGGCAGATAGACAAGCTGAAGAAAATCATAACCCACGCGTTCGACAGTGTGCCGGGTTACCAGCAGCTTTACAGAGAAAGTGGAGTCACCCCCGGCGACATCAACGCCTTGAGCGATATTCGCCGGCTGCCGTTCGTGAGCAAGGAGCTGCTGAGGGACAATATAGACGACTTCACTTCAAGGGCCGTCCCGCAATGGAAACGTCTCTACCGCACGACCGGAGGCTCGACCGGCATACCTTTCGGCTTCTACCTCATGCAGGAGGATATCGAACGCGAGATGGCTTTCCTGCATTCGGCCTGGTCGCGCGCAGGTTGGAAGCTCGGCGAGGCTTCTGCCCTTCTGAGAGGAGCGTTCATCGGTTCGGAGCGCGATTTCTACGAATACGATCCGTTTTTGAAGGATTTAAAGCTGTCCGTCTACTACATGACCGAGAAGACATACCAAACTTACAGGCATAAGCTGCTGAAGGTTCGCCCCCGCCATCTCCAGGCCTATCCCTCGGCGGCGACGCTGTTTGCGGACCTAGTGATTCGAAACGGCGACGAAGGCAAGTTCACGTTCAGACTTCTTCTGCTCGGCTCCGAAAACCTTTACGACTTGCAAAAGGAAAGAATTCTCTCCGCTTTCCCGGGCGCTAGGATATTCAGCTGGTACGGACACGCCGAACAGATCCTCTTCGCTCCGATGTGCGAACACTCCGAAAGGCTCCATCTGGACCCGTTCTACGGATTCGCAGAGATTCTCGGTGATGATAACAACGAAGTAGCGGAAGGCGAAACGGGGGAACTTGTGGGGACGTCGTTTTGGAGCATGGCCACTCCCTTCATCCGCTACCGCACTATGGATCTGGCGCAGAAGGGCGGACTGTCATGCCCTGAATGCGGACGACAATACCGGCTGCTTGATTCAATACAAGGGCGGCTGCAAGAGTTGATCGTTACCAAGAGCGGACGGTATATTTCGATGACCGCGATAAATATGCATTCGGACGTTTTCGACAACGTGAAGCAATTTCAATTCCATCAGAAGGAAGCGGGCAAGGTAACATTCAACATTGTCAGGAAACCGACTTACGGTGAAGGAGACACGAAGAAAATACATTCCGAGCTTATGAAGAAGCTCGGCAGCGATATGGAACTCGACATCCGCTTTGTCGACGCGATTGAGGTACCGAAGAGCGGGAAGTTTCGTTTTCTGATACAGGAGCTTCAGATTTCTTACGGAAGGCATGAAAGAACTTAGCCTATATTTTTCCAACCTCCTCGTTGCCGTTTACCGGGGAGAGACGGAATATCTCGGCGAACCGCCGTACAACGCGTCGGATCCCTATCCGGAATACGACGGTGCTTTCGAGACAAGCGGGGCCCACAACCCCGCGTACGAAGGAGTCCGCGGCGCGCTGCACCTGCTTGGCCTGGACAGTGCCCGATACGGTTCCCCGGAATGGAATCCGCTCGGCGAGGTGATAACACCCGGCGATACGGTCGTCATAAAACCGAATTTCGTGCTGAGTGATCACTACAGAGGAGGCAACCTCTTCTCGGTCATAACGCATCCTTCGGTTATCCGGGCAGTCGTCGACTACGCGTTCAAGGCCCTCGCAGGAAGAGGGCAAATTATCATCGCCGACACGCCGCAAATGGACTGCGACTTCCAGGAGCTGCTTGAGCGGACTCATCTCTCCTCGATATCCGGGCTTTACAAGAACAAATTCGGGTTCGACATTCCGATCAGAGACCTGAGAAATTTCTGGTTCAAGTATAAAGACGAAAACTATGTGGCAAGCCAGGAAAACAGGAAGAAGCTTCCGGGAGATCCCGAGGGAAGTGCGCTTGTGGACCTAGGCGCGAAAAGCGCGTTCGGCGGCATTGCAAACACCAACTTCTACGGGGCCGACTACAACAGGGATGAGACCGTTTCACATCACATGAACGGCCGCCACGAATACATGGTATCGAAGACTGTTCTGAGTGCCGACGTACTCATTTCCGTCCCGAAACTCAAGGTCCACAAGAAGGTCGGCGCAACATTGAATGCGAAGGGGCTTGTCGGGACGATCACCAACAAAAATTATCTCATCCACTATACGCTCGGCTCCCCCGAGAAGGGAGGCGACCAGTTCCCCGCCGATTTCCTTAAAGGAAAGGCGAAATTCATCGTAAGGACGCAGAGGTTCCTCTACGACGCGCTCCTAGCGAAACAGAACCGGTTCGGCAGCAAGTTGTTCAGGCTGGCATATGAGCCCTACCGGAAGCTGATCAAGCCCATACTCAAGAAGACGACCGAGAAGATCGTCCTGTTCGACGGGGGAAACTGGCACGGCAACGACAGCGCCTGGCGAATGGTTTCCGACCTGATGAAGGTCTCCGTTTATGCCGATAAGAACGGCGTCATGCGGGACACACCGCAGCGAAAGGTCTTCTCGATAGTAGACGGCATTGTCGGCGGCGAGGGCAACGGCCCGCTGTTCCCGGATGAGCGAAAGGTGGGAGTGATAGTGTCGGGTTTCAATCACCTCGCCGTGGACATTGCCGCAGCAAGGCTCATGGGATTCGAGCCGCAGAAGCTTCCCTGGGTAAGAGACCTGCTTCAGAACGAAGACTTCGACTTCTTCTTCGATGACCCGAAAGACGTAAAGAGTGTCGGCAACAAGGATGAGTTCAACGACATAATGCATTCCGACAGCCCGCTTCTCTCATTTGCCCCGCATCCCGGCTGGGCAGGATACGTAGAGGCAAAGACACGGGCACAGGGCGAAGGTGTCAGGGCCTGACTCCGTAATCCACGTTCCTTGACCGTTAGGTCATTTGATGTTGCAGTTTTCCCTGCCGCCCACCTTCCTCTGCATCACTCAGTTGAGCATCAATCCCCGGTCTACGTAGTAAGTGAGAGCGACAACGACGTGGCTGACGTTCGTTATATTTCCCCAATACGAATAGGCTTCATAGTCGCTGTAATTCCAGGAGTAGGAAGCCGTAAGGGAGATATTGTCCTCGACAAAATAAGTGGCCGCTGCATTGACAGCGTTCTGTAAATTTCTGTTTGAATTGGTTGAGTTGTTGAATGCCAGCTTTAACGCTTCATCTAATGAGAATACCAATCTATCGGTTAACTCATAATCATAACCTGCGTCTGCGTTGACTGCGTAAGCCTGTCTAAGTTGAGGATTTCTTGAGAGATTCGGACCACCGCTAAGAGAGATGTTGAAGTTGAACTGGGAGTTCAAATCGAGCTGGTGACTGTATTGCAGATAGGCGTTCCCCTGTGCGAGAAACTGTTCCTCTGTACCATAAGGGTAAGCGTTTCTCCCGTAAGAATTCGTGTAACTCATTATGATATCGATACCGCCGACTATTCCCTCGTTCCGCATGAACCTAAGCTCGTTCGGGACTTCCCTGATGTATGAGTCGGCATACTGATTGAGCCCGGCAAGGGAAACGCCGTCCCTGGAAAGTGTTTTCTGAACATCCTGCCAGAAGAACTTATCCGGCCTTACATGGACGTCGGAGAAATATCCTTCTCTGTAAAATTGCTGGGCAAGATCTTCGATGGTGCTCTCGCTCAGGTCTTTGTTCAGCAGGTTCAGCTGCTTCAGCCTCTGCTGGAATCGTATGGCGGAGACCACCGGGGTGACGTTCCTCATCTTTCCCCAGCCTATCCCAAACGAGATGCCGTAAATCTGACTCTTCGTGTCGGTGTAGAGGTCTCTTCGAGTCGAGTCGGAAACCGGCATGTCGTCATGATTGCCGTAGATATCCAAAGAAGCGTTTGAACCGACCGAATAGAACGCGGCATCATCTTGCCAATAGTCCCTGTAAACCTCGTTTGCGGAAATCTTCAGCTCGCCGTTGTAGTCCTTGGTGTATTGATTCAGCGAGTAGGGTGAAGGCCCTTCGCTGCTGTTACGCGAGCTGCTGTAATTTCCGTTGGCCGTCGCGTTAATTGACAGATATCTGCTTTCAGATTCCTTCAAGAGATAATATTGTGGTGATAAGGAATACGTGATCCCCGAGCTCGTATTATCAGAGTTCGCACCTACCTGGGGAAGCGACTCCATCTTGTTGAATAGATAATTGAAATTCGTGTTGAACCACAGCGAATGGAGATCAGTGTCCGGTATCTTAAATTTCGTGAATAATGCCGGATCAGCGTTGTCCAGACCGTAGTTCTGCGCGATTGTTTGAGACGAGAACAGAGTGAAGAATGCGAATAGCACGACCAACCGTTTCACTGGTATACTCCTTTTGTAATTATAGGGGTTTCCGACTCCCCCTAATCACTCGTAACTCACCCGGGTGTTACACATCCCTCGAAATTACTGAAGCATCATTACTTTTCCCTGACTTTTCAGGACATGAGAACCGTTACCCAATGGTTAATTATAGCTGCCACTTGAATTAATATCAAGACGAAGGCCGTGGCGAACTCACTTCGGCATTTCCCGACTGTCACCCGGCCATGTTCGCGGCGAGTCTGCTTCTGCACTCTGCACAGAACTTCTCCGTTTTCAAGTCTATTTCCTCAACGCCTGTCGAAGAATGCATGACGCAAAGATAGTTGCTGCAGTGGAGCAGGCCGAACGTGTGGCCGAGCTCGTGGACACATTCTTTGAAGAGCCGCAGCCGGAGCAGCTCATTATTCTCTGTCAGCCCGTAATACTGATCATCGAGCCTGTGCGACGACACAACCGCCACCTTTCCGTCAAGCTGGGCCTCGCCGAACACATATGTGAGTACCGGTACAAAGAGGTCGCCGGAGGTCACCCCCAGTACCCTTCCATTGAAATCTTCGAATTTTTCCAGCAATGCGGAGATCAGCGGAGTTGAACCGTATTGGTTGCGCGAAACGTTGAATGCAAACGAACCTTCAAGGGTCTGAGCGCGAGAGACTTCGACAGGCCGAGAAAATGCCTCGCTGAGTGGCTTGACTAGTGGGGTGAGCAGTGAACTATCTACCGGACTGATCGCCGCAATTAGTATTGACGACATTGTCGTTGAGCTCTGATCCCGGCGGAGAGGAACTTATGGCCTTTTCAAACCGTACTTGGAAATCTTGCTATAGAGCGTCACGCGATCGATTCCCAGGGCTTCGGCGGAGCGAGTAATGTTCCATCCGAGTTTCTGAAGCACTTTTTCAATATGAATCTTCTCCCAGCTAGTCAGCAGGTCATTTTCGGGAACATTTTGTTCCTGCATTTGCAGCATTTGGAAAGGCAAATCTTCCGGCTTGATTGCAGGCGGTTTCGCTAAGACCATCCCGCGTTCTATCACGTTTTCAAGCTCACGAACGTTCCCCGGCCACCTGTTTCGGATGAGAAGATCCATCGCCTCAGAGTCTATATCGATGGTGGGCTTGCTCATCGATGCCGCATATTTCTTCACGAAGTGGTTTACCAGCGGCGGTATATCGACCCGCCTCTCCCTCAAAGGGGGAATGAATATCGTAAACACGTTCAGCCGGTAATACAAGTCTTCACGAAAACTCCCGTCGACAATTGCGGCTTCAAGGTCACGGTTGGTGGCACATATGACTCTAAAGTCACTGGAGATGATCTCGTTTCCGCCGACGCGTGTGAATTGCTTCGTCTCCAACACTCGCAACAGCTGAACCTGCATCTTCTGGCTTATGGTTCCGATCTCATCCAGGAAAACCGTCCCACCATCTGCCATCTCGAACTTCCCCTTCCGCCTGTACTGAGCGCCGGTGAATGCACCTCGCTCATGGCCGAAAAGCTCGCTCTCCAGCAGAGTCTCGGGAACCGCGCCGCAATTCACGGTGATTATCGGGAAGTATTTTCGAGCGCTGTTTGCATGAATTGTCCTCGCAACAAGCTCCTTCCCCGTGCCGCTCTCCCCGCGGATCATGACGGTCGTGTCGGTTTGAGCCACGGTCTTGGCCAGATCTATAACCTTCTGCATCTGTGGGCTTTCACCGACGATCTCCTCCACCCCTGAAAGCTCCGACATTTGTTGACGCAGCCTCCAGTTCTCGTCGGTCAGTTTTTTCGCCCTCAGTGCATTCTGGACAAGATGTGAGAGATGCTCCGGATCGACCGGCTTTGTTATGTAGTCGAAAGCACCTTCCTTGAGCGCCTGGACGGCACTATCGACGGCAGCGAACGCAGTTATTATTATGATCGAGGCGTGTTTGTCAATTTCCTTCAGCCGCTTCTGCAACTCCAGCCCATCCATGCCCGGCATCTTTATGTCCAGCAACATCACGTCCCAGGGGCCTTCATTCATCATACCTAGCGCCCTATTCGCGTTTTCTGCCGTTCCGACGCGATATCCATCCTCCTTAAACCATTTGCTCAACGAGTCGCGAACCGAGAACTCGTCATCCACTACCATGATGCTCGGTTGCTGCGTCTTGTGATTATTAGTCATAATATCTTCTCAATTCTTTTGTACATCCGAAAATTTGGCGGCGCCTGCAGCCGCAGGATTAACCGGCAGGGTTATCGTAAACGTCGTTCCGACGTTGGAAGCCGACGCGACTTCTATCCTCCCGCCGTGGCGCTCGACGATGCCGTGGACCACTGCGAGTCCAAGACCGGTACCTTTCCCGTCCTTCTTTGTCGTAAAAAACGGCTCAAAAATGTGCTCCATGTCTTCCTTGTTAATTCCGGTCCCTGTATCAGCCACCTTGATTTGAACGAACCTTCCTTCCTCAAGCACCCTCATTTCAACTGTAAGAGTTCCGCCCTCGGGCATCGCCTCTATAGCGTTAATTTCGAGCGCAATCAAAGCCTGCTCGATTTGCTGCGGATCGCATATAGCCTCTGCAGCTTCGTCCGGGACTCTCAGTTCACACTTCACATTATGCATCGTCAGGTGATGTGCTATCAGCTTGAGGCTTTGCTCAATTATCGTCGTCAGATTTTGTGACTGAAACTCGCCCACTTTCTGCCTGGAAAAGAGGAGAAGATTGTTCACGATGTTGCCGCATCGCGCGCTCTCATCGGCAATCATCGCAAGTTCTCCCCCGATCTCCTCGATGTTGTCGGCTGAGATATTTCCCTTTTCCATCTTCTTCTTCAGGAGTTTCGCGTAGGCAAGAATCCCCGCGAGAGGGTTGTTCAATTCATGCGCTACACTGGCCGCAAGTTTTCCGAGAGAAGCCATCTTCTCCATTTGTACCATGTTAGAAAGCGCGCGGCGCAATTCGTCGGTCTTCTGCTCGACTTTGTCCTCCAGCGTGTACGCCCACTGGGTCAGTTCGTCCCTGGCCCGGCCCAGTTCCTCTGACATCTCATTGAATGATGCAGCAAGGTCTCCGATTTCATCAGAAGACCTGACCCTGATCCTGTGATCTAGGTTTCCCTTCATGATTTCCTGTGTCCCCTGTGTCAGCTTTCGCACAGGGATGTTGACCATAATCCAGATAAATATTCCCGCAAAAGCGGTGACGCTCAAAACCATCAACCCGCCGCCAAGGTATGTCGACCTCCTCAGTTGCGCCATATCGGCGTCCATGCCCTTTAAAGGCAGCATAACATCCAGTACTCCGAGCACGGTCTGGGAGGAGGGATGCTCGTGACAGGGAGCATTGTAGCAGCTCGGTTCATTCCTTATCGGAGTTATCACTCCAAGAACCCGGTATCCCCTCGGTGAGTGGAAGATTCTGGTAAGAGCCGACGTTCCGTTCATCGAAAGAGGCTTGCCGGGTCTATGGCATACGTTGCAGGCTTCTGCATTCATATTCACATACTTTCCGACTTCGCTGTCCACACTGGAATAAGTGATCTCCCCTTTCTTGTTGTATATGCGGATAGCCTCTATCCCCGGCTCGTTCCCCAGCGTGTTGATAGTCTGGTAGATGTCTTTGCGGCGGTTTTCAAGCATGCTATACCTGGTGGATCGCTTTATCAGATCACTTGTACGCAAGGCCCAGTCGGTCGTGATGCTGAGGTACTTTTCGGAGTGCCAGTTCAACATAACCGTAGTGAAAATCGCGGTTGAGACAAGCATAACGAGAAGGACAATTACGAAAAGTCTGAACGCCAAGAATTTTGTTATTCGCATACTTTGACGGATGCCTCCGGAGGGTTTTCACAATTTCTATGCCGAGAACCGGCGTGACAGAAAGGGAGTCAGGGCTCAAATCAAATGGAAAAGAGGGTTGAATAACGTCAATTCATGCGCTTCCGTGGCTGGAGGCCGGAAATTGGGGAACAACGAGGCATAATTCCGCGAGCGACTTCTCAGATCTTCGTTGAAAGGATTCGTTGCAGAAACGCAACAAACCTCTGAGGCCCCAGAAAATCTCGGAGAGTTCTGAGGCGTGTTCCGCCGTCCAGTAGAGTAGTCCCTGAAGGCCGCCTTCTTCCGTATTCCTCCAGCAGGTCCTGCTTCATCCGTTCAAATTGACCGCTGTAAGCTCGCTCTCCCCCAACGGGATCCAAGCAGTCCTTTATGGGCCCCCCCTCATCTTCCACTTCCAGCTCACTTATCCAGCCGGTACCATACGGGTCTTTCTTAACCTGGACCGCCGAATCCTTCAATTGAGCGTTGCTCCTTATAACCCGACCGCTGATCGGGGAGCGAACAGCAACGGTACAGTCTTCGCAGATCATCCAGGCAAGGGGATTATTGCGTATCGACAAGGAACCCGTTGCGGGGGGGATGACGCTGACGGCACTCTCAAGAATACCTGCCGCATAATGATCCAGACCCAGACGGTAAACCTTTTTGTCTACCTTCATCAGCCAGACATGATTCATCGAGTACATCCTGTCGACCGGCAGCGCGGCGGCCGAGAGCGGATTAAAGAAACTATCTATCAGACTATCGAGCATCTCACGGCTCGACATAGCCTTCTCTTCAGGTTTCACTTCATCAGGGCTGCTTTCCGGCGGTGCAGCCGGTTTGGAGGCGGGGCGAGGCTGCTTTCGCATGGCCTGATCGAAAGGGCAATCGTCGCATTCATAGGCACGGTCACACAACTTGTACGAAACCAGCCCCGCTTCGACCCATATACAGTTAATCTCACCTTCCGGTATTACTCTGTTTGTCGACTTATTACTGTTCATGCCGGTCCGCCTCCTACATACTGGCTATTTTGATTCCATGCCGAAGGCCGGCCCACTGCTCGAACGAGCCTCGTCCTCGACCAAGACCACTTCATAACTTTCAGCTTGAACGGGTGCTTCGGCATGAACCTCTTTCGGAAAGACCGCCAGGTTCTTGGCCGCCCACGCAAAGGCTGCAAAGCCGATAGCAACGACCATCAATGTAACCGAAATCTCCATCCAGCTTGGGAAATAGCCGACACCGTAGTGCCGCTCGAGAGAGGTTATACTGACATTCATCCTGTTCAGCACAAACCCCAGCACAGCGAACATGGCGCTGTAGTAAAGACCGCGCTTGTTTGCCCTGATCTTCGGAATCAAGAGCATGGCGATTGGCAAGATTACGCCGATAATCATCTCGGCCCAGTAAAGCCACCCCTCTAGATTGAACGTGAACAAATACGGGACCAGGTGGTAGTTGACCACGTCTTCTATTTTCAGGACCAGATATATCATGAGAGCTACCGCGGTAACCTTGCCGAGCTTCGAAAGAATCGGCATTTCGATCTCGCGATGAAAAGCGCGCGAGCTTAGAAATGATTCCATTATGACCATAGCAGGCCCGACTGCTACTGCCGACACGAAGAAGAGGAACGGAAGGTTGCCGGAATACCAAAGTGGATAGACCTTCTCAGGCATGATGAGATACAGTGATCCGAGCGAGGATTGGTGAAGCGTGGAGAGCATAATGCCGAGGATCACCAGCGGGATGATGATCTTGTGTACGGCTTCGGCTGCCTTCTTCATCCTGAGACGCTCGAAAAGCATAGGGCTGAATTCCATCGCAAGCACCGTCGTGTAAAGCATGACGCACCACGCAAGCTCGAACATGGCGGAATGCGGATTCCACATAACCAGCGGGTGCCAGATATTCCAGGGTCTTCCAAGGTCGTACAGCAGGGCAAAGACCACCAGAACATAACCGAGAAAAGCCGTCAGGACAGCCGGACGCGCAATCGGCTTGTAGCCGTCAAGGTGAAATACATACACCGCCCCGGCGACGACGAATCCCCCCGCTGCCAGTCCGACACCGCAAAGCACATCGAAGCCGATCCAAATTCCCCACGGAAACTTGTCACTCAAATGAGTGGCCGCCCACAATCCGTAGGCGAATCTTACAAACGTGGAGTAGAGACCGGCAATTATCAGCACAAGAAAGACAGACTTCCAGAACGTCATGTGCTTGAACCAATCGAGCACTTTCGAAAAGAAACCGAGACTATTCATTATTACCTCCGGTAATTTGCCGTCTGTTCTTGCTCTCGCCTGTTCGAATTTTGCCGTTCTTCAGTCCCTCCTCAAATTCTGCGACTTTGTTCTTGCGATTTGTCAGCCACCAGAAACCTGCCATAAGAGTGCTTCCCCAGAACACGTAGTCGGGTATCTTTTCCATGATATCCCAGGTATATTCCGGAAGGGCTCTCTTCGGAAGGTCCGTGGGGAACCCTAGCTTGCTGAAGTCCACTCCGGCAAGATAGATGGTCGATGTCCCCCCGACTTCTTTTTCCCCAAAGATGTGGTTCACGTAAGTCTTCGGATTATCCTTGATCCTTTTCTTCGCCTCATTAAGCAGGTCCTCGCGATTTCCGAAGATGCGGGCTTGTGCCGGACAGGCTGCCACACATGCGGGCTGCTTTCCGCTTTGCGTGCGGTCATAGCACATGTCGCACTTCGTTACTTTTGGATTGGTCTTGTTCCATTGGTACTTCGGAATCTGGAATGGGCACGCCTGCACGCAGTAGCGGCAACCGATGCATTTGTCGACGTCATACACGACCGGCCCCTCAGGAGTCTTGTGGAGTGCTCCTACCGGGCAAACCGAGGCGCATGTCGGTTCCTCACAGTGCATGCAAAGCCTGGGGACATAGTATTCGCCCCACTGTTGAACTACAGTATTTTTCTCACACGACAATTCATGAATATCGGTGTGAGGAAATCCCCACCTATCCGCGCAAGCATCTTCGCATGCCATGCATCCAATGCATTGCGTTGTATCTACTAGAATACAGTCTTGCTTTTCCATCCTGGTTCTCCCTTTCGGATTTACGATTTAGACTTAGTGCTTGTCTTTCCATTTGCCGATGCGAGGAAATCATTTTCAAACATTTCCCAGACTTCCTGCGGCGAACGCTCCATAACATCGTTTACAGGCAAGCCGCCATCCATCAGGGTTGTTCCTGCCAGGGCGGGAGAACCGGACCCCGCAAGCAAACTCATTTGTGCTGTTATGAAATTCCTGAATCTTTTTATCTCTTCTTTGAGCCATTGGGCCGCCTCACTCCCTATGGATAGCTGCTTGATTTCCACCGCAAGGTCACTGGGCTCAATTGCCACGACCCAGCCAGCCTTGTAGGGCTCCTTCTTTACCATGTCAGGGAAATGAACAAGCTCATCGTTTACTGCGACGACCCTTCCGGAAATCGGAGCGCGAAATGACATCACCTTCGTCCCCTGCTCGACAGAGAAAATCTTCTCCCCCCGGGCGATTTTGCCATCCAACGGGGCAACCCTGACACGATCAACCGACCCAAGAATCTTCTGGACGAAATCGTCAAGCCCGATTCTTGTCGTCCCATCCGGAAGCAGCTCAACCCAGGTATGACCTTTACCGAAAAAATATCCCTTCGGTATTACAAATTTTGGCTTGGGTGGAACTTGAGCGGCCGGGGACAATGCGGCTTTCCGCTTTTCCGCTCGCTGCACGAAATAATCGATAACGAAGAAGACGATTATTGTCGCGACTACAAATAACGCAACCATTGTGAACCTCCTAAAATTTTACAGTTAGTTTTACAGATGCCTCTGACTCAGACGTTTCATCCGGGACCCTTGAAGCCGCACCCGCAAATGACCTCGACTTCCCTCCGCGGCTGAAGCAAGAGGCAGAATTAGCTTTCCTGTGAACTCTTATTCTGTAACTTTCGATTGTTTCCTTCATGTCTTCCTTTTTCGTAAGTCAACACCCACTATCTTGCAATCCGCGTTCCAAAACATCGCAGGACACAATCAATTCTTAAAAACAATACAATTAGCCATCGCGCGGTCACTTACAGACAGTCAAAATCCCATCGTGCCGATTTCTTGAGATCTGTGGAAGAGAGGTTCTGTTGAGCGACTCAACAGCTGTTTTCAACTTCTTGTTGAGATTCCTTATTCCGCGGTCGTTAGCGGGGGAATGGGGGTGTTGGCCTATTCAACATGGCACGTTGAAGGGTTCAACATGATAATGGTGAGTATTTAGAAATGCGCGAAACAATTCGGGCTTAACGTAGGACCTCTACTTTGCAGATGCAGAGAACGGGCCGCATAGCCACCCCGAAGATCCCTCCTCCAGGCCCGCCGAGACCTTTCAGAGGATGACGTTATACTTGCTTATCTGAAGCTCGCCTGCTTTCGTCCACAATCTTGACCCCCGAGCTTGTACCGATTCTGTTTGCGCCGCTCCGTATCATTTCGAGTGCGTCGGCATAGCTTCGAACGCCGCCGGAAGCCTTTACGCCCATGCCTGATCCGACTGCCTTCCGCATTAATGCTACGTCGGCGGTCGTTGCGCCGCCCTTGCTGAACCCTGTTGACGTTTTCACGAAGTCAGCTCCTGCATTCTGTGCGAGCCGACACGCCTTTTCCTTTTCTTCGTCCGTAAGCAGACAGGTCTCAATGATAACCTTGGCAATGCACCCTTTGGCATGAGCAACCCCGACCACTTCGCGGATGTCATGCTCAACATACTTATCGTCGCCCCCTTTAAGCCTCCCTATGTTGATGACCATGTCCACTTCCAGGGCCCCGTTTGCGATTGCCTCCTCCGCCTCGCACACCTTTGACTTAGTCGTCGTGGCCCCCAACGGAAAGCCGATCACCGTGCAAACCTTGACCGAAGAGTTCCGGAGCTTTTCGGCGGCCAACTGTACATAACCGGGGTTTATGCAAACGCTCGCGAAATTGTAGCCTGCAGCTTCACGGCATACTCTTTCGATCTCTGCCGGCGTCGCATCGGGGTTCAGAAGGGTGTGATCGATCATCCGCGCAACATCAGCACCCGAGACATTTTTACTGTCGCTCATTTTTCCCTTCTACTCTTTTCAATTCGATCGTAGAGTTGCCTGTCAGACTCCGCGAGTTTATCCGACGGAGGCGCGGCAACATATGCTTTGAAGTCGGGCTTCGACGTAAAGATTCCGTACATAGGAACGGCCATGGCATCTCCGAAATTCAAAGGACCGAGCCCGAGAATGTCCTCGATTGTGCGAAGCATGCTCAATTGGTCATACCTGTCGTGGACAACGACATTCCTTCTTACATATGGACCGACGGCGAGCGCCACCGTCCTCGTCGCGTCGACATGGTCGGGGCCGTCTTGTGCATCGTCCTCTTCGACGAGTATCAGACTGTTTTTCCAGATCGGACTATGCGAAATAGTCTGAACCATGAGACCCAGGGCCCCGTCGTTCTCGGATACAAGCTGATAGGGATTCAGGTAATGTGGATTGGTGCCGGCGGTATGGTCGTTGGGAAGCCAGATATATTCAAAAGGGACCACCTTTCCCTGTTTCAGCTGCTCCTCAAAGTCCGTGTGCCAGGCCTCGTACCGGCGCAAGTCGGAGTACTTCAGATCCCATGTGTAGTAATTGAGCGGATAGTGGTAGAGAAATACTGCAAATGCTCTTCTGAAGCGAGCGTTCCTTTGAAGGGCGTGCTGAAGGGTTTGGTCACCCGTAAAGATTTTGGAAATTCCTCGCACAAACTCTTGATCACCCAACAGCTTGAACGCCTCCGCCGGCGTATTCGCTCTTCCGTAGAACTTGTCGACAAAATCGCTGAACTCTTTACCCCTGTCGACTTTTGCTGCCAGTTCCATGCTGTTCGCGTAGAATTTCTTCGCTATTTCACTATAGCTGCCGTAAAACCTGACAATAACCTTGTAGGCAGCCGTCATAAGGTAGTACGGTTCACCATAAACCTTATAATCGACTCCTTTCGCATCGAGCGCGTCCCAAATATATGTCCGCGAAAACACAGCCGGTACGGTGCCGAAAGGATATCCTTTGTACCTCCCGCAGTAGTTTGCGTTGCCGAGCCATTCAAGGAACGGACTCGCATATCCGCTAGTGGTGAAGCTATGTCCGAGCACGCTTATCTCGCCGTCAACGTAGAAATTGTCGAGGTCGACGAAGTCGTCGGCCATTTTGTGGATATTCGGCGTAATCTCCCTCCCGAAAATTGTCAGGCTTGAATCACCGTTTCCGCGACCGAGGTCGCCCAACTCCTGGTCATAAGAGCGATTCTCCTTAATGACATAGAAAATGTGCTTGATCGGGAGTTTCAGCCCCTCTCGAATACCGTAGATCGGCGAGCCGTACTCGACATCCTCCGTCCACTTGCGGATGTTTCCGTTGATTGAATTCACAGGCACAATTCCTGCAGTACCCTTAAGAAGAGTGAGCACATACTGCGGCCCGCCTTTACCTGCGACTGGCTGCGGCCCATGAATATTCGGGCGTCTCGGCAAAATCCCCTTTGCGCTCAGGTAGTATAGATTACCGTCATCAAGCAACACCTTGGTAGGATACCACCCGGTAGGGATGTAGCCTAGAAGCCGCCCGTTCTTCATGCCGTAGATCGCGACGGCATTCAGAGTAGCTTCAGTGACATACAACCTTTCGCCCGCTAACCAGCATGAGGTCGGGGCCACGCCTGAATTGTGGCGCCCCCTACCCACGAAAATTGTGCGGGACACCCTGTCGGTTTTCGTGTCAACTACGGAGATGTTGTCTGAGTTCGTGTTAACCACGTATATCGAATTCCCATTTACCGTCATGCTGCCCGGCGCGATCCCGACACCGATTGTTCTCAGCTCCTTGAGCTGCCGGTCGTAAACCTTCACTTCGTTTTCACCGAGCAGGGAAACATAAAGCTTCCCGTCTGCACGTGCGACAGAATACGGGAAGTAACCGGCCGTCACCTCTCTCTCGATCTTTCCGTCGGCCGTATTGAGAACCGCCACCTTACCTTTGCCATAACGGCCCTCGGCATTGTCTGCCACAAGATATATAACGGCGATATGATCCGCGTCTATCGGTGCCAACCCCGCGGCATATCCGTCCACTTTGTAGCTTCCTACTACGTCAAAGTCCTTGTCGAGCTTGTAGACTTTGAAGTCGAAGCCGCCGCTTATGTACAAGGTACCGTCGTCGCCTACAATCGCGCTCGGGAACATGGAGTTAATTTTCACGGTCTTCTCAACCGTCCCGCTCGAGGGATCGATGATCGAAACCACCTGCGGCTCCCTGCTGTAAAATCCCGTGTTGAGCACGACAAGCCTTCCATTATAGACTATCGCTTCATAAGGCAGCCTGCCGACTCCCACCTGCTTTCCTGCAGGGCTGATTTTCCATCCGGTGGGGAGCCGCATCTCGTTTGTCATCGCAGCACGCGACTTTGCCTGCGCCCCCGCCACGTATGCCTCCACAGTACTATAGGGAGTCCCGCTTGCAAATTCCCACAATTGCCTGTTAAGAGTATTCTCGCTTCCGGGCCGATCAAACTCGAAATTGTCCTGGGCTTGAGACAACCCGGTGAATGCAACCAGAACGGCAAGAGAAGAAAGAAAGAGAAAAAGCCTATTTCTAACCATTTGATGACTCTCCATTTACCTTATCAGAAGCGACATCTTCAGTAGAGCTGAATCCGCCTGGCCCTTCCGGCCCAATAGCAGCCACTTTCCCAACAGCCGACCGAGACAGACAGGAACTGAAGCCGGGATGCAAGAGACATGCAGAAGAGAGTTCAGCTTGCGAATCTCCGAGCTATATGTCCCTTGCCTTTGAATCCCGCCGAATCTCTAGTCGCCATTCCATTGCGGCAGCGTGTCCGGCAACCACGGTGCACCTGCAGCACGCATTTGGTTCTCCAATTCCTTAAGGTCTACCTGAACCAGCTTTCGGAGTTTAGTCAACTGCCGGCCGAATTCTTCCTTCGCGATATTGTACGAATCGATATCGGTCTGCGGAGGAGCCGCCGTAGACATGGATTCATTATACAGGATTGTCTCCACGCGACCGCTTATCGAAACCGGCGTATTTATACTCAAAGCCTGAAGGGTCTGATTGCCTCGAAGCTGTATGAGAACCGAATCGAGCTCTATCCTCATATCATACACCTTCAGACGAAGGTTACCGACGTTCGAGGATGTTTGGTTCAGGGCGTTCTCGATCCTGTCGAGCCTTTCCCCAAGCCGATCAGCCACTTGAAGGGCGGCATTTATTGCCCCGTGCAGGTCGGCAGCCTTCCGCTGGAACGCCGCAAGGGCCTCGTGTTCTGCGGCCGGCATAGTGTCCTGACCCGGTACATACACGTCGAAGCTCTGCGGGCCTGAGAGTTCGGTCATCTTACCGTCGACCTGCTTGTAGAGAGTGGCAGAATACTTGCCCGGCACGACAAATGGTCCACCGCCCGAGCCGCCTCTCGGATCGTTCCCTGCGACCATGCTCGGATAACTCAGGTCCCAGCTCACGCGGTGGATTCCCGCGCTTACCGGCCCTTCGACCCTGCTGACCACGTTTCCCGATGCATCAGTGATTTTAAGTTCGATCCGAGGCGAAGGCTGCATTGCCTCAGCAGTTAACTGCTGGTTTGTCGGATAGGATATTTCAGCTCCGGTCTTCTGGGCCTTGTTCTCATCCTGCTGCCTTATCTCTTTCTGGCTCTTCAGTGAATTCTTCAGATAATACGTGAATATAGCGCCGAAAGGCGGGTTGGGAGCGGTGAAATATGACTCCCCCTGGGACGCCTTGCCGCCGCCGCCGAGCGGCGCCCTCAGTATGTACATCATCGCGTTTCTAACCGGAAAGAGATCCGCCTTTTCGGAGAGGGTCTTCTCGTTGGCAAGACGAAGTGGCGCGTAGTTGTCAAGCACATAGAAACTGCGTCCGAATGTGGCGGCCACGAGGTCGCACTCGCGCTTCTGGATCGCGAGGTCCATGACAGGAATCGTCGGGAAGTTTCCCTTCAGCTGCACCCACTCCTTTCCTCCGTCGTTCGAAAAGAAGAGACCGAACTCTGTTCCTGCAAAAAGGAGATTCGGATCCTTGAAGTCTTCTGCGAAAGCGTGAACCGGACCGTCCTTGGGAAGGTTGGAGCCGATTGACTTCCATGTTCTTCCCTGGTCGGTGCTCTCGAGCAGATAGGGATGGAAGTCTTCATTCTTATGGTTATCGAACGCGGCATAGACAGTGTTTACATCGTGGCTGGATGCGACGACACGCGCAACATAGGTCATATCCGGCACACCGGGGAACTTATCGATCTTCCGCCAGGTCTTCCCATCGTTGTCAGTCACCTGTATGAGCCCGTCGTCGGTCCCCACGTAGAGAAGCCCGCGCTTCAACGGAGACTCAGAAATCGTCGTGGTCGTTCCGTAAAAGGTAGTCGAAGAGTTCTTCGCAACCGCGTCGGGACCCCATATCCTCCCCATAATTTTCAACTTGTTCACGTCGAGGTGCCGTGTCAGATCGCCGCTTATTTCGGTCCAGCTGTCGCCGCGATCGGTGCTCTTGAAGAGCTTGTTGGCGCCGAAGTAAATCGTATTATGGTCGAATGGGCTTATCAAAATCGGAGAATCCCACTGCCAGCGGAGCGGGCCCTCGTTTTTCCCCTGCTGAGGCTGAATTCCCAGTATCTGACCGGTCTTCCTGTCGAAACGTACCAGCCCGCCGTACTGGCTTTCGGCATAAACAGTGTTCGGGTCAACCGGATCGACACGCGATTCAAAGCCGTCCCCGCCGACTGTGATGAACCAATCGGAGTTGACAATGCCGGATGCGCTCATTGTCTGCGACGGCCCGCCGACGGAGTTGTTGTCCTGCGTACCGCCGTACATGTAGAAGAACGGTTTCGAATTGTCCACAGCGACATCGTAAAATTGAGTTATCGGCAGATTACTCTTGAAGTCCCAGGTCTTCGCCCGGTCGTAACTTTCATACAGCCCGCCGTCGCATCCGACGAGGTAGTAGTTGGGATCGTGCGGGTCGATATACATCACGTGGCTGTCTACGTGTTTCCACCTATTATGGAGGTAATGAAGCGTCTTGCCGCCGTCGTTGGAGACGTGGATAAGAGTATTCATCATGTAAATCCGGTTCACGTCTACCGGGTCGGCGTAGATTGTCGCATAGTACATTGCGAGCTCATCGAAATCGTTTCTCCTCTCCCAGGTCTCGCCGAAATCGGTGGAACGGAAAATGCCACCCTGTCCGTCAGCCGCTTCGATCGTAGCATAGACGACATTGGGGTCGACGGGTGAAACAGCCATCCCGATCTTTCCCATGTCGACGCTCGGCAGTCCGTTGGACAGCTTCGTCCATGTGCCGCCGCCGTCGGTGGATTTGTAGATGCCTCCTTTTGGTCCGCCGTCGACGAATCCCCACACGTGGCGGCGTCTTTCATAAGTAGAAGCATACATGATATCTGGATTTGAAGGATCCATCTCGACGTCGTTTACGCCTGTGTTTTCATCGATTTTGAAAACGTCCTTCCAGGTCTTTCCCCCGTCGGTGGTCTTGTAAAGCCCGCGATCTCCTCCGGGGCCCCACAGCGGTCCCTGGGCTGCCGCGAACACGACGTTCGGGTTTCTCGGGTCGATTAGAATCTTACCGATGTGTTCGGAAGTCTTGAGTCCCATGTTGGTCCAAGTCTTCCCCCCGTCCAGGGTCTTATAAATTCCGTCCCCCCAGCCGACGCTGCGCTGACTGTTTGCCTCGCCCGTTCCGACCCATACGACGAACGGATTCTTCGGATCAATCGCTATCGAGCCGATGGAATAAACCGGCTCGTGCTGAAAAACCGGCGTCCACGAAGTTCCGTCATTATAGGTTTCCCAGACTCCGCCTGAAGCGGCGCCGATGAAGTAGTGCGCCCTGTTGCCCGGATCTACAGCAATAGCGACGATGCGCCCGCCGGTGAAAGCCGGACCGACAGATCGCAGCTCAAGCCCGCTGAAAACTGAGGAGGTCATCAGAGTATCCCCTTCGGCTTTGGTCTGGGCCCTGAGTGCGACTAAGGAAGTCAATAGCATAATGGAGGATAAAGCGACAAGGTAAAGACGTTTCATGGTGTGGTCTCCTTAGGTTGTTCGTTCAGTTGAAGCTCTGGCTTTGAATATAACTCAAGACGACAAAAGGTGACAGCCCGCCCGGGAAAGGGCGATCGTAACAGCATGTGTTTGTTAGACCGGACGTCATTATACTGATGCCGGTAGAACAACTGCGGGCCGGTCGGACAAACCGGCAATTTCGCCCGGGATGTTTCCGCCGCGTCTTCTATGCAATACGGTTAAGAGACAGGGTCATCAAGTCGAAGGGCTGGAGATATCTTTAAAGTGCACGTTGCCGCTAAAAGACTTCTGATTGTCGCAATCTTAGCAGAATTTTCTCTCCGCGCGTTCGCCCAGGATCGGGCAATGTTGTACCCTGTAATCTTCAGCGATCACTTTGAGGACACGACGTACAGCGAGAGCATCTGGACTCCCAGGGAAAACTACGCCTTCGGCGCGATTCCAGCTGAAGGACAATTACCCGAATCCGTTCGATCCGAGGACCGCGATCAGGCCCGGACAACATTGCTCGCGCTTTCGATGAAACAAAGAAGATGGTCCTGGTAAAATAACGACCATGGAAGGGCATGTGGTTTTGGGACCGGAAAGACTAAGACATCCCATCAACAAAAGGGCGGCCAAACGACCGCCCTTTCGTGATAACACGCCTCAGTGACCGCGTAATCCACTAGTCTTCGGATCCCCGACTTCGTCCTGCGGACTTCGTCGGGCTATCGCATCATTCCAAAATTCTCCCGCGAAGCGCGGGATTTCGTCCCGCTTTCAGCGGGACTCAACATTATTCCATCGTTCCAAAATTCCACTGTTCCCTTCCTACATCGCCGCCTTCGGAGGTGCAGGCTGATCGGGAGAACCTGCGTTGCGCAACGGGTAATAGATGAGAATTCCAGCGAGCAGCAGGAATACGAGTATGCTCACACCGAAGCTCGGGTGCACGAAAATTGAGGGCCATTGGACATCATAGAAAGCGAGGGCCGCAAACACGAGTCCCATCAAAGCCTCGCCGGCGATAAATCCGGACGATAGCAGAATACCGGTGTTCTCCACGCGGGCGCCCTGGGCGTCGTTGAACTTCCGGCGCCTGACGATTATATCCACGATGCCGCGGATCAGTCCGCCGACAAAAATTGCCGCGACAGTCCCGAACGGCAGGTACATCCCGACAAACACAAGCATCGGGCTTCGCACGCCGCTGATAATGAATCCGAAAGCCATTATCATTCCGACAATCACTAGCGGCCACGCCATGTGCCCGCCGACAATACCCTGCGCAAGCGCGGCCATCATCCCTGCCTGCGGCGCCGGAAGGTTCGTCCCGCCGAAACCGATGCCGCCGCGGTTGATGTCGCCCTGATTCAATATCATAAGAGGAATGAACATGACTGCGGACCCGGCGAAGACGCCCAACAGATCGCCGACCTGCATCTTCCATGGAGTGCCGCCGAGGATGTGTCCGACTTTCAGGTCCTGAAGCATTTCACCGGCAACTGCCGCGGCCACACACACGACCGCAGCTACGCCGAGCACGGCCGCCACTCCGCTTACTCCGGTCTGTCCGAGGATCACCATGAGGATCGCTGCAATCAGCAGGGTCGAGATCGTCAATCCGCTCACAGGATTATTGCTGGAGCCGATGATGCCGACGAGATAGCCGGAAACAGCGGCGAAGAAGAAGCCCGTTACCAGCATGACAATCGTCGCAGTGAGTGCGGCGGCGAAGGCCCCCGCAAAATAGTCATATATGAAGAATGTCGCGATTCCGGCAAGCAATACTCCACTGCCGACATACCTGAAATCCAGGTCCTGCTCCGTCCTTATCTCAACCCTGCCGCCGGCAGCAGCTTTCCTCACATCTCCAATCGCCCTGCCGAGTCCGACGCTGAGACTCTTCCGCATCTTGTAAAGAGTGTACGCGGCGCTGAACAGCATCCCGCCGATCGCTATTGGGCGGACCAGAGTCAGCCAGACGGAGTAGCTTAGCGCGATCCACGCGCTCTGAGAGGCACTTGCAGGCAAAGACGTCGGCCCGATGAAATAGAGGAGGAGCGGGACAAAGAGTCCCCATGCCAGGATGCCGCCGCTGAAGTTAAGCGCGGCGAGACGGGGCCCAATTATATACCCGACACCGACATATGCGGGGCTGACGCCAGGTGTCGTTACCAGTGCTCCACCTCCCGACTGAACAGTCGAGCTCGTTGAACCGGCGCTGAGCGACATCGGCAGCGGCGTGAACTTGATGAACCTCTCCCATGCGGAGGCAAAAAAGTTGAGCTGACCGAGCGCATTGATTATTCCGCCGAGTCCCATCGCAGTGAAGAGATACTTCGCTCCGGTGCCGCCTGTCCGGCCTGCCTTGTGGATCTCAGATGCTGCGATCGATTCGGGAAAAGGAAGCTCCTTGTCTTCTACCATCACCCTTCTCAGAACGGTCACGAAAAGAATCCCCAGCACACTGCCGACAAACATGATAGCGGTCGCGACGAGGAAATGCCGGCTGTCGAAGTGTTTCCATATGCCCGCAATGTAAAATGCCGGGATTGTGAAGACGGCTCCTGCAGCAATAGATTCGCCTATCGCTCCGACGGTCCTCGCGATATTCTCTTCAAGCAGACTCCCATTCATCGTCTTTAGGATTGCCATGCCAATGACGGCCGCCGGATACGTCGCCGCAATCGTCATTCCCGCCTAGAGTCCCAGATAAGCGTTTGCCGCTCCCAGAATGACACACATCACCAAGCCGAGCAACACTGCCCTTAAGGTGAATTCCCTCATGTTGGTCTCAGCAGGCACGTACGACTGAAATTGAGTACCTGTTACCTGTTCAGCCATGGATGCTCCTTTCCCGAAGTGTTTCCTCGGAGATTTGGTTCATGAAAAATATGACGAATTAAGATTAGAAATCGGATTCAATCGAAGCCCGGAGTAGTGATAGTTCAACCTTTCATTTGTTGATACGTCACTCGCCTGCACAAACCCAGCAACTCGCAGACATATAATAAAGCTCCGTGAATATAAAAGCCTTCGCTTGGATTTTCAACGCTTTCTGCTTCTAAAAAGTAACCCGTGTGGAGATGTGAAAAAGACCGGAACGAGATTCCAACTTTATGGACAAACCTATGAGCAAGGAGTTTAAGAAGCGGCGGGATACGAAAACCTCGCACCCGGCTCTCTTCCGTGTCCCTTTAAGGAATTATCTTCAAAATGGTGTTGCGGTAAAGCTACCCTGCGTTAGCGATTGCGGCCTGTGCCAGAGCCGCCTGGGCGAACTTCGCTGCCCTCGCGTTTGCCGGATTCTTCTCAACAGCCTTCGAAAGAGTTCCGGCTGCGTCTGCATACTTGCCGAGCTTGAACTGCGCCAGCCCGTACAGCTCAATCCCCTGGGGATCATCATAGCCGAGACCGACCGCTTTGCGGAACGCGTCATCGGCCCCTTCAAAGTCCCCTATCCTCATCTTGCAGTTCGCCAAACTGGAAAGAGACACTATGTCATGCTCCGACACGTTGTCGAGGAGCGCCGCCGCTCCGGCAAAGTCCCCTGTCTCAATCTTAGCCGAGGAGACAATTCGAAGGTACCAGTCTTCGCCTTCGAACTGCTTGAAGTGGTTCGCCGCCTCGAATGCATCCGTGTACAGCCTGTTCCTTACCAGGAGCTCGATGAATTCGGCGACCTTGCGGGGCTGCGGGTTATTCTCAGCGGCCATTCCGAGATAACGCCGAGCCGTATCCACATCGCCAGCTAGCGCGGCTGCCCTCCCGAGTTTGGAGTAGACAACGTCGATTTCAAACAGCGACTCGATGGCAATTGAGGTCTTCCCTTCCGACGCGACGGATCGATATTTTTCCACCGCCCTCGTAAACGATTCCGTCGCCTTATCGTATTCAGCGGTCCTCACGTATATTTCGCCCATCATCATGTGAGAGAAGGCCTGCCGGGGAGCAACTCCCAGAGACTTAGCGCAGGCAGCCAACGCTCCGGGAAAATCTCCCTTTTTGAAGAGGTTTTCAGCGATGGCGCCATGTATCGAAGCCTCCACGGATTTACCGAACCCACCCACTTTCAGGGCCTCTCGCAGGTGCGCGAGCCCCTCTTCAACCTGTCCCAGGGCGATCTCGGTTTGACCGAGCTGGTACAGCCCATAACCGTAGTTCTTCCCCCGATGCAGCTGAGCGAGAAGAAGCCGATGATTACGCCTCGCTTTTTCCAGAATGACCTCACTATCCTGTGCATATCCGAGATGCTCCACCAGGACATCGGATGCGAGAATTCTCGCCCCAAGGGCCGTGAGTGAAGTGGTAATCTGTTCGTGTACCTCCCCGACAAAATGAACCCCTTTGATCTTCCTGAAAAGCCGCGGATAAGGAACTATGTGGTATTGGCAATCTTCGCCCGTCCCGATCTTGCTCTTCAAATTGAGAAGAAATGCATCGACTTTTCCGCTCGATATCATTCTTCTGATGCGTGAGTGAAAGGCCTTATCGATTCTCTCATCAGCATCCAAGTAAAGGATCCAGTCGCCGGTGGTATTCCGGAGGGATTCGTTCCTGGCTGCCGAGAAATCGTCGCACCACTTGAAATCATAGATCCTTGCACCAAAATCACGCGCAATTCCCTTGGTATTGTCGGTCGAGCCTGTATCGACAATAATCATCTCATCGACCAGATCTTTTATGCTTTCAAGGCATCCCGGGAGAAACCGCTCCTCGTTCTTGACAATCATCGATAAAGAAAGTCTCATCTGGCACTCTCAGTGGAACGAGCCTTCATGATATCCATTATCTTCTTTCGGAAGGACACCTGTTCAACCGGTTTCACGATGAAGTCATTCGCGCCGTATTCTACTGCCTTCTTTACGCTTGAAGCGTCGCCATATGCAGTCATCATTATAACGGGGGTATCTCTGTTAACCGAATCCCCGCGCAGCCGCCGGAGTACTTCAAGACCATCCATCTCCGGCATCATTATGTCGAGAAGGATCAAATCATATCTGAAGTTACTGGCCAGCATCAGTGCCTCGGCTCCATCCGCTGCACTTGATGTGTCGAATCCGATCCGTTTCAGGTGGTACTCAACCAGTTTTCTAATCATCGGAATATCGTCCGCCACGAGCACTTTCATCTTTTCAGCCTGTTCTTTAGCTGCAACAGCAGCAGGTCCGCCTCTTGCCAATCTATCGGAGAGGAGTGCACGACTTCGTTGAGTCTGGTCGCAAGTCTGGTCGCCTCGTTGTAGCCGAAAGACCCGCCGGTTCCCCTGATGTTATGAGTAATTCGCCTTATCACCTCGATATCATGGTTATGAACAGCCGTTTCCAGCTGGTCCACCTGTTCGCCGTAATACTTTACGAACTCCTCAACCATAGCGCGCACCGCCTCGTTGAACTCCTCTTCGTTCACGCCGAAGGGGTTTTCCTTTTCCTTCGGGTCGGTCGGAATCATCGATTTCACGAACTCTTCCCCGAACACCTGTTTGAGTTTCTCGAACAGAATCTCCTCGGTCAGCGGCTTAGTTATGACGGCAGCAGCGCCCAGCTTGGCGGCGGATACCACGTTGATCCTGTCTGAATAAGCCGTCATCACAACAACAGGCACGTTTCTTATCAACTCGTTTGACTTGATTACCTGCAGGGCTTTCAGGCCGTCAAGGCGCGGCATCATTATGTCTATGAGGATCAGATCGGGCTTCTGCGACATGACCAGTTTCAGTCCCTCATAACCGTCCGACGCGACGTAAACGTCGAATCTAAGTCGTTTGAAGAATGCTTCGGCGAAACGCTGAACCACCCTTGCATCGTCGATTATGAGGACGCTCTTGTTATGTTGTTCAGCCATTCTTCTTGAAGATGTTTTTTACAGCCTTTGCTTTCTCTTTGTCCAATTGAGCGGAGGCGGCTTTGTTCTCAGCCGCTATTTTTTCGTAGATTTCTTCACGGTGAACGGGGATTTCTTCCGGAGCTTCGACCCCTAGTTTTACGCTACCGCCCTCGACAGAGATGACGACGACCTTAATCTTGTCGCCGATCTTGATTACTTCGCCCAACTTCCTTGTCAAGACTAACATGATACCCTTCCATGGTTAACTAATTTTGTGATCCGTCAGATATTTGTCTGAATTCAGGACCAGCTGTTTTCCCGATCTGTTCCTGTTATCCAGAACTATCGGGGCTTTCAGGTTCGCCGTTACCGGCTCCGGATCGCGATGCAACACAAGAACGACAAACATCGACGATGAACCCCGTTCCTCTGCGGAAAGCTCGCCGTAAAGTTCAGGAGCTATAATGCCGGCATCGACTACCGCGAATCCGACCGTCGCATCATCTATAGACAAAAGCCATCTCAACGGCTCTGTATCTTTGTCATCAATAATAATGAAATCGTGGAGCTCTTCAAAACCAAACAGACCGTTCGGGAAATGGTAGACAATAGTCTGATCAAACTCTAATTCGCCAAATTGTCTGGTCGTGAGCCTTGTTTTCACCGCTATCCCCTCCTCAGTTCTTCGTGGTGCTGTTGAGTATAACAATGTCCACTCTCCTGTTTTCTGCTTTGTGGGCCGGAGTGTCGTTGGGAACGAACGGATGGTATTCTCCATAGCCGACTATAGCTACCTTTTCCGGCCTGATTTGATAATGCGTTAGTAGAAAGTATCCTACCGTCATTGCCCGTGCGACCGACAGCTGCCAGTTTGACGGATATTTGGCAGTGTGTATCGGGGTATTGTCGGTATGCCCCTCAATGCGAATCTGGTTCGGTATAGACTCCAGAAGAAATCCTAAGGTGTCGAGGGCGGAATAGGCTTCCGGCTTCAGGTCGGCCCTGCCCGGGTCGAACATAAGCTTCTCCAGCAAGTGAACCGTCACACCGCGCTCGTCCTCGGTAATCATCGCCCCGCCCGACTTCAAGACAGCGCTGACGGCTGACCTCACCCTCCTCTCCAGCTGCTGGGGCCCGGACATCGGAGACTGAGGCATCGGATTCGTCAGGACGCCCTTGTCTCCCGGCATCGGACCGGCAGCCGGTCCCCCGCCGAATACGTTCACGAAAGCCGAAACGTATTTTTGATACTTCTTCATGTCCACCTGAGAACTTGCGTACAATATCACGAATAAACCAAGGAGGAGTGTTATCAGATCCGAATATGTCAGAAGCCATCTCTCGAGATTATTAGGTTCGCCTCCGGCTTTCCTTCGCATCACACTTCTCCTTGTTTGCTGCTCGGAAGCATTGCCATCAGTTTTGCCCTCACAATGGCCGGTATTTCCCCAGCCTGGACCGCCAGGACTCCTTCGAGTGTTACCTCCATCACGAGATTCTCTTCACTGTGGATAGTCTTCAGTTTATCGGCTAAAGGAAGCCAGATGATGTTAGCCGTGAAAATACCCCAGAGAGTGGCGATAAATGCGCTCGCTATATGGTGAATAAGGTCGTTCGGATTTCCTCCTGCGTTTGCAAGTGTCACTATGAGGCCCATTACTGTGCCTATGATTCCCATCGTCGGTGCATAGCCGCCCATCTTTTGAAAGATCTGGGCGTTGGAATCGTGCCTCTCGTTCAGGAAACCCATTTCGGCGTCCGCCACTGCACGCATCGTCTGAGGGTCCGTCCCATCGATCGCAAACCGAAGCATCTTTTTCAGAAACGTATGTTGGACTTCATTAAGCTCCTTTTCTAGCGAGAGAAGTCCGTCCTTTCGCGCAACAGTGGAATAATGAACGATCGACTCGATCAGCTTTTCTACGTCGTGCTTCGGGGGCATGAATGCGATTAAAGCGAATTTCCATATCTGCCCGAATTGTTTGAAGGAAGTGCCTATCATGGCGGTCGCGAAAGTGCCGCCGAATACTATGGTCATCGCCGGTATCATTATTAATGCACCGATCTTCCCACCTTCCATAAGGAAGGATCCGAATATCGAGATGATGCCGAAGGTGAGACCGAGGACCGTCCCTATTTCTATCGTTTTCTTCATGTGCTAGGACAAGAAGTTGGCCAGAGAGAGCTGGATAATGCTTGCACCCGATTTGAGCGCTGCGCTCAGCGTCGTCTGCTTCTCCTGCAGCTTGATGACAGCTCCGGCTACGTCTGTGTCTCCCAGGTTCGATATTGTGGTCTGCAGCGTCTGGTTCTCGGAGCTCAGCTGGTTCTGAACCAGTTGAAAGCGGTTCATCATCGCACCCGATTTTGCGTTTGTGTTGATCATAGAATTCAGATAATTATTCACGGTTGTGATATCCGCCTGGGTAGGTGAAGTCCCCGCGTTCATCTCGTTTTGGATCGCCATCAGGTCGTTGAAGATCTGCCCATTGTTGAAAGCTTCAGATCCGGTAATGTTGTACTGAAGAGTCATCTGGGAGCTCACGTTCAGCTGCAGCGCGCCCCCTACCCCGTTCGGGTTTGCGGATACGGCCGTTTGAGAGGCGTTCATGAAAAAAGGCTGAGTGGTCGTTTGGGCGCCGCCGAATATGTATTTGCTCCCGTACTTTGTGTTCGCGAGGTCCAGGAGCTGATTGACATACTGACCCATCTGAGTCGCGTAGTTCTGCTGGTCCTGCGGGTTTGTATCGCCCGCAGCGGAGATGAGCAAGGTCTTGACGCTCGTCAGAATGTTTACGGCATTACCCAGGGACGAGCTTTGCTGGGTCAAGAAGCCCGAAGCGTACTGCGTATTTTGGGTATACACATTGTTTTGGTTCACCTGGTCCTGTAGGAGCATCAGCCGCTGGTTCAACGCCGGGTCATCCGACGGCGTATTTACTATATGGCCGGTCGCAATCTGCTCCTGCAGGTCATTGATGGATTGCCTGTCCTGACCTACCGAATAAAGGAGGTTGGTTATGACCTGTTGTTCATTTATTCTCATTTCAAGACACCATTCCGATTATTGTCTGATACATTGAATCGGCAGTAGTTATTACCTTTGCCGCTGCTTCGAACGAATGCTGGAACTGAATCATGTTGGTGAGCTCCTGGTCAAGCGACACTCCCGAAATCGAGGTCTGGAAAGACTGGATCTGGTTCTGCTGGATCTGCAGCGCCTGGACGCTGTTGGTTGCATTCTGAGAAGCGGTGCCAACCTGGTTTACCAGCGCCTGATAGGCATTCAAGATCGATTGGCCGTTGCCCATTACGGGCGCATTCAGCACATTCGCCATCGCGGCTGCATTGTCGCCGTTTCCGGGATCCCCGCTCGAAGAGGCGGCAATATTGTTAAGGTTCGACAAGATATCGGACGAAACTGCAATGCTGCCGGCTGTGGTCCCCTCGAAGAAATTCATGCCGGTCTGAGAAGGCTGTCCGCCCGATGAAAGAGTGTATCCTGTCGAGTTGAATGCGTTTACGGTCTTGACAAGTGTACTTGCTATGCTGTCGAGCTGCTTTGAATACGACGGTATAACGTTGTCGTACGAATCGATGAGCCCCGCGAGCTCCCCCGATGAAATAGTGGCCGGTATGGAAGAATCGGATCGTCCGACAGTTATCCCCGAAGCTGTCTGGGTCATTTTGAACTGAAACGCGTTTCCTGCGGCTACGAGAACAGCGCCTCCAGCTGTAACGTTGATGGTGCCGTTCGGGTCCGTTACGACCTTCACGTTGATCAGATTACTAAGTTGAGACACAGCGTTGTTCAACTGGTCCGTCAAATCAGACGAGTTCCTGCTTGTGCCCGAATTGCTCAGGATCTGTTGATTTACACTGGCGATGGTGGTGGCGAGCTGGTTTATCTTGCTGACGTCCGAGTTTACTTGCTGGCCGACCTGATAGCTGGCATCCGCTAACTGATTGTTCAATGAATTGAAAGTGCTTGCTACGTTCTGTCCGGCCTGCAGGACGGTTTGCCTTACCCCGGCGTCTTCCGGAGTTTGAGAAAGTGTTTGAAAAGCACTGAACAACGCGTTCAGCTCTGTGACCAGCCCGCTTGAGGAGCTCGAGGTCTCGTTGAAAATGCCGCCAACTGACGAGCCGATTTGCTGCTCTATGTTCGCCTGACTGAGGTCGGAGTTTATGTTGTTGACCTGTTCGTTGATGTACGCGTCCCTGACTCCCTGGATGGCGCTTACTGTGACCCCGGTTCCGACGTATCCGTAGGCCGTTTGGATAGGCGTCGAGGCTTCCGTTACCACCTCTTGCCTGGTGTAGCCGTCAGTGCTCGCGTTCGAGATGTTGTGTGCGGTCGTATCGAGCTCTGCCTGGCTGGCATTCAGAGCGCCGCTTCCTATGTTCAATATGCTTGTAATCCCGCTCATTGTATGCTAGGCCCTTTTGTCAACCAGTTTCCTTCTTCCGTCGTCGGTCAGGATGCGGATGTTCTGTCTTATAAACGCCAGCGAATGCACCAGGAGAACGCGGCTGATATCATTCAGCTGAAGGACCTTGCTGAAGGCCTTCTGGAAATCGAGATGCAGTTTCTGATAACTAAGAGCATCCGCGTAGCCCAGCTCCCTTTCCAGGGTAGCCGCGTCTGTCAGGTCTTTTCCTTCGAGTCCGATTGCCTTGAGTATCTTTGTTCGCTCTTTTTCGATCACCCGGATCCTGTTCAGGATCCCCAATTCTTCTCCTACGATATTCTGTATCGAGGCAGTATCCAGCTTAGAGATGGCATCGTGTTTTCGGCCAAGAACACCGGCCATTGTTCCAAACTCAGCAGCCTCGCGTGCTGTAATTTCCGTCAGATGCTTCTTGTCACTGTCCGTCATCGCCGACCCCGCCACCGTTGAACATGTTCAAATAATTCATGACTCTCTTCAAATAGTTCTGTGTCTCGCTGTAAGGCGGAACGCCGCCGTACTGCTCTACAGCACCGGGCCCGGCATTATAGGAAGCCAGGGCCAGCGGAAGGTCTCCTGCGAACTGGTCCAGCAGGGTCTTCAGGTACTTCGCACCGCCCATAATATTCTCCCTTGGATTGAATGCATTTGCCACGCCCATTTCTTTTGCCGTCGAGTCGACCAGCTGCATAAGGCCTTTCGCGTTCTTGGAAGAGACGGAGTCTGCTTTTCCTGCCGATTCGGCCGCAATTACTGCCTTGATCAAGTTCGGCGGCAGATCGTAGGTACCTGCCGCTTCATTTATTATATCGGAGTATTTGCCCACATTCTCCAGCAAAGAGCCCGAGCTGTAGGTCTTAATATTCCGCAAAGCCCGGAGTTCCGCCTGGCTCGGGGAGGTATTCTGTGACAGCGCGTCCAGCTCCGATGTCGGGTCCTGAGGTATTTGCGAGTCCATATCTTCCCCCGTGAACTCTTTGTAAATCATGTTCCCGATTCCAAGGTTGGAGTTCTGCGCCATATAGTCCGCCAATTTCGTATTGAATAGACCGGTCATTATATTCTTCCCGAAACCCTCTCCGCTGTCGTCCTGTCCGTCGATATTCTCCGTCTGTTGCATAGACTTGAGCATGTACTGCATGAAGACAGCCTCGAAATCCTTGACGGCAGTCTTAAGCTTGGCCTTCTGCTGGTCCGTCAGCTGCGGATGAACGGGCGAAATATTTGACGGAATTTTGTCCATTTGGCGTATAATCGATCAGACCTACATTATTACAAGTTCAGCTTTCAGGGCGCCCGCTGCCTTGAGCGCCTGGAAAATCGCTATGATGTCGCGGGGCCTGACCTTCAGGGAGTTCAGCGCAGCTGCAATTCCCTGCACGGTCGCCGCTCCGTTTATAGCCACCATCGACGTACTCTCCTGGTTGACCTGAGCGGTCGCCGCCTGTGTGACGACGGTCTGGCCCTGTGAGAAAGGAGCCGGCTGCGAGATTACGGGATAAGCTTGAATCTCGATGTTCAGGTTTCCATGGGAGATGGCAACCGGCAAGACCGTAACGTTCTGGCCGACAACGACGGTACCGGTCCTTTCATTTATGACGACTCTGGCGACGACGTCGGGAGATACCTGCAGCGATTCGATCTGGGCGATGAAAGGCACAAGTTTCTCCTTTGTCTGGAATGCCTGAGGGACTTGTACGTTAATGGTGCCGCCATTTACGGCATCGGCGACGGTTGAGCCGACGCTTTGGTTTATCGCACTTGCCACCCGGCTTGCAGTCATGAAATCCTGTTGAAAGAGGATGATAGAAAGCTGCCAGTTGCTTACAAAGTCTATCGGAGGTGCTGCCTGAACGATTCCACCGTTCGGGATCCTGCCGGTAGTCGTGAAGTTTCTCTGGATTTCCGTGCCGGCGGCGCGTACGTCGAAGCCACCGACGGACAGCGGGCCCTGAGCAGTCGCGTAAATCTTGCCGTCCTGTCCGATCAGATCGGTGAGGAGGAGTGTTCCTCCCTGAAGGCTCGTGGCGTCGCCCATTGAAGAAACTATCACATCGACGGACGCTCCGTTGCTGGAAAAGGGAGGAATAGACGCAACGACCATTACCGCGGCTACGTTTCGCATACGTATCTGGGACTGCGTTACAGTCACACCGAATCTCTTGAGCAAGCTTGCCACGGATTGCTGTGTGAAGATGGACAATTGAGAGTCACCGCTTCCGTTCAAACCTACAACGAGCCCATACCCGATTACCTGGTAATCGTTCACCCCTTTGACGTATGCGATGTCCTTAATTCTGCTTGCGTCTGCAACCGACGCGATCAACAACAATACCACAAATACTTTTTTCATAGCACACCTCAAAAGAGCCAATGGAATAGTTTTGTCAGCCAACCCGGACCTTGCGACTGGTTAATTGATCCGGACCCCTTGAAGACGATCTTCGCATCTGCTATCTGCGACGAAAGTATCGAATTGTCGGGCTGAATGTCGGACGGCCGGATAATGCCGCTCAACTTCAGGAGCTGGTCCTGCCCGTTTATGGAAATGAGCCTGCTCCCCTGGATTTCAAGATTGCCGTATTGATCTACCTTGACTACGCGGGCACTTATAGTCGTCTGAACACTTCCCGTTTCACTGGTAGATCCTGCTCCCTTGAATTCGTTGTCTGTCCCTACCGACAATCCACCGGAGGGACTGCTCGCCGCTCCATAGGTTGCCGACCCGTTGGCGCCGATGGTGCTCTGCCTGCTTGTGTTCGTGGAAGCATCTTTTGTGGCGGAGGTTTGCTCCATAACGATTACCGTAACGGCGTCTCCAACTTTAGAGGCTTTGTAGTCCGAAAAAAGCGAATTGCCGGGATTTTGCATTACCTGGCCGTATGTCGTCCCGGCCCAGAGCAGACCGGCAGCCGCAAAAACCATCAACGCCGCCGCATTTATCCTTTTCATCATCTCAACTCCGTTTTAGAAATCAATTTCATTTATGGCATCCAGTCATCTTTCAATTCACCAGGAGCACTTCGTCTTTACCTATGACCTTTCCTCGCAGGTTGTCCCTGTACTCGTTGACCACCCTTATTACCTGGTTCAACGTTCCGTCCTGGAGTGCGCTTCCCTGGTCGCTGACTACGATGTTCTTCGATCTGACGACGATGGTTACGTTGTCGCCGTACTTGACCAGGGGCACAAGCTGGAACATATCGAAGGTGAGCGCTTTTCCGCTCTGTATCCATCTCGATGTGCACTTCCCCTTCAGCTGGCTCAGGCTGGAGACGGGATTCAGCATGTTTGTCGTCTCGGTTCTCATAGCGCTCACGTCATCCGGTCCGATCTCGGCCCGGGGCTGGATCGTCTTCGTAGTCACGAGGACATCCTGAAACGTTCTGATTTCGACCGTTACAGGGATTAGTTGAGTAAACCCGCTCTCCTTGTGTGCAGCACGCGCCTTCACCAGGAAAGTCACAAGTCCCTTCATTGCAACCGAGTTTGCGGATGTCACGCTTAGTTTGACCTCATTGTACCCGACGGGGTAGCTTGCCTTCATGTCCTTAAACCGGATCGAAGTCTCGATGGACTCCGGTGTAGCCTGCTTGATGTAGGCCGAGATGGCGTTCTTCACCAGAGCTCCGCTCACGGTCTGAGCCTGAATCCGGGCCGCACTAAGTATGAAGGCACAAACCGCAGTCAATGCCAGAAAGCCAACGCCTCTCATTTCAATTCCTCTCTACAATTACGATGTCTTAAGATTATCCGCGAGCTGCATCATAGTGTTTGCAGTTTGGACGGCTTTCGAGTTCAATTCGTAGGCTCTCTCGGCTTCGATCATCTTTACCATCTCGTCAACTATCGATACGTTCGAAGACTCGAGGTAACCCTGCTCGACCTGGCCGAATCCAGTCGTGTTCGCGTTGCCGAGAATGGGCGTTCCGGACGCGACGGTTTCCTGGTACAGGTCGCTCCCCAGCGCGTGAAGGCCTGCCGGGTTGATAAACTTCGCAAGCTGAAGCTGACCGAGGGTAACCGGATTAGTCTGGCCCGAAACGGTCGCCTGGACGGTTCCATCGACGGCCACCTGGATAGAGTTGGCATCCTGAGGAATCGTAAAACCGGGTTCGACAAGATATCCGTCCGAGGTTACGAGGTTCCCGTCTCCGGATACTTTGAACGACCCATCACGCGTATAAGCCTCGCTCCCATCGGGCATTCTGACGGTGAAGAAACCGTCCCCCTGAATGGCAAAATCCAGCTGGTTCTGAGTCGGAGTGAGTTCGCCCTGACCGAAGTTCCTCGTCGTTGCGGACGGAACCGTTCCGTCGCCTACTTCGAGCTCTGCCGGCGGAGTACCGCCCTCCTGATTCGGGATGCCCGTCGCCCGAATAGTCTGGTACATCAAATCCTGGAACTCGACCCTTGTCTCCTTGAATGATGTAGTATTTACGTTTGCCAAGTTGTTCGCGATTGCATCAACATTCAGCTGTTGAGCGTACATACCTGTCGCTGCTGTTCTCAGTGCTCTGTCCATTTATCCCTCCACTTTAAAATTCTCAAATTGCATCTTACAGTCGCTTTGTTTGCACGAAATCCAACGTGTGCCATACTCATACATTTCCGACCTGATTTGCATCATTCAGCGATGTATCCTGGCTTTGGATTGCTTTCTGCCCGGCTTCAAAATTTGCCTGCAGCTGGATCATCGCAACCATCTCATCGATGGGATTTACATTGGAGCCCTCGAGATAGCCTTGCCTGACTATCACGGCAGACGGGTCAATCTGTTCGAGCGTCGCGCCCTGTGTCAGCGAGTAAAGGTTGGCCCCGGCCTTGGACAGCTCGCCAAGGTTTGCCGGAGCGACTACGCTGATCTGGCCGTAAATTTCGTTGCCGGCCTTCACGGTACCGTCGCGGTCGATGACAAGCTGGCTGGTCTGCAGCTTCTGAACATCGGAGATCCTGATCGGGCCGCCGTTCCTTCCCATCACCGCATCGCCGTCACGCGTCACCAGTGTTCCATCTGTCGATAGAGTAAACGAGCCGTCACGAGTGAGCATAGTCCCGTTCTGACTCTGCACGGCAAAGAAGCCCGGACCGTCGAGGGCAACATCCAGCGGGTTGCTTGTCTGCTGAAGGGGACCCTGAGAGTAGTCGGTATAAGTCTTCTCGTTCAAATCGCCGGCAGTAGGGTCAAGTGTGCCGTTGCGGAACAGGCTATTCGCCGAAATGAGCTCATTCGTAAAGGAATCGTCCCGCTTGAAGCCGGTTGTGTTAACGTTGGCGAGATTGTTCGCTATTACCTCGAGCCTGTTCTGAAGCGGTATCAATCCGAGAGCACTTGTATATATTCCCCTGATCATCGCGGCCTCCTTTCAGCCGGAGGATTTATCCTTCCGCTTTGAGCGCCGCTGGACCTGGAGTTGGCAATCTTGCTCTTCTTCAGTGCGAGAATGAGCTCGAGCTCCCCTTTTCCCATGTTCAGTTGGCGGGCCAGCACATTCAGGTCCGACTCTTCGCTCACCAGCGAAAAGGCCTCCTTGAATTTCGTGCCGCTCTGCTTTGCAGCCTGCGAAGCATAAGAGATAGCGAAATTCAGCCGTTCAGATTCGAGCCGGCTGTTCCTTGCCATCTCATGAATGGCGGCATTTGAATCCAGTTTCCCCTCATTATCAACGTAGTAGCTTCCCGGTCCTGCGTCGAACCCGTTCCCTTTTTCAATAGCGATCTGGTTCAGTATCCTCTCTATATCCGTCCTCGAGATAGTCGGGGGGCGTTTGACGCCCATGCGCTGTTCTGCGGCAAGCCTTCGTTTCTGTTCCTTTGCCATTCTGCGATAACGAATGACGAGCACAGCGAACAAGCCGGCCATCATGAGAATAAGGGCCAGCTCGAGTATAAGGACATACTCCGATACACCGAAAACCCGCTGAGTGAAGCTCTGAGCGAGATCGCCCGGGTTGTGGAGTGCCGCCTTTTGAATATCCTGTGACACAAGAGCCTTTATGTTGACCGTCGACGAGTCCGAAACCAAAGCTATCAGCATCGCTATCATTATTTACCTCCTTGAAGTGAGGAGACATGTTTCTTTGCCGGCAGGACTATTGAGAAAGTGGTACCCCGTCCCTCGACGCTGTCGACTTTTATTTCGCCTCCGAATTTTCTGACTATGCCTCTGGTTATTGGAAGTCCCAGGCCGGTACCCTTCCCCGGCGCCTTGGTCGTGAAGAACGGCTCAAATACTTTCTTCAAGTCTTCGCTCTTTATGCCGGTACCCGTATCGGAAAATCGCACGAATATTTTGTCGTCTTTGAATTCAGTAACGATCAGCATCCTCCCGCCGTCAGGCATGGCATCCTTTGCATTGAGCAGTATGTTGAGGAAGGCCTGCTGCAGGTAATTCTTGCTCGATTCCAGGGGTGGCAGTTCCTGCGAGTAACGGATGTCGAATTCGATTCCCCTGTTCTTGAACTCGTAGTCCACCAGGGTAATGATTTCGTCCACCGCCCAGTTGACATTTATCAACTCGTGCTGGAGCTCTTCGGGTACACTCCTTGAGAAAGCGACAAGCTGGCGCGTAATCTGAGCGATTCGCTGCACCTGGTTCTTTATGATCTGTATCCGGTTCTGAATGTCCTTTCCCTGCGATGCAAGGGCCACATGACCGAGTAGAATCTGAAGGGGGTTGTTGATCTCGTGAGCTATCCCGCCCGCCAGCTCGCCGAGAGACGCCAGCTTTGCGGCGTGAAGCATCTGAGCCTGCGACCTCTTCAGCTCCTCAGCGGCGTCGCGAAGCTTGTCTATGTTCCTCAGGTTCTCGATTGCAACGGCAGCCTGATTGGCGAGTATTCCGAGCAGCATCAGCTCATGGTCCGAGGAGACCCTTCGGGTTTTCTCCGTCCGTATTATATAAACCCCTATCGCCTCGTTCCGGAGCGTGAGCGGGACCACCACAAAGACTCTTTCGCCGGCTTCGCCGAGCGACGTATTCAAGTCGGGAACGACAGTCGTCTTCTTTTCCTCTATAACCCAGTCGAGGATCCCTTCTTCGAGCAGGTGCTGGGCGCTCTTCAACATGTAATCCGAGCAGGTCGAAAGATAGGGCTTAGTATCCGATTTCGACGTTCCGATCTCGAATACCATACTTTCTTCGACGGGGATAACCTGACGAGTCAGGTCAAGGAGCGAATCGACCACCGAGACGGGATCCGTTGCAGTAGAAATGGTATTTCCCAGCCTCTGCATCGCAATCAGTTCATCGAGCGATTGCTTTATGTCGTTTTCGGTCTTTTCGTGGAAGCCTATTTTATCTTTCAGAACCTGGATAGTGCTTTCAAGGGCGTGTATGTAACTCTCGCGGGTTTCCATGAAGCGCTCGATGGCTGCGGCGGCGTTCTGATTGCCCGTCCGGTCACTCTTCTTCTTCTCGTCCTGTTCAGTCATCTCAAGTTTCCTCATCTATCTCTCCCAAATAGCGGTTTATATTATGCTCACAAATGTACGCTCTAGGTCTTCGCGCAATTTGGAGCCGAATGATTCGAAAAAAGCTTGTGTTATCTCCTCTTCCGATAAATTGAGAATCTCCAGGGCGTCCGGGTTGAAACTCTCGACTCTCTCATACGTGAAAGCACCTATCTGGAGCTTGTGGAGGAGATAATCGACAAAATGGATCAATGCCGTCAGCTGCGGGTTCTTTTCTGCCAGCTCCGGTCTGTGGTGATACTTGATCGCTTCGATAAGTTGCTCAGGAAGGTTCCAGCGCTCGGCGAGCCAGCCGCCGATTTCACCGTGCGTAGCAAACAGCACGTCCTGTTCCATATCTTGAAAAGTAGATTTCCCTTCTGCAACAGCCTCGACTATCTTCTTGTAATCTTCATGGAAATACTGGTGTGTCACGAGGATACCGATATCATGCAGCAGCCCCGCCACGAACGACTCGCCGCTTATTCTGTAACCTAGCTGCCTTGCCAGAGTGCGGGCCGCGATTCCCGCTGCCAGGGAATGTTCCCAGAATTCCTTCGAGTTGAAGTATTTGTCCTGTCTCTTTTTGAAGGCGCTGATGAGAGAGATACTTATCAGGATCTCCTTCAGCGAATCGAATCCCAGAACCATAATTGCGAAGTCCAGCGTTGAGATCTTTCGTTGGAACCCGTAGAACGGGGAGTTCGCAATCTTCAGAACCTTTGCTGTCAACACCTGGTCCATGGAGATTACCTGCGTCAGTTTCGAGACGCTCGTCTGCGGGTTGTCGATCAGCGATGCTACTTCGACCGCGATTGTCGGCAGCGCAGGGAGTTGAATTATGTTCTGTACTTTTTCTTTTAGAATTTCATTTTCCATTGTTCCAACCTATTTGTCAAAATTGCACGCTCCGCCATTTGCTGGAGAGCAGAGATGGCGCCCCTGTAATATTCCACGACTCTAGACTCTTCATACCCGAGCACGGTCGCGACTTGCTTTAATTCCAGACCTTCGTATAGTTTCAACGTAATGACAAGCCTCTCCATGGACGGGAGAAGCTTTATCGCGTCTTTGAAGAATCTCTTCATGGTTTCATCGTCGGCCCCTTCTTCAGCTGTCCCCTGAGGCGCTTCCAGTTGTTCGTTTGTCTTATCCTGCATCGCGTAATCTATGACTGGTATTTTGACTTTTACTGTTGCGGACAGGTCGTCGTTCATGTACCTGTCTGCGAGAGCCTTGAAGGAAATTCCGAGTTTGTCTATCCCGATCAATTGTACGGCCGCAACATCGAATTTCACCGGCAGATCCGAGCAGGAGTATCCAGTTGCGGATGCGATCTGATTTGCGACATGGACAATTGCAGTCAGCTGCGGATTTAGATCCGCAAGCGCAGGGGTATGATGAAATCTGATCGCCTCTACGAATTGGTGCGGGAAATTCCACTTCTCCGCCAGCCAGGCACCGACATCCGCATGACTGGTACCGATGACGACCGCTTCTGCCTGCGAGAGCTGCATATTCTGCTCGCTCGTGAGGCGCTGTATTTCCTCGAAATCTTCCGGGAAGTAGCGGTAGAGGACCAGCGTCCCGATATCGTGCAGCAGCCCGACCGCGTATGCCTCCCCCGGCCGTCTGTACTTGACTTCCTTGGCAAGGGAGCGCCCGGTTGATGCTGTGTCGATCGAGTGCTTCCAAAACCTTTTGGGGTCGAAGTATTTCGCCGACCCGCCTTTGAACAGGTCTATGAGCGTTAAGGACAAGACCGTTTCCCTCAGCGTCTCAAACCCTAATGCTACAATCGCCCACTCCACTGTAGAAATCTTCCTTGCAAAGCCGTAGAAAGGGGAATTGGCCACTCGCAGTATTCTCGATGATAACGACGGATCCTTGGATATTATGTGTGCCAGCTCCGCTGCACTGCTGTCCGAATCGCTCGCGAGGCGCATGACCTCAAGAGCGGTAGTCGGAAAAGTAGGCAGCTCTCGTATTGATGATAACCTGTCTGTCAATTGTCCAACCTCTATCATAGTTCAACTGCCTTCCTGAAAAGCTGCTTCAACTTCCCGATAACTTCAGAGTGAATCTGCGATACCCTCGACTCGCTTATACCCAGCGTCTTGCCGATTTCCTTGAAAGTGAGTTCTTCGTAGTAGTAGAGAGTAACCACCATTCGTTCTCTTTCCGGAAGTTGTTTCAACGTTGCCACCAGTTGCTCCTTCATCTCGGAATCTTCGTACATCTCGACGACCTCACTATCGCCGCTGATGACATCTTCAAGCGTCATATCCTCGCCGATGCTCCTGGTCAGAGAAACCGATTCCGCATTTGCGAGGTAACCCTTGATCTGCTCGAATTCGCTGATGCTCATGTTGATTGCCCTGACATACTTTTCTCCGTTTACGGTGTCCATGTTTAGTTCGCTGAGCGACCTGGCAGCCTTCTTGTATTTGTCCCTGACCGATCTCGGCAGCCAGTCGACTTTCCTTATCTCGTCGAGCATGATCCCGCGGATTCTCTGGGAAGCGAAAGTCTCAAATTTTACTCCTCGGCCGGGATCGAATCTCTCTATAGCCTCATTGAGCCCGATGATTCCTATGCTCATCAAGTCATCGTTGTTGAAAACGCAGCGCGACGGCAGATTGATGGCCCTGGCGGCGAATTTGACAAGATTGAGATATGCGAGTACGAGTTCCTTCTTTGTCGCGATGGACCTGCGTTTTGAATATTTCTTCCAGAGTTCTTGCGTAGTCATACCTGTACCTCGACTTTCTTCCCGTCTGTTGACGGAGCGTGATGTTGCGAATCATCAGATCTATTTTTTTGAAGAGTTAAAAAGAACATCAATACGAGCGTAAGCATAAGAATGATCAGCGCTACTCCGAAGGCCAGCATAAACGACCTTATTATCGAGTCGACCGGGTCGAGCCCTTCGGAGGTGAAGTAGACAACCGCCAGAAAGAAAACCAGCAACGGTATCTTTAGTCCCAGCTTTTCCATTATTTCTTCTTCGCGATTCTTTCAGCAATCGACCTGATTGCCTGCGACGAGGGTGCCTCCGGAAACTCTACCATAAGAGGAGTCTGCACGCTCACTGCACGTTCCATAGATTCGTCGGAAGGTATGAAACCGGCATAGTCGATTTTCAGATTGAGAAAATGGTCGCTCACGAGGTCGAACTTCGTTCTCACTTCCTCGGCTTCTTCCGAGCTCTTGGCATTGTTGATGAGAAGCTTCAGGTTCGCACTGGAGTTGATTCTCTTTATAGCCTTCACTAAAACGTATGCGTCCATCACTGCAGTGGGCTCCGGCGTGGAGACAACGAGTACTTCATCCGACAGGAGAGCGAGCGAGATCGACTCCTGAACTATCCCGCCCGCCGTGTCGATGACCGCATAATGAAACACCGGCTCCATAAGCCCGACCTCCCGAAAGAGCACGGCCGTATCGCTGGAACGGAGTTTTTTCATTCTGCCGTCCGATGAGCCCGCAAGGAGAAACACATTCGGCGATATTTCGGAAATGGTTTCCTTCAGGTTCGAGCTCCCCTCGATTACGTCGAAGAGACGGCTGTTCGGGGAAATACCCGAAAGGATATCGAGGTTCGACAGGTTCACGTTTCCGTCGATCAGGAGGACTCGCGCTCCCGTCCGGGCAAGCGCTATTCCCAGATTGAGGGTGATGATGCTCTTTCCTACTCCACCCTTGCCGCTGACCACGGTAATCTTGTAGGGCGACCTGCCCATGGGCACAACCTTGGTTTGTGCTTCCACTACCTCTCTTAATTTTACAGCCTGATCAAGCATTCGCCTCGACTCCGGTTTTGTCACGAAGTGATCCGACTGGATAGATCATTTTCGCGAGATTCCTGCCGGACGCCGGTTCGATATCGTCCGGTACACTCTGTCCATTTGTCAGGAATGAGAAAGGAAGCCTCGACTCGCGGGATATGCTCAGAAGCATCCCCAGAGAAACGGCTTCGTCAGTTTTGGTTATCAGCAACCTGTTAGGCTTCAAACTCTTGAATTTCTTGTAGATGTCGCGCACCGTGCCGAGCGAAAAATTCGCGCTCAGGACGAGATGGACTTCATTCGGGTCGGCCGCATCGATGAACCTGCCCAGTTCCATAATCCGCTCCGCATTTCTCTGGCTCCGCCCGACGGTATCTACGTATATGGTATCGAAGCCCGAGAATTTCCTGATCGCGGTAATCATTTCGTCGGGCGTGTAAACTACCGACAGAGGTATCGAAGCTATGTCGGCAAACGCCCTCAGCTGATCGATTGCACCGATACGGTAGGTATCTGCGGTAATCATAGCGACGTTCTCTCCTTTTACAAGCTTGCTGATGGAGGCAAGCTTTGCGATCGTCGTCGTCTTTCCGACCCCGGTCGGTCCGACAAGCGCAACGACATATCCCTTCCTGCCGAGCCTGCGAACGGGCGCTTCGGCGATCCGCTGAGCGATGGAGCCCAGCACGAACCTGTCTACCGTCAACTGATTTTCGATTTCACTGCCGCTCAACTTGTGATTGCATATCTGGACGATCTCAAGGGCGATTTCCTCTTCAACCTCATTCTCGACGAGAGCCGTATATACATTCTTCAGGCTCTCTGAAAGGACCGGCATCTTCGAATGCTTGATGTGCTCCGCTATTTCTCCGAGTGCACTCTTGACATCGGAAAGCTCCTGCCTGAGGATTTCATTGTCCGCGTTCGGGTGAGGCTGAGGCACCTGCAAAGCAGTTGGACGGCCGGTCTGGTCGGCCCTCCGCTTTTCCTCGAAGTTCGAGGTAAGCTGACGCAGACTGCTCAGCACAACCTCGCTTCCGCGGAGGTCCGCGGGTCCGGCTTTCACCGGCGGCTGGGCTGCTCCCCTCATCGGAGCCTCGTCAAAGGCGGCGGTGACTTCGAAATATTCTCCGCCTCCGATGCCGAGCAGACCGCCCTTCGCAACACGCCGGGTGTTAAGTATGACCGCATCTTCGCCGAACTCTTCTTTCATTTTGTCCGCCGCTTCTTTCGCGGTTGCCCCGATGAATTTCTTGATTCTCATTGTGCTACGATCCTTCCGATGATGTCGATCTCAGTTCGCGATGGTAATTCCGTGTAAGAAGTAACCGATAACTGCGGGAAGTTTGTGCGGATAAGCCTGTAGAAATACAGCCGGACCGTTGCAGAACAGATCACGACCGGATCGTATCCGAAAGTCTGTGAGTGTTCCACGTTCTTTGCAACGCTGTTGTTGATCGCTCTCGTAACGTCGGGCGAGAGCCCAAGCGTGTTGGTGATTTCCTTCTGCGTCTGGAGAGAGGCTGCAAGCATTTGTTCCACGGACGGGTCCAGGGCGACGGCATGGATCACTCCTGCCGGATCCGCAAAGAGGGCTGCGATCGTCTCGGAAAGTGCGTGCCTGACATATTCGGTCAGGACCTCCGGGTTCTTGGTGACTTTCGAATAATCGAGGAGCGATTCGATGATCGTCACGAGATCGCGTATGGGCACCCGTTCTTTCAGCAAATTCTGTAAGACCTTCTGGAGCGTTCCGAGAGGTAGTATGTCCGGAGTAATCTCGTCGACAAGGGCCTGATACTCCTTCTTCAGATTTTCTATGAGCATCTTCACTTCCTGCCTGCTCAGTATCCTGTCGGCACTTCTCTTCAGGGTCTCGGTAAGGTGGGTCGAGAGGACTGCCGCGGCCTCGACGACCGTGAATCCAAGGACTTCAGCATTATCCCGCTGTGACTTTTCGATCCATATGGCCGGCAGCCCGAACGTCGGGTCGGTAACGAAAAGCCCTGGAAGGTCGCCCTCCTTTATCGTCGGGCTCATGGCGAGGTAGCGCTCGACGTAGACCTCGCCTCCGGCTACCTGAACACCGCGGATCTTCACGACATACTGACTGGGTTGCAGCTGCAAGTTGTCGCGCACGCGAATAGGGGGCACAATTACGCCCATTTCGAGGGCAATCTGTTTCCTAAGTCCGGTTATCCGCTGAAACAGATCTCCCCCGGCCTCTTCGTCGACCATGGAGATCAGACCGTACCCGATCTCTACTTCTATCGGGTCAACTTGGAGATACGACTCTATTTTCTCTTCTTTCTTTGCAGCGACTCCGCCTTCTTCCTCTTCGGCCGTCTTGGGTTTCGCGGAAACCTGGGACCGCATGTAGCCGGCTGCAGCCATGATCGAACCTAGAGCCAGGAACGGAACGGTGGGAAGCCCCGGAATGATGGAGAAGAATCCGAGCGTTCCGCCCGCGATGTAAAGCGCTTTCGGACGGGAGAACAGCTGATTTTTCAGCTCGACATCAAGCTGGTTTCCGGCAGCACTTCTGGTCACGACCATGCCGGCCGCGGTTGAGATTACGAGCGCCGGAATCTGTGTCACCAGGCCGTCTCCAATCGTCAGCAGCGTGTAATGGGCGAGGGATTCCGGCAGGCTCATGCCCTGCTGAACCATACCGATTATGAAACCGCCGATGATATTGACCGCTATTATGATTACCCCCGCAATTGCGTCACCCTTGACAAACTTGCTTGCGCCGTCCATCGCTCCGAAGAAGTCCGCCTCTTTTTGAAGCCGCTGACGACGATCCCGTGCATCGCTCTCGTTTATCAGACCCGAGTTGAGATCGGCGTCGATGCTCATCTGCTTTCCCGGCATCGCGTCCAATGTGAATCGCGCCGTCACCTCCGCAATCCTTCCGGACCCCTTCACGATCACTACGAACTGAATTGTCGCGAGTATGATGAATATGATCACGCCGACGACGTAGTTCCCCTGGACAACGAAAGACCCGAACGCGTGAATGACTTCTCCCGCATAACCCTGGCTCAGTATCAATCTCGCAGAGGCGACGTTTAATGAAAGCCGGAACAGCGTCAGGATGAGCAAAAGGCCCGGAAAAGCCGAAAGATCCAGCGGACTTGTAACGTACATTGCCACCATCAGCAGTACGATGGAGAAAGTGATGTTGGCCGAGATCAACACGTCCAGCATGAAAGGCGGCAGCGGCACTATCATCATCGCGAGAATCAGAATAACCAGAGCGGCCAGAGCCAGGTCTGTGTTGCTCCCGATGAACCGGTAAGCTTTGCTGCTCGATATTCTTTCTACTGTCGTCGCCATTTCAATTCTTTCCGTAAACCGGTCTTACCTTCTTCATCCGATAGATGTATGCAAGTATCTGGGCCACTGCCTTGAACAGTTCCGGCGGTATCTGTTCGTCTATTTCGACCGTCCGGTAGAGAAGCTGGGCGAGCGGTCTGTCCTCAACGATCGGCACGTCATGCTCGGCGGCGACTTCCTTGATCTTCTGCGCGATAAGGTCTTTCCCTTTTGCTACTACCTTCGGCGCGGTCATCGCCTTCGAGTCGTACTTGACGGCTACGGCGAAGTGTGTCGGGTTCGTTATAACCACGTCCGCCTTCGGAACCGCCTGCATCATCCTCATGCGACTTCGCTTCACCATCTCCCGACGGATTCTCCCCTTCACCTGCGGGCTGCCCTCTTCCTGCTTCTGTTCGTCCTTGACCTCCTGCTTGGTCATTTTCGTGTCGTGCTGGAACTTCCGCCTCTGCACAAAATAATCGATGCCGGCGAGGACGAGGAAAGCAGCCGCCACCTTCATGGAAACCGAATATGCGCTTTTGCCCATGTAGGCAAATATCGTGGAAGGGGAACTGTCGACCAGCTTAACCGAGTTCAGGATAAGATCCTTGACGGTAACGTATCCGAGAATGCTGACGAGAGTGACCTTAAGGATACTCTTGCTAAGCTCTATCACGGCCTGCTGCGAGAAGCCGAGCTTCTTCAGCCCGCTAAGCGGGTTGAGAGATGATGCCTTCGGCTGAAGCGGCTTGAAAGTGAAGAGGAATCCGAACTGCATAACGTTGGAGCTGATACCCACAAGCATTACCGTGAGGATTATCGGCGCAATTATGATCCCGAAACGGACCACCACGGTGTTGAAGAGCGTAGCTGTATTGACCTGATTAAGGTCGGTGCTGTAGGAAAGGGATAGGAAGCTCTTCATGAATTCACAGAGCTGCTCTATGAAGGTGTCGCAAACCACATATGTGATCACTACACCTGCCATTAAGACGGCGGCAGACGGGATCTCCATACTTTTGGCAACCCGTCCCTGGCTTCTGATTTCGCGACGCCGTTTAGGCGTAGCTGGTTCTGTCTTATCCTGAAAGCTTTGTTCCGGCACTTTACATCAACCTTACTAATTGAACGACTTCACTCTCGAACGATCCGAGGAGTCTGGCGAAAACGAACACGAAAAAAGGAATCGATGCCATCAGGGTGAAAAGGCCGACTCCTATTGCCACGGGCATGCCCACAAAGAAAACATTGACCTGGGGGACCATTCTGGACATTATTCCCATGAGAACATCCGTCAGAAAAAGGGAAATAATAACAGGGGCACCGATCTTTATTGCGGCGACAAACACCAGTCCCGTCATATGAACGAAAAGTTGTACGGCGGAACCCGTTATCTTCAGGCCCGAAATGGGCACGGCGGTATAACTCAGGCTCAGGGCCTGGAGCAGAAACAGATGGCCGTTGAGAATGAGGAATATGAAAATTGCGACTATATACTCGAATTGCCCCACGACCGGAACGTCGAACCCGTTCTGCGGGTCAATAATGCTCGAGATGGAGAAGCCCATGACAAAGGCGAACAGTTCACCCGCATAAACGACGCCATGGAAAATTATTCCCAGAGTAAATCCTATTACCGAGCCCACGATCACTTCCTGCAGCGCGAGCAGAATCAGCGACCCCAGGTCGAGCGGCACCGACGGGCTATGGGAAGCTATGATCGGAAAGAGCGCAAATGCGACGAAGGCGGCGCCCCACACCTTCAACTGCGCGGGAATCGACTGACTGCCGTAAAGAGGTGCGGTCGCGAACATTGAAAGTGTCCTGATGAACACCAGCATGAAGATCACGAACTTTTCCGCGTAAAAGGTCATCTCTACCTGAGGTTTGGAATTATGTCGAATATGTATTTCGCGAACGAGATGAACTTCTGCATCATGAACGGCAGAAGAAGAATGCAGACGACCCCGATGGCGATTATTTTCGGTACGAACGTCAGTGTCATCTCATTTATGGAAGTCGCCGCCTGGAAGATCGAGATTATCAGGCCCACGACTATCGAAACCAACAGTATCGGTGCCGACACGATTAATATCGTGTAGAAGGCATTCCGTGCGATTCCTATTACAAATTCCTGCGTCATTTGCTTCTCACCTGAAACCCTGAACCAGTGAACCCACGAGGAGATACCAGCCGTCAACCAGCACAAACAGCAGGATCTTCATGGGAAGTGAAATCATCATGGGCGGCACCATCATCATGCCCATGGACATGAGCACGCTTGCAACTATCATATCTATCATCATGAACGGGATAAATATCAGGAAGCCTATTTCAAAGCCTATGCGCATCTCGCTGATTGCAAATGCCGGAATGACGACGTATGTAGGGATATCGGCCGGCGTGTCCGGGCGCTTGAGGTGAGCAAGGTGCACCATCATAGCGAGATCCTTTTCCCGCGTCTGGCGCAGCATGAAGTTGCGAATCGGCTTTACCCCGATCGCATATGCGGAATCGAGCGTGATCTTGCTTTTCAAATAGGGCTGGAACGCCGTCTGGTTCACCTTGCTCCAGGTGGGCGCCATTATGAAGAATGTCAGGAAGAGGGCCAGGCCGATGAGCAGCTGCGAAGGCGGCATGCTCTGGGTGCCCAGGGCCTGCTTCAGAAAATACAACGCTATGATTATGCGGGGAAAAGCGGTCGTCATTATCAGGATTGCCGGTGCGAGGCTCAGAATAGTCATGAAGAAAAGGATCTGAAGTGTAAGGGCAACGTCCTGAGGCTTCGTTGCCTTGCCGATTCCTAACGTTACCTGAGGTATGGGGACTGTCGTCTGCGCATGTACCGCAGGAACCAGCGAGAACAGACACAAGAATAGTATTCCAAACACCAGGATCTTCTTCATCTTTGCGTAAAGCCTTTCAAAATCTCCGCGAACCCCCTGCCTTTCTGCACATCTCCGGAGGATTCTATCTTCTGCAGTATTTCAGAGTCTGTAATTTCTCCCAGCGCGGTCATCGCATTGTCGCTGACCCCGACCAGCATCACCCTGCCGAATATCTTGACGAGATAGATGGCTTTCTTCGGCTGGAGATTCATAGTCATGAGAACTTTCATGTTGTCATTCATCAGGCGGGGTTTCGCGTAGAAGTATTTCCGCACCACAAAGAGGAGCAGTATCATCAGTCCGACGATGAACACCAGGGTCAGGAATGTCTTCAAAATCAACCAGTCCATTACTTCTTCACCCCTTTAAAGCGCAACGAGGGATCAACCAGGGTCGTCACTCTGATTCCGAAGTGCTTGTCTACGATCACCACTTCGCCTTCCGCCATCTTTCTCCCGTTTACCAGTATGTCGACCGGCTCGCTGACCAGCTTGTCGAACTCGATGATCGAACCTCTCCCCAATGAGAGGATGTCCTTTATCATCATCATCGTCTTACCGAGTTCTACGGTCACGTTCAAATTGAGGTCGAGCAGGAGCTCAATTCTGCTTTCATCCCCCTCCGTTACCGAGTCCGTTCCGACCAGGTTCTCGAAACTCGGATCCCTCACCTCTTTCTGATTCGGCTCTTTGACATCGGTATTCTGAATAGTTTCATCTGCCATGTTTATTCTCCGCTTTGCTCTTCTTCGGTAGCGTTTCTCACGATTTTTACCGCCTTGTGCCCTTCATGTACACCCGGCTTTGAAAAGAATTTCGTTCTTGATCCGATCTTTACCGGAAGCAGGCTGTCCTTTCTGCTGTCCAGAAGTATTACATCTCCTTCTTGCAGCTCTATGAGATCGCGAAGCGTTATCGATGCATCTCCAAGGAGTACGGTCACCGGCAGCAGCGTTGTAGAGATATTCTTTACGATCGCTTCTGACTTTGGCTTTTGTAAGCCGCTACGTCCCACCGGCGCAGCACGTTGAAGGTTCAGCTGCTGTATGACTTCTTCCAGCGAGAAGGTGGGAAAACAGAGGTTCATTAGATAATTCCCATTGGAGATCTGCACGTCGAAGGACACGACAAGGACAATCTCGCTCGCAGGCGCAATCTGGAGGAAGTCCGATTCACTCTCGAACCGGTCAAGGGAGAACTTCAGATCGCTGACCGACTTCCAGGCTCCTTGCAAATCCTGAAGGGCCTTCTCAACCGTCCCTTTCACGAGCGTCTTTTCAATTTCGGTTACGGCCCGAAGCTTCTTGGCAGGCTCCCCGCTGCCCCCTCCGAGCAAACGCTCAACAATCCCGAATACTAAAGTCGGAGAGAATTCGAGGACCCCGCGTCCTTCCGTGTTCTCGATGTTGAAGACATAGAGACAGGTTGGACTTCCGATGGAGAGCTGGTACTCGGAATAGAAAAGCTGATCCACTGAACTGACGGCAATAGAAACCTGGGTTTGAAGCTTCGACGCGAGATAATAGCTGAACAATTCCGAAAAGGTCTCGTGAACAGTCTGGAATATTCTCAGCTGGTTCTTCGAAACCCTGTTCGGCCTTCTAAAATCAAAACTCTGTACGTCTTGATCTTCCTTATGAGATGCCGGTGCTTCCTTTGCCCCGGCGGCGGGCTCTTTGCCGATTCCTGCCAGTAGATTGTCTATTTCCGATTGAGAAAGTACTTCGGGCATTCCTATCTCACTGAATTATGAACTTGCTGAAATAAACGTTTAGCACCTTGCCGGTCGTCAAATCCGCGTTAACGCTTCGCTTGATCTCCACTTTCAGGCTGTCCCTCGCAGTAACATCATCGAGTTCAGGGAGCGTCTTGCTTGTGAGAATATTGATGATGTCATCGTGGACTTGAACCGTCCGTTTGGTGAGCTCCTGCACGGTCGCCTCGGATGTCACCTCCAAGCCGATCGTGGTCAAAAGAAACCTTAATCCGTTTGTGCCCGCCGGATTCACAATCAGGTCTTTCACGACATAGACATGATCGAAATTTGGATCTCCCCCCCCGACCACCTGATGATCTGTGGTCTGGCTCATCGCAGTGCTTTCCGTGGTAGGTTTAGGGTCTCCGCCCCGTTTCAGGACAAATCCGACTAAGACATACGCGACCACGAGCTGGGCCAGAACTACAACTGCAATTGTCAGCAACTTCTTTGACTTCTTCGGTTGCTTTTCTGCAGGCGTTTGTTGAACTGCTTCAGCCATTTTTTCTCAAGCCCTTCTTCATATTTGATAGAATCTACAGGCACACTAAACTCAAGGACTATGCCGATACATGGCATCGAATACAGACCGCTTTCTGCGATTCTTGGGAAGGAGGATGGCTTACCTGCTCAATATTGAGCAAGTGGTTAATAATATTAGAGTGCGATGAGTGAGAAAGTTTGTTTCAAAAACCTTATTTACAGCGGCAGAAAATCAAGGGATTTTGCCTGCTCGCAACGTGGTGGAGGAGTAAGTACATGACAAAATCGCGACACTTTAGCCACCAATCCTCTTTTCCAAATCGGGGCCGCTTATGCGTCTCCTGTATTCCACGACCTTATCGATTATCTCCTCGAATCCCTCTCGAACGCGCACTTTTCGGGATGTGGTCAATGTGAGTATGGTGTCGTGTGCCTTTTCTATCGTCTCGATAAGCTCGGCATTTACGACAATTTCCTCTCCGTTCAATTGAGTCAATCTTACCATTTTCCCCTCCTTCCTTCGGAAAAGGGCAGCCTTAAGGGCGCAGACAAGGCTGCGCCCTTAAATTGGCGCCTTCTTACAGCTACGAGATACTATTAACCAGTGTATTCAATAGCGTGTCGCTCGTGGTTATGACCTTGGCATTCGCCTGGAAACCACGTTCGGCGACTATCATGTTTGAAAGCTCGGTCGCGAGGTTGACATTGGACTCTTCCAAAGAACCACTGACGACCTGTGTCGGTATTGCAGTACCGGCTTCGCCGATTATCGGATCACCTGTGCTGGCCGAGGTAGCATAGAGGTTGCTCCCCTCGTTGACGAGACCCCCCGGATTGTCGAATGTCGCGAGCATAACCTGTCCCAGAGTGCGGGTTGTCCCGTTAGAGAATTCGCCGATAATTTTGCCGGTCTGGTCAATGGACTCACTGTTGAGCACGCCGAGGCCGTAACCGTCCTGCTGGCCGGAAACTGTGGTCGACGCACCGCTCATCTGGGTAAGCCCTGAGAAATCTCCGGATCCGCCGACGTTCAGCTTAACGCTCATCAGATCGGCGCTCAGGTTGGCGGAATTCCCCGCCGCTCGCGGATTGATCTGAAGGGTGGTCGATCCGTCGTCAAACGTAAAGGTGTTCAATGACCCGTCGTTGTTGAAGACGGCCGTTCCGGAGCCGCCGCCGGTGATAACAGCCGGGCTGCTCGCAGTCGCTTTCCATGTCCACGTGTTGGGTCTTGTCACGTCACGAGTGAACGCAAGGGTCACATTGTATTGATTGCCGAGGGAGTCGTATATCGTCGTGGAGATGTTCTGCTGGACATCAGTCGCTGCCTGCATCTGGCTCCAATCACCCGGATTCGCGCTAAAAACGCCGTTGAATTTTGCAGTGGTAGTCGTCCCGTCTGTTATGTCGACATTCGTGACAGAATGTGCCGTTCCACCGTCCCCGTTGATGGTCAGTGCTCCTGTCTGAGGATCGATGGTCGTGCCGGTAGAGTTTGTAATCCCGAAAGCAGACGTCGCGCTATTGGCGAGATCACCGTAGGTAGTCGAGCCTGAGTTTACCTGGAGAACTCCCTGCGATACCGCGGTGCCGCCCACATCTCCGTTTATGTCTATGCTGTCGTTATTCAAAATGCCGAGGCCTGCACCGGTGGCGTTTCGCAGATTAACGATGAGATCCGATGCTGTTGCCACATGGGAAAATTGCTGTGTGTTGTGAGTACCGGTCGTCGCGGCCAGGGTCGTTGGGGTTGCGGAATTCATCGCCGTCTGCAGCACAGGATTTGTGCTTGTGATTTGAAGCGTATGGCTTGTTCCGCCGGTATTCGTGAAGTCTATCGCGCCATCGCTTCCCATAGTTGCAGAAATCGGCGAGCTTCCGCTGAACTGCTGCCCCAGGCTGTAGTTGATCTCGTTGAGGAGATCCTGCAACGTGTGAAAATCGCCTTTTCCCGTTCCTGAATCGCTTGACACATACGTGTAGGTGTTTGACTGTCCGTCTACATTCATCGTAAGGGTCGTTGAATCAGGGACCATTCCGGTGATAATGTGATTCCCTCCACCACCGTTGTCGGCAGCCAGAAGGTTGTTCACGTCGGTCAGACCGTTATCTACCGCGTAAACGGAGTTGGATTCTACAATTGCTCCGAGAGGCGTCTGAGAAGAATCCAGGTTCCCGGTGAGCTTGATATAGCTGGTCGCTTTTGCCGGAGATTTTTGGCCGAAGGGAATCACGATATCTGAAATCGCAGAGCCGACGGGCAGATTCCCCTGCGCGTCTGCGGTTTTTCCCTGGACGATTGCGCCTGTGCCAGGGTCGTACAGACGCCCCTGAGCGTCGAATTGAAAGGACCCTGCGCGGGTGTAATATTGATTGCCGTTCAGGTCGACTATGAAGAAACCCTGACCCTGAAGAGCAAGGTCGGATGTTTGACCGGTGGTCTCGAGATTGCCCTGAGTCATGCTGGCATCAATTGATTGGACAGCCACGCCGAGCCCTATCTGGATTGGATTGGTGCCTCCGCTGAGATCGGACGGCCCCGTTGCGTTGCGCAGAATCTGGTCAAACGCTTCACCAAGGTTGACACTGCTTGATTTGAAACCGATCGTGTCCACGTTAGCTATGTTGTTAGCGATCGTGTCCATCACGGTTTGGTGGCTGGTAAGGCCGGATATAGCTGAAGTTAGAGATGCACTGAATGGCATTTTAACCCTCCTATTTTTGTCAGAGCGCTTCAGTCGGTCGGCGCTCCAGAGGGGCTTCCCTGCATCCTCTCCCGAGGATGCAGAGGCCAGCCCTGTGTTATTTGTTAATTAATACTGCACTGTCGATGTTAGTAAACACATTTTGATTAAGGTTATCACCGTCAACCGCTGTAACGACAGTGCGATTCTTCACGTTGACGATGAACGCAACATTGTTCATAAGTACCAGCGAATCCTGGGCACCCTTCTCGCCGGCCCGGTCAACCGCGTCGGCAAGCTGCTTCAGGTCGCCGTCGGAAAGAGTGATGTTTCGTGACTCCAGGCGCGTCTGCGCGTGGTGTGAGAATTTCAGGCGGTCGAGTTCTCCTCTGAGAACCTCGTCGAAAGACTTTCCTTGAGGCTCCGTTATCTGCGGTGTAGACTTTAATCCGTTTACACCACCTATCGGTACAAAGGGAACCTTTACGCCTTCTACTTCCGGTGCCATGATAGAGTCCTGAAATCCTCAGTTTCCGAAAATTTCCTGTACGTCCGAGAACGCGACCTGGGAGCCATTTACAAGAAGGCTCGGTCCGCTTGAGTCGAACTTCACTCCCTGAACAGTACCAAGGAGGTAAGTTGACGAAGAAACGGAATTGCCCTGCGAATCGGTTGCGCTGACAGAGTATGTGTAGTTGCCGGCAGGAAGAGTGTTGCCGTTGTCGTCCTTTCCGTCCCATACTACCTTGCCTGTCCCGGACGGCATTGCTCCCTCATCGATAGTCCGGACCACGCTCCCGCTCGCGCTCATGATCTTAACCTGCACATCTGCCGCACTACCGCTCAGATCGAAACCGATCGTCGGCTGGGTAGATCCGTCATATCCTATGGTACTGGTGTTTACTTCCACCTGCTTGCCGATCAGCGTTGCAGCCATCGTGTTGCTGATAGACTGTGTCATGACCAGGTTGGCGTTTGTCGAATTCTGTACACTCTGATTCAGCGTTTGGAGTTCACTGACCGAGCTGAACTGTGCAAGCTGCGCCGCCAGATCTGTGCTTTGAAGCGGATTCGTCGGATCCTGATTCTGAAGCTCTGTAACCAGCATCTGAAGGAAATCACTCTCATTCAGCGTGTTGTTTGAACTGACAGCCGGAGACTGGCTGCTCGAGGCGGAAGATGAGGACGAGGAAGCTGCCGCTCCTGAAGCCGTCGATGACGACGACGCCGGTATTATGCTGTTTAGTTGCATGTCTTCTCCTATACTTTGACTTCCATTGTGTTATAGCCGAAGCTTCTCAACGCTTCCTGTGTTTCCGAATTAGTGACGGTATAGAATCTCGTCGATTGTCTCCGCGGTTGATACTGCGGGTGGCTCGAATGCGACTGGCCCCCTGTTAGGTTTACCGAAAGATGGGAAAGCGAAATCCCGTTGGTTTGCAGCATTTGCCTCATCTGCGGTATGGAGGCCTCCAGGGCTGCCCTTGCGTCCGGAGTTCCGACGTTGAATTGTGCGCTGATCTTGCCGCTGTCACTCGCGACCTGCAAAGATACGGTTCCTAGCGACTCAGGCTGTAATTTCAGCGTTACAACCGTCTTTCCACCTTCGTTCATCATATTGACTCCCCGAAGGATGGTTTGCGATACCTGGTACGGTGTCGCTTTGACATCGGTGGCACTGGAAGAATTCTGCGAAGCCGCAGAGAGAGCCTGTTTGAATGTCGAGGCTGCTCCCGTCCCGGTCGTTGTATTTCGAAATGCATCGGCCAAGGTGCCGCTCATCGTGCCTGCCTGGCTGCCGTCGGATTTAGTCGAGTCCTGTCTACTGAAAGTGCCGGAAGCGCCGGCAGCCTGCAATGCCTCACTCTTGACAGCAGAGTTGACGGCAGTCGCGCCCTGTTTGCCGCTTGAAAGCGAAACGTTCGCGGACGTTGCCTTCTGGCTTGCGGTCGAAGTCGTTTCCGCGGCGTCCTGCAAATTCACATTGATTGCTTCCTTCAAACCGCTCCCCGATGAGACGCGAGCTTCCCCTTTCTGCACTACTGTCTTCGCGCTGGCGGATGCGGCGCTACTTAAATTCTGATGGGACACTTCGCCGGCGCCCTTACGGAACGATTGCATGCCGGCCGCATGACCGAGGTTTTGAAGCAGCTCATTAATGCTCTTCCCGGAGTTTTGACCCGCCTTCTCGACTTCTGCAGAGACACTCATAGTCACTCCCGGCGAATTACTTCCGGAGGAATTGCCGGCTACCCGGCTGACGAGCTCCCTGAGGTCGCCAACAGTAAAAGACGGAGAGGCACCATCACCAACACTCTTGTTCCCTGCTGGATCCGTTGTATCTACGCTTTTCATCTCTCCAGTCTGCACATTCTGACCACCTGGTTTGACCGGATCATTTGCCGACGAGTCGGATTTTAACTGGCGGATCCGGGACATAAGGTCTTCAATTACGCCAGCGTAGCCGGTTTGCAAAGAACTACTTTCCGATGCCTTTGCAAGCTTCTCAAGATCCGACTGAATGCCTGGATCATTCAACAATCTCTGAACGAACTCAGAGATTCCCTGGTTAGCTTCCGAGCCCGCCTCACCGCTGACAGCCGATCCGCTCGATGCAGTGGAGGAGTTCGTTGATGTGCTCGCCAAGCCAGCGCTCAACAACGACGAAACTTCCTTCCTGACTTTCGCCAGCAGGTCAGCAGTGGATTTTCCGGCCGCCGTGTCCCCGCCGGAATCTGCAACGTTCGAACCGCCAATACCGGACTCTTTCGAAAGTTTCAAAAACAGCGCGATCAGGCTGCTAAGTACAGAGAATTCGGAAGAAGCGGAAGAGCTTCTTTCCTTCCCTCCCGGATTGACGGAGTGGGATTCCGATGGGGAGGCGGAGCCTTCAGAAATCGCGGGAGACATTGACGCGAGCAGTTGCGAGAACGGCAGATGAGGGGCTGAGCTATCGTTTCCGGAGGGCTGGAGCGAACCGAATTGCGAAAGACCGGGCGGAGTACCCGGGTTGAATATCTCTATCGGCAACTGCAGCATTGAGCTCATTTGTTGTGACCGAGGCTTGTAAGGAGTTTAGCCACACGCACAGGGTCAAGCTGACCTAGTATCTGTGCGGCTTGCTTCTTCTGAATGTTCGACAAAATGAAAATTATATTTCTGTCATCGAGGTTCTTCATAATCTTTGCGGCTGAACCCGGGCTCATGTCGTTGTAGGTCGAGGCGAGTTCTTTTCGCTGCTGACTGTTCCATGAATTCACCTGATTTTGCAATCGTGTAATCACGCTATTAGCATCGGAATATTCCCGTTGAAGTTTAGTGACGGCCGAATCCAGATGCTGAATCTTTTGATTCTTTGCCGAAATCGAATCGTTCTTATCAGCCAGCATCGTCTTCAATGTCTCGATGACTTCGTTTTGGCCGCTTGAGGAGTCACTTTCAGATCCCACTCCGCCGACGCCCTGAATACCGGAAGGTAACGAGACCGTGGACTTCAGCTTTCCGCTCCCCTTTTCGTGCGCCTGAGAGGCCCCGAACATCCACGGGTAATTCTTAGAGAGAACATACATGCCGCCCGCGATGACGCTGAAGGTCACACTAAATCCGAAGGCATATGCGAGAACTGTTTTCATCCCTGGCTGCTCACTCTTTGGGCAACGGCATCTATCAAGATTTGCTCTTTGCGATCCGCTTCCTGCTTGAACTCCTCGAACCGTTTCTCACGCAGGCGCTCGACAATTTCTCTGTCCTTCTTGGCGTCCAGCACCTCATCTATCTTTTTCGTTTCCGAATGCGACAGGTTTTCCAGCTTCGCGCTCCCGAAATGAATCTCGTCCGAGATCTTGCGGATGTAATCCTGGTGAACCACAATATCAGCGGCCCTGATTTTCCCGTTCAGGGGAGATGACGACATCAGCTTATCCTGTTCTCCCTGCAGGTCTTCCAGACGAGCCTGCTCCTGGAGAATACGTTTCTTTATTGCGGCTAGCTCGCGCTGGACCTTCTTTTCCTTTATTTCCTTGACCTTTATCACGGATTGCAGTCTGAATTTGAACTTCGCCATTTACCGCTCTTCTCAGTTTAAGTTGTTGTCAGTTCCATTAGTCTCATGATGGCATCACTCAGTACAGAAACTTCATCCATCCCCTGCTTCAAAAAGCTCCTGATTCTTTCGATCATCGCGAGTGCTTTGTCGATCTTCTGACTGCTTCCCTTGGCATACGCACCGATATTTATCAGGTCTTCGGCTTCACGGTAGGTAGCGAGAAGATCCATCAGGTAGCCGGCCGCCTTCCTGTGCTCCGGCGTCGTTACATCGGGCATTACGCGGGAGACGCTTTCCAGCACGTCCACTGCCGGATATTGTCCGGCCGAAGCGAGCTTTCTGGAAAGGACAATGTGCCCGTCCAATATCGACCTCGCGGCATCGGCAATCGGCTCATTCATGTCATCGCCTTCGACGAGGACCGTGTACATTCCGGTTATGCTTCCCCGTTTGGCGTTCCCGGCTCTCTCAAGCAGGCGGGGTAGAAGCGCGAACACACTCGGCGTATAGCCCTTGGTCGTAGGCGGTTCGCCGATAGCCAGGCCGACCTCCCTCTGAGCCATTGCCACGCGCGTGACGGAATCCATCATCAAAAGGACATCCAGACCCTTGTCACGGAAATATTCCGCGATTGTCGTTGCGATAAGCGAGGCTTTCACCCTTATCAGGGAAGCCTGATCGCTGGTGGCTACAACCAGCACACTCTTTTTCAGCCCTTCTTCCCCGAGCTCCTTCTCTATGAAATCTCTGACTTCACGACCGCGCTCACCAACCAGTGAGATCACATTCACGTCGGCGCTCGAATTCCTCGCGATCATACCGAGTGTCACGCTCTTTCCGACGCCGCTGCCGGCGAAAATCCCTATTCTTTGTCCCTTTCCTATAGTCAGAAGGGAGTCAATCGAGCGGATCCCGCTGCAAATCGGTTGCGTTATCCTTTTGCGTTCCAGCGGATTAGGAGGAGAGCTGTATATAGACCGGACTTCTTCGTGCTCAATTTGTCCAAGACCGTCCATCGGTCGTCCCAGTCCGTCAAGAACCCTTCCGAGCAGATTCATCCCGACTCCCACGGAAAATGCTCTCCCGCTGGCGACGATCTCACTTCCCGGGCCTATGCTGGAGGCATTGCCGAGGACCATCGAAAGCACCCTGTTGCTGCGGAAGCCTACAACCTCGGACAGGCAAATCTCCTCGCCGGTGCGAGACCTTATGCTGCATACATCCCCGAGTGAAGACGTCGGACCCACCGACTCGATGACGAGTCCGATTACCTCTGAAACCCTTCCGTTCACCTTTACGAGGTCGAGTTTGTCGAGTTGGTCGATATATTTATCGATTACTTCCAAGACGGCGCTCATTATTTGATTAGACCCACCAGAGCCTCTTCAACGAGCTCAAACTGTGTAGAGACACGTGCGTCGATATTGCCAAGCTCACTTTCGATGATGCATCCTCCTCGTTCAACCTTCTCATCAGATTCTATCGCAATCTCTCTGACAGAATCCGCGTATGCGCTCAGGTCGTTCCGATGCTCCTTTATATATTCATCATCGGCAGGACTCACGTGTATCTTTACCCTTTCCACTCCGATAATTTTTCTGAGGGCCTCTCGCGACCTCGCGAGGACCGCTCCTTCATCGATGTCCATTTCACGCGCTACGATCCTTCGTGCGATAGCAAGTGCCAGAGTTACGATCGCCCTGTCGAAGTCCTGGTCGTACTTCTTTCTTTCTTCTGCAAACTCCTGGACCAGGGAAAGGAAGTCGTTTGTCGCTTCTTTCAATTTCTCGTCGTACTTAGCCCACAGGAGTTGAGCCGTCTCGCTCTTTCCCGCCTCAAATCCCCTTTCAAATGCCCCGGCCAACGCTTTCTTTTCCCCGTCGCTTCCCGCGGTTTGCTGTTTCTCTTCGTAGCTATCCCCCATATTACGCGAGGGTGTCTCGTCGAGTTCAACCGTTTCAACGACGGCATCTATCTCGCCGTCATTCTCAATCTCTTCGATCACCCTTCTGTAGTCTATGATTTCGGGCCCCCCTCCCCTCGAATTCAGTTTGATGACGCCGGGGGCAGCGCCCGTGGGACTTCGTTTAGACAAAGACATCTTCCGGGCTTCCCCTTCCGCCTATCACAATTTCCTGATTCTCTTCGAGCTGACGAACGACCTCGATAATTCTCGTCTGTGCAGCCTCCACGTCGCGGAGCCTCACCGGTCCCATGAACTGCAGCTCTTCCTTTATCATCTCGGAAGCACGCTCGGATATATTGCTGTACAGCTTCTGCTTCATCTTCTCGTCAGAAATCTTCAACGCAAGGGTTAGATCCTTCTTATCGACCTCGCGCAAAATTCGCTGTACGCTCCGATCATCGATGTAAAGTATATCCTCAAACATGAACATCAGTCTCTTGACTTCAGCAGCGACCTGCGGATCACGCTGCTCTATCGCGTTCATGAGAAACTTGGCCTGGACTGCGCCCACCTTATTCAGGATGGATGCCATCGCCTTTGCCCCGCCTGTCAGCGTGCTGTTTTCGTTGATTACCTGTTCAGCGACCTCGTCCACCACCGTTTCGATCTCTCCGACCAGTGTCGGCGCTATCCTGCCCAGTGTCGTAATCCGAAACGCCACGTCCGCACGGAGTTCTTCCGAAAACTCTTCCAGCACGTCAGCGGCAAGCTCCGACGAAAGGTGACTCATTATCAGTGCTATGGTCTGTGGATGCTCCTTCTGAAGGAAATTCGAGAGCTGTTTCGGCTCAGCCTTTTTCAGGATAGAAAACCCTTTGATCGTCGTAAGCTCTTTGACCTTCTCGATTACCTCGCCCGCCTTTACGGATCCGAGCGCTTTCTCCAATACAGAATGCGCATACTCCAGACCGCCCTTGACTATGTACTCCTGGGCCAGACTCAGTTGTTGAAACTCTTCCATTACCCTGTTGATGACACCTGAGTGCACACCCTGCATATTCGTGATCTCAACTGTCAGTTTCTCGATTTCAGTCTGGTCAAGGTGCTTAAAAATATGAGCGGCGCTCTCCACATCGAGCGCGATCATAAGTACTGCGGCTTTTTGTCTGCCGTTCAGCTGCTCAAACGTAATAGCGCGAGAGACTTCTTTTCCCATCACTCCCCGCCTTCCGCCAGCCAGACTTTAAGCAGCTTCGCAGAATCCAGCGGCTTGGTCTGGATGTAATTGCCGACGTCTTCCTTCACCTTTGCTGCCCTTAATACTTCCTCGTTATATTCGATGGCCTGCATGCTCTCGATCGCGTCCAGAGGACGCTCCGGCTCAACCGAGCCGATCGAAGACGCCGATCTGCGCTGACCTACCAATGGGACATGCTCCGTGGCAGCGGCCCCCTTCCCCCGGATCTTCTTGAAGATCGACAGAAAGACGAAGATCGCTCCGATCATCGCCACAAGGATCACGAGTTTGTCGGCATAATCCTGGATCCGGAATCCCGGCTTCTGTTTCAAAAGAAATTCCTGATCGCTGTTTTCAAAAGGAACGTTCACGAACGAGATCTCGTCTCCTCGTGTCGGATCGAACCCGATTGCAGATTTGACGATGTTCGTCAACTGTGTCACTTCCTGCTGGCTTCTCGGAGTGTATTCTACTGTCCTTTCCCCGCCCTTGTCGATCGCGGTATATTTTCCGTTGACGAGAACCGCCACCGACATCCGCTTTATTCCCCCGGTGCTTCCGACTAGCCTCTCGACCGTCTTGCCGACATCGTAGTTTGTGACCGAATTCTTCTGTGAGGAGGCGCTCGACGACGTGTCCCCGGGCACCGGCGACTGGTTTTGCATCGTCTGCTCACTCAACACAACGCTGTTGGGATCGAATTGCTCAGTCGTCTTGTCGACCTGACTGAAGTCGAGGTTGGCTGTCACGCGTACTATCGCGTTTCCTGGACCGAGAACCGCATCGAGCATCGTCTGGGCTTTGTCAGCCAGATAGGAATCGACTTTGTCCTGAAGGTCGTATTGAGCAGAGGTCAGCGCTTCGACACCATCGCTCTTCCTCGACAGCATATTGCCGTGCGAGTCGACTATCGTGACGTTGTTCGGATCCAGCCCTTCTACGCTTGCCGCCACCAGGTGCTGCACTCCGTTTATTTCACCGGCGTCCAGGTGTGCGCCGTCCTTAAGTTTTAAGAAGACCGACGCTGTAGTCTTCTGCTGTTGGCTCGTAAAGAGAGCCTTTTCCGGAATGACGATGTGAACGCTTGCGCCCTGTACCTCATCAAGCTGCAGAATCGTTTTTTCCAGCTCGCCTTCGAGAGCCCGCTTGTAGTCAACTTTCTCCGTGAAGTCGGTCATCCCGAATGTGGGCTTGTCGAAAATCTCATAACCGACCGTGCTTGTTTGAGGCAGCCCCGCACCGGCCATTTGCAGACGCAGTTGATATACCTGGCTCTTCGGTACAAGTATAGCCTTTCCGTCCTCCGCCAGTTCATACGTCACAGATGCCTGTTTCAGCTTGTCGACTATCTTGGATGCGTCCTTGGCCTGCAGGTTCGAGAATAAGACCCCGTAGGTCGGCTTGTTGGCCCACCTGACCAGCATGACAAGCGCAATGATCGAGACAACTACCGATAGCCCTAGACCGACCTTTTGCTTGAGAGTAAGCTTCTTAAGGACGGCATTAAACTGCGAAGAGAATCCAGAGAGAGAGTTCGCCATCTTCCGTCAATTCACATCTGCATTTGCATTATCTGCTTGTAAGCATCGAGCATTTTGTTTCTCACCTGCAGCAACAGATCGAAACTGACTTTCGCCTTTTCCATCGCTATCATCACTTCATGCACGTCTGCTGCCTGGCCCGATGCCATCTTGTCGATTGCATCGTTTGCCTTGCTTTGCAAGTCATTGACGTTATTGACAAAGCCGTCAAGCGTGTGTTCAAAGCTCTGGGTAACATCCTGTGAGCTCTTGCTCGCCGAGATGTCGGGAGATAACTGGCTGAGCATCGACTGAATATCGCCAACTCGCATATTACACCTTTCGGTTTATTATCTGCCCTGGTTCGACGGAAGCTTTCAAACCATTGGGAGAATAGGTCTTATGTGAACTAATCTGAGAAGTAGAATTCGGGAAGAGCTGTGCGAAAAATGCACGTTCCGCGCTTGTCAGCCCGTTATGGGGAGCAATGCTGCCGTTACCGGGAGCGTTGCTGCTGCTCGGCCCCTGAAGCTTTTGCGGAGTCGACGCTTCCTTCATAGCCGGAGCGGATCCTTTCTTTGCAATCTCCGGCGCGTACGAATAACTGGAAATCGAATCAACTTTCATATCTCACCTCAAATGTCAATCGCGTCTTTTATAATATTCTTGGAAGCATTGATTGCAGTGACATTCGCCTCGTAGGAGCGGGTCGTGGTGATCATGTCCACCATTTCAGTCACCACGTTTATCTTTGGCTCGTTTACATATCCATTGGCGTCGGCATCGGGGTTGGATGGATCGTAAACCATTTTCGAAGCCGTCGGGTCCTGGACGACTCTTCCGGCGACTTCCCTGACTGTGAAACCCGGAATAGCCAGGCTCTCGTTGGAAAGCTGGATCTGGCCCGGTTCCGTAGTCTCCAAAGGTATAAACTGATTACTCAGTTCTTCTCCAAACGAGATCGGTTTCCCCGGTATTGCCTGGACTTCCCGTCGCTGATAAGGCTGTCCGTTCGGGCCGACCGTATCGACGTTCGCAAGGTTGCTCGCTATTGCGTCCATCTTCTTGCGCTGCAGCGCTAAACCGGATGCACTTATATCAATTGCCGAGAACATATCCCCTATTTTCATTGTCATTGCCCATTTATGCTTTTGTCAATGAGTGTCATAGTATCGGACATCAAGCGTGCTGCGAGCTTGAACTGCAGTTGGTTCTTTGCAAGATTTGCCATCTCCTGCTCAATACTTACATTGTTGGCACCGCTCGCCAGAAAGGCGCTTGGGTCAATTTTGATTTCAGGCTGAACCTGCTCGACATTCTCACTTAGAGAGACATCGTTGTTCGATTCGTTAATTGCGTTACTAAGAGCGCTTTGGAAACTGACCTCTACCCGTTTATAGTTCGGGGTCTCGATGTTAGCTATGTTGTCTGCAATCGCCTTGTTGCGGATTGCGAACGCGTCAAGCTCCTTCGCGAGCAGCGGGACCCTGCTTCTTTCGAAAAGATTAATCTTCATGATCATACTCCCAGATAATCGATTATCGAATCTTCACTTGCGTCCTCTATGATAGTATCGGACTCCTCACCCGCAGCGAGAACTGCGACAGCAGCGGCGGCGGCAATCATGACCATCACTATCAAAATCTTTTTCATTCCAACGCTCCTTTGCTCTTTGTAACATCTTCAACGTTTGTGCCAACCGGAAGACAGAAATCCAAACCGGATTGAAGGGCTGTCCCACACCTCTTGTTTAATATTCTCCAACACTGTCCACTATTCGCCAGGCTGGTTCTCGACAGCCATGGGACGGGGGTTTGCGGTTTTCTTCACTACTTTCCTCGAGGTATCGGTGATGCTCCACCGAAAGTGCGCACCGGATTTTCAGCCTGATTACGGTTCGGCCAAAGGCCACTATTATTCAAGCCCTTGGCTAATATTCGTCATGATGGGCAGCATTCCTTGTGCTAACTGGAGAAAACGCAGAAAATTCCGAAGAAATCATGTGGCACATCAATTGTGATTACAAAGGGCGAATGCCTATGAAAACTATACTTATCCATGAACAAGACACCGAACTTCTTTCGGCCTGGGCAAGTTATCTGTCGCAGGATGGTCTGGCCGTATTCACCGCATCAGATCCCCTGGAGACGGCGGAAATCCTCTCCATGGCTAAAGTCGACTCGGTTGTAGTTTCTTCCAATGATCCATCCATTTTTCTCCTTGTCGCAAGAGTCCTGAAATCGAAAAGAGTTTCTGTGAATATTGTGGCAATTTCTCAGATCCCATCTTCGGTTTTGCAGTTACTGCTTGAGACAGACAGCTTCGTCAGGCTGGAGGCCCCGTTTACATTCAGTACCCTCAAAGGGACTGTACAGAGTAACGATGCCAAACCAAAGGTAATGCAAAATGCATTTGCTTAGGAAGACTTCGACTTTGGCAGCACTTACAGTGATAACTCTACTCGCGCTACTAAGTACACCGCAGGCCGCCGGGACCAGCGCTTCGCCGCTTCAATCACTCTATATGATTAAACAGCTTGTCCCAAACGCCCGAACTGTGGGCGTCATGTGGAACAAATCGGTGGCGAACACTGCCAGTTTGCTACCGGAACTGAACCGCGCTTCTGCTGAGATCGGAGTGAAAGTTGTAATTGAAGATGTAGAACAACTAAAAGACATATCGGATGAATTCAGAGATCTGGTTCAGAACTATCATATCCAGGTGCTCTGGATCGTTGAGAATGACGACCCCCTCGGAAGTTCGCTCTCCAAGGGATACCTCATAAAGAACGCAACCTTGAGTGGGGTTGCCCTCTTCGCACCGAGCACCGACTGGGTATCTGCCGGAGCTTGTGCAGCGTTGATGTCTGAGGGCGGCAAGGCAAAGCTCTTCGTCAATCAGAAGACACTTAACGCACTCGGCCTGAAGGTGCCGCAACAATACGCACAAAGCACTCAATTCCTGGCAACGAACTGAGAGATTCCAATGAAATCCAACCAATTTCTTGCGAACGCGAAGCTGCGCAAAAAGTTTTCTATTTTCCTTACGGGGATACTATTGTTTGCCTGGGCCCTTCTGTTTGTCTATTCAAGGTACTCCCTGAATGTTACGGAGCGCCAGTTCAACGAGAGAGCGACACTTCTCGCTCAGGCAGTGGGTGCTCAGTCACAATATGGTCTGATGATGGGCGATGCCGCAGGGCTAGCGGGGTCTCTCAAGAACGTCATCGACGCAGGGGACGCGATCGCCGGGGCCTTCTATGATCAGAACGGGAAATTGATTACACAGGTCAATTTTAATTCGATCGATTGGACCGTCCCTGAATTTGCGTCTCTCACTGAATCCGTGCAGTCTGCAAAGACAAGAGAAGGGTCTCCGGTGATCGTTGCAGCCGAAAGGATCGTGAATAAGTCGACCAACCAGACAATCGGCTACGTTGCAGTCGTTAACTCATCCGAAACACTCGAAGCCGAGAAAACCAGCGCTTTAGTTGTATCAATTGTCATCTTCGTTGTTTTCGCTATATTCGGCTGGCTGGCATTAGTACTGCTGGACAAAGTTCTCATACAGCCTGTGGACATTCTCAAACAAACTGCTCAGAAGGTGGCGTCAGGCGACTTCAACGTAAGAGCAGAGTTGAATCAAAGCGATGAGATCGGCGAGCTCGCCGCTGCGTTCAACATAATGATCGAAAACAGCAAAAATTCCATGGATGAAATAAGCCAGAAGACTCAGCAGGCTGAGGAGGCGCGGAAATTCGCTGAAGAGATGCAGAAAGATTCTGAAATGCAGCAGAAGTACCTCAAGGACCAATTCGGTAAGATCTCAGTTGTTATAGAAGCCGTGACCAAGGGTGATCTCACCAAAGAGCTGAGCGTGGAGAAGGACGACGAGGTGGCAACCCTCATGTTGAAAATCAACCAGATGATACACGACCTGAACTCTCTCATCGGAGAAGTGCACACAGCTGGCAACTCCCTGGCACAGGCTTCGACGGAAATATCGTCTGCCGCCGAGGAAATGTCGGCCGGTGCCGGTGAGCAGGCAAACCAGACGCGCGAAGTCGCTGCCGCGGTCGAACAAATGTCGAAGACTGTAATCGAGTCTTCCAGGAACGCAAACCAGGCGGCCGATATGGCGAAGGAGGCCTCGGCGCTTGCGGGCACTGGAGAGAAAGTCTTCCAGGAAACCATCGGCGGGATAGCAAGGATCGCACAACTCGTAAAGAAATCAGCGGACATTGTAGACACACTCGGTAAATCGAGTGCTCAGATCGGGGAGATCATCCAGGTAATAGATGATATTGCCGACCAGACTAACCTCCTTGCACTCAATGCCGCCATCGAAGCTGCGAGAGCAGGTGAGCAGGGACGGGGATTTGCGGTGGTCGCCGATGAAGTGCGCAAGTTGGCCGAAAGAACGACTTCCGCCACGAAGGAAATTGCGGGCATGATCAAACGAATCCAGCAGGAAACCACGCAAGTTGTTCAAGCCATGACCGAAGGCAATACGGAGGCTGAAAACGGCACCAGGCTGGCGGATAAAGCGGCGGAGTCCCTTTCCCGGATTATTGCATCCGTAAACGGCGTGGTCGGCATGATCAATCAAATCGCGGCGGCCAGCGAAGAGCAGTCTTCTGCCAGCGAACAGATATCGAACAACGTGGAGAACATCTCGTCGGTGGCGGGCCACGTGTCGAGCGCGACCGTCGATCTCGCGCGCACCGCCGACGGCCTCAATACGCTCACGGAACATCTGAGGGATTTAATCGAACGGTTCAACCTCGACTCGAGTCAGCAGCAGAAGAGTTCGTACGCCGTCAGGGAAAACGGGAAGATTGTCCCCATGCACAACCGTCCCGATGGATCAAAAAGGAGCTGAAAAAAGTGAACCCAAACAATCAAATCAACGAAACGATTTATCAGCTGGTCAGCTTTGTCGTGGAGAGCGAGGAATTCGGAGTCGACATTCTAAAGGTCCAGGAGATAATCCGGACTGTCGAGATCACTCGTGTTCCCAAATCTCCGGAATTCGTGGAGGGAGTGATCAACCTCCGAGGCAAGATCGTTCCGGTCATCGATCTCCGCAGGAGATTCGGCATTGGGAAGCGCGATCGGGACAACGAAAGCAGAATAATTGTCGTGGAGCTGACGGAAAAGGTAGTCGGTTTTCTGGTGGACAAAGTCAAGGAAGTCATACGGGTCGAAAAGAGCATTATCGAGCCCCCGCCCGAGCTCACCACCAGCATAAGCTCGAACTACATCACCGGTGTTGCAAAGCTCCAGGACAGGCTGCTTATTCTGCTCGACCTGGAGAAAGTGCTTTCAGGCGATGAGCAGGAGCGGCTCTCAGAGGTCGAGGCGGAAACCGATGCCTGAGTATCCGGCAGTTTCCATGCATCTTTCTCTCTGAGAATTCCAGAAACGAGGTGGGCAAAAAATGAGCTGGATAAACAATATACGTCTTTCGGTACGCACCGTAATCTCTTTCGGTGCCGCTGCTCTTCTTCTGGTTGTCTGCGCTTTGTTCATGACCGGCATAATCAAGGATTATTCGCACAACACCAACAGGAATGTAGCCGGCCAACTGGAGGAGCTTCAGAACTATCATGAATTGTACGCCCTTCTGTTACAGGCGAAATCAGATGAGAAAGACGTGCTGATGGGCGTGGCAGGAGCGGGGTCCCGATATCGGGGCACAGCCGCTAGGTTAACGCAGAGCCTGGAAGAGTTGTCCAATCAACCTGCTCAAGCCGATGCGAGTTCACTACAGGAAATCTCCACTATGTGGAGCAACATTCAACAAACCCAGGAACAGATGAGATCTTCAGGATCGTTACGGCGCATCAGGACCGGGGGATCAATGCCGGGTAACCTGAGTGAACAATATTCGAGTCTGGAGTCGAAACTGTTCTCGCTGGCGAACTCTCAACGGCAACAAATCTCGAATGCAGAAATACAACAGCTGAGAACGGCCGGACATCTTGAAGGAGGAATCTGGCTCGTCACGGCTCTCCTGATTTTGGTTGTTCTAGGTGCCGGCTTACTCTGCTATCGCTCTCTCATTGTTCCTCTCGGAGTCTTCATAGACGTAACAAAGAAAATATCTGCAGGTAAATTCGGCCTGCGCGTGAATATCAAGTCGAAAGACGAATTCGGCCAGCTTGCCGAATATTTCAATGCCATGTCTACCGATATCGCGAAGCTTTTTGCGTATCTGAACGAAGTCGGAAGCCCTGTTTATGCCGTAGACACGCAGTTTACCGTTCAATTCGCCAATTCCAGCGCGCTTCGGTATGCCGGCGTTAAATACGACGAGGTCGTCGAAAAAAGGAAATGTTACGAGGTTTTCAAACTCTCTCAGTGTCGCACCGCCGACTGTCCCGTCTCCAAAGCCTGGAAGGAAAAAAAGATGATCACGGGAGAGTCGTCCGTGGTACTGAAGGGCAAAGAGACACCCGTCCTCTATCAGGCATCTTCAATCGCCGATCTGAATGGGAATGCGATCAGGGGAGTCGAAGTGTTGACGGACATTACTGAAATGAAAGAGTCCGCGAAGAAGCTTGAAGCCCAGAGGTTATATCTGTCGCGCAGCGTAAACGAGCTTCTCGGCAAGATGAACCGTCTGGCTGATGGAGACCTGACCGTAAGCATGGCGGTTGAAGGAAATGACGAAATAGGACGTCTATTTCAGGGATTTAACGATGCGGTTTCGGCATTCCGCAGGATAGTCGCGGAAGTAATTCAGTCGGTTCATTCGACAGCCGGTGCGTCGTCCGAGATAAGCGCGTCGGCAGAGATACTCGCGTCCGGAGCCACCGAGCAATCCGCTCAAGCGGGTGAGGTCGCTGCCGCGGTCGAAGAGATGACAAGGACAGTCGTAGACAACGCCAGGAACGCATCCAATGCAGTCGAAGCAGTTATGCAAAACGGCATGGTGGCACAAAGCGGCGGCGAAGTGGTTCAGAAGGCGGTCCTCAAAATCAAGGAAATCGCTGAAGTTGTCCGGAAATCATCTTCCACTGTCGATCAACTCGGCAGGCTCAGCGGCGAGATAGGCGAAATAATCTCGGTTATCGACGACATCGCCGACCAGACGAATTTGTTGGCTCTGAACGCGGCCATCGAAGCTGCCCGTGCGGGCGAGGAAGGCAGAGGATTCGCCGTCGTGGCCGATGAAGTCAGAAAACTTGCCGAGCGTACCTCCCAGGCAACCAAGCAGATTTCATCAATGATAAAGAATATTCAGGAAGGTACAAAAGAAGCTGTCGTGACGATGCAGCATGGAAACAAAGAAGTCACAGAAGGCATCATGCTGGCCGATCAAGCAGACGAATCACTGAAGAACGTCGTCGCAAATGCCAAAAACATAATAGATATGATCAACCAGATAGCAGCCGCGAGCGAAGAACAATCATCTTCCAGCGAACAGATATCCAGAAACATCGAAACCATCTCGACGGTGTCTACTGAGTCGGCGACCGGAATCGCACAGATAGCGAGAGCAGCGGACGGCTTGAACGAACTGACCGGCAACTTGCGAAAACTCACTGAGAGACTCATAGTCGTACCGAGCGCAGAACCCGCACTGAGCTCCGGTAAGCGAAAGATATAGCATTACAAACAGAAGCGAACCATGCCGACACTCTCAAATGTCAGAACAACGACCAAAGTCATATCAGCCCAGCCCTTTACTGCAGCGGCCGGAATGAAACCAGCCGACATACCAGACGAATACCTGAGGGCAACGGCAGAGAATGACGATCGCATCGTAGATATGATAACCCGGATTGCCGCCGCAAGCGAAGATCAATCATCGATAAGCGGGGAAATTTTGAAGAACGTGGAGGCTGTCTCGGCGGTATCGTGCCGATTCGCTGCGGGAACATCACACATTGTGAATACAGGCGAGCGCCTCAGCAGGGTCACAGAAAACCCGGGGAACCTTGTTCAGCGCCTCAATCTCGGCGACAGACCGGATGAAAACATCTTTGCTCGCCGATCGGAACTGCAGTAGTGAAATAGGAGACACACAAGATGACGGGCGTAGTGACAAAAGGGATGAAAGTCGAGATTTCAAAAGACGCTTACGAGGTCTACATAATTGTGGACGATCCAGACCTTCAGGCTCCGGATATCCAGGCGGCCCTGGAAGCGAACGGAGTAGTGTACGGAATAGACAACAACGCGGCCTTTGAAGCGCAGAACAACCTTGGAAGGAGGGTTCTCGCAGCGGCCGGGTCAAGACATACAGACGGGAACGATGGCTGGTTTGAACCTATTACGCTTCACGAACAAACTGAAGGCGAAGCCAGACTGGGCATCTCAAATATCTATGAGGGTGAGACTTTCGGGATCATTCACAAACCCACCGCCGGGAGCGTAGGCGTCGACGTCTTCGGCAAAAAAGTCCAGCCGAAGCCCGGTAGCAACGTAAATTTCTTCACCGGTCCGAATATAAAACGGACGGAAACCGAAGACCAGATTACCCTTGAAGCAACCATAGACGGCAATCTGAAAATGAGTAAGGGCAGTGCGGAAATAATCTCCGAATACGTCATAAGAGGAGACGTCGACTATTCGGATGGCGAACTGGAATTTGCAGGTTCGCTGAAGATATTCGGGGATGTGAAAGGGAGCTGCAGCCTGCACGTCAAGCATAACGTGTATATTCAAGGTTCCGTTGAAGACGTCAGTATAGTCGCAGGCGGAGAAGTGAAAGTAAAGGGAAGCTTCGTTGGGCGGGGCGACGGGCTCATCAGGGCGGAAGGCAACGTCGAAGTCAACGTCGTACTCAACCAGACGATCGAATCCGGCGCATCCATCGAGATAACAAAAGAATGCGTCAATGCCCATCTCATCGCCATGGAAAACATAACAGGCCACAACGCTACCGTCATGGGGGGCGTCATCACCGCGGGAAATAAAATCGAGCTTCGGACTCTGGGCGGCGAGTTATACTCCACAACCAAGGCGAAGCTTGGGATCTATGAACTCCTTACGGAGGATATCTTCGCCATAAACAAGGAGATTGAACTGCAAAAGAAGGCATCGGATCAGCTGAAGAACGAAATATACCTGCTGGTTCGGGACAGGATAGACAACAAGAATTTTACGACGGAAAAGGCAAACCTCCTGAAATTGCTGCAAGCGAAGCTTCAAGAAAAGAATGACATCATCAAACAGCTCGCCGACAAGAAGCAGGAGACCTCTAAAGTGATGAGCCGCAAGCGTGACTGCAGGCTCACAGTCATCGGCCTTATTCACCAGAGCGTTATCATGGAAATCAACGGTGTGCGTTCCGCCCTTAAGCAGAGTTATAAGAACGTCACGTTTCAAGAATTGAAGGAAGAAATCATCCGTACCACTAACATGTGACTAAAAATGACCGATAGCTTAATCAAACAGTTGTACACCCCCGATTCCGCGAAAAGAAGAAGGGTCCTGGGGATTCTGTACGATTATAATGAGGATGATCGGGTACTGAAGGAAGCAGCCCGTTTGCTGGCCGACGAGGATCGCGGAGTGCGTGAGGCGGCGGCCCGGCTGCTCGTCCACGCTTCCAATGAGAAAGCGGCATTCCTCGCCGCATCCTACATTTCAAGCACAAACATCGCAGTCCGCAATCTCGCCGGCGACTCACTCGTACGGATGGAGAGTGCGGCTGTCGCCGCCCTGATCCCTTACGTCGACTCAGCCGACAAAGATGTGAGAAAATTCGCAATCGATCTGCTGGCTCAGCTTCCGGCAACTCCTGAAGCGGTGAGGAAAATCGGCCCTCACCTGTCAGACACCGACCCGAACGTCGTTTGTGCTGCGATCGACGCACTCGGATCGCTCCGTGCGAAGGGATATCTCGACGAAATTCTGGCCCTTTATGACAGATTTGATTTCGCCAGGCCGAATGTCGTCGGTGCCGCTACCAAACTGGGAGAAAAAGGAAAATCCGATTTTTTTTTGAAGGCTCTATCCGACGGAGACCCGGTCGTCCAGCTGGCTGCAGCCGAAGCCCTGGCGGCCCGAAAGGATGACGGCATCCTTGAAGCTCTTGTCAATAAGGTCACAGAAGTCTCCGAACTCGCCAGGCCGGTAGTACTCCACTCGGTAGTGTCCCATCTCGAATCGACAGAATGCAGGGGTCACCAGCAGGACATTTTGAAGGGATACCTTATCGAGATGCTCGAAGATATCGACCCCATGTATGTTCGTACCGCCGTCCGCGGTCTGAGCCACTTTGTCAATGAAGACCGGAGCATCCTTTCTAAACTTGTCGATCACGCAGGAAAAACACAGACCGTCGATACCGCCATCCTGTCCGTACTGAATCAATACCCCGAAGAGACTATTCCGCTTGTCCTGCAGCGCGCCGCAGATGATTCCGAAGCCGCTTCACTTACCAAGATTCTGATATCGATGATGGAGACTCTTCTCTCGGCAAACCGTACCAGTGCAGACTCGCAACTTGCGGAAAGGGTTACAAGTAGAGTCTGCGATGGCTTCACAAAGATGGATCTGGATGCCAAAATAGCTTGTTTGACAACTCTCATCAACCTTGGCCTTCCCTCGTCAGCCGCGCTGGTCACGGTAGCACTCGACGACCCCGAACCTTCCGTCAGAAGCTATGCTATCGACTTGACGGCCAAACTTGGACCGGGAAATTTCCTTCAACAGCTCGAGAAACTTGCCGACGATTTTGACGATGAAGTCCGCGATACCGCTGCGGCGGCCTTAAGCACCCTAAAGAGCGATGCCCATGATCGGAAATAACTAATGAGCTACATGCAGATACCAAATCCTTTTTACCCTGAAAACTCGAAACTAACGGACGACACATTCCAGCTTATCAGGAAATTCATTTATGAACGGACCGGAATTTTCTTTGCTGACAACAAGAAGTATCTGCTAGAAAGCAGGGTCGGCAGGCGGCTGGCGGCCCTGAACATGGACAGCTTTCCGAAATACTACAGCGCGCTGATGAACGGGGCGGGAGCAAACGAGTTATCTCACCTGATAAACTCTGTCACGATTAACGAAACCTTCTTCTTCAGAAACGATCCGCAGTTCAGAGCCGTTGAGAACCTGATCCTGCCGGAGCTCATCAGCCGGCGGAGAGAACAAGGCATCGACGCGATAAGGATCTGGAGTGCTGCCTGCTCTACCGGTGAGGAGCCGTATACGATAGCTCTCATACTCAACGAGAGATTTCGGCCGCGATTCCCGTCCGTAAAATTCGAGATCGTAGGGACAGACATAAATACGCAGGTACTCGACGCTGCAAGAAGGGGGATCTACAAGGAATACTCGATCAGGAATATTCCCAGACCGTTCCTGGACAAATATTTCGATCATCATAAAGATCAGTTCTCCTTGAGAGAAGAGACCAAGAGAATGGTCGACTTCAGACAAATGAACCTGTTCGACAGAAGCTCCATGCGGATGATGCGTAATTTCGACATCGTTTTCGCCGCGAATGTGCTGATATATTTTGATTTCAATTCGAAACAGGCCGTGGTTTCATCGATCTACGACAGCCTGAACAAAGGCGGGTACTTTTTTGTGGGATACTCGGAAACCCTGTACGGCCTGACGCAGGCTTTCAGACCCGTACATTTCGATAAGGCAATTGCATACCGAAAGGAGTGAAGAACGTTGTCAAAAGCTGTAATGGTCGTCGATGACTCCGATTCCATCAGGAAATTTCTCGCATACGCGCTGCGTGCTCAGGGCTTCTTGGTTGTTGCGGCGCGGGATGGAATGGACGCTCTCGAGAAGCTATCACACAGCCGGGTCGATCTTATTATCACGGACCTCAACATGCCCAACATGGACGGGTTTGAATTTCTCAAGGCTCTTCGTGAGGATCGGGAATATTTTGAAGTGCCCGTAATTATTCTCTCCTCATTAAGCGGCGACCGGGAGATCGAGACGGGACTCAGGCTGGGTGCGAACTCATATCTCGTCAAGCCTTTTGACCAAAAGCGAATTCAATACGAAGTGGCGAAATACATAAACTGAGGAGATTATAAATGAAATTTCTTGTGGTTGACGATTCACAAACGATGCGCAGAATAGTAACCAATGCTCTGAAGAGTATCGGCTACGAAGATGTAGTCGAGGCGGAGGACGGCAAGGACGCTTTTGCGAAGCTGTACACGGATAATTTCGATTTCATCATAACCGATTGGAATATGCCGAACATGAACGGACTGGAATTCACTAAGGCGGTCCGCGCAGGGGACGAGCAGTTCAGCAACCTGCCGATACTCATGGTCACCACGCGAGGAATGAAAGAAGACGTAATGGAGGCCTTGCAGGCAAGGGTAAACAACTATGTCGTGAAGCCGTTTACCCCGCCGGTCCTGAAGGAAAAGATCGACCAAATAATGAAAACACTGTGAGGGAGGGCAAGATGGATTCCAAAAACCTCGGCGGAATTCTTGACAAGATAAACGAGCTGCGGGCTTTGTTTATTTTCGGCCAGCGGGTGATTCCGTTTTTAGAAGAGCTGTTTTATTTCGTGCATGACATTGTACCCGTACTCGAGGAAATCAATTCATCGATATACGAGAGTGCCAGCAAAATGCCGCGCGCCTCTTCTCAGCTGGACAAAGTGACTCGAGCTACCGAACTCGCGACGACGGAAATACTCGACAACCTGGACGGTGTCATATCAAGACTGAACACAATCGATTCGCACTTTGTGACCGTGACCGTGGACCTGGACGCAATCGACAGAATTGACAACCAGATAATCGAGACCGTTAAGTCGACTCTGAACGGGAATGGGAACGCACTCGTGCAGGAGATATCTGAACTGTACGAGCGAAAGCGGGCGCACCTCAAGGCCGTGAAATTAAACGCGGCGGGGCTGGAAAAGAGCCTCGGAGATATCCGGGAGAAATCAAACGACATTATGATGTCACTGCAGGTGCAGGACATAACTTCCCAGCAGATTGCTTCCGTAAATCATCTGATCGGCTCCGTGCAGAACCGCCTGTCGGACCTCATAGACAGGTTCAAAATTAGCGGAGCAGAACTGATGGATGAAATTGAAAACAGCGATCACCGTACTTTCGATCCCAACGCTTCCTACGACCGGTCCGGCAAGCGACAGGAATCGGCGGATGAGATCGTGAGAGATGCGGTTTCCAAGCAAGATCAGCCGGAAGGCGAAGAAGGAAAAACCGCCGACCCCACGTCTCAGGAGGAAATCGACAGACTTTTTGGAAAGGGGGCTTAGGCCGCATGGCAGAACATCCGATGTTTGCGGAAGAGATGAAGGAAATCGTCGACAGCTTCATCCTCGAAACCAACGAAATATTCGAGAAACTCGACAACGAGATACTTGAAATCGAAAAGCGGCCTGAGGACAAAGAGCTCATTAATTCAATTTTCCGGGCAGTCCACACCGTAAAAGGAACATCCGGCTTTCTCAGCTTCGAGCAGATGACGGTTATTGCACACAGGTTTGAGGATGTCCTGAATAAGCTTCGGCGGGAAGAACTGAAGTTCCACCCTGCTATGCTCGATGTTATGCTGGAAGCCTTCGACCACATGAAAAGTTTGTTGCAGCAGGTGGTCGACCGGAATGTCCACGATATCGATTTCACGGAAACTATCAAGAAACTCGAATCTCTTTCAAGCGGTGTCCTGCCGGAAAAGAGGGAATCCGGCTCTGGCGGCCCGGCTGGACCGCATCCGGTAGAGTCTGAAGCCCCGGTAGAGAAAGCCGAGGACACGGCCCGGCAGCCCGTAGAAAGTAAGACCCGGTCCGCTCATCAGCAAGAATTCCTCGCCCAGGATGCTGCACAAATTCAACAGCAGCCTTCTCAATCCGCGAAAGCCGAGAAGATCACCGATACGACAATCCGCGTAGACGTCGCGAGGCTCGACCACCTGATGAACCTCGTCGGCGAGCTTGTCCTCGGAAGAAACAGACTATCTCAGATCGTTTCCTCCACTCGGGAAGAAGAAGAGCATGAAGATTTCGTCCATCAGCTGACCGAGACGAGTGCTCAGATCGATTTTATCACTACGGAACTGCAGACAGCAGTGATGAAAACACGGATGGTGCAGATTGGCCGCGTGTTCAACAGATTCCCGCGGCTGGTCCGCGATATCGCAAGGGAGTTCAAAAAAGACATCGGCCTCGTTATCACGGGAGAAGAAACCGAGCTCGATAAATCTATCATAGAAGAGATCAGCGATCCCCTCGTTCATCTGATCAGGAATGCCGCGGATCACGGAGTCGAAAGCCCGGAGAAGAGAGAAAAGTCCGGCAAGCCCAGACGAGGCACGATCCACCTCACAGCCGGACACGAAGGGAACCACATCATCATCGAGATCGAGGACGACGGTTCCGGCATGGATCCTGAAATACTGAAGCGAAAGGGTCTCGAAAAAGGGATCATAACGCCGGAAGAAGCACACGACATGAAAACCGAAGATGCCTACAACCTGATCTTCGTTCCAGGTTTCAGTACCGCGCAGAAGGTCAGCAGTATCTCGGGAAGAGGAGTAGGCATGGACGTGGTGAAGACGAACATCACGAAGCTGAACGGCATAATAACCATAGAATCGGCGGTCGGTAGGGGGACAAAATTTACACTGAAACTTCCACTGACACTTGCGATAATCCAGGGTCTTCTCGTTGCCGTAGGTAGCGAGACTTTTGCAGTTCCACTCAGCTCGGTCCTCGAAGTGGTGCATACCGCGAAGTCAGAAGTCTCAACGGTTCACGGCCGCGAAGTAATCAGGCTGCGAGAGACCGTTCTCCCGCTTGTCGACATATCCGAGATCCTGGATGTCCCCGGGCGCAACGGAGAAGAGCCCGGTTTCTACACTGTCGTCGTCGGAGTGGCAAACCACAAATTCGGAATAGTCGTTGACAGGCTGATCGGGCAGAAAGAGATCGTCATAAAGCCCCTCGGCGCCTACCTCAAAAGCATCGAAGGAATAGCGGGGTCAACGATTCTCGGTGACGGCAGGGTAATCATGATCCTCGACGCCGGAGAACTCCTCAGACTTGCACAGAGAGAAAGGATTGTCAGGTCAACATTGGGGAGCGAGGTGGAGCCGCAGGATGCCCATTAGAGTATTGGTTGTGGACGATTCCGCATTCATGCGAAAGGCTATTTCGATGATGCTGGAAAGCGACTCCGAAATAGAAGTCGTCGGGACCGGGAGAGACGGGATCGAAGCCGTGGAGAAAGTGAAAGAGCTGAAGCCGGACCTGTTGACGCTCGACGTGGAAATGCCGCGGATGGACGGGATAACTGCTGTGAAGAAAATCATGAAGGACACTCCCCTTCCGGTCCTCATGGTCAGCTCGCTGACGGTAGATGGTGCCCGGGCGACGGTAGACGCCCTGGCTGCGGGCGCTGTCGATTTTATTCCGAAACAGTTGTCTTATGTTTCGCTGGATATTACAAAGATCAAGGGGGATTTGATTTCAAAGATAAAGCATATCGCTCGGAACCGATCAAGGCCGTTTTCGAGTGTCATTTCGATGAAATCCTTCAGCTCCAGGAAGACCACGTCGCTTAAACTTCCTGGAGCGCAAATTGCAACTGTAGGCGTCTCCACGGGCGGCCCGTTTTCTCTTCAGAAGGTTGTCCCGTTTCTACCTGAGAGCTTTCCTGTCCCCATGACAATTGTTCAGCACATGCCTCCGCATTTCACAAAATCGCTGGCAGAGAGGCTCGACTCAATCAGCAGGGTCGAAGTATGCGAAGCGGAAGAAGGGATGGTGTTGGCCAAAGGCACTGTTTACATAGCTCCAGGGGGGATGCATATGAGATTCAGACGAAGCGGGAGCAAGGTTCTTATAAACATTTCAAAAGAGCCGTCAGACACTCTCCACCGTCCGTCAGTGGATGTAATGTTCAGCTCAGCGTTTGAAGTATTCGGAGGAGCCATACTTGCCACTGTTATGACCGGGATGGGGAGGGATGGACTCGAGGGAGCAAAGCTTATCAAGACTGCGGGTGGAAAAGTGGTAGCGCAGAGCGAAGAGTCATGCGTCGTATATGGTATGCCTAAAGCGATTGTCGATGCCGAACTTGCGGATGCAATCCTGCCTCTGGAAGACATCGCCTCCGCGATCACGAATGCTGTTTCTGCGTAAGGGCGGTCTCAGCTTTCCTCAGATCAAATGACGGGCGGCTTCACGAGAATTTGCTCCCGTGTTGCTGAACCCGATCGCTACATCCCGTCTTCATTCTTTTTAAGTGGGTAGGTCGGGCTGAGTATTCTCTCGCACTCGTCGCAGAACCTTGCAAGAGGGTTCTTCCGCAACTTCGAAAACTCTATTTCGTTTCTGCAAAACAGGCAATACCCGTAGTTCCCGGTGAAGACCTTCTGAAGCGCATCGAAGAGGTCCAACAAATCCTCATCCGCTTTGAAGGACTCAAACCGCTCCATCTCCCTCACTGCGGATTCGGACTGGGATTCACTTTCAACGAGATGAGCGGGAACAAATTCCCCGTATCTTTCAGACAGGATTGAGCGGACCCGGGAGAAGATTTCACCCTTGAGTACTGCCAAATTCTTTTCATCCATAATCATGCCCTCCTTCCTTGCACACACTCCCACAAGTGCATTGACACCAAAACTAAACCCAACCCCGCTGTTCAACTCATCATGTCTGACTCAACCCAACTTGTTCTTACGAAGGTCAAACTCGGCGACTCTCGACACCGGCGCTGGCGGGGTTCTGGATCCGGGGCAGAAGAATTCAAACCTTATGTCTTAACTCTACAATCAAAATGTCGGCATTTTCCAACTGAATGTCAACCGACGACGGCGGCCAACACGAGGTACCGGAGCGTCAATCTTCAGAACCTCAGGCGCTCCGGGATCTAAGGATCGGGATTAACTTGAAAGGCTCTGGAAAAATCCGGCTTTACCGACCTTATGTGCCCGGTGTCGCTTCCTCCCCAGAATTTCTCCCTGACAGGCATTCGAGATTGCATTTCGTCTTTTCTCGAGCTAACATTGAGCGAGTCGCGTGGGAAGGATCAAAAGGTCGGAGGCATAGATGAAACAGGGCGTAAAAAGCTTCGTTCAACTGCGGCGCCTCGCCGTCGTCGGGGTGTCACGGTCCCCGAAAAAGTTCGGGAATACGATCTGTAAAGAAATGACGGCTCGCGGATATCAGGTCTACGGGGTTAATCCGTGTATGAGCGACTTCGAGGGGACAAAATGTTATGAAAGCCTCTCGGCATTGAAGGGCAAGGTCGACGGAGTCGTCGTATGCGTGTCGCCGCGGCTGGTCGAAGGCGTCTTGAGAGAAACCGCGGAATTAGGACTCAAGCACGTCTGGCTGCAACAGGGGGCGGGAAGTCACGATGCAGTCGAAGTCGGAAAGGATCTCGGCCTCAGCCTCGTCACCGGCAAATGCATCCTGATGTATGCCGAACCCGTACGTTCCATCCACTGCTTCCACCGCTTTTTCGTAAAGTTGTTCGGGAAACTATGAAGCCGCGGTCTAATTTGGTTTTCCATCTCGTCTGTCGACGCGCCCGCCCGGCGTCATGGAGCTGCAGTTTCCGGCTTCCGCCGGTCGGAGGGCGACTCATTCGAACTAGTATCTAATAAAAGGAGGGTATATGATCGGAATGAATTTCCTCAGTTTTCTGATCCTGCTGGTCATCAGCATAGTTGTCTCTCTTATTCTACACTTCCCTCTCAAAACCAGCGTCAGGGGAGGCTTTGAATCCTTTGTCGGGAAGGTCGTCTGGGGGTGGATCGGAGCTTGGCTTGGATCCCCCGTGCTCGGCTACTGGTTCTCAGGATTCGACTATCATGGGGTCTACATAATTCCCGCGATTCTGGGATCTTTCGCACTTCTTGTCCTCATGGTGGACTTAGTGAAGTCGATCAAAGGCATGGCCTGAGACCTTGGGGTGTGGCAGCCTGCATCGAGATTCGCTTGCGGAAAACGGGATGTGGGCTGCCGCGGTTTCCAGGATACTCGATTCTCTATTACTGAAACAGGTCGTCCCCCGATCCCGTCTCAACCCGTTCAGCTATCTTTGCCAGGTCGGGAAAATACTTTATAACCGTATCAGGTAAGCGGACCCTTTCCTGGTTTCTTAATCTCTTGATGAGATCAAGAGCGTTTGCGACCGCTTTTCCCATCGGGTGATTGTTCGCCACGACGTAGACTCTCTTGCACCTCTCCTGCACTTTTGACACCTCCCTTTCAATTTCATCGAGTTCGCCATTGCTGTATAGATAGTCGTACCTGGCATTTCTATCGCCGCTGTCCTGATCGCCGCGATTCCCATTCCTGAGCTTCTTGGAGAGGTCTCTCCTGCTCGCGCTCCACTTATCGAGGTTTCGGCCGTGGAGTCGAACATAAGCAGTCGAGCCGACAATGCCCGCATCGAACTCAGCCATCCCCGACAGTCCGGGCTGATCTACCGCAACCAGGCTCACATTATTCCGGTCTAGAAATTCTCTCCCATCCCGCCTGTACCAGGATGCATGGCGCATTTCAAGAAAGAGCTGAAAGTCATGAAAGTTGTCAAGCAAAAGCGAGACCTTGTCTCTCGATGCCCGGCTATCCCTGAAAAACTCGGAGAACTGAATAAGGACACCCCCGAGTTTTCTGCTTTCCGCAAAAGGAGCCAGGAACAACAAGACAGTCTTTCTATTAAAATTGAAGTCGGCGCCTTCTCCCTTTTTCCCATGTGTAAAATCTCTGAAGAGCTTGATGATGAATACAAAATTCGGGTTGCCCTCAACTTCATTGAGCCATTTCTCCCCTACTTCGGGCGGGAAATGCCGATAGAATGTGCTGTTCACCTCGACACAATCGAAGAAGTCCGCATAGAAACCGAGACGGGAAAATCCTCTCGCCGCTTTTTCCGGATAAAACGGCCCGACCCAGTCGTCGTAGCTCCATCCGGAGGTCCCTACAAGAAACTTCGGCTCCGTGCTTTCACTCATGTGTTACCCCGGCTTGAAAACAAACGACAGGCCCGGCTCTCTTTCTCATAATGGACATAATAATGAAGCCCCTGTCGCGATAAAAGACCGCAGACTCTGTTCTCCTTGTGCGATTCTCAGACGCTGTCCAGCCCGTATCTAACGCACATGCAACCAGGTATCTTAGCCGAATCTTGGAAATGCAATTCCGGAAAACCCTTTCTCGAACCCGGGCTCTGTTAGAACGGAAATTCTTCGATACCGCCCGTGGCTTTTGGTTTTGTGACGGCCGGCTTCTTCGCTTTTCGATGAACGGGATTAGCGATCACAACAATCGCTTTCTTCGGCTCCGTGGGACAGGCATTCTCGCACGCGCCGCAGCCGATGCAGAGATCATCGTCGACTTCCGGGAGTAGCAGGCCGTCGTCGTAAGGTACAGTGTGAACCGCTTTCGTCGGGCAATGCTCAGAACATGCGGAGCAGTCCTTCTTCTTCGTCACGACGACACAATCGTCCTTGCTGAACTTCGACTTCCCGATTTGTATCAGCTTCTTCTCTTCGATATTGACGGGAAGGATGGCGCCGGTGGGACATACGTCGCCGCAGACCGTGCAGTCGTAGTTGCAGAAACCCACCTCGTACCTCATCATCGGCTGGGACATCCCCGCCAGTCCGTATTCCATGAAGGACGGCTCAAGCACATTAGTAGGACAGGACGAAACACAGAGATTGCACGCGGTGCAAAAGCTCGTGAAGCGCTGAATGCCCACCGAACCGGGTGGAGATATGGGCCGTCGTCTGCTCAAGACAATCATTCCGCTCTTTAGGATGCCCGGTGCCACAAGTAGTGCAGCCGCCGGAATCCCGACATTCCTGAAAAATTCCCGCCTGCCGTTATCTAATTCGACGGGTGCTTCCGTCCCTTCTCTTCTCAGTCTCCACCGGTACCCTATTGCGTCGGTCGGGCATACACGCAGGCAATTGAAGCATCCGACGCATGCGCTGAAGTCTATCTGCTTTTTCTCGCTGTCTATGCATTCCGCTTTGCAGACCTTGTCGCATGCGCCGCAATTGTTACACTGGTCGTCCACAATAGCGAGCCGCACGGCTGAGATACGTGACATGAGGCCTAGGATCGCACCCGCGGGACAGAATGAATTGCAGAAACACCGCCCTTCGGTCACGCTCAGATATGCGACCGTAACCAGAAAAACGAGACTGAACAGCAGCACACCGATCTCATGGATGTGAACCGGGATGTTATATAGCAAATAGATTCCAAAGTGGCCCAGCAGTGCCGCTATCACATTATTAATCAGCAGTACGAATGGGAGTGCGAAGCCCATCAACAATCGTCCGTAATTGCTGAAAGGATCGAGCAAGTCGCCCACGATCAAGCTGCCGCTGAGCAGGACCAGGACTATGGCGCCGGCAAGAACGCTATAATGGAGCCAGCGGGGCGATTTATAATACTTAAACCGTTTGCGCCGGTTGAATTTCTTCGAGACCCTGATAAGAACGTCCTGGAGCGTTCCCAGTGGACAGATCGTCGAGCAGTAAACGCGTCCGAATAGAAGTGTCATAACGGACACCAGAAACAACCCTCCGACTGCTATCGCCCCGCCGGCTGCTATGGTGTTGAGCAGGGCCGGCACTAACTGTACAGAGGTCAACCATCTGGCAAAGACGGGTGGGATCAGATGCCAGGGATCCAGGAACAATACGGTTGTCAATACAAAGAAGGTCAAGGAGACACCGACGCGTACCTTCTTGACCGTCTTCCATTCAGATTTTGTCACACGGTTATCCGTTTGATGCTAAGGTTCTCGAGGTCCTCGCGCCCCACTTTCATCTCCGCCGCAATTCGGATGTGGCGCACATCGTTCGGCTCCATGCCATAAAGCTTTGCACCGGCCGCGTCCAGCGTAACGATATCGGCAGAAAGCAACTGGGCTTTCATAGTAACCAAATCGTTTACCGATATTCCTCTGGGGCCGTTTTGCTTCATGACGTAATATGCGTCCAGCACATTAAGCGTGGGCTTCCGGTAAGTAGCGAAGTCTGCTATGCATTGGTGAAGGTCGGTCCGGTGCCAGAATTCCCGGTCCCACACGTTCCCCATCAGGTTCTTCATTCCCATGGTCAGTCTGGAGCCGCTATGGCATTTGAGAATCGGCACATTGATGAACACGTCCGAATCAAGTATTACCTCGTGCTCCTGGGTCGAAGTGAGGTCTTCCCCTTTCGGGACTGCTACCTTGCTATAGTAGCTCGGGCTTCCCCCGGGGACCATCTTGCCGCCCGCTTCTTTGACCGCTTTCTCTATGCCGCTGTGAGTATAGCACCTTTGCCATTCGTCGCACGGGTGATCGACGACGCTGACTTCCTTTGCCCCCGCTTCGAAGCAGTGCTCAATAATCCTTCGCACCAGAATCGGATTCGTGTCTCCTCCGCGCTCAGGAGAAACATCCCATCCTATATTCGGCTTCACGACAACTTTATCGCCTTTATTGACGAAAGCTTTCATTCCTCCGAGCGCCTTAATCCCCGCGTCGAACATCATGTCCGGCTCTCCCCCTTTCACGGCAACCAGATCATACGGCATTGGGGCACGACTGAACGCTCCCAGGAGAGTTCCAGCCTTCATAAAAGTACCGAATGCGATTGAAGCGCCCAGACTTTTTCTCACGAAAGTGCGTCGATCCATAAACAGCTCCCTTAGTTCGTTTTGATCAGCGCTTGAAATTATTTCTCCACAGTTCATTAGTCAAGCAGTAAGAAATGTTGACATTTGCACGGTGATCATGTAAAATAGGTCGTTCTTCGTGTGGGATGCCTGACTTAAACACACCTTCTATCCCACAAGCCACAGATCCTGAAATAGCCGGTCTTCAAAGCAACCCCGCAGGTTGCAGACGAGTTGTCCGGAACGTGGCGGTCCCGAGTCGGGAACAGATATCCGACGTGTGTTTACCATCCTGGACGGCTCGGCGATTCGAGTCAAGATACCATCATTTGGATCTTTACAAAGGGTCCGTAGATGATCAGCCAACCCAACCACAGCAACCAGTCTTCGGGGCTCCCGAAGCACCGGAGATCCACACCCATGAATATCACAACTAATTAAAAGGAGGTTGAGTCCGTATGAAGCCAAACCTCAAATCCATTCTGTCGGCCACTTGTTCGGGGTTAATTTTCGTGTTTGCATTTTTCCATGAATCGTATGCGCAGAAAATCGAGCCTCCATGGTCGACACTGGAACAAAGCGGAAAGGCCTTCACCGTACCCGGAATCGACAATGTTCCTGACCTTCACGGTGATATCAACAATCCCGACCTGGTAGTTTTCTTCGCGGGCAACCAGTTCATGGTCGTCCCCGATTTGATCAAGGCCTTCAAAGAGGAGTACCCGCGGTACCAGCGCATCTTTGTTGAAACCCTGCCGCCTGGGATACTGCTGGATCAAATCCGCGAAGGGGCGATTATAATAGGCAATATGAGAATCTCCTTGAATCCGGACATTTTCACGTCGGGAAAGGGCCATATGGAACAGATCCAGAAGGAAAAGCATCTTTTCGACGAGACGGCTGACTATGCGAGGAACCGGCTGTCAATCATGGTGTATGAAGGGAATCCACATCACATAACATCGCTCAAGGACCTGGCCAAACCGGACATCCGGGTGAGCATGCCGAATCCTCAGTGGGAAGGGATCGCCCGAATAATAATAGGTACCTACAGGAAAGCCGGGGGTGATGCACTGGTAGACGATATCATGGAGACGAAGGTCAAAGCCAGGTCGACTTTCCTGACCCAAATTCACCACAGGCAGACGCCGATTAGAATCATGGAAAAGAAATCGGATGCAGGCCCGGTATGGTACACGGAAGCGACGTTCCAGGAAATGATAGGCAACCCCATCAGCCTGGTGGAGATTCCGGCGGCCGTGAATACGCAGGTCATCTATACGGCCGCCTCGCTCAAGAACGCGCCGCACCCGCAAGCTGCAAAGGACTTCCTGAAGTTTCTTAAGAGCAAGCTAAGCCAGGATATTTATCAGAAATACGGATTCATGCCGGTCAAATAGGTGACAGCATCGCATGTAAAGACTAACAACGAATAAGAGGAGGTGAAATAATATGAAGAAGAAGGTACTCGCATTATTTGCAATCATTGTTTTGCCCGTCACTGCCTTAGTTACTTGCGGTTCGATGTACTTCGTATCCGGTAGCAGTGCGAAGGCGCCGCAGACGGGCAAGTCGGCCGCGGAGGTGAAGTACAATCCGCCGCTGCCGAAGGATGCACCCGAAAGTATTAGACCTGCGGTAATGGAAGGTTATAACATAATGAACCACAGCAGAAGGTACGCCGGCAAGTATGTCGGTAACGTACTCAATTGTTCGAACTGCCATTTCAAAGAAGGTTCTTTGGAGGGCGGCAAGAACGGAGGGCTATCATTGGTTGGAGTCGTGACCAAATATCCCGAATACAGAGCCCGCGCCAAGGCTGTCGTCGACTTAGCGTTTCGAATTAACAGCTGCTTCGAGAGAAGCATGAACGGGAAACCGCTGCCCCTCAACAGTAAGGAAATGGTCGGCCTCATCACCTACTTCCACTGGATCTCGAAAGGGCTGCCCATCTACGAAAAGATTCCGTGGCTGGGACTCAAGGACATTGAAAGCAGCCACAAGCCGAATGCGGACTCCGGCAAAATAGTGCTCTCGGCCATCTGTGCCGCATGCCACGGAGCCAACGGTCTCGGTACAAAGATAGCGCCGCCGCTGTGGGGGAAAGACTCTTTCAACGATGGCGCGGGGATGGTGCACCTTGCGACTTGTGCCGCATTCGTCTACGACAACATGCCTTACCAGGTTTCGAATCTTACCAAGGAGCAGGCGCTCGATGTTGCCGCTTATATCACCAGCAAGCCCAGGCCGCATTTTGTCATGAAATAGCGACCGGTTTAAATGATGCGGCTAGTCGGGAAACTATCCGTCAATTATTCATCTCCGGACGGACGACGCGGAAACCGTATCAGGGAACTCCGTCCTGAACATCAAAGACAAAGAGGAGGAAAGTTATGAGAAGTGGTATGAGATTTCTGCTTGCGGTTGCAGTGATCGCAATCTGCTCGAGTTTCGCCAATGCGCAGACAAAATGGGAATACCCCGTAATAAAAGGCTACGGCCCCGTTCACCCGTTGCCGGACGCGGCGGTCCAGCCCGACATGTCGCTTGACTACAAAATATTGTTCGACGTCACGCAGGGATCAAAGATGAAGGGCAAAGTGAACCCCGCGCTGGATCACCTTGCGCGTTTGATCAACGTCTTCGCGTCCGCCGGGATGATGCCCGACAAGATGAAGCTCGTCGCGATCATCCACGGCCCGGCGACGCCCATCGTGTTGAATAACGAGACATTCAAATCAAAATTCGGAACGGACAATCCGAACATGAAACTGATCGACGAGTTGAAGAAGAACGGCGTGATATTTTATGGTTGCGGTCAGGCCCTGGCAGACAACAGCTACGAGCATGAATGGGTAAACAAGGATATTACGATAGCACTCTCAGCACTCACAGTTGTGCCGACCTATCAGCTGAGAGGCTATGCTTTGATGGCGTGGTAACGAATTCCCGCCGACATTCGACGCGGGCGAGGCATCGTCGTCTCGCCTGCCATTTTTTTCCCCCTGTCTCTGGCGTCGAATCCGGCGCAATCTGCCGGCACGCGGCGGGAGACACCTGAAGTATTTTCGGATTGGATGCGGCGCCCCGGAAGATCCCGTAAGTGAACAGGCAGTCCCGCCGACCGGCACCCGACGTGAAGCTATCCCTGAACCAGGTTATACTCTTTTATCTTCCTGTAGAGCGTCTTCCGGTCAATACCGAGAATTTGCGCCGCTTTCGACTGGTGCCAGTTTGTCCGCTGCAATATCTTGACGATATAGCGCTTCTCTACTTCGGACAGAGGCATGTTGTCGGCAGCCAGGTCATCGATTAGGTCAGTCGATTTCATCTGGAAGAGATGGTCCGGCAGGTCCTTGCAGTCAATCACGTCGCTGCCCGACAGAGCGATGCTCCGCTCAATGACGTTCTCGAGCTCGCGAACGTTACCCGGCCAGCCATAACGCATGAGACAAGCCGACGCTTCGTGTGTCATCTGAATATTCGGCTTCCCGAACTGCTCGCCATATTTCTTCAGGAAGTGCTCCGTCAGGATCTGGATGTCTTCCGTCCTCTCTTTCAGCTCGGGCACCAGAATGGAAATCACATTAAGCCTGTAAAATAAATCTTCCCTGAATTGGTCGTGCTTGATCAGCTCTTTCAGGTCCCGGTGAGTAGCAGCTATGACCCTGACGTCTACCTTCTTCACTTCGTCGCTTCCAACCGGGCGAACTTCTCCGGTCTCTACAACCCTCAGCAGTTTGGCCTGCGAGCCGAGCGGCATATCCCCTATCTCGTCCAGGAAGAGAGTGCCGCCGTTTGCAGTTTCGAACAACCCGCGTCTTGCGGTGACAGCTCCGGTAAAAGCCCCCTTCTCGTGTCCGAAGAGTTCGCTTTCCAGCAGCGATTCCGGAATAGCGCTGCAGTTGACGGTGACAAGAGGCATCGCTTTCCTGTCACTGTTATAGTGGATCGCCTTAGCGATCAACTCTTTGCCCGTACCGCTCTTGCCGTTGATCAGGACATTGCTCCGGGCGTGCGAGATCCTCTGGATCAGGGAGAATATATCCTGCATCGCTTTGCTTTTGCCGATGATATTGGAGAAAGAATATTTGTGCTCCACTTCCTGGCGGAGAAATTCGACTTCTCTCTGGAGCCTCCGCTGCTGTGTCGCGCGCTCCAGCAACGAAAGGATCTCATCGATATTGAAAGGCTTGCTAACATAGTCGTAGGCGCCGGCCTTCATAGCGTTGACCGCAGAATCCACTGAGCCGAAGGCTGTAATCATCACGACCATCGTGTCTTTCTGCAGGTCCTTGACCCGCTTTAGAAGATCCATTCCCGAAGCGCGCGGCATCTGAATGTCCGTAATTACAATGTCGTAGTTCTTTTCGTCGACCAGAGACATAGCCTTGACACTGTCGGGAGTTGTCTCTACCGTGTAGCCGGCACGCTTGAGAAATTTCTCGAGCATTGCCAGCATGTTCACGTCGTCATCGACGGCCAAAATTGAAATATCTGCTCTCATACCTGTTTCCGAATGGATCCTTCCAAAAGTGTGTTGCTGTAGACCGGAAAGCTCAGCCTGAAAGCTGTCCCTTTGTTTACCGAGCTTTCGACTTGAATCGTTCCCTTGTGGTCCTGTACGATCCTTTGAGTGATCGCAAGGCCCAGTCCAGTGCCTTTACCCACCTCCTTAGTCGTGAAGAAGGGATTGAAGATCTTTTCCAGGTTCTCCTCGGGTATCCCGCATCCGGTGTCGGCAATCAGGACTTCGACAGAATCCTCATCACGCCCGCCCTGCTTAGCGGTCGAGATGGACAAATTTCCGCCGCTTTCCATGGAATGAATCGCGTTTACTATCAAATTTACGAAAACTTCCTGCAGTTGGGCAGCGTCCCCGAAAACATAAGGAAGATCATCTTCCAGGTGAAGCTGGAGCTCGATCGAGGATTTGTCGAGCTGGTTCCTCAATAACTGCAGAACGTTCTCGATCTCCGAATTCAACAGGACAGGCTTTGAGCGCATCCGCTTCGGTCTGGCAAAGTCAAGCAGCTGCTGGATTAGCTTCGCAATCCTGTTCGTTTCGCCGACGATGGCCTTCAGCTCGTCATAGTCCCTTTCACCGGACTTCATGTCCATCATCAGATACTCGGCGTTTCCGAGAATGATATTCAACGGCGTCCCGATCTCATGCGCGATGCCCGCCGAGATCTGGCCGATGAAAGAGAGTTTCTCTGTCTGGCGAAGTTCCATCTCGTACTGCTTCAGCTGTGTCACATCCCGCATAATCAGAGCGATGCCGATAAAAGTCCCTTCTTCGTCTCTCAAAACACTCCCGGTCAGGCTTATGATAATTCTCTGCTGCGACTTGGTCGAGCAGTCGAGCTCATAATTCTTTACGACCGACTCTTTCCGAATCCGTTCGAGAATCACCTCGTCATCGCCTATCAGCCTTTTCTCGGGGGGGAGGAGAATCGAAAACGGCTCCCCGTTCGCCTCCTCCGGCTGGAATCCGAATAACAGCGCCGCCCCTTTGTTCCACGACACAATCATTCCGTGGACATCCAGTCCGACGATTGCGTCGGCCGAATTTTCCGTCAATATCGATATGTAATGCTCTTTCGAAGTGACCTCTCCCTCGAGCAGAAACCGCTTCAGCCCGTATCCCAGCTGGTCGGCCATCGCGAGGTATATATTCAGATTCTCGTCCTGTAGTTCCGGTATCGTGCTCTCCCGAAGGGGGACAGAAGGATAGGTCAGAAGAAGGAGACCTATCAATGATTCGCCGGCTGAGACAGGAAGGAGCAAAACAACCCTGCGGTGGCCGAACACTTCCTGCATAATCGCATAACTCCTCCGTGCACTCGATCCGCCTGAAAATTGATTCGCGAGGTCGTCGATAAAACCGCCCTCCTGCTTGCGGTCTGCGGGTGCTGGTATCGGCGAGCCCTGAGGAAGGGCCGATTCGAAAACCAGACGCTGCGTGTTCGGATCGAACTTGAAGAACTCTACGGCGTTCGCGCGCGACTCGACTTTTATTATCGCAATTGCAGCGTCCAGAGCTTCATGATAAGCATTTGCCGAACCTATGGCGTCGGTGAAACGCAGCAGCGTCTCGCGCTGACGCTCTACTACTTTGCGCCTCGAAATTCCGACTTCGTTCTGGTGTGCCTGGTATGCATTGGCATATTGATAGATAATCTCGTGGAAACACCCGTCTACTTTTCGGGAATACGTGAAAATGTCGTCCTCGTTCTGCATCTTCTTCCGAACCACAGAGACGATTGCGTCTTCACCCAGAAGGAAGGTCTCATGAACGGACGTCAGCGTGAGAAGGCCGTTGTACGGCGGCTTTGCTATCCGCTCGGTAAATTTGATAAGACGGGAACTTCCGAGATTGTTCAGCAGGTCGAGGATGCAGTGAAGGAGCTCGGTGATCTGACTTCTGTAGAAAGGAATCTGTGTGCTGCCGGAATACTTCGGGATGGAATTTATCGAAGCGACCCATTTCTCAGCTATCGCATCAAAATTATTCGTTACTATTTGTACTAGCTCATCCATTTCTTCTATTCACCTGACCGCTAATGAGACGCACTAAAAAACCAAGCAACCCGACCGGCGGCCACCTCGGACAAATTGTCACTTGACTCCGAAGTAAGCCGTTGCGATCCCATACGTCAGCGGTACCGATTCGACCTCTTTGAAATTCGTACCCTTCATCACGGCCTCGAATGCTTCGCCGTCGGGAAAAGCGGAAACCGAGTCCGGCAGGTAGGAATACGCACCCGGATCTCTGGAGATTATCTTTCCCAGCCACGGCAATATCTTTTTGAAATAAAAAAAATACAGCTGCTTTATGGGAAAGGCCCCCGGTTTCGAAAACTCCAGCACCACTATCCTTCCACCGACCTTGAGCACACGCCGCATTTCGGCAAGCCCTTTCTCGAGATTCCCAAAGTTCCTTGCGCCGAAAGCGACCGCCGTCACGTCGAATGTCCCGTCCGAGAAAGGAAGTTGTTCGGCATTCGCCTGAACAATCTCAATTCTACCGTCCAGGTGCACCCTGTTCTTCTTCGAGTTGAAAGTCCGGATCATGTTCTCGGCAAAGTCTACGGAAACTATCTTGGATGGATTCAGACTGGCAGCTTCGATAGAGAGGTCGCCTGTCCCGCAAGCTATGTCGAGGAATGAATTCCCTGCGCTGAGCCGGGAAATCTTTATTGCCTGCTTGCGCCAATAGCGATCGATGCCTGCACTCAAAAAATGATTGAGGAAATCGTAATGGGGCGAGATATTGTTGAACATCCTCCGCACGTATCTGCTCTTGTCGGACGGGTCGAAAGAGTTCTGAGTGAAATCTATCTCCTCTGTCTTTCCATCGTGAATCTCAGTGCTGCTCATCTCTCCTCGACGTCAATTCAGCGATCTTCCTCTTGTAGAATTCTTCATTTTCGGGCTTCTTTTTCACGAGGATACTATACGCATCTATGGCCGCATTAAGCTGACCCTGCTGTTCGAAGATCATGGCAAGAGTCTCCGTGACGATTTCGGGCGTCAATTCGATCCCGCCCTCGTCCTCACCGGTCTGCGTCGGGCTGGCGGGAGATTTTATCGGTCCGGCAGATTCGAGTCTCCGCGCGAGTATATCGACGTCGAACTCGAAGTTTCCCTTCTCATCCTCACGCGGCTCTTCCCCGCTGGCCTCGCCGTGCATATTCTTGGGTCTCGACGATGCAGTCTTGGGAGGACTCCCGGCGGTTTCATTTGAAAATTCGCGCGCGACCCTGTCGATTATCGCTCTGGCTATGCTCGGCTCTTCCGTCTTCCCGGACTGTTTGCCACCGTTTTCCTGTACGTCGGTTTCCCCCCGCTCCTTTGGGCGCAAAGGGTTGACGAGTGTTGACTGCACAGGAGACAGCTCTTCACCGATTATCGCATCGAGTCCCGGTATCAGATCATCTTCGTCGGTGCTCTTAGGTGGACTGGCCTTTAGTGTCTGTTCGACAGTCTTCATGATATCGCTTCCGGCAGACACGTTCTTCCGGAATTGTTCGGCGAGTTTCCTGCCGATTGAGTCCGCCTGCTCCTGCTTATCGAGATCCGCCTTCAATTCTTCGATCATCTTCGATCCGGGATGCAGTTCGTCTGCTTTCTGAAGTTCCCTCCTCGCATCGAAGTACAGACCGGCTCGCATCATAGCCATTGCCAGGACAGCGTGGCCCGTGGAATACGAGGGATGAGCTATTACTCCCCTCTGAGCCACAGACAACGCCTCACCGACTTTGTCTATGTCGAGGTAGAAATATGCGAGCATAGCAAAAAAAGTCGAGGCGGGATCCTTCCGCAGCCTCTCTTCGAGATATTGAAGAAGTGTTACGTCCTCGCCGTTATATTGATAATTCATTTCAATCACGAGTTAACAGGACCGGCCGTCGATCGAACCCGCGGCGCTCGCCACCGACCGGGAAACCTCCTCCTATTCAATAACTTGATCCGCGACTGGCCGGGTGCTCGGCACGGCTCTGACGGCCGCCCGCCTCGCCAGAATTGCCTGCCTTATCGAAAGATAGGAGATCGTCCCGAAGCCGACGAAATAGAGAAGTTGAAACGGGACGGCCGCTATCTCAAGATCCGCGATCGACATTACAATCCCGGCAAGACAGTACAATGCAAGAACGACTTCCGCGATAGAAACCCAGTTGATCTTCTTCTGAGTATACCTTTTGTCCTCCCACGAGGTTTGTTTACCGGTGACACCGTATTTGGGAGTACGGACGAACTCCGTTTTCTTGTTTATTAAACCTTCAATTACAGCCTTCGTGTTGTTCACCGACAGTCCCATGCTTCCCGCCATAAACACGGGGAAAAGATAAATGCGTCTTCTCCAATCTCTATACACATCCTTCTGGCTATATAAGTAGAAGACAAAGGATCCGAAGAAGGCGAACACAAAACCGCTCATCAGCATGAATGTAGCATCGAACTGCCCCTGGTGTTTGATAAACACGATCGGAACCTGAAGGATGCCTATAAGAAGGACAAACGGGTAAACCAAACTGGCAGAGAGATGAATTGTAGAGTGGATCTTGACTCTGAGCGGCAATTTTGATTTCCAGACTCTCGGGAGCAATTTCTTTGACGCTTCAATCGAGCCCTTTGTCCATCTGAATTGCTGAGAGCGGAGGCCGTTAACATCAGCCGGCAGCTCAGCGGGGGAAGTGTACTCCTTCATGAAAACAAACTGCCAGCCCCGCAGCTGGGCGCGATAGCTCAAGTCCAGGTCCTCTGCCAGCGTATCGGCTTCCCAGTTGCCGGAATCCTCGATGCAGCTTCGGCGCCAGATGCCCGCGGTGCCGTTGAAATTTATGAAGAAGCCTGCCTTGTTACGCACTTGCTGCTCGATCACGAAGTGCCCGTCGAGGGCAATGGCCTGGGCCCGGGTTAGAATTGAATACTCGCTGTTTATGTGTTCCCACCTTGTCTGGACCAATCCGACTCTCTCGTTTGCAAAATACGGCAGAGTCCTCTTCAGAAAATCGGAGCGAGGAATAAAGTCGGCATCGAATATGGCCACGTATTCTCCCCTGGCTTGCGGGAGGGCGTTCTTGAGCGCGCCGGCCTTGTAACCCTGCCGGTTCCCCCGCCGCACGTGAGAGATATTGAAGCCTTCACCTGACTTGTCCATGACCTTTCTTCCGATAATAGCCGTCGTTTCGTCGGTCGAATCGTCCAGCACCTGGATCTCCAGCTTGTCTTTCGGGTAATCCAGCGCACATATTGCGTCTATCGCCCGGTTCACGACATAGAGTTCGTTATAGACCGGCAGTTGCACCGTCACTATCGGTAGCTCCTTCAGCTCGCCCGGTTTGGCCACCTCTCTATTGCGATATTTGAAGTAATAGAAGATCATTAAAAAGCCGTTCGTCCCAAAAATAAATGGGAAGCTAAGAACGACTATGTAGAGCACCAACAACGCGTTTTCAACGCCCGTTGACATATGATTTAACTCCTTGAATGTTCACCAGTTCGTTACTAAGGCCAAAAGGATGTCATCAGTCAATTTGTCTTCAGCTTGACTCAGTCCTGCCTCTCTGTTTGAAGGGCCCTGACTGGGATCGTACTCGCCCCAATCGGAGAAATCCTTTGTCCAAATGATCTTCTGCGTTTTTAGATTCTGAAACTTCACCGACACATTGATCGTGATCCGCCATTTGCCGACCTGCTGGTTTCCCTGAACAGAAGTAGGTTCCGTCGTCACGTTGTTCACTGTGCCTATCACGGCCGCATCAGCGCCGGACATGTTGGTAACTTGATAGGTGTTATCGGAGACCAATTTCTGCGTCAGCATATTTGTCAGATTAGTTCTCAGATTAGGATCGCCATAGCCGCTTCTGTCGTCAAAGACCTGCACGGCAACGGAGTGGACGCCGGGCGGGAGCGAAGCCCCGCGGAAAGAGTAGGTGCAACCGGCAAGCGTCACAATGGCCGCCAGAATCGCACAGTATTTCATCAGACATCCCTCAATTTATACTGCTGGAGCTTGCGATACAAAGAACGCATGCTTATCCCGAGTGTTTCCGCCGCCATCCGCTTGTTCCCGTGGTACTTCTTAATCGCGCTTTCTATCAGGCGCTTCTCCATCTCTTCCAGGTTCAACTCCTTCCCGTCCGAAGCTACCTCCTCATTTCCCTGCTGTCCGGAAGCATATTGCGGGACAGGAAGTGCCAACTTCCTCTCCGAAACGCCGGATTGGAGAATGGATTTCAAGTCTACTATATCATTCTTTATCTCCCATAGCGCCCGCAAAATCAACTCGCGCTCAGATTCCTCGGGAGTTTTATCCACGTGAACGGGGAGAAACCTGCCGCTCGTGTCGGCCGAATAGAAGATACCTGCCTTCGGGAGATACTTTTCAAGAGACGAGGCATCTACCTGATTGCCTCGCTCCAGGACTATAATGCTTTCGATTAGATTTCTTAACTCCCGGACATTTCCCGGCCATTCGAGCCCGGTGAGAATTTCAACCGCTTCCGACGTAAACCCACCGAAATCTATCTTGTTCCGTTCGCAGAATTCGCGCGAGAACTTCTCCACAAAAATGGGGATATCCTCCCGACGATCTCTCAGTGGAGGTATATAAATATTCACGGATCTCAGCCGGAAATACAGGTCCTGACGGAAATAACCCTTGGCGACTTCGTCTTCGAGCGACTTGTTAGACGCGGCGATCACCCTAACGTCGGACTTCTGCGTAGTTGAAGATCCCACCCTCATGAACTCCCCGGTCTCAATCACTCGCAAAAGCTTGACCTGAATCTGCAAAGGCATGTCGCCTATTTCATCTAGAAACAGAGTGCCTCCGTCGGCTATTTCAAAGTAGCCTTTGCGCGACTCGACAGCTCCTGTGAACGCCCCGCGCTGGTGACCGAATAATTCCGATTCGAGTATGCCTTCAGGAATCGCCCCGCAGTTCACCGCGACAATCGATCTGCCGGCACGCTCGCTGGCGCCGTGGATCGCCCTTGCTACGACTTCCTTTCCTACCCCGCTCTCGCCGTCTATCAGGACCGTTACTTCTGTCGGCGCGACTTTCATTATTGTCGCGACCACATCTTTCATCGCGGCCGATGTGCCTATGATTCCGAAATTCTCCTGAAATTCTTCTGCCGTCATTTTTCCCTTCAAATTGTCAAGACCTGACCGTCTCGAACGGTATTCAAGTTCCTTATCCCGAACTCCGAGTTGAGCCTCTTCGTCCATTCGCCGTTGGACTCCAGTTCCTGCGGAATGTGCGTGAAGAAAAGGTCGTCGCTGCCTCCCCTTGTCAGCTCGGCGATTTGGTCAAGGGTGGCGTGCGTCGCCTCGATTAGCGAAACCGAGCCGTTCATGTGAGGCTTTGCCTCATCCGGCGAATCGAGATCGCTGCTGAAAAAGAACTTTCTATCGCCCTCCCTGACCGTAACCGAAAAGCTCACGGGATCTATTCCGGCTGCACGGGACGTTTCAAGATATTTCTCCAGGTGCTTAGTCCGGTGAAACTCCAATCGTACCGCATTCGGCAGCTCCAGCTCCCCGGCCTTAAGCGGCAGAAGCGAAACGGCGAACGACATTCTTCCATTATAGATGAAGAAGTTCTCCAGCCAGATCTTCACGAAATCGAGCTGTGAAAACGGTACATAGACTTCAATCGGGCTTTTTCTTTCCAGCACATGCATTGCCGTGAGCACTGCCGGAAGCCCGCCGCAATGGTCCGCGTGCATATGGGTAATGAATATCTTCTGTATCGAAAACAGATCTATGTTTGCGCTCTGCAAAGCACGCATGGCATCGGAGCCGCAATCCAACAGCAGCCTGTTGTCACCGGCTTCGACAAGATAGCAGCTGTTATGTCGTTCCGGACTCGAGAATGCGGAGCCGGAGCCTAGAACGGTTACCCTCATCTTTGCACCACGATGGAATTTACCGAACGCCCCTTGAGCTCCGCCGCATAAGCCTCCGCAGCCTCCCGGGTTGAGAAGGTCCCTGCGCTGACGGCATAAAGCGTCCTGCCGGCATCGACTTTCGTGAAGACCGCAGCGGAAACGCCTTTATTCTTCAGATCTGAAACGAATCTCTGCGCGTTCTCCGGGGTGGAGAAGGCCCCAACCTGAACCGTGAACAGAACGCCTGACGAAGGTTGACCCGGCTCGGCCGCTATGCCCGAGGCCTGCGGCTTTGCAACAGTTGGAGGAAGATGAAGCGTATCTTCGAAACCGAGCGGATCGACAAGCTGCGGCATCGTCGGTGATAACTTACGAAGCTCGAGGTAGTCCGTGTGAGCATCCCTGTAGTCACCGGCGGCATAGTGATACTTATAGAGCTGCAGAAGGGCTTCCCGCGCTATCGGCGTGCCCGGATTCTCGGCAACGATTTCTTTGTACATGTCTGCAGCTTCGGCGGCATCAGGAGTCAATGCGGCGCGAACGAACACGGCGAACGGATCCGAGGGATTTGCCCCGGTGAGATACTTCCTCGCGTCGTTCAGTATTCCCGCCTTCAAGGACAGGTAGGCCTGCTCCGCGTTCCGGTCACCTGAAACGCCGGCGCTCTGCGGACGATTTGCGCCGCCTTCGCTCGTGAACCGTTGCGCGAAAACGGCACCGGGCGCCAGAATGCAGGACGCTATAACACAAACGACTAAGAGATTGCCCAACCGATCCATTTCAATCTAAATTTTCGATAACCTCTCCAAATAATGTTGCCATGGAAACTCTGTCGATTCTTACCTGTACCGCGTCACCGGGTTTCGATGAGCCCCTCGAGAAAACTACAGTCTTGTTCGTGTCGGTCCTGCCGCTGAGCTGAGCCTCAGACTTCCTGCTCGGGCCGTCCACCAGCACGTTGAAAACTTTCCCGACAAGTCCCCGGTTAATTTCATATGAGACCCTTTGTTGAAGAGAAATAATCTCGCTTAATCTCCTTGCTTTGACATCATCCGGAACATCATCGCCCATCTTATAGGCCGGGGTTCCCTCCCGCGGTGAGTACTTGAACATGTATGCACCGTCATACCTGATTTCTTCCATTAGACTGAGCGTCTCTCTGTGTTCATCTTCCGTTTCAGTCGGGAAACCCGCTATGATATCCGTGGAGAGCGCAGCGCCGGGGATCCGTGACCTGATCCTTCCTACCATGTCAAGATAGTGCTCTCTGGTATACGTCCTGTTCATCGCTTCGAGCACGCGGCTCGATCCGGACTGCACAGGCAAATGAATGTATTTGCAGAGATTATCGTAGCTCGCGATCGTGTCTATGAGCTTGTCGGACAGGTCTTGCGGATGGGAGGTTGTGAATCTGACACGCAGGGCCGGATCGACTTCAGCAACAGCGGCAAGAAGGTCAGCGAAGTCAATACCGCCGTCTCTGTATGAGTTCACATTCTGGCCGAGCAGCGTCACTTCACGTATACCCTGCCTGACCAGTTGCTCGACTTCGCTCACGACGCCCGACAGTGTTCGGCTGCGTTCGCGCCCCCTTGTAAAAGGGACGATGCAGAAAGTGCAGAACTTGTCGCAACCGCGCATGACAGAAATCCAGGCTGAGATCCCCTCCGCCCTGAACGGTACAATATCGTCGTAAGTCTCGGTTCGGGAAAGCCTGACACCGATTCCCTGCATTCCGGAGAGCGCACCCTCCAGAAGCTGCGGCAGTCTTCTGTACTCGTCCGGGCCGACCACGATGTCCACCTTCCGGTCGTCAAGCAGGTTGGAGCGGAGTCGTTCAGCCATACATCCAAGGACTCCGACGACCAGGTTAGGTTTGCTTTTCTTCTGATTTCTTATGTTGACCAGCCTCTGCTTTATCTTCTCTTCCGCGTGCTCCCGGACGCTGCAGGTGTTCAAAAGAACTACGTCAGCGTCGTGCATCGTCTGTGTCGGAGAATATCCCGATTTGCTCATTATCCCCAGAACTATCTCGGTATCCGCGAGATTCATCTGGCAGCCATACGTCTCCACGTATACTTTCAATCTATTGTCAAAATCCATCTGCGCCAATTTGTCACTCATTTGTAAAATTTCGTCAATAATTTACTGTCGTAAAAATGAAGAAACAAACCACGAAAAGATAGGGTACTGGCTCAGTTTGATTTAACGCAAAGTTCGCAAAGACAAATAATCGCAGAGACCGCGAAAGAATATAGTTGTTCTGCGTGCTTTGCGACTCCTTTGCGTCCTCTGCGTTGAATGTTTTTAAAT